>CAIXGS010000047.1 GCA_903919125.1 uncultured Spartobacteria bacterium | reverse complement strand
TCTCTCCCGGGAACGCGGAGCCCTAGCTCCGCTTTGACGCCCCAAAAGCTCGGACAGGCATTGCGGAGCTGGGGCTCCGCGCTCCCAGGTGCTGAGGTCTCTTGAATCATCCAGAAAACTTAAATAGGTGGTATAAGATCGAGTCCCAAGTGTCGCGAGGTGTAACAAGACTGTTCCTATATTTCGTCTTTTTATTGCTTTCAACGAATAATTGGAACATTTTGTCGATGATGACGGCCTCCACACACAACCAGCGCGTGCTTTCCTTGGCGGGACGGAAAGGGATACTGCGAGCTAGCGACCTCGACGCCATTGGTGCGCCACGAATCGTGCTCACTCGTCTGCGCACCACGGGGTTGCTAGAAAAAGTTGGACGTGGGCTATACCGCTTGCCGGGGGCGCATGGATCTGAGCTGGAAAGTTTAGAGACGGTAGCCATTAAGGCGCCTCAAGCGGTTTTTTGCCTGCTAAGTGCCCTACAATTTCACGAACTAACCACACAACTACCGCGACAAGTCTGGATTGCGATGCCACGTGGAAGCCACACCCCTCGGCTGGATTATCCCCCGGTTAAAATGGTGCAGTTTACTGGTGAGGCCTATTCAACAGGGATACAGACCGTCGAAAGGGAAGGAGTTGCCCTACGAATTTATAATGTGGCAAAAACGGTTGCCGACTGTTTTAAGCACCGCAATAAGATCGGATTGGACACAGCACTTGAGGCACTTAGAGACGCAATCTCGAGCAAGAAGGCCACTTTCGATGAAATCTGGCGTTGCGCCAAAATCTGCCGAGTGGCCAATGTCATGCGGCCCTACTTGGAGAGTATCGGATGAGCCAGACCCCGTCCAACTTTGCGGCTTCTGTCCGTGCCCGCTTGCTCAATCTCGCCAAGGTACAGGGCGTTGAGTTTAATCAGATCTTGGTGCGATTCACGCTGGAGCGCTTTCTGTACCGATTGAGCCTGTCACAACACGCGGATGATCAACTCATCGACCTCACTACCGCGACTCGCAACCCTCTTGATACCAAACATGGCAGGGTAGAAGACGACGATTGGGAAACCTGCACGTCGGTTTTGAAAAAAATCAGCATGAGGGAGTTGCTTTCGAAAACGTCGTAAAATGTAAACTTAAAGAAGGGCGCTTAAAGTAGCGTTTCACATAAGTTTTTGCCCCTTTGCGATACTCTAATCGGAGCTAAACGCCGTGTGGCCTAAACGCTGGTTGAGCATCTCGACAAACTTTGTGTAAAGTGCGGCTGAATGTTAACGCAGGATTACAAGGTGAAGTTGGAAGTGTTCGAAGGGCCATTGGACTTATTGTGGTACCTCATCAAGCGGGAAGAGGTGGATATCTACGATGTTTCCCTGGAGCGGATCACCCAGCAGTACCTCGAATTCATGGAGGCGTTTAAGGCGCTGGACTTAGATGTGGCTGGGGAATTCATCGTGATGGCGTCCAACTTAATTTATATTAAGAGCCGAAGCCTGCTGCCCGTCAGCGTGCAACCGCCTGAAGAGGAGGCCGAGGAGGAAGATCCGCGCTGGGAGCTGGTCAGGCAATTAATCGAGTACAAAAAATTCAAGGACGCCGCAGCGGGGTTGCACCAGAGAGAATTGGCCCAAGAAGCACTATTCAGTCGGATCTCCGAGCTTCCGGATCATCAACCCGAGCGTCCGCTGGGAGAAGTCAGCGTGCTGGACTTGATTGCAGCATTTAACGGGGTGCTCAAGCGGATCAATCAGAGGGAAGACTTACGGGAGATTTTCGAAGAAAACTTTACGGTGTCTGATAAAATTGAGCTCGTCTTGAAGATGCTCTCTGGCGGCGTGCCGATGGACTTCACGGAGTTGTTTTCGGGGATCGCCTCAAGGGCGGAGATCGTGGTGACGTTTTTGGCGGTACTGGAGTTGATACGACTGAAACAATTAAAGGCGGTGCAATTGGAGCCGTTTGGAAAAATTGAGCTTACCCGAGCCTAGGAGGGACTGTGATGACCTTGCCCCAAGTGCTTGAAGCGTTGATTTTTGCCGCCCCAAAGCCGCTTTCCACTGAGGAAATGCTGGCGGCGATTCAGGCTGCTGGGGCGTCCTGTGAGACTGAGGCTGCACAGGGGCTCGCGGCGGCTTCTTGCGAGGAGGTGCTCCAAGCTTTGACGGAGTTGGGGGAAGCGTTTGAGCAAAGTGACCGGGCGTTTCGACTCGTGGAGCAGGCCAGCGGCTGGAACTTGGTCACGCGCCCAGAGTTCGCGCCGTGGGTGCGCAGCCTCTACCCGGAAGCCAAACCGGCGCGTCTGAGCGGACCTGCGCTGGAGACACTTGCGATCATTGCCTACCGCCAACCCGTCACGCGCGCGGACATCGAGGCCGTGCGTGGCGTCGCCGTCGACGGCGTGATGCAGGTGCTTTTGGATCGGAGCCTAGTGCGGATTACTGGGAGGGCGGATGTTCCCGGCAGGCCACTTTTGTACGCCACAACGGATTATTTTCTGGAGCATTTCGGCCTGAAATCGACCCAGGAATTGCCAAACGCAAGCGAACTGGCTCGCATCAACCTGCCCAAAGCCCCGCCGCCGGAAGAAAAAGCTGCCAAACGAAGAGGCGCAAAAGACGAGGAAGCCTCGCCGGAATTACCCTTCGCGCAAGAATCCGCCGCTCCAGAAATGGCTCCCTCGGAATCCGCCCCTCCAGAACCAGTCCCTTCAGAACAGCACACGCGCGAGGAGACAACCGCGCAGGAGCCTTTCTTTCAGGAGGCTGCCCATGGACTCCTCCAAGAGAATGAGCCACCTTCTCAACAGACAGACTCAGTAACCGACTTTTCAAATGAACCTCGTTGATATCCGAAAAAAGATAGATTCTCTGGACGAACAGATTCTCCAACTGCTGAACGCGCGGGCGGAATGTGTCCACGAAGTCGGCGAGTTTAAGAAGGCCGAAGGACTGGAAATCTACGCTCCAGAGCGCGAGGAACAAGTCTATCGCTCGCTCACTGAACGTAATGCGCGCATCGGAGGCCGTTTGCCCGAAAGCGCAGTGCGGGCTGTGTACCGAGAAATTATGTCAGCGTCTCTGGCGTTGGAGAAAGACCTGAGGATCGCTTATCTCGGACCGGAAGCCACGTTCACGCATCAGGCGGCGCGCTCAAAATTCGGGGCGAGCGTGAAGTACACGCCTCAACCAGGGATCGGCGACGTGTTTGAAGCGGTCACTCGCGGACAAGCGGACTACGGAGTGGTGCCGGTGGAGAACTCATGGGAAGGCGCGGTGAACCATACTTTGGATATGTTTATCGACAGCGACGCTCAGGTTTGCGCGCAAGTGCTCTTGAGGATAGAGCACCACTTGCTCGCGCGCTGTGCGAAAGAGCAGATACGCACGGTGTACAGTCACCCTCAAGCTTTCGCCCAAACGCGCAATTGGCTTCGCGCCAACTTACCGGGAGTCGAGTGCGTGGAAGTCTCTAGCACCACACGCGCGGCGGAGTGCGCGGCACGCGAAGACGGAGCGGCTGCCATCGCGGGACTTCTCGCGGGGGAATTGCATGGTTTGGACGTGTTGGAGTCCGGAATTCAGGATTCCGCAGAAAATACGACGCGTTTTCTGGTCATCGGCCTTCGCCCCTCGCCTGCTACGGGAACGGATCGCACCTCGCTGCTTTTCAGTGTTTCGCATGAACCGGGCGCACTTTACCGGGCGCTTGAGCCGTTCTATCTGAAGAAAATCAACATCGGCAAAATCGAAAGCCGCCCTTCTCGGCGCAAGGCTTGGGAGTACTGCTTCTTCTTGGACGTGGAGGGGCATGTAACAGAACCGCATCTCCAAGACGTGCTGGCAGAGTTGGGCAGGCGTTGTACGCAGGTTAAGATTTTGGGCACTTTTCCTGTCACCTCCGTTGCGCAGACGGATTAGGAGCCCGCAATACGCTCTGGCTTGCCCCGGCCGAGAGATCCGGATGGCCGCGCCAAAACACGACGTACGACCGCCCGATGCCAGATTGCTGCGAATGCTGCATTTCGCAAATGGAAAATCTTGGACAAAGTTCCCTCGAAGGTTACGCTCACCAATCCCGTATCTAACGCCCACGCGCACCGAATTGACTGTTTGAAACGGTTGGAGGTTGAACTTGGTGATAAAGATCAGTTCGAGGATATGCATCACACATTTGTAAAACATTAAATTTTAGAAACTTCCCATCCCCAGTCGTCACTGTTTGATATTTCTTTTCCGTGACTCCTCCATTTTTAACTTCCGAAAATCTGACAAAACATATGTTACACTTTCCCTTTTGGTTGGCCCAAGTCACTGCCCCTGCTCAAGGACAACCTCCCGGCATTGGCGGCATGTTGGTGCCCATGATCTGTATCTTTGCGATCATGTATTTCCTCATGATTCGTCCGCAGCAGAAGAAAGAAAAACAGCTTCGCGAACTGGTGGACCAATTAAAAACGGGCGATGCAGTAGTCACCAATGGCGGCATTCATGGGATTGTCAGTAATGTTACCGACAGTGGCACTCTAATGCTCAAGGTCGCGGACAATGTGCGAATCAAGGTGGAGAAAACCTCCATCTCAACAGTGCTCAAGGAGCCAACGCTCGAGAAAGTCTAAGCACTGCCGCTCCCCCTAAACTAAGCTCCGGATGCAACTTCCGGATAATTTTAACCCCCTTTTTTCCTCCTACCCACTCATGACTCCCGCCCTCGTTTTCCTCATGGGACTCCTTCTGGCAGTCCTCTTCGTATGGTATTTCCTCACAGACAGCGAAACCATTCGCCGCCATTTAGGCAGCATTTTGACGGTGCTCGTGGTCGCATTTGCCATCGGTTCGGTTTATCCGCCCGAGGAAAAGCTCCCGCTGGGGCTTGACCTCAAAGGCGGTACGTCGTTCCTCATCCGCCTGAAGGCGGAGCCTGACGAAACTGGCACAGTGCGCCCTATCACCCCCGCGATGCTCGATCAGGCGCGGGAAGTGATCCGGCGCCGCGTCGACTCGATGGGCACAAGCGAACCCGTGATTGCGCCACAGGGTACGGATCGCATTATGGTTCAAATTCCCGGGATGAATACCGGCAAATTGCAGGAGGCAAGGGAGCAGCTTTATCGCCCCGCAAAGCTCGACTTTAAGCTCGTGCACCCCCAGAGCGACAGCATCGTCCAAGGGTTGGTTCCACCGGATCCCGCCTTCAAATTGGAGGTGTACAAAGATGAACGCGATGGCAAGGAAATCGAAGAGCGCCTCGTGGTCAAAAAAAAGGCGGACATTCCCGGCAGCATGGTCAATGGAGCTCGCGCTTTTTTTGACACGCAAGGGTGGGGAGTGAGTCTGAGTTTCAGTGCCGAGGGAGCTAGTTTGTTTGCGAAGTTGACGCAGGAAAACGTCGGCAAACGTTTCGCCATTATGTTGGACGGCAAAGTGCAATCCGCACCGGTAATTAGAGAAGCAATCACAGGTGGAAACGCCTCGATCACGGGGCACTTTACCGAAGCACAAGCGCGCAATCTCGCCAGCGTGCTGGAAAATCCGCTCCAAACGCCTGTGGTCATCGAAGAAGAGCGTACCGCCTCGGCCTCACTCGGGGAGGACTCGATTAACAGCGGAATTTTCTCCGGATTACTTGGTCTGGCGATGATAGCGCTCTTCGTCCTTGTGTATTACCGCTTCAGCGGGGTGATCGCAAATCTTGCGCTCATCGTGAACCTAGTACTGCTTTTTGGTGCCATGGGCCTATTCGGCACGGTTTTGACTTTGCCCGGGATTGCGGGGATCATTTTGACCCTTGGCATGGCCGTGGACGCCAACGTTCTGGTTTACGAGCGGTTGCGCGAAGAAATGTCGGACAAACGCCCGCTGGCTGCCGTCGTACGTTCAGCGTTTGAAAAGGCTTTCCCAGCCATTTTCGACTCGAACATCACCACCTTGATTACCGCCCTAATCCTTTTCTGGAAGGCCACCGGTCCCGTGAAAGGCTTCGCTGTGGCATTATGCATTGGGATTCTGGCGACGTTGTTCACTGCCTTGATTGCTTCGCGCAATTTCTTCGGCTGGGCCATTGAATTAGGCCTGCTCAAGAATGTCTCCATGGGCCGCCTTCTGGTTACTTCAAACTTCAATTTCCTGCGCTGGCGTAAGCTGGCGATCGCCTGCTCGCTGAGCGTTATCTTCGCCTCATTGGCTCTTTTTTGGGCACGTGGCGAAAAGAACTTTGGTGTCGATTTCAAGGGCGGCGACCGCGTCGTTTTGGAGGCAGTCAAAGTCAAACCCGAAATCAAAGAAGTCCGCGAAGTTGTGGATGCTCAAAAAGTGGGCGAAGCAGCCGTGCAAATCGAGAAGTCGGCGGCCAAGGAGTTTTTCACCATTCGCAGTCCCCAGGGCACGGGAGAGAAGCTCGCGGAAGGGATCAAAGCAAAGTTTCCTCAGGCGGAATTCCGCGTGGAAGCGGTGGAAACCGTCGGCAGCCTCGTCGGGGGCGAACTCGCGCGCAACTCGCTCATGGCGCTCTTGCTCGGGATGCTTGGGATTTTGGTTTATGTCACGGTTCGCTTCGAGTTTTCCTTCGCGCTTGGAGCGCTCGTGGCTCTGTTGCATGACGTGACTATTACAATTGGAGTCTTTGCGCTTCTGGGCCGCGAACTCTCGCTGGTCACCGTCGGCGCAGTGCTGACCATCGCGGGTTACTCAGTGAACGACACCATCGTGGTCTTCGACCGCATTCGCGAAGGCATGCAGACTGGCCGCAAAGGTTCGGTGATGGACATCATGAATTTGAGCATCAACGAGACACTGTCGCGCACCATCATCACTGGCGGAGTGACGTTGCTCTCGACGATTTCGTTGTTCTTCTTCGGTGGCCCTGTGCTGGCAGATTTCGCGTTGGCCATTCTCATCGGAGTTCTCGTGGGAACGTATTCTTCGGTCTTCGTGGCAGCACCGGTGGTGCTCTGGTGGAACGGCAAACAGAAATCCAGCAAACACACAGAAGTCACCCGCCTGACACCTGGCCAAGCCGGAGCATAAGCGACTGGAGAAGCGGGAAAGGAATTGCGCCCCCTTCCCGAAGTTAAACTTTGCTGAGCTTTGGGGCGGGTAAACCTGCTCGCCCTAGCTTAGCGTTCACGCCGTCGCTCGCCCCATCAGCGACCAACGTAAATTGCTTCCTCAGGCCAGTCCTCCCGCATGGCGCCCGCTTCCATGTTGACTGGCAACACGTAATTGCGAAGTGCTCTGACTTGGGAAAGGATTCGCACGGTGCTGACTTCCTCAATCGAGTCCTCACCGTGATTGCGGCGAAGGCTCGGAATCAGCTTCTCCTGCACAGTCTGCACGATATCCAGATCGTTTTCTCCATCGATGAACAGCAGCATCGCCAGCTTCCCGTCGATCTCCGCGATGTGACTTTCGTAAAGAACTTCTGTGAAAACGGAACGCACGGCCGGCTCTTTTTGAATATCCTCCAGGAGCTGCTTGTAGGTCACTCCGATGCGGAACTTGATGGTGTAAAGATGCCGAGTCTTGTACTGACCGGAGCCCGAGGCGCCCAAGTTTACGTCCGCATAGTAAGATAGAATTCCATCCTGCTCCAAACGCTGACGCTTCCGGCTCACGGTCCGGATATTCACGCCAACGGCTTCACCGATGGAATTGTCCGACTGACGCGGGTCCCGGATGAGAGCACGGAGGATTTTACGCTCCTGTTCATCAAGGTCGCGCACGGAGTCGGCTTGGGGGTGGATTTCATGCATGGGACTAGAGGTTGGGGGAGGTAGAGAGGCAACAAAACACCACACTGACTAATTTGAGACAAAAAACCACTTATTTTGCCTATTTTAATACAACCAAAGTGCTTTTTGAGTCTTATTTCTGCTATTAATGCCCACTAATTTGTCTTGAACGGTTGCCTCAAATACTTACTGTAATGGCCCCTTCCCCCGGGGCCGAACCTTCAACGCTCCAATGAATCACGTCATCCTCGACTCCACCAAGGGCATCGATTCCCTTTATTCACCTACGCAAGAGCATGATGCTTGTGGCGTGGGGTTCATCGCGCAAGTCAGCGGCCAGCGCTCCAACCAAGTTCTGCAATACGCCCTGCAATCACTCTGCGCTCTCGCCCATCGCGGCGCTGTGGACGCCGACGCGAAAACAGGTGATGGAGCAGGCGTGGTCACACAGATTCCAACAAAGTTGTTCAAGCATGAAGTGCAACGCCTTGGACACCAACTCTACAACGACGACGACCTCGGTGTGGGTATGATTTTCCTGCCGCACGACAACGCTTACGCACAGGCTCGGGCGAAGGCGATCATCGAAGAGGTACTCGAGAAACGCGGCCTATTTTTGTTCGGCTGGCGCGAGGTGCCGATCAACATCAATGTGTTGGGAGAAAAAGCCGCTTCGACGCTTCCCCGCATGGAGCAAGTGCTTGTTGGCAAGCCCGAGGGCATTTCAGCCGAAGACTTTGAGCGCAGAATGTTCCTGTGCCGCAACGAAATTGAAAAGCGCGCGGCGGACGACAAGATTCGCCACTTTTACATCCCGTCATTTTCGAGTAAAATCATCAACTACAAGGGCTTGCTTATCTCGCCTTCGTTGCAGAAGTTTTACAGGGATCTGCAGAATCCAGATTTTGAAACGGCGATCGCGACCTACCACCAGCGCTACTCGACAAACACCTTCCCCACTTGGCCGCTTTCCCAACCGTTTCGGATGCTGTGCCACAACGGGGAAATCAACACCCGTCGCGGCAACGTCAACTGGATGGCGGCTCGTGAGGCGGAGTTGGAGGCCAACCAGTGGGGAGCGGACATCGATCTGCTCAAACCCATTATCCAGCCCGGTGGCTCGGATTCGGCAGAACTGGACAATGCTTTGGAGGCGCTGGTTCTTTCTGGGCGCAATCTTCTTCACGCGATGACGATGCTCGTGCCACCAGCCTGGAAGAGCGACCGGCGCATGACCCAGAAGTTACGCGACTTCTACCAGTTTCAAACTTGCCTGAACGAGCCTTGGGATGGTCCAGCCTGCCTCGTCTTCACCGATGGCACGACCGTCGGTGCTTGTTTGGACCGCAACGGTTTGCGTCCCTCACGTTACAAGCTCACCGAGGATGGTATCTTTTCGCTGGGCTCAGAAGTCGGCACTATCGAGTTTGACGAGGCCAAGATCGTAGAAAAAGGACGACTCGGGCCGGGGCAAATGGTCGCAATCGACACAGCTGCAGGTCGCCTTATGCACGACACCGAGATCAAGGAGCGTCTTGCAGAGGAGCATCCTTACGGCGAATGGCTTAAGACCCATCTCATTCCGCTGGCCCAACATTGCGGCCCAATCCCGAGCGAACCCACTGGACCTCTCGATATTTTAACCCTGACTCAAAAGCAGCTCGGCTTCGGATATTCCAGTGAAGAGTTGGAAATGATCCTCAAGCCTATGGTGCAAAATGCGGCGGAAGCTGTTGGCTCCATGGGAGATGACACTCCCCTCGCCATCCTTTCCCTGCAACCTCGCCTGCTCTACACCTACTTTAAGCAGCTCTTTGCACAGGTCACCAACCCGCCCATCGACCCGATTCGCGAGAAGCTGGTGATGTCCCTGACTGTGCATCTGGGGTGGCGGCGTAATCTGCTGACGGAATCTCCAGAGCACGCCCGGTTGGTGCAACTGGAATCGCCAGTGCTACTGGAGCACGAGCTTGAAGCGCTCAAGCACCTCGAGAAAGTAGATCATCCGCACGCGATTTTAAACGCGACTTGGCCCGTGGCAGAGGGAGCCGAAGGATTAGAGAAGGCGATCCTGCGCCTCTGCGTTGAAGCGGAAGAAGCCGTTGCCTCTGGGGTCCGCACGCTTATTTTGTCCGACCGCGGAGTGGATCACGATCGGGTGGCGGTGCCTATGTTGCTTGCGACAGGGGCGGTTCACCATAAATTGATTCGTTCGGGCAAACGGATGAAGGCGAGCATTATATGCGAAACTGGTGAGGCCCGAGACACGCATCAGATAGCATGTTTGATCGGGTACGGGGCCAGCGCGGTATGTCCTTATCTGGCTTTGGAAACGGCGCAGGAGCTCTTGGAGCAGTTGCAGGCCTCTGCGCAGGCGGGTGTTACGAAGGCAGGAGCCGACGCGGAGAAGTTGGCAAAGGCGCAGGCGCTCAAGGCGGAAATCTCTTCTATCACCTACGACAAGGCACTTTTGAATGTACGCAAAGCGCTAGAGGACGGCCTGTTAAAGATTATGTCTAAAATGGGCATATCAGTGCTTGCGAGCTATCATGGGGCTCAGATTTTCGAAGCCATCGGCATCCACGCCGATGTGATCGAGCGCTGCTTCACTGGCACGCCCTCGCAAGTTTCAGGCATCGGGTTTGTCGAGATCGCGCAAGAATCGCTCGTGCGCCACGCCAAAGGTTACGCAGGCGTTCCGACAGAAGGCAAAGAAGCGCAACTGGATGACCCCGGCTATTATCGCTTCCGTCGCTCCGGCGAGCGTCACGCGGTAGTGCCACCGGTGATTCAATCCTTCCACTCGTTTGTCAAAACGAACAATCCGGACGATTATAAAAAATACGTGGAAGCAGTGAAGGCGCAGCAACCTATCTCCTTCAAGGACATGCTGGAACTTGTTCCCAAGACTGCTCCTGTACCTCTGGAAGATGTTGAATCCGTTGAAGATATTCGGCAACGCTTCACCTCTGCTGGCATGTCGCTTGGCGCCCTGAGTCCAGAAGCCCATGAGGCGCTTGCCATTGCGATGAACCGTATCGGTGGGAAGTCCAACTCCGGCGAGGGCGGAGAAGATCCCGAACGCTTCAAGCGGCGCGAAAACGGTGACCTAGCCAATTCGGCAATCAAGCAGGTGGCGAGCGGACGTTTCGGCGTCACCGCTGCGTATCTCGCTAGCGCCAAGGAAATTGAGATCAAGATGGCGCAGGGTGCGAAACCCGGTGAGGGCGGACAGTTGCCCGGCCATAAGGTCACCGCGCTCATCGCCCGACTGCGACACACCGTGCCCGGTGTCATGCTGATTTCGCCGCCTCCGCACCACGACATTTATTCGATCGAAGATTTGGCGCAGTTGATCCACGACCTCAAGGAGGTTAATCCGCGCGCTAAAGTCTGTGTGAAGCTTGTCGCTGAAGCTGGCGTGGGGACAGTCGCCGCTGGAGTTGCGAAGGCGCACGCCGATATCGTGCTCATCTCCGGACACGATGGCGGCACCGGTGCCTCGCCTCTTTCCTCGGTAAAGCACGCAGGGACACCTTGGGAACTCGGCGTCGCAGAAGCACAGCAGGTGCTCATGATGAACAATTTACGCAATCGGATTGTCCTCCGTACAGATGGCGGGATGCGCACAGGCATCGACATTGTACGCGCGGCGATTCTCGGCGCTGAGGAGTTCAACTTTGGGACGGCTGCTCTTATTGCGCTCGGTTGCGTGTACGTCAGGCAGTGCCATTTGAACACTTGTCCCGTGGGAATCGCCAGCCAGGACGAGCGGTTGCGCGGCAAATTTAAAGGTACGCCGGACATGCTAGTGACCTTCTTTAATGGGGTTGCGGAAGAAGTGCGCGAAATCCTCGCTGGCCTCGGCGTGCGTTCGCTCAAGGAAATCATCGGACGCACAGAGTTCTTAAAACAGCGCATTGTTGCCGATCATCCGAAAGCCAACACGCTCGATCTCTCGCGCCTTTTGGTCGATGTTGCAGCCGCAGACACGACCCAGCCCCGTTACTGCACCCGCAGCCGTAACAACGCGATGCACGAGGCGCCCTTGGATGATTCCGTTCTTCAGGATGCAAAGGATGCGATTACCGACCAGCAACCCATCAGCCTTAAGTATAAGGTGCACAACACTAATCGCTCCGTGGGGACTAAGGTCTCCGGGGAAATCGGTTACCAGTGGGGAGAAGAAGGTTTACCGGAAGGCACGCTTGAACTTCTTCTGGAAGGCAGCGCTGGACAGAGCTTTGGTGCGTTTTTGGCGCCGGGCGTCCGACTGGTGCTCACCGGCGAGGCCAACGACTACGTCGGCAAGGGAATGAGCGGCGGCGAAATCGTCGTGCGCCCCTCCCCTCGCCACCGGTTTGAAGCGCACCATAACTCGATTATCGGCAACACGTGTTTGTACGGAGCCACGGGTGGAAAGCTGTTCGTAAACGGTTGTGGTGGCGAACGCTTTGCAGTGCGTAACTCCGGCGCGCTAGCCGTCGTCGAAGGCATCGGCGACCATGGTTGCGAATACATGACTGGCGGCACGATTGTCGTTTTGGGCGACACCGGCAAGAACTTCGGCGCGGGCATGACCGGCGGCCTAGCCTTCGTGTTGGATCTGCACAATCGGTTTGAGGATTTATACAACACCGGATTGGTGGTCATCAATCGTCTCAATGCGCAAGACGAGGAGTTTTTAAAGCCTCTGATTTCCAAGCATTTAGAAGAGACTGGAAGCACTCAGTCCAAAGCAATCTTGGAGGACTGGACCAAGTATTCCCGTAGCTTCTGGAAGGTTCAACCGCACACCCCGGCAGCCAAGCCCTCGGAAGCCAAACCCGCCGCGAGCAGCGAGACGGTGATTTCCGAAAAAGTGATCGCCACCGCGCCTTAACACCTCATTCCAACCGTTTAAAGCAGCCCGGAGCTCGGGAGGGAATTTCGCTTCCCGGCCGTCTCCGGGCTCTTGTTTTTTAGCCTTCCGCGGCTTCCCCTGACCTTCTTTCCTTAAAAATAACTTCATGGCAATCAAGGCAACTATCTGCAAGGCAACCCTCGAATTGTCGGACCTCGACCGTCAGCTTTATCTCACGCAAAACACCGTCATCGCGCAGCATCCCTCGGAAAATAACGAGCGCCTGATGAACCGCCTACTGGCCTTTGCATTGAACATGCCGCCCAATGACGATCAGGGACCCTTGGAATTTGCCAAAGATATGTGGGATGCTGACGAACCGGCGATTTGGCAGAAAGACCTTACCGGCAGACTGCTACACTGGATCGAGCTCGGGCAACCCGACGACAAGCGTCTCCTTCGGGCAAGTGCCCGCGTCGCGAAAGTTAGCGTCTACAACTACGGGACTCACACGTGGTGGGATGGTATTGCAAACAAACTCAGTCGCGCACAAAACCTTTGGGTGTGGCAGGTGCCACAAGATCAAAGCCAAGCGCTGGCGACCCTTGCTGAGCGCACCATGAGTCTTCAAATCACCGTCCAGGACGGAGCCGTTTACGTCAGCAACGACAAACATTCCGTCGAAGTGACGCCTGTGAAACTATACGGAGCTTAGGCTGCGCGCACTCCCCTGCCCCTCCTTCTCTCTTCAGTTCAAAATCGAGGCAGCCCCCTGCAAAACCCAAGCAGCGTCTTCGTAGTTTTCCTCCAATTCAGCCTGCCAACGCGCCACAGTATCCGCCGGATCGCCGCCATAACGCTGCCCGACGAACCGCAGTAAGTCTTTACGATCCAGATTGTTTAATATCAGCGCTAAAAAGAAGCGGTGCTCGACTTCCACCACACAACTTCTCAAGCCCACGAGGGCGTCGCGGCGCAGAATTTCCTCAAGGGTTGGACGCACGAAGTCGGCGAGACGCCCGTGTTTCGCTTCAAAAACAGACCACACTTCATCCCAGAAACCGCTCGCCTGAAGGTGAACCATCCCATTCTGAAGGATGAAAAAGCCACGTTCAAAATCGAGATTCTCCAGCATTTCACACACGAGTGTTGGGTAAGAGGGATCGCCAAGAGTCTCGAGCACGTCCAAGAGTTGTTTGCGCCGGAGGGTAAGCGAATCGTTTTGAAACGGATCTACGGCGAGATGCGGCGGCAGGTAGGTGAATTGGGGGCTGGAGCTCGGATCGGTATGCGTGCGAACCACTACGGTGATGGAAGGTGTTTCGAGATGGAAAAGTGAGTGGATAAACCCCTTCCCTGAAACGATTTCTACCGTCTCACCCTTTTCCAGCAGCTGCGTTTTGAGACGCTCCAACCGCCCGACTTGCAGATGCGCCGAAACCGGTTCCGGCTCCAAAAAGGCGAACTCCGTATGAATGCTGGAGCCCTCCAACACGTGGAACGCACCGGAAAAAGTATGCTGGTGAATGTCCGTGGTTCCATCCAACCAAAACAAAAGCTGGATATAAAAACGAGGATGCTCAAAGACCACGAGCTCAGGTTGCCCAAACCCCGACTGACTCTGAGAGGGCTGCGAATCGTCGGATAGAAACTCATGAAGTAGCTCTGTTAGATCTACATGCTCCGAGGGAGGCCGTTCCTCAAGTGCAAGCCGGGCCAGAGTGGGAAACGAGCCGGGCGAGAAGTTGAGTGCCTGCCAACGCTCGGCAACCGTCTGGCCGAGTTCTGCAAAAAAGGGTGACATGAGCTTAGGAAAACAGAGCCGCCCGCAACGTCGAGCCTCGAAGCTCACCGAGCAGCACCGCGCCGAGCCGTCGCGCGTTTTAGGGAGTCTTCGCCTTACTCTGCAAAAACGACTTCGCGTCCTCCAGACTCACCTTTTGGCCCGTAGCCGGAAAATCAAGGGGATCGTCGTTGTGGGTGTAACCCCGGCCGTCGACGTCCACCCAGATTGGATTGTGATAAGCTATCGGGTGAATGGATGCCTGAGGACTCGAGCCGTAGCCCGTCTGAAGCGTAAAGTTTTCACCGTAAGCCACTACAATCAGGTGCGCAGCCGCCTTTAACGGCACGTCGATGACCTGTTCGAACTTCACCACACCGTCCTTGAAAAAGCTGGGATGCGTTGCACGCGTGAAGTTCAACTCCTTGGAAGCACGTCCGTTGACGAGCACTTGCACTCGGTCAATGTCGATCCAATCGGTGCACTGCACGCGGACCTGCAATTTAACGGGTTTCCCCTTGGAGTGAACCGTACCTCCGGGACCGGTGCCCTCGGGAGTCGTGACTTGTAGAAACGGCCCGGTGGTTAGGTACGAGCGGCCCTCTTTGGCGGCACGCACATTTTCGCGCCAGTCGATCTTCGCGGGCTCATCCGACGCGGAAGGCATAAACATCCGCCACCCGCCCACGCCATTACCGAAAACGGTGTGCGAATCGCTCACCGCCACCGCGTTGGTGTGGCGACCTTGATTGAGCATTTGCAGCCACAAAAACTCGCGGTTCCAAGTGATCGTTTCGTTACCACTAACGCCACGCGTGATGGAAAACGGCTTACCATCCAAGATGCGAGACTCGCTGTAGTTCTGAGTCTCATACCCGTCGATGAGCTTCACTAAACCGGCATAACCCCCTTCTTTGTCTCCAGTGCCACGGGGTGTGAAAAAGTTGGCCACCAAATCAGGATGGTTGATCTGAATCCAACGATCGGGCTCCACTTTTTGCCACTCGCGTAACGTAAGAGCGTTCAGGCGCGGATCGGCATTCCAGACAGGAGCGCCATTGTCCTGCGTAAACGGAACGGGTTCAAATGGGAACGAGTTAAAGTGCGCCTTATTTCCCGTGGACTCGATTCCGACAACCGTCTGCAAAAATTGCGTCAGGCCGAGGCGCTCAATTTCAGGGCGCCAGTTGAAGATACGATTATGTTCAGTAGTCGGGGCGAATTCGATGTGCTCCGCGGCAAGGTTAATCAGGCGATCCGCGGTGCCGCACACGTTGTCGCCGCTGGGGGTGGAATGCGTGTGGTAATCTGCGCTGACCCAACCGCGTGTATCAACGAGGCGCTTCAGCGTGCCAGCGATGCGGACGGGCTTGCCCGGGAGGAGCTCAACATCCTGCGCGAGATGGCTATATTCAATCCCGCGAGTCACGACGACATGGTAACGTCCCGCAGGAATAGCCACTTCGAAGCGCCCGTTCTCACTGTGATATTGATCGCGGCAACCGTGTGCGCGCTGGTCGGGCCCAAGGTTGACGGCTTCCGTACCGGGTAACGCGAGAAACTGCACTTTGCACGGAATAGACACGCCTTGCTCATCTTGGATCTCGAAGGCTATGCCAGCACTGGGGCCCAGATTGAAATTCGCCGCAATGTTTGAATTGGAGCGACATTCCACTGGGAGCTGAATGTCGGCGCGGCCTGGCGCACTCGCAGTGAGTTCGTAAGTACCTGGAGGCAAAACGGCTTCAAACTTACCGGCAGCGTCCACGTAGGCGATTCCCGCAAGGCGCCCGTTGAAGTCGGGTTGGTTGGAGCGCGTCTTGGTGCTGGCAGGAAGTTCGACAGGAAAACTGGGACGCACCCAAACGGCGGCATTCTTGACTGGGTTCCCCATGGCATCGAGGACTGAGCCCGAGAGTGTCGAGGTCAGACCTTGCTTGCGGGCGACTTCGTTGACCGCCTCAGTCGGAGAATGGCCGACGCTCAAAAAGCGCGTGTATGTCACACTTTCACCGGGGGCCAACTCTCCGGAAGCCCGCTTCAGGGCGCCTGAGGGATCCTGCAACGGACCGACCGCGTACCCGCACCGGTCGTCGGGATCGACGGCATCCGCCCAAAGGATCCCGCCCGGAGCCACTCCAGTTTTCAGAAAGTTCGTCCAGCGGTCTTCGAAAACTACCTTTTTCGCGGTCTCGCTCTCGTTGCGTAGCGTGGTGGTCACCAACAAGCCCTGCCAACCGTCCTGCAAGCTGTAGACGTGCTTTCGATAGACACCCCCACCGTTTGCCGCAGTCACGACGCATTCCACGGCAGTCTCTCCCGAAGTTGACGGTTCAACGATTCGCACCCAGGAAACCGCTCCCTGTTGAAATGCCGGAGTGAAAACAGTGATCTGGTCGTTTTGGGCCCCGCGCAAAGTCAGGTCATAAAGACAGCCTGGCGTGATGCCGTCGGCGCCGTAAAACGTCGACATATTGGCCCTGCGCAGAGGCAAATTGCCGCTGATGACGGCTTCGATGCGATCATTACGCAGGACGAAATCGCCGATAATTCCATCGGCCTCCTTGCCTTGAGGGAGTTGAGCGGTGGTGGCAGACGTTACTTCCAGCACCTCGGGCTTCGCCTGCACTTGCGCGACAAAACCGGAGAAAACTACAAGACAGGCAGCGGTGGAGAGACGCGCTGAGGGAGACAGGCAGGGATAGATGGGGAGAATCACCCCACCTGATAAAGTCCCTCAAAGCCTCAAGAGCAAGCCCACAAATGTGAGGATTCAAAGGCAGCAACCGATAGAATCGGCTGCTGCGCCTGAAACGAAAACGGAGCTTTTACTTCGCTGCTTCGGCGTTCCAAACCTTGATGTCATCAAACAAGCCGCTCTTACCAGCCACGCCGAGCTCGATCTTGGATTTGGTGGCATGAGCGATCCCCGAGGACTTTAAGTAGCCAACGGGCGTGCCATCCATGGAAACGCGCATGGCGTCCCCGACGGTTTCAACCTGAAGCGTGTACCATTTACCCGGGACAAAAGCGGCAGGAAAAGTCGCGCTACGTCCCTGCAAAAGCTTGGCGCGCTCTTCTTTTTTGGTGGGATCATTACCCATTTCACGGATGTCGTTGCGCATTCCTCCGTCCCGCTCGTCAATCAGGGTGACGCCATTGAGACGAACCTGCGCCCGGCAAAGGTGCCCGTAATGCGCGCCTGTGTACGCGCGGTCATCGAACTCGACGTCAATCATGCTGGCGCCTTCGAAGCGGATTTTGACCTCCACCACGCTGTCTTTGGTTGGAATCTCCAAACCATGCACTGCTGCATGAGACTTCACTGCGGGTTTGCCGTCCGCCGCCGGGACATCCGTATCGCGGGTCTGAGTGCCTTTCAAAACGCCATCTTCGACAGAAAAAGTAGGGACGACTTTATGCCAAACCTTGGCGGGCTCGGCCCCCTGAAAGTCGTCGGAAAATAGAAGCTCCTTTTTCTGAGCGATAGGCGCAGACGGAATGACGGGCAAATCAGCAGCCACGGCGGCGGAAGCTAACACGAAAGGAACCAGTAGGAGGGAACGCATAAGAGTGAGGGATTATTGTGATTTGAATGAATCCGATTGCTCCAGAGTAGAGCCTAATAAGCAAGCGACATTAGGAGGTGCGCAAAATTGAGAATCCGGCCCGAAGGCAAGACTCCTTCACAAAGCCGCACTTGTTCACCAACGACAAACATTCGGTCGGGAAAATAAGAGGTAAACTTTCATGAAAGCTGCTTCATCGGGGCTGCTAGCCATGATGTACTCAGGCAGATCGCTCTTCATTAGCTAACTTTCCGGCATGAAAAAAACACCCCTTTGGCCTTCGGTGCGTTGGTTAATCTTAACCTGCGCATTCCTTTCCCTTGTTGCGCTCGTTTTTGAAATGCGTCAGGCAAACGTTTCCAAACCCGCGCCCGCACCGGAAACCGCTACGAGCGCGCCCTCGACAAACTTTGCTCCGCCTGCTGGGACGTCCCCCGCCCCAGTCGCGCCCGTCAACTCAATAGCACCGCTCCCAGCCGTAGCCACTCCAGCGCTCCCCTCTGCTGTATTGCCGCCCCTCGTCGCCTTTCGCCAGTGGCTCGCGGATTACCTACAAGCCTCCCCAGACCAGCAAAAGGACGCGCTCGAAGCCGGTCTCGCCCTCGCTCAGGCCCGCCGCCCCGTCATGGCCCAGTTGATCCGCTCCAACCCGGAATCCGCCATTCAGGAGGCGCTTCACTTAAACGAATGGGAGGCGCTCCCCGTTGGAATTAGGGCTGAGGTGGAAAAGCCGTTCAGTGAACCCGTGAATTACAAATTGTTTCCAGTGTGTCCGAGCCCGGGAAACTCTGCGAATGATTCTCCCAACGCTCGGCAGGCCTTGATCGAGATCCAATTTGCCAGTGGCGAAGTGGTGCAAGGGTTCGTTTATGGAGAGAAAACCGCAGTCAACTCCAAGCAAGGGCTGCCAACTCAAGGCATCGCCTTGGACGGAATAGCGGCTCTACGCGACGGCGTATTTCAACCCTTGAACGCGGAGGAAGCGAGCGTCGCTGCCCTTAAATTCCCTGCGGGACAACCCGATCCAAAGCGTAGCTTTGTGACGGGCGAACCGATTACAGGTGAAGCGGTAACGGCCTTGGCTGGAGGCAAGCGGTTCACTTTCGCCAGTTCGGAAGAATTGCTCAAATTTGACGCCGCCATCGCGAAGTTGGACACAAAGCCTGGTCCACACGCAGGTTCGCGGGCGATCTTTTCGCTCCCCTACAGTGTTGATGGAGCCAGCGGCAACATTACCGCCTTCAACCTGCCCGCCGCAGAAATGCAAGCAGCAGCCGCTGCCACGGATTGGACGAGCACGCCAAAGAAAATGTTTTTAATCCGCGCCGTGATCTCAGGCACCTCCAACACGTCTATTGTCACTAAAAGCGCGGCGGAAACGGTCATCAACGGGACTTCGAATGCGGGAACGACAGCCGCCTCACTTTACCAATTTTCATATGGAAACACTTACGTGACGACCACAGTGAGTTCCGGCACTTATCAACTAGCGAATACCGCAACATACTACGCCGGCACGCGGCCATCAGACTCAGTAGCGGCGGGCACCTTCACCAGTAAAATGTCGACGCTGCTGGAAGATGCACGCACGAAGTTTCGCTCCACTAAATCGGGGGCTGACGCAGCCATCAACATCGGGACGCTAGCCACAGTGGGAATTTTAGGCGGCGACTTGGGCGATTATGACATCGTTGGGGTGACCTTTGTGGACATCGGGTGTTATGGCAATGGAGTCAAAATCGCAGGGCTCGCGAGCGTCGGTGGCGGAGATTTTTGGATGCAGGGTAACAACGACGCAAAGGTCTACGTCCACGAGATGGGTCATGTTTACGGTTTGGGCCACTCCAATTTCTGGCAAGTCACCGCCGGCACCTCCTCGGCCGTGGGCGACGGCGCTGAAAAGGAGTATGGCGATCCATACGACGTGATGGGAGACGGCTCCCTTCCAAACGGCCACTTTCATCCTCAAGCCAAGCAGAAACTGGGCTGGATCAGTAGTGCGGACTCCGCCAGCGCAACCACTCCCCAATGGCAGGACGCCACCGCTTTGGGCTCCAATTTGTACCGCATTTACCAGATTGATTCGGAGCTCACCACAGGAACGCTCCGAGGCGTACGGCTCACCAAAGGAACCACCACCACCGGAGGCACCTCCACCTCTGAGTACTACTGGATCGGTTACCGTCCCACTAACACGGACAACCAGCACCTTACTCAAGGCGCATATATGCTTTGGGAGCGGTACCCCTCGGTAAACTCGCAGGATAAGTGCATGCTTATCGACACCACCCCGCTTACCTCTGGAACGGCCTCGCTAGGATCAACCACTGTAGGCAAGGCCGACTCCGGACTAGACGTCGGCCGCACGTATTCCGACGCCACCGCCAAAGTGCATATCACTCCTGTGGGTTACGGCGGTAGCGGCTACAACAAGTACCTCGATGTCCAAATCCACACGGGGACGCTAAGCACGGGGTCTTGCACTGCCTCGATTTCTGCGGGAACAAGCACCTTCAACGCACGCTCAGCGACTACTTTCACAGCGAACGCCACCTGCTCCACCGGCGCAACCCTCGCCTATTTCTGGGACGCGGGCGACGGCACGATCACGGGCGGCTCAGGCGCAAGCGCCGCCACATTCACGCACACCTACGTCACAGGTGGAACTTACACAATCAACCTCACAGTGAGCGATATGAAGGGCGCCACCGCCACCGCTTCTGCGTCCGTCGATGTCCAAGATCCTGCGCAAAAATTCGCTTCGCGAACCAGCGGCACTAGCGCCGACATCAATGCCGTCGCTGCAAGTCCCACGCTGATTGTCGCCGTCGGAGATCACGGATCTGGGGGAAATTCCAACGTCATTCGCACCTCACCCGACGGGATAGTCTGGACGGAGCGCGCCGTTGCGGAATCGACCTTGAACATCTACCTCGAATGCGTCACTTGGGACGGAACCCGGTTTATTGTCGGGGGGCAGGATTATAGTGATACAGCTGGTTGGTACGGAGTCATCTATACTTCGTCTGATGGGCTCGTTTGGACGCGCCGTTACAGCTCTTCGATGGACCAGACCGTGATTCGTTCCGTTTGCGCTGCGAATAACGTCATCCTCGCGGTAGGCGACTCTGGCACGGTGCTGCGTTCCGTGGATGGAGGGACAAATTGGACCGCTATCACGGGAATCCCATCGGTCAGTTCCGGCTTGATGTCTTGTCGTGGAATAGCGTTCGGCGGAAGCCTTTTCGTGCTCACAGCAAGGTCAGAGTCGTTGGTTACAGGAAATGGAGTGGTCTGCACTTCGCCCACTGGGGAGACATGGACTGACCAAACCACGGGCGCTGGTTTCTCCTCAACTTACGAAGACTTCCAGAAAATCGCTTACCTCAACGGCAAATTTATCACCAGCGGTTGGCTCTCCGGACTCAAAACCGGGACGATCAACAACGGGACGCTGACCTTTTCCACTTCGCGTACCGAAACGGATCTCGCAAGCGTGCTGGGCTACGCCTCCGGACTTTACTTCGCTTCGGGAAACACTGTGACGCAAACCACCGTCGGGAGTAACACGACGACCGCCTACACTCCCATTAACCTGTACTCGATTGATGGAGGAACCTGGAAAACTTCCACGCCTACAACAGGCATGAGCTACCAGAATGACGGGATCTTTTTCAACAACCGCCTCATTAGTGTTGGTTCAGGAGGAGCAATATACCAAAGCAACACCCTGGCGACGACCAACAACGCCCCAGTTATCACCTCGCTTGTGGCGCAAACCATGCGCAGTGCCCGAGCGCCCATTACGCTCGCTGTAACCGCGACGGACGCCGACGGAGACTCACTGAGCTACCGGTGGGACGCCGGCGACGGAGTTCACAGCGGCACCTCGAGCGTTTTCACCAACACGTACGCAGCGGGCGGAACGTACAGCGTCTCGCTGACGGTCAACGATGGCAAAGGCGGCTCAGTCACCAGCGGCACCTCGTTGGTGGTCAGTGACCCGGCGCAGAGCTTCACTCTGGTTTCCGGCGGGAGCGCGACGGCAAGCGGGACGGTTACGCTCAATGGCATTGCCTCGAGCGGCTCGCTGGCGGTTGCCGTAGGCGACAGGGGCAAGGTCGTGACCTCAACGGATGGGAAGATCTGGACGGATCGTACGCTCTCCTCGCCGACGAACATGTATCTCCAAGGGGTTGCTTGGGACGGAACCCGCTTCGTCGCGGTCGGTCTGGATTACACGACCGGTTGGGTGGGAGTAATTCACACGTCCACGGACGGCATCACGTGGAGTAAAAAATACACATCGAGCACCTCCACCTCTTCGATTAATGCCTTCCGATCGGTCGCGGGCGTCGGAGGGACTCTCCTCGTGGGCGGCGATGCGGGCCGATTGCTACGCTCCACAGACGGGGGCAGCGCATGGACTTCCGTTTCATCCGGCACAGTTTCTATCTCATCTCTGCATTCCGTGACTGGCCTTGCTTATGGTTCAGGCACATTTGTGGCCACATCACACAACTACAACCTCTCCAGCGCCAGCGGTGACGGACAGATTTACACCTCCACAGACGGCTCCAACTGGGTCACTAAAACCTCGGGTTCCGGACTCACTAGCTCAACCGACCTCAACAGCATCGCCTACCTCAACAACCGATTCGTGGGGAGCGGATGGTACTCCAAATTAAGAGTTTCCACCGACAATGGCGCCACGTTCACCACCACCCGTTCCACCACCGAACTAACTCCAGCACTTGCCTATGGTGGAGGAGTTTATCTTGCAGCAGGCGTTGACCAAGAATCCAGTAATGCAAAAATCCACGTCCTCTCCACGGATGGAGCGACTTGGACGCAATCCAACGCGCCGAGCGGAGCAGTCAGCGAAAAAGCCGCCACCTTCTTCAACAACACCTTTCTCATCGTGGGCGGCAGCGGTCAAATCTGGCAAAGCGGCTCGCTTCTCACTGGCGGTTCGCTGGAGATTCTGACTCAACCTTCCGCCCTCACACTCGATGAGGGGAGCGCAGCAGCCTTTTCAGTTCTGGCAGTCGGAAGCGGGACCCTTTCCTACCAGTGGAAAAAGGACGGCTCTGCCGTCAGTGGCGGCACTGGCTCAAGCTACACGATCCCAAGCGCGGCCACCTCGGACTCCGGTTCCTACAGTGTGCAAATCACCGATTCCGCAACGAGCACAAGTCTCACCAGCGCCAGCGTCGTGCTCTTGGTCAACGCGGTGAGTCTCCAAAGCGGCTCGCTCGTTTCCGTTCAACCTCCGTCTGATGTCGCACTCATTAAGGGCTCCGAGGCGACTCTCGCCATCAGCCTTTTCGCCCCACCCAACGGCACTCAAACCACCTACACGCTTTACTCCGGCACCGCCACTGCCACCGCCGTGAGCGGTTCGGTTTCCGCGACTGGAGTGGCTTATATCCCGCTCAAATCGTTGACGGATTCCGGTTCGTACTCCGTCCGCTTCGAGCGCACCAGTGCCTCTGGTAAAATTTACGACTTCTCCAAGCCGTTTAACCTGACCTTCGCCACATGGGATTCCGCCATGGGCACCTACCAAACCTTGCTAGCCAATGAATCCGCCGCCGCAACCGCCCTCAACGACGGCTCCGTCTACCGTGGACTTCTCACTGTAACCGTCAGTCGTAGCGGCTCAGTTTCCGGACGACTGCAATTTAACGAGGCGACACTGCTCTCGGGCGGCACGTCAGGAGAGCGGGTTTATGCGCCTATAGTGCGTACGTTTGCGGGAAGGTTAGCCCCAAAAACTGGGGTACCCTCGACCATGACACTCACGCCAAAGCTGGGAACCACAGCCCAAGCAGCGCGCCAAAGTTTAACCATAGAATTTGATCTCTCCCAAGCCGCCCCCACATTGAGTGCATCTCTCTCGGACTTCGTTTCCCTTCAAAGTGGAACCTGTGTAAGCGCGGCTGCCAACATCGCCAAAGCGGCGACGAGCTTGACCGCCGGCAGCCTGAGTACGCTGGTAGGCAAGTACCTGCTGGCTGCGAATGTGGGCGAACAAGCCTTTATCCAATCGCAAGTGGTCACCTCCGGGCGGGTGCTCTGGAACACGAGACTCAAAGGTTATACAGGCACCGGTACCGGCTACCTCAACACCACAGATCTCACGAATCCCTCCGTTTCGTTGTACGAAGGCCGCCAGGTTACATCCACCAAGCTGCACAACTCCACAAGCCTACTTGCGGAACTCAACTTCAATATTAGTAGCGGCTCTCTCTGGGCGGCTTCCCTCGACTCTGGCACCCTCGAAAAACAAGCCAGCTACCTGCTCAAAAGCGCCTCTGGCACTCTCGGCATTGTGCCAGTTTACTCAGGCTCCCTGTTCGCCCTCGGCACAAACTCTACGGGCGTCTCAAAAGTCGCCTTTACCCACAACGACGGCGCACGCTGGTGCGGGACCAGTTCCGCAACTTTGCCAACCTTCCTACCCACCGCGACCGCGCTGACCCTGAGTGTCGTCGATCCTCAAGTTTCAGGCCCCTCACTCACCTACTCTTGGGCGATCACCATTTCAACCTCTGCGGTTGTCAGCGCAGTTTCGAACACAGCCTCAGACGGCACCACGATTTCTCCCGTATTCCGACCGCGCCTAGACCGCACCACAGGCTTGTGGTCGGGCTTCTATATTGCATCGGGCGCCCGAAGAACATTTGTAGGTGCCTCAATCGATTCCGGCACCAGCAGCTCGCGCGCGGCCCAAGGCTGGATGGAAAGCGGCGTGGTACCCAGCCTAACCACAGGCACTTGGACGCTTTCCAAATAGCACTGCCTGCGGTGCACTCGGCGAGTCAAATTTAACGAAGCTGCGCATCGAAAGCCGGCTAACGAAAAACACGATTGCATCCCAAGCAATTATAAAAACCGTCTTAGCTGGCGCTGCACGCCCTCAGCCCATTTTTGCGCATCCGCCGAGCTGTAATGCACTCCGTCGCTGCCCGTCTGGCCGGGGACGTATCGCACCAATTCAGAGGAATCCACCAATGAAAAACCCATTCGCCGCTGCACAGAGCGGATCAAACGAGTCACCTCGGGTTGAATGCGACGAAACTTAGAGGAGTCCGGTGGCGTGATCCAAATGAGCTGAGTGCGAGGGTCGCGCGCCTTAACCTCACTCGCGAACCTTTCCACGAAAGTACGAAGGCGAGCGATCTGTTCGTCGTCGAGTCTGTCATTCAATACGTCGAACCAATTCGTGCCAAGCTGGACAATGACAACCTGGGGCCTGATGTCCCGTAACAACGACTCGAGCTTTGGGGTCGCGTAGGGCTCAGGCGGACGCCCCTTCTCAAAGTCACCGTGTAAAAATTTAGTGGGTGTTTTAACGCGGAAACCGCACTTAGACACGAAAGTGGGTTCAGACGAAAGCCAATGCTCAGGAGAGGATCCACACGATGCATACACGTACACTTTGGTTTCCGAGAAACGATCGATCAAATACTCCTGCATCTCCTTGCCAAACGGCCCTGCGGAAAGTGAGTCGCCAATCAATAACACCTTTTTCTGCCCGACAAATGGCCAACTGGCACCATAAGTCGCGTCGAGACTTGGAGTAAAAAACGTCAGAAAACAGGAAAATATAAGCCAATTAGTTCTCATGGATTTTGCTCTTGATTGCCGACAGACGGAAATCTCACCTCGTCTTCCCGACGAATGTAAGGGCTAAGCTCGATTCGCCCTGTCTCTTCGCTGCGCTTGATCGCCTCCCAAGGGGATCCTTCGAAATCAACCAAATCAAGAGTGTAGGTTCGTCCAATCTTGTATTTCGAGAGGGCCTGCGGATTTAAACGGACGTGCGCAGGATGCATCACAGTCAGCTCAGACTCTTTGTATTCGCCCGAAATAAGCTCCTTCACCTGATAGAGATAACTGACCAATGATTCCTGGTAGGGCAACAATCGTTCCGTCTCAATCGGCGTCGATTTGGCAACCAATTTTGCCCTCACCACTAGGCTTTTGCGGCGCTCGCTGATTGGCGTTCCTTTCTGATTGCTATCTTTCCTTTTGGAAACCAACAACCGCTCTCTCGATAACGGCGCGCCATTGAGGACTCCTCCCGCTAAATCTTTAGTAACCTGCTCAAAAACACTCTCTGCCCAAAGATCCATATCGCGCCCCATAAAATGCTCTTTATCAGGCATCGTCCCCTTGTAGGGGTGCTTCAGAAGCGCTCGGCTGTCAATGGTTTGGAAAAATGGACTTGCATAAGCATCTAAGTGCTTGAATAGAAAATCCTGAATCTCCGGCGTCACCCGACCGGATACAGGAGGTGCAACCCAATAGATCTTTTTTAGCGTAGGCGCGTGTTCGGCAAGATAAGCTATGAAGGGCTCAACATAGTTGCGCAGTTGGGCCTCGTGCCGAACCGGTATCAGCGTTTTGCCGTCACTAAATAGGCTAAGCAAATTGGTGCCATTCTGAACCACAAGAATATCAGGGTGATGCTCCTCGAGCAGCAGCTCCAACTTTGGAACCGGATGAGACCCCGGACGCTTTCCCTTTTCCATCCCATAGGTGTCCTGAAACTCAGCCGGACGTTCCCCTCTCTTTCCCAGTATAGTCCACAACCCGCAGGCTGTGTGGACTTTGGCGAAACCAGCAGATTTCAACCAACTCACTGGCACTGTTCCACATGCCATGTAGGAATAAACCGCTGTAACATCAGGACACTTCCGCAACCGGTTATCGAGTGTTTTTCCAAAACCGCAAAGAGCCAGTGAATCTCCCAAAACCAATACACTCGCCCCCTTAGACAAGTTACCTCCCGCTACCCGAGTATCCAAATTCTTCTTTTCGACCAATCCCGATGAGGCCACCGCAGCGGTTGCTCCAAAGTTCAGTGGGTTTTTCTCCAGTCCAACTGATTTCCCCTCATGGATCGTTGAATTTTCAACCTCGCTTTCTGCACAAGGACACCGCCCTTCCTCCGCGCGCGCGAAATGGCCGAATGGAGAAATGAGGCTCACCACCGCAAAAAAAAGCACACCCACTTTTACACAAGAAGTGTGCGACGTAAAATTACCGAGCCGTTGAGTGAAATGCTTCATTACTGAATCCCATTACTTCCCGCTGCCACCGCGTACCGACAACGGAATTTTCTGCCACCCTTGGTCCGCTTCAGTAAATTCGCGCGCCGCGAACAACCAAACGACGATTTTTTTACATCCCAAATAGTCAACCTCTCTAGTTGCGCGCCGCAACAGACTTAACCGGACAGCATTAGCTGCGGATCCACGGGTGCCTATCCATTCAGGCAGCAGCTTGAGTTCAAACGCTAATTGGTCGGGAAACCCTGCGGCGTCCCCCAGAAAGTCATGAAATGCCAGCGTATGGCTGTCGCCGATAATCAGCAGAGGACTCTTAGGATCGGATCTCACCGCACCGCCCGAAATGCGCCTGACCTTCAGGCTTTCTTCCTCGGGCTTGCCGGCCGCAAGAAGTTCCGCGAGATCTCCTCGGATGACGCGTTCCTCCCACTGAGCTTGAAACTCGATGTGGTCCTTCTGTAGCTCGGGCAGCTTTTCAGCGATCCTCTTGGCGACGGATTGAGCCGCAGTAACACACCCGGCACCAGACCAATGAGAGTCCGTTTTGCAATACATAGAGATGCCAGCATCTTGCTGCGCAGCAAATACCTCATGAAGATCCAGAACTTCGACCCCGCCCGCGTGGAGCTGCTCGTAGAACTTCGAAAGAGCATTCGCACGGACACCCTCCAAGCCGTCCGCAAGCGCTCGGTCGACCATCTCGATCTTCGGGGGTACCGGCACTAGGAGTAACATGATGCCGCGCTCCTGTAATTGCCTTTGAAAGTCAAAAATCGCTGGCAGTGGGTCAGAAAACTCAGGCTTGCTGGTGTGCGCTGCCTTGGCAGAAGCCGAGCCCCAAAAGCTCGGGAAGCTCAGAAATCGAAGCTCGTCTGCAAGAAAAAGGTTGCCATTTTTTCCCTCTACAACCGCCTTGCTGCTGTCACCAGCGCCAACCGGGCCCGCTGCGTACAACGGCCCAGTATAAAACACCATTCCCACTGCAACCATGTAGATCATGCGCAAAACCGCTTGCAAAATGGGATTAACAGCTCGGGCTTTGATGGTCATACTCGGGGGGCGTTGCGTGAACAGAGGATCGCTGAAGCTCTTCTGTTGTACTCTACCAATATTTTCCAGTTAAAAGTTCTTCTGCCGCTTGGCGCACGAGTCGCATGGTGTTTAGTTCGCATCTTTTTTTATTCTATTTCCTGCCACTCTCACTGGCGGGCTATTACCTGCTGGCTGGAGCCTCCACTCGCATCCGCAACTTGTGGCTGGTGCTAACCGGTTATGTCTTTTACGGATGGGCGGAGCCTCGATTCGTGCTCCTCATGGGCGCAACAACCACCCTGGACTGGCTACTGAGTCTGGTCATCGCCAGAAACCGTTGGCTGTTTTGGATAGGCAGCCACACAGAGCCCTCACCCGTCACTCGCTCTCCGAGTTCCACCCAGAAAATAGCACTGTTACTATCGCTCACCAGCAACCTCGCCGCACTGGGCTTTTTTAAATACTTTCACTTCGGAATAGAGGCTTGGAATACCATCGCCTCAAGCCTCGGCCTCTCCAGTGCCTCCCTTCAAACCACTCTTCATGTGGTGCTCCCTCTCGGCATCAGCTTTTATACATTTCAAGCCCTTAGCTATATCATCGATGTCTATCGTGGGGAGGCGGAAGCCATGGAGAATTTTATCGATTTCTCCTGCTTCGTTTCCATGTTTCCTCATCTCGTCGCCGGCCCCATTTTAAAGTTTTCCTTCCTCGCTCAACAACTCAAAAGCCGTACCCTGACCATTGATAAGTTCTCTCGGGGGACTATGTTCTTTCTATTGGGACTGGCAAAGAAAGTCTTGCTCGCAAATCCCTGTGGAAAAATCGCCGACGCATATTTCTTCGCCGCCTCCAGAACGGTCTGGGAGGCCTGGACCGGAGTCACTGCTTACGCATTTCAGATCTATTTCGACTTCGGCGGATACTCCGATATGGCGATAGGTCTGGGTTTAATGTTTGGCTTTATTTTTGCGCAAAACTTTAATGCTCCTTACTCCGCGACTTCCATCACTGACTTTTGGCGCCGCTGGCACATCTCACTGTCCTCTTGGTTACGAGATTATCTTTATATTCCGCTCGGGGGAAATCGCGGCGGAGAAGTTCGCACCTGTTTCAATCTATTTCTAACCATGCTACTGGGCGGCCTCTGGCACGGGGCCTCTTGGAACTTTCTCGTCTGGGGCGCACTCCACGGAGCGGCCTTGGCCGGAGAACGTATCGCTGCAAAACAATTCCCAGAGTTGCGACTCCCAAATTGGGCGGCAACCGGGCTGACCTTCGCCTTTGTCTGCGTGGGCTGGGTCTTTTTCCGGGCAGACACGCTCCCAGCGGCACTAGAATACTTGGGAACCATGTTTGCAATACACTCAATTCCCCAGACGGATTCTCTTTTTTCAATCCTCGGGGGACCTGTACAACAGCCGTTTTACATGATTGAACTCCTCTTGGCCGCCAGCTTTGTCTTTTTCGGAAGCCAGACTTGGGATTGGACCCAGTCTTTGACCTGGCGCAAGGCAACTCTGGTCGTCGCGTTAGGTTGGGTTGCGATTGTTTCCCTCCTCACTCAAGACTACAACCCGTTCATCTACTTCATCTTTTAGCATGGGCACCCCAGTATCCCAAAGCCCCAAACCCGCCTCCAACTCTGCGTTGCCCGCATTGTCCAGAGAAGAGCAGGCGCGCAAGGACCTTGGCGGGACTGTCTTTTTTCCCATGGCAAAACGCGTCTGCATAGGTGGCTTTTTACTAACCATTTGTGCTGGAGCCTTGATGTTTTTTGCTCAAAAAGCAGATCCTTCTAGAGAATCATTCTCCTCGATCATCTCCCGCCTCAATGCCACGCATCATCCAGAGAAGGAGTCGGGAATTCTAAACAGATTCTGGGCAAAACTCCCCTCTCCTGCGACTACAAAGGAGGTCGAAAAAAAACTCGAAGACAACGCCCCCTTGGTGAGGTCGTTCCGCCCCTCTGTGCAGCAGTTCTTTCTGCAAACGTTTCGCTTAGGTAACGAACAGGTCATACTCGCACCCCAGCACTGGCTATTTTTCCGCAAGGATCTCGACTACGTCAATGGCCCAGACTTTATGGATTCACGCATCCAGCGAATCCGTAAGCTTAAAGAGAATGTTGCCACCGATCCTCTTGCGGCCATCACTGAGTTTCATCACCAACTCGCCGAACGAGGAATCCGATTGGTCCTGCTCCCAATTCCTGTGAAGCCGTGCATCGAAGGAGATCGACTCCGCAACCAAAACCGGCCTCTTGGAGAGTTAAAGTTTCGACAAAATGCAGGATTTGCTAAGTTTTTGGCGGACTTACATCGCCTCGGTATCTCCGTTTTCGACCCGGCACCCCTCCTGATGGAGCGCCTGCGCACCACCGCTCAGCCGCAGTATCTCGAAGCTGACACCCATTGGACGCCAGACGCGATGGAGGCTGCGGCCCTCGCTCTGGCAAAATTTCTAAACCCCGAAATCGCAGCCACCCCGCCAGGAAATCAACCCACAGCATCAGTCGCAGCCCTAGGAGATACTGTCGGACTTCTTGGTTTGCCTAAAGACCAGAAGGAGTTTGCACCCCAAACACTCACCATTCATCCAGTATCTCAAGGAGGCTCTCTCTGGATGCCCTCAACCACAGCCGAAATATTGTTGCTCGGGGACAGCTTCACCAACATTTTCTCCCTCCACGCCATGGGCTGGGGAGAGAGCGCCGGCCTCGCCGAACACTTGAGCCAGGCGCTGGACCAACCTCTCGATCTCATCGCACGCAACAGCGACGGCGCATTTGCTACGCGTCAAATTCTTCAAAGAGAGCTCGCTGCAGGACGCGACCGACTGAAGGGGAAAAAGCTTCTCATTTGGCAATTTGCTGTGAGAGAACTCGCCTTCGGTGACTGGAAACACATCCCTTTAGAAACAGCCCCCCAAAAGGACGTGAAGGACGCGACATTTTATTGTCCCCAATCAGGTAAGACCGCACGAATCACGGGCACGCTCGTAGAGAGGTCTCCTATTCCAAGGCCAGGGAACGTGCCGTATAAAGAGCACGTTGCCTGCCTTCATCTAGTTGATGTAGAAGTGGATGGATCCGAGACTGACACCCGAAAAGAGTGCCTTGTATTTACTTGGAGCATTCAGGAGCGGCAACTCTCCGCCGCAGCCGGACTGCACCCCGGGGACAGAATCACTCTGGGTGTCCAGTCTTGGGAGGATGTCGCCGAGACGAGGGAGAAGTTTCAACGCAGCGAACTGGATGATGTCTCATTGCTGGCGCAACCGCTGCTTTGGAGTGAAGGCGCAGACTTAATCCGGCACTGATTCCAATAGCGCATTTTTCTGATGCGTTGGGAGGCATCAGAACTCCAATGCGATAAGTGGGTGCCACTTTAAAATCACTCTCCAGCCTGTCTACGTTTGTAGAACCAAAAAGAGAATCCGACTGGCAGCAATTGGCATCAGACCGGCGCCTCTTTGCATGAGACGGTTAGCTAAAGGCAACACTCAGGAGTAAATTTGCCCAAGGCTTCCTGACCCCAAGCCGCTATCTCCGGATACGTGGGTGTTGCTTTCCCTTCAATCCACAGGCAAGATTCAAAAACTATGGGTAAAGAGGACGCAATTAAGACTCAAGGAGTCGTCAAAGAAGTACTTCCCGGAACCATGTTCCGAGTTCAACTTAAAGAAGGAGCCTTGGTGCTCGCTCACATTTCAGGAAAAATGCGCAAGCATTTCATCCGTATTGTGCCCGGTGACAATGTGGAAGTAGAGCTCTCTCCTTATGATCTCTCAAAGGCTCGAATTACGTTTCGAGCCAAATAGTTTTATTTTTATAGCTCCCGCGAACCTCGATTTTCCGTAGCATATAGTGAGGGCCAACTGATGTTAGAACCGCTCGGAAACTAGTTCAGAAACTAGTTTATCAGAAACCAAGTAAAACTGGGCATAAAGCTTAGTTCAGAAGTGTTGAGAAATCTCAGCGAAAACTAAGAAAGAACTAGAAAAAACTTTCTGACCACGCTCCGCAGCCTTTCTGAATCTTTTTGTTCCTCTGCCCATCTCTCTGCCTAGGTCTTGCAAAGTGTACATCGCTCTTCTCGCTTTCCATGGCGGTTCCTCTCCCAGAGAGCACTTTCACCCCTCGAGCTAACCCTTCCCACCTCCCAATCCAAACCCTTCCACTGCGTTAACGCATCTCGCCTCCGAACCTTCGTTTAATAAAGCATCCCCCAGCTCCTCCCCAGCTCCTCCCCAGCTCCTCCCCAGTTTTCCCCTGTCGCCATCTGATGTTTTCTATTGTGTTAAAATCTGACTGATTAAGAGATTAAATAAGGAGATTCTATGACAACTAATGTCGCATCCACGCCCATCACTGAAAACCACCACGACAACCCTCAGCTTTCCGGCGAGGCCGCTCACCGCCCCCACACTCTGGGCGCCGCTAGTTTCATGGCTGCCGACGAGCTGAAATCAGCCATGGAGACCAAAGGCAGAGAGTTCCTCCACGCCGCTGATGAAAAAGCCGCGCAACTCAAGGCCAAAGCCGAAGCCGTTTACGCAGATGCTAAGGTCCGTGCTGAGGCGCTGCGTCACGATACTGAGGGGTACGTAAGAGAAAACCCCCTAACTGCTGTGTGCATCGCGCTCGGAGCGGGCTTCGTAGTGGGCATCATCGCCCGCCGCTAACCGCTCGGAACGGTCGCCGCACGTACATCGCTTGGGTGCCCACCTGAGCGATAGTCGCAAAGTACAAATCGCCAAACCGCCAAATTGCCCAATCGCATTAAACCATCTCGACCCGCTTGTAGCATCTGCAGCACCCCGCGATAGCCACCACCCCTCTGGATGAACCGTGAGACTCAAAAAAACAGCCCGCAGGACAACGACCTTGGTGGCCCCCTGCGGCTGTTTTGTCTATCGGCGCTGAGCTACTTAAGGGCCAGGCTGGAATTAGCCGGTTTGGAAAGCAAAGAGGCCGTAGCGCGCTTGGGCGGGATACTTGTGCTCGCTGCTGTGGCCATCACGCTGAGCATTGCGGGATATCTACTGCTTTGTTTGGCGCTGGTCTTCGGAATCGCGCGTCTCGCCGGAAGCGAACATGCGTGGATTTCGATTGCAGCCACTACCGGCGCCCTCCATTTGTTTCTTGCATGGGCGGTCTTGCGCGGCGCCCGTGGATGGTTGCGCAAGCCAATGTTTGCCACAACACTCGATGAATTTCGAAAGGATGACGCATGGTTGAGATCGACAACAGAAAAGCCACGCTGATCGCTGAGCTGGAGGTTTCTCGGGGCGAAATCCGCCACGCCTTTCGCTCCTGCGAATATCAGCTGGACCTCGCTTCTAGGCTGCGCCAAAGCGTGCGCAGCAGTCCAGTAACATGGCTCTCTAGCGCAGCACTAAGCGGTTGGTTACTGTCTAAAATTTTGGCGCTTCGGCTGGGGCGCCCCGCGCCAAGCGTGAATCAACCCAACCACGGCAGCGCATCGAGTACCCGCTCCACCAGTGGGCAGGCGGGGTTGTTTGCAACGCTTTTTAAAATGGGCTTCGAACTAGCTAAACCTGCTCTTTTGGAATGGATTACGCTCCGTTTGACTACTCTAGTGACTACCCAATCCCGCGCTGCCGATAAAACTCAGACCTAGCCTTCGCCGACAGACTCGCATTGGTTAAACCGATTCGAGGGCCTAATACCACCTATTTAAGTTTTCTGGATGATTCAAGAGACCTCAGCACCTGGGAGCGCGGAGCCCCAGCTCCGCAATGCCTGTCCGAGCTTTTGGGGCGTCAAAGCGGAGCTAGGGCTCCGCGTTCCCGGGAGAGAAGAAC
>CAIXGS010000046.1 GCA_903919125.1 uncultured Spartobacteria bacterium | reverse complement strand
GCTGTCCGGGTGGCTGTCCGGGTGGCTGTCCGGGTGGCTGTCCGGGTGGCTGTCCGGGTGGCTGTCCGGGTGGCTGTCCGGGTGGCTGTCCGGGTGGCTGTCCGGGTGGCTGTCCGGGTGGCTGTCCGGGTGGCTGTCCGGGTGGTGGGCGGTTCGGGTCCTGTTGGCGAGCATTTGGCGGTGGCCCCTCGGGACGGCCTCCACCGCCGCCGCCGCCGCGCCCTCGTGAGAACGTCTGACGTGTGGAGCCGCCCTTGCCGTCGTTAAACTCAAAGATGTAACCACCCTCGGCGTCCGGTTTGTAAGTGATCGCGTGCTTTTCACCATTGAGTTGGTACGTCAGGACGCTGACGTCTTTTCCACTGGACTCTAGGCTCGTGATGGTCGCACCGCGCAGGGGAGGCAGAGCGCCCCGAATGGGCTGGCCGCTGGGTTGCGGATCCACCTGTCCTTCGCGCTCAACGACCTCGCCGTGAAAGCCTCCGTTAACGTAAGGGTACTGCGTAGAAGCATGATAGTGGTATCCAATGCGACCGGCAGAATGGCCGTTAAAGGAGTCCAAATCGGCAGGTTTGCTGCCATCGGGTTCGCTCAACCCATAGATGGGATAACCGTCTAAAGCGAAGGCAATGGGTTTCCCCGGGCCCACTGTGCTTTGGAGATGCAACGGCGCCGCGTGATAATGATAGTCGTCGGCGCGCCCGCAATGGCCGCCCCATTTGTCGAGTTCTCCAATTTCCGCAGCAACCTCGCCCCGGTTATTTTGCGGGTTAAAAATTGGAACTCCATTGGCTGCGAGAGCGATGGCGCCGCGCAAAAAGCGTCCTTTGATGCTCGTTGGCGTGGAGGCTGCCACTGGGAAAAGCGGAATGCGCCAGGCGTTCGAGCCGGTGTAACGCTGGGGAATTGGGACGTGTTGCTGCCAGTTCGTAATGCCGGCCATCATCGGATGGGCTGGCAATCCACTGCTTTCAACGTAAAGAAAGCGCTCGTCCCAACGCACTGCAACCTTGGGAGCAAAGGCTTCGAAAACCGAAGCTTGATACGGCCGGTTGCCTCGCTCGCTCCCCGCTGAAATGCCCTTCAATGGGGCATTGGCGCTTGTTTGGACCAACTGCATCCCGTGGATTCTGAGTTCTGGTTTCGACTCCAAAGTCTGTGCGCAAGCTTCCCAGTGAAGCATCCCTAATAAAATTGTAAGCGCGGCTGTTGGCTTGAAAATCGTCTTGGAACTTCGCCTTTGAATGCGTCTGGGGTGGATCCGTGTTTTCATTTGAAATCTTTGTTTCAAAAAGTTAACCCGCGTTTGTAAGGGAAACGTGTGGATGATCCCTCAGAATTGTGAAGGAATGGTAAAAGTCGTCCCTCCAATTTATCAGAGCTAAACCACCAAGCCTTCACACTCCGGAGCGCTGTGGAATATCGTTGAATTGGTAGGCTTCAATTAAGCGTTCCAAGTAACCGATGGATTGTCGTAACTCCTCACCGTGCATGCTGTCCCCAACGCGCTTAGCGGACTTCCATGTGCGCACCGGCGTAATGGTTGGAACGATGTCGCCCCCACGCAAGATCGCTGCCTCCACAGATTCAAAATGGTGGTGAAGGGCTAGTAGCGTGCCGTGTGGTTCAATCACGAGGGTGTATCCGTGATCGCCGTAGGCTTCTGAAAAAGCGCCGTCAATGGTGATCGCTTTGCCGCAACGTTTTAACGGAGATTCCCCCTTCTCCAGTTTAACCGGTACGTGTCCGTTCACGATCAGTCCCACCGCCGGATCGACATCGAATTCAGCCAGTATTTTTTCACAAAACCAAGCTTCGTGGATCAGCGCAAAATAAGGATTCTTCGTCTCGTGATGTGTCGTCGCGTCCTCGATCCAATCCCGTTCAAACGTGGTAATTTTATCCTTCCCAAAAAGAGGTGAGCGCGGGCCGCTCCAGAGATACCATAGCAGATCAAGTCCATCGGTGTCCGGTGCGTCGAGCAGGCGGTAGACCACCGCCTCAATGGCATCCATCATGGCCTTCCCGGCAAACGGTTTGTGGTCAATCGTCATCGGAAGAAAATTGCCTGCGTCATCCACGGGAATGCAGCCGTGAAAAATTAGATTTTCCTCCCGGCGCAGGTACATCGCTCCGTGAGTCACCATCCAGCGCATCTGTTGCCAGAGCGTTTTGCTTGCCCGGAAAGAGCTCCGCAAACGATCGAGGCAATGCTGTTCGTCGGCTGAAAGCGCGTAGGGATTTTGTGGGTCGAGGGTCGGGAAAAAGCTGTCCTTGAGCGAGTAACGGATTCCGTCGAGCTCGATGGTTCCATCGGGTTGAACGCGATGCATCAATCGGCGATCCTCCATGTCCCATTCTGGATGTCGCTCAAGAAGCTGGCCCTCCAGCTTGAACTGCATGATGGCGACCGCTTTCTGCATTCGCGCGATGGTGATGCGTTCTCGAGAGCCGTCCAACTTTGGAATAAAGGTGTGCGCCGGATCCTCCCCGTAGGCTTTTCTCACAAGCACTTCCAGAGGCTGCACTGGAATGCCGTAGCCTTCTTCTAATTGTGCCAGTCTCCTGTACCGCAATGAGATGCGAAGGACATGGCAGATCAGTGTTTCATGGCCGAGACACGCGCCGAGCCACGCCATGTCGTGGTTGCCCCAAACAAAGGCAACGTTGGGCTGCTGCATCAAATAGTCTACGACCTTGTCTCCGCGCGGGCCTCGGTCCCAGCAGTCTCCCGCGATTACGATTTCGTCGATGGCGAGATTGCGGATCACGCGGCCCGTGAGATGGATGACGTGAAGAACACGATCTCTCTCCACCAAGGACGCCGTAATGGCGTCCACATAGCCGCGCTCACGCTCTGCCGATGGTGCGTGCAAAATCTCCGTTAACAGATCCCGGTATTCCACCGGAAACACACGAATGGCGTCCTTCAGACTGCGTCGTGAAGCCAGATCGCGTACCACTTCAAACAACGGACCCAGCGTGCGTCGCGCGTAGGCAGCTTTTTCCTCCGGGGACTTTAACACGTTGCGAAGCCGCTCAACGACCTCCGCCGGGTAAAAAATAAGAGTCATCAATTCCTCGAATTCTCGCTCGGGGAGACGGTGCTTGAGCAGGCGTTCGACCAGAGGTCTTAAGGTTCCTGACGCGTTGTTGATGATGTGCCGCAATTTGCGGTCTTCTCCGTGGATATCACTAATCACGTGGATGGTACCCATCGGAAGAGTCAGCTCCGCATTGCGCCGGGCAATCTCAGCGACCGCGGAATCGATATTGGGCAGCGTCTTGGCGAGCGCTCTGAGGCCTATGAGTTCGGCTTCACGCGACTGGGCAAGGTTCAAAGCGGGGTGCATAGCGCGTTGCTTGGGCTCTTAGTTCCAGGCGCAGAGACCGTCCACAAACGAAGCGGAGCCGTCGCGAAGCCAGCCATCAAGTTGGGCCTGATCCTTGAGCTGCTGTCCCCGCAAACGAGGGACAACGATGTACCCGCAGCGTAGATCCTGAAGGCTGGAGAGGTCGCTCCACAGCTTTTCAAATTGTGCCACTGGGAAGATGTCCTCCTGGCCGTGGCCCCAGCGCTTTTTAACGTCTTTAATGGTGACGTAGGTGGGAAGCAGCGCGGCGGTTTTGCGCAGTGCGGCGGCGATGCGTATGTCGTCTTGGGCGAGGATGTCTGCGCGGGAGAGTTCGAAGACGGCGAGTAGGCGGTCTAGGTCAATCCAAGTCGTCATCGTGTTGTAATAGCGCAGGCGGAATTCATCTTCCTCGCGGGGCATGGCAAGGCCCTCGACGATCCGCGGCATACCGTTGACGCGTGCAAGTCCACCGCCACGGTCTTCGAGTCTTCGTGCGATCACTTCGAAATTCAGGGCTGCTCCGGAGCGGTGATGATGCGCGAGAAGTGTGGGGTCCACATTGACGCCACAAGTGTCTATATTGTGTAATATCAGTGTTTTAAGAGCCGGCTGTGCACGCAGAATTCGTGCGAGGACTCCGTTTCGAAATAGATTTGGAACCTCAAAAAAGTGGCCCACTGGATGCATGCACTGGAGCGCCAGATTGTCCGTGTAGTCGGAGGCCTCCCCTTGAGATTCAGCCCAGTGGCAAAGCGCTGTACGGAGGCTTTCGCGCATTTTCTGCTGCTGGGTGTCGAGCGTTTGCTGAGGCATTTCCTCCCACAAAAAACGCAAGTCGCGCACAGTTGGAATCATTCGCAACCCGACGCTGCGCCCGTTAGAAAGCTCGAGCGGCCCGTCGTGCCCGTAATGGTTCGCGGCATCCAGAAAGGCCGAAATGGGGGCGTGAGTAAGATAGCTTGTGGTGAAGATGTGGGGCAGGGGAGTGCCGCAGCGTTGAGCGGTTTTGCGGGACTTTGCGAGGTGCAATTCAACGAAGGTGCGATGGGAACCGTTGAACTTGCAAAAAGGGTGCAGCGCCTTGCACACCCCTGCGCCTTGGGTCCAACGGGAGCCTGCGCCAGCGGCCAAGGTTACAACAGCAACTTCCCCTCTCTCGAGCGAGGCGAGTCCCTCTGCTTCAAGAGCTGCGTCGCCGCCTCGGTTCTCGAACCAGGGTCTGGCGTCGAAAAGATCCGTGTCTGCGACGTCTTCGATGCGAGTGTCTGCACGCAGTCGATTTTGTGCGAGACCAATGCGGCCTTCGCGCAAATCCATACGGATACGCTCGTGTTGAGCCTTGTCGAACCCGTTTTCGATGAGCTGGTTTTGTAAGGATGTTCTGTCCGAGGAAGTGGAGGTTCCCTTTGGAAGTAGCGCGTCGAAGAGGGCTTGAACGGTTCCTCCAAATTCAGGCAGGGAACGTGCAGCTGCGCCGAGGCGATCCAACTCGGCACGGCGTATCGGGGAGAGCGAAAGGCGGTCTTGGCGCACCAGCGACGGAACGGTGAGCGCGTAGTAGCCTGGAGGCATCAGTGCGTCGGCACCTGCGATGAGCTCCGCAAAAGTGCCTCGTTCGTTGATTGCGTAATCAAACACCACAGGCTCCATTGCGAAGGGCAGTGCGTGCTGTAACTCCGCTTTTGTCTGTGACATTATTTCTTGCAAACGACGTTGCGCTTCCTGTTTGCGTGCCGGCGCCACGATGAAGCCCATCCCGCCGCCGGCCATTCCGCCCAGCATCCAGAAGCCCCAGAAGTCCTCACCAAAGGCAGCTCCGGCGCGCTCGATGAGCTTCTCTGTGTAGAAGTTGGTAGCCCAAGGGATAATGCTTTGGATTGGCCCTCTGAAATTGCGAGTGGTCACCGCTCCAAGCGCTTTGATGTCGCCGGCTTTCAGCGCTTCAATCACGGCGTCTAAAATGCCAAGAGCTTCCGCGCGCCCGCTCCATTCGGCGGAGCAGCGAAGCAGGTATTTTTCAGTGACCATTTCCAAAATAGGCCCCACGTTTTGAGCCATTCCTCCATGGACGAGAACGAGTGAATCTTGAAGTTTGCGGCGGGTCTCCGCCGAAACGATGTCATGCTCCAGCAGCGTGTGGCGCGGCATCAGGCGGCCGCGGCTCACTCCCCATTCTGGGTCTCCTTCGCTGGATTGCACCCCTTCGATGAGCTTCATTCCGGGCCAGACGCCTCCGGAGTCTTGCCAGCCACCGCCGGATCCACCCAGCCATTCACCCAACAAAGCTCTCGCTAGTACCATTCTACGTTCACCTTCCGCAAGGGGTCCGCTCAGTGAAGCCGCCTGTCCCGTCGCCCGCATACAAACGCTGATGAGACATCCCAAAAGATTTGTCGACACTGCAAGGCGCGACCCCTTTGGGATGTCGTTGACCCTTGATACGATTTCGAGGCCTCGTCCTGAACCGACGATTCGCGCAAGCAGCGCTGCCAGTTCCTGCCCTGAACCTTCGACCCCAGGTGGCACAATGCCGGCGGCAATCACCGCCGCTTTTAACAATCCGAGATAATCGCGCGCAAAATCAAACACCTCAGCGAGGGAGGTAAGATCGGCCGTTGCACCTAAATCCACAGAAGTCAGGCGCAACACAGGCTCGTCCAATACCCTTAGCCAAGCACTTACGGGCGGTTGCGGTGTGTCATTACGACCGCATACCGCGAGATCTACGGAGATATTGAGCACCCGCGCTCCTTCCGGGAAGTCCATGCCCAGGAAGAAGATGTCGCTCCATGCGGAGTGTGTGAGATCCATTCGCACGGGGGTCTGCTCGCGCAAAATGGGATAGGCTCCGTCGGCACCGCGCTCGAGTAGTTCGCGTCGTAAGCGCAAGGGGTGATCCTCAGGATGTCCCATACGAAACATCCACTGGTTGCCGCGCACGGAGCGCACTGAGCGGCGGACTTGATCCGCAAGCGTCTGGAAAGCAATGCGTTGATAGGCGGCTGCCAGAGCAGAGGATACGCCGTCACTGGGGCCGGAGCCCTTCTGTTCTTTTCGGAACGAATCGACAGCTTCCTCAAAGCGACGCCCGAGCAGCTGTTCGTATCCGTGAAAGGGGATTAGACCGGCAACTCCAGATTCAAGGTTGGAGGATTGAGCGATTTTTTCTGGGAGATGAAATCTGTGGATGGCCGAAAGGAAAAAGAGGGCGCGCGCCTTGTGGTAAAGGTTAGTGCTGCGAGTTCGGAAAGAGTCGAGCGCCTCGCAAGCGCCGAGGAGTTCAGCGAGCGAGGAGTGCGCGCAGGCAGCCTCCAGAGGGGTATTGCGGTGCTGGGCGTCCTCTGAGGTGATGATGCTAACGAGATCCGGAATGTTCATGGGGACTAGGCGCTGATTCTGGAATAGGGGTTCATCCAGTGGGCCTCAGATTTCACGGCGGGCGAGCATTTCCACGAGGCCGCTGAGTATTTCGTCTCGATCTTGCCCATCGAGGGCCAGTGCAAACTGGGCGCTCAAAAGTCCGTATTTTAAGCCCATGTCGTAGCGGCGTCCTTGCAATTCTACTGCGAGGTACCGCTCGTGCTGCGCCAATCGCGCGAGCGCCGCGGTGAGTTGCACTCCTCCTTTCGCGCCGGCGCGCTGGACGTCTTCCGCTAGCAATTCCATCACTATTGGTGTGAGCACGTGCATTCCAAAAAAGCACAGGTAATTTCCCGCACGCAAACCGGGCACGATAAGCCGCTGCTCGGCCTCGGTGGGTGTTGGTTTCTCGATCACCTCAGTGACCTCGTAAAGGCCCGGTTTGCCGGTGAGTAATCGGCCGCCGACTGTTCCGTAAAGTGGCAGTTTGCTTTCGTGGGTTGCCTGCACTGCGGAGACTGAGCAGTTCTGTGTCTGTGCAACCTGAGCGAGTTGTTGCGCGCAGCGTTGCGCCCCGCCACTGACGTAAAGATGGTCGCCAACTAGAAGCAGAAAAGGTTCGTTAGCAAGGGCTTGGCGAGCACTCAAGACCGCATGGCCGTAGCCCAGTGGTGCCGTTTGTTCTACAAAACTCAGGCGTGAGGAAAGGCTCCCGGCGGCGAGAGTGAAGGCAGGAATGTCACCGGGCGCGACCACCACGACGATGCGATCCATTCCGGCTTGGATGGCTTCTTCGAGAAGGATCTGGAGCGCTGTTTTGGATACGCCATCGCGATCGACTAAAGCTTGAAGGGGGAGTCGTCGCTGACTTGGCCCTGCTGCGGTGATGAGTGCTTGTTTAATTTCCACTGGATAGTTTCACGGTTAAAATTCCGGTGCGCGTGCGCGGCTTTCATCCTCCACGCAGGGCGAGTGGTGTCAAACTTCCCGCACGCAACTCGCATCAGAGCTGTGGTGCGCTCAGGCATGCTCCAAGGCGCGCAGGAGTCCCCTAAGTTTTAGCCAGTTGGCACGGACGAGCGTTTGGCTCGCACCGTAGAAGCCAAGTGTATCGCCTTAATGCGAAAGCGTTTCCTGCTCTATCGCGTCTCTGCTCGCACCGTCGTCGGCATTCCCCAACAGCACGCGTTGGAAGATTGCTTCGAGGCGTGGAACTGTTTTTTCCACAATAAAGTGCTCCAAAGCTCGATCTCGGCCAGCTTTACCCATTGCTTTGGCGAGTTTAGGATTTGAGAGGAGCGCACAAATGGCTTCTGCCATCGCGTCTGCGTCTCCCATGGGAACTAGGAGACCGGTTGAGCCGTGTTGGACGATCTCTGGCACTCCGCCGCCTCGGGTGGCGATGACTGGCTTGGCCGCGAGCATCCCTTCGGTAATTACTTGGCCAAAAGGTTCACCTGTTGTGGACGCATGAACGAGTATGTCCAGTTTGTCGACCAGTCGAGGGACGTCATTGCGGAAACCCGTAAACTCCACGCAATCATCCAAAGCAAGGGACCTCGAGAGGGCGCGGATCTCCTGCTCGTAGCTCTCTTCGCCAAACATGGCGGAGCCGATAATCTGAAATTTGGTGTTTGGAAACTGCTGCCTTACCTGAGCTGCAGCCTCTAGAAAAACGTGTTGTCCCTTCCATCGCGATAGGCGACCGACAAGCCCAACAAGCCCTCCGTCGTGATTGTTTTCTTGCGCAGCATCCCGAGCGAGAACGCCTTCGTACACCACAGCACAGGGGGAACTATCAGGTAGACTAATGCTTTTAAGTGTCGCTATGGAGTTCGCCACGACGAAATCGGGCATTATCCGGCAGAGCAGTCGGAAAAGTCGGGCGACTGTTTTCGGGAGATAATCTGCGTCAATCCGATCGTGAACGTGCCAAACTACGGGTACTCCAGTGAGCCTCGAACAGACCCCTCCGATGATGTCGGCCTTCAGTGAATTGGTGTGAATGAGATCAACGCGCCGTGAGTTGATGAACCTCGAGAGCCGCATGCAGTATTTAAGGGTTTTCCCAACCGCTCCAAATTTAAGCAAGCTACGCGCTCCCAAGGCGTCTTTGCGTGCTTGGTTGACCGTCGCATCGATTGCTATGATGTGTGTTTCAATCCCCGATTCGCTCAGCTTATCTGCGAGCGCACCGGGCTCCCCGAGCACGGCGACAGGGTTAAATTTTTGTTTGTCCAAGTACTGAAGCAAGTGGAACAACGCGATTTCGGCTCCCCCAAGCTTGGCCGTGTGATCGAAAAAGAGCACGGTTGGAATTCGCGGAATTAAGTCGTGGGAGCGCATCGTGAGTTGTGAATTATAAGTTAATGCGTCGCAATGGTTTCGTTGTTTGATTCCATGCAGTTTAAATATATATCCCGCATCTGCTCTGCGACTCTGCGCCATGTAAAGTTTCTCTCTACTTGCAGCCGGCCCGTTCTTCCCATTCGCCTTGTTTGAGTTGGATTAGCTTTCAGATGGGCGATTGCCATCGCTAATGCTGCGGGGTTTCGCTCCGGGAATATGAGGCCGCCTTCTGCCAGAATTTCCGGAATGGCCCCAGAGTCCGAACCGATAACGGGGGTTTCACACGCTTGAGCTTCGATAATGACTCGACCGAATTGTTCCTTCCAACTGGGAACCGTCCACGAGGGAAGTATGAGAGCGTCAAGAGCGTTCATGACCTGCGGCAGCTCCTCTATGCTTCGAGCTGGTAGGAAGCGGACTTGTGCGCTTCTGCCAAGCTCGTGCGCTCGTTGCTCTAACGCCGCACGGAATTCTCCTGCACCGGCAAATATCATGGTCATTTCAGGCGGGCACATCGGGAGTGCGTTAATCATGTCCATGAGTCCCTTGCGCTCGACCAGTCTGCCCACATAACCAACGGTGAAGCCCGAAAGGCCGAGCGCGCTTTTGCATTCCTCGCGGTTCATTGGGTGGAATAGCTCTACGTCCACCGCATTACCGACGATGTCGGCTCGCCCGGTAAACCCTTTATTTCTAAGGACATTAAGAACGCCGCTGCTGCGCCCTACCGCGCAGGTGGCGTTTCGAATAGTATAGGATTCTAACCAGCGAAACGGGACTGGAAAATGTTTGGAAATGTTCTGCTCTGATTCCATCACGATCTTGGCGTTGGGCAGAACTCGGTTGCGCAACCAGCACGCATGGGCACTCACCAAGGCCCATGGCTCTTGCCACAAGTCGATTATATCGGGGCGAAAGGTGCGCAGAATCTCGCCGAGCTGCGGATACCAGTGCAGGTAATTTTGGGCTGGTCCGAGCCAAGGCCACATCACGCGCTTAGCTGCGAATCGATAGGATTTGTCCGTTGGAGCTTCTGCGTTTCGCCAAATGCCGAAATGATTGAAACGTTCTGGGACAAGGACCATTAGATCGATGTCCCCGAGTCGCGCGAGTTGTTCGGCTTTGCGTTGGCCTTCAGCGCGTGACTGGCAGGTGTGGGAAATTAAGAGGACGCGCACGGAAGTGAAGCTTGGAGCTCGATCTCGCCGAGCTGCCAGGCTGCTGATTCGCGATGCGGCTTCGGTTTAGAGAAAGTGACTACCCACGAAAACGATTGTGGGTAGGGCTCCGGCCTTGCGAGAGAGCGGGAACAACAAGAGGGCCGGCTATGGAACCGGCGTGGGGCGGCGCCGGAGAATGTTCGGGCGCGTTCGGGGGCGGATCCTCTTTTTACGTGCTCGGGTGGATTTACGGGGACTGCGCGGGAGCAAACGCGTTGAGGATTCCGTGTTCCAATGCGAGGGGTTCGTTGACTCCGCCCATGTTGAGGTGGCCACGCATCCCGGCAATCGCCTGTACCCTGCGCAGTGCGTCGTGCTGTTGTAATTCGTTGGCTAGGCGCTCGGCGTGCGGCGCGCATTCTGGGAGGTGTCGCGCTGGCTGTTCGTTTTGGAGAAGCAGGACATCGGTCCAAAATGCCTCGAGTAGCTCGAGCATACGGGTGCGTTCCCCGACATAGGCCGCCTCAGTTTTAGCTTCGTGCGCCTCTTCAAGTTGTTCGAGCCACTTAGGGTCAACCGTTTGCTTATACTGCTTTTCCTCGGCTTTGAAAGCGGTCGCCGCTGCGCTTTGAATCGTCCCCTTGGCACTCCCCAGAAGTTGTTGGAACTGTTGCGCAAGCCACAGACCGCCTTGCAGATCCGCTTTTCGTGTTTCGTAAAACCGAGACAGCAATTCGGTCACTGCAACTTCTTGTTGTGAGCGTTCTGATTTTCCCGTGGAGCGCAATTGTACCGCTACACAACGTGAGAGGATGGTTTCCAGTAGCTGTTCAGGATGCTCGCTCAACAAGAAGATGTGCGTGTTCTTCGGCGGCTCCTCTAACGTTTTGAGAAAAGCGTTTGCGGCTTGGGGCATCATTCGATCGGCTTCAAAAACAATCGCAATTTTGAGACCACCTCGGTGGGCATGCATGCGCAGCGCGTGTTCTAATTCGCGGAATTGCTCGATAACCAGTTTTCTGGATTTGGATTCCGGCGCCAAGGAATGCACGTCGGGATGGGTCAGGGCCGTCTCGGGAGTACACGTCAGTAGATGAGCGGCGAGCCCAAGGGCGAGTTGACGTTTTCCGCTGCCCTTAGCACCCGTGATCAAAAAGGCGTGGGCGAGTCGGTTGTGTTGATGCGCCTGAACGAGCAGGTCAAGGGCGTCCGAAGCGGCTAGGGGCATTTCAGCACTCTAGCGCACTGGGGGCGGCGCAGAAAAGGCGGATCATCTAAATCCTCGCGATTCTGATGCGCCTCAAACCGTGCGAACCGAGGGCGAGTCTTCCCGTTTTCTAACGGACAAAAACCCGAGGCGCATCGGTGGAGAAAGTCGCCATCCGGTCTTTAGAGCGGCGAGCTTGTTGCACAAAATCGTTATTTTCACCGTACTCGGACCACGGCCCCCTTGGGATTTCATTGGCTTCGACGAACTTCCAGTCTGTCACATCAATGGAGTTGATCTTGAGATAGTCGCGCACTGCGGGCGATACATCTAGTCCAGCTCCGCCGTTGAGGTTGTGGGCTGGACGTTCTTTTCCGAAAACGTATTCCCAATGGTCGGTGCGGAAGGGGCCGCAGTCGCTCCATTGCGCATAACACACCTGGCCCGAGCTGTTGCGTATAGCAATCCAACGGTCGCGACACACGCTCTGGCCGTCTCTTACGAAGGCCTGTTTGAACCAAGGAATCACCTGCCTCGCCTCGGGCTTGTGCGAACCCACCCGCACGTCATTGTAGGGAAGCGCACAGTAAAATGGGTTGAGGCGCGGGACAAAGCCTGAGGGGAAAAATCCGCGGCGCTTGGTGGGATCCGGATTGTCGAACCCCCCGAAAGACTCTTTCCACTTCAGATCCCAACTGGAAGAGCGATTATGCACCGGATTGTTGGTGGATGCCGATTCTCCGACCCAGAAGATGGTCGTTACAATTTTGTTTTTCCAAGGGTAACGATTCGAAACTGTCGCATTGGAAAATGCGGTTTGGCGTGCAGGAAGACCGAAAGAAGGCTGCGATGGAATTCGCACTTCTGGTTCCAGAGAGAGAAGAACGCTTTCCCTTAGTCGCTCTGCATAACGGATGAATTCAGCTTTTTCTGAAAAGGGTGAGGCGGCTGAAGATGCGGAAACTTGGGCGTCAACTCTCATAGCGAAGCAGGCTGTCCAAAGCGCTGCGCATATTCCGAGCCTGAGTTGGGGAGAAAAAGCCGTCATTCTCAAATTGAAACCCGAGTCTAAATCGGACTAGGACTGGGGTAAAGTCGTAAATTCCAAAGGTCTGCCTTATCTGTGCGTACTGCAGCACATTTCACCTACGCAAAAAAAATGCGCTTCAGGCTTGTCGCGTCGGCAGTATTTGGAGACGAAATAGGCTCTCCATGAACGCCCAAAATCATTTCCCCAAACTCCACAACGCCATGTGGCCCGGTCTCGTTGGTAAAGAACCCAACACCGACCACCCACCCATTAGCCTTGAGCGCATGCTTGATTTAACGGCGCACGCCGAGGTGGACGGTCACAAGTTCGAAGGCGTCGACATCTTTCTTTTCCATCCCCATACGGATCCAGACGCCAGCGACGACGACATCAAGCGCATGGCAGATCTCATTGCCAGCAAAGGATTAAACGTCGGCTCTTTAGTCGCTCCTGTCTGGCCTGGCACCGTAGGCGATTCCTCCATGGGCTCCGCCGAACAGCGCGCTAAGTTCGTGCTTGCCGTAGAAAAAGCCTGTCGCATTGCGGGCATTCTAAACCGTCACGGCGTGCGCAAATATGGCATCATTCGGATCGACGCTGCCGATTCACCTTCGCACTGGGCCGCTGATCCAGCGGGTAACACGAGTAAAATCGCTGCGACATTCCGGGAAGCGGGAGTAGTGGCAGCTGCCCACGGGGAGCGTTTGGCCGCCGAGGGCGAGATTTGCTGGGCCGGAATGCATTCTTGGAAATATATGGTGCAGCTTTTGGAAGAGGTTGGGATGCCTGGCAGCGTCGGGTTTCAAGCAGACCTCGCGCACACGTATCTCTACCTGTTGGGCTACAATGCTCCTGAGCACGGTTTGCTTCAACCAGGCCACTCGCCGGAAGAGTTCGACGCCGCCTACCGCCAGATGACCGACGCCTTGCGTCCGTGGACCATCGACTTCCACGTGGCTCAAAATGACGGCTCTGTGCATGGAACCGGTTCTCACGACAAGACTGGGCGCCACTGCCTCGCGGACGATCCAAACGGCAAGCTCGACATCGCCCATTGCGCCGGGTTCTGGCTCGAGGGAGCCGCACAGCGCGGGTTGCAGCATATTTGCTGGGACGGTTGCATGTTCTCCAATGAATTGCTGGAGTCGCAGCAGACTTGGAATACAATTCTCGCCGCCATGCTAAAAGTGCGCAACGCACACGGCTGGAATATCTAAAAGCCTGCTTTAATTTTTAGAAACCCCTCTAACTATCTGATCATGTCTAAAAAAACACTCAACGTCGGTATCGTCGGGTACGGCTTCATGGGGCGTACCCATGCGAACGCCTTCCGCAAGGTAACCAACTTTTTTGATTTAGCCATTAAGCCCGTGCTCAAAGCCGCGTGTGGCCGCGATGAAGCCAAGCTGAAGGATTACTGCGAGCGCTGGGGCTGGGAGAGCTCCGAAACGGATTGGCGTAAACTCATCGAGCGCAGTGATATTGATGTCATCGATATCTGCACTCCAAACGATTCTCACGCCGAAATTGCCATCGCCGCCGCTCGCGCCGGAAAGATGGTCATGTGCGAAAAGCCCCTCTCCATGGACGGGCCGCAGGGCGAGGAAATGGTTCGCGAAATCGAGAAGGCAGGAGTCGCCAATATGGTTTGGTACAATTATCGCCGCGCTCCCGCAGTGACCTTCGCCAAGCAGTTGATCGACGAAGGGCGCTTGGGGCGGATTTTCCATTACCGTGCAAAGTTTTTGCAGGATTGGACTATCAGCGCTGAACTTCCCCAAGGCGGGGCCGGACTGTGGCGTTTGGACGCGGCGGCTGCTGGTTCTGGGGTGACGGGTGACTTGTTGGCGCATTGCATCGACACGGCGCTGTGGCTCAACGGCAATATTGACTCTGTCACTGCGATGACTGAGACCTTCATTAAGGAGCGTACGCACACCCTCACCGGGGAAAAGCAGGAGGTGAAGATCGACGACGCCTGCGCGTTTCTGGCGAGGTTTGCGAATGGGTCCTTGGCGACTTTCGAGTCGACTCGCTACGCTCGCGGGCACAAGGCATTGTACACATTTGAAATCAACGGGGAGCACGCTTCCATCGCTTGGGATCTGCATGACCTGCATCGGTTGCAGTACTTTGATCACCGCGATCGGGGCAATCTACGCGCTTGGCGTTCGATCCACGTGACCGACGGCGATCATCCCTACATGAGCAAGTGGTGGGTTCCCGGTTTGCAGATTGGTTACGAGCACACTTTCGTTCATCAAGTTGCGGACTTTTTCCAAGGCATCGCAGACGGAGTCCCCGCAGCGCCGACTTTCCGCGACGCTTTGGAAACTCAGTATGTTTGTGACGCTGTGCTGGACTCCGCTAAGCAGGGACAATGGCGTGACGTGAAGCACGTCTAACAAACGTTTTGTCATTATCACAACGGGCGCGCCCCTTCTCGGCTTAGAGAGTGGGCGCGTTTCGTGATCTAGCCCGTGCAGGTTTTTGCGAGTTGGCAGTTGCCAGAGTGAGAATTGCACAGGACAGTTGTCGCCTAGCCCCATGCCACTCCCCTTGCGCCCTTATCTGTTGTTATTTCCAGCGGTCGCTATCGCCTCTTTTTTGGCGGGTCTCGTATCCGTGCCTGTTGCTCTTTATGCGCAGGCGGACCGCGCCCAGGGAGAAATGGTGAAGCTTACATTTCCCAACGCGGACGTGCGTGATGTGCTTTCTCAATATGAGCTGTTGGTGGGCAAACGGCTTATTTATGATAATACCGTGCAGGGGCAGGTGAATATCAACGTGCCGGAAGTTCCCAAGGAAGAGGCTATTCGGATTATTGAAATCACCCTGTTGATGAACGGTTACCATTTGGTGCCTTCGGATACGGATCCTAATTTGGTCAAGGCAACGGGTATCGGACGTTCCCCGCGCCAGGTCGGTGTGCCCATCCTGGCAGAGCCCGAACCTATACCTGATAACGAACAGGTGATCATGTATTTGGTCAAACTGCGTTATGCGGATCCAACAGAAATGGCGCAGGTGTTGCAGCAAGCGATGCCGCCGTCCCGTCAGGAGTACGGGCCAAACATTGTGCCGCTGCCCAAGGCTCAAGCGTTAATCATCACTGAAAATACGGCGATTTTGCGGGGCTTGATGCGGATTATCCGCGCGGCGGATCTGGAGCCCACCCACGTGGAAGGGGAGTTTATTTCTCTGCAGCGCGCCTCGGCGAAAGACGTGGTTCAAATGCTGGAGAAGCTCTTTGAAAAGACTCAGACTCCTCAGTCTGCTCCGAGCGCCCCACGTCCTGCTGCACCACCGCAACCGGGAGCGCAGCCAGGAGCGGCACCGGCGCCTGCGAGCCAGCTGACCACTGTTGAAATCGGCGGCATGAACGAGGAATCCATGCTCGCAGGAAAGGTTCGCCTTACGGCTGATGAACGCACTAACCGGATCTATGTGGTAAGTCGGCCCGTTAACTTACCGATTATACGCAAACTCGTAGAGGACTTTGACAGGGACGTGCCTTTCAGTGAGCCGCTGCTGATTCCTCTAAAATTCGTTTCTGCAGGCGATATTTTGGACGCTCTTGTAAAGGCGGTCTCGGATCCTGGCACGAAGGATACTGGGGCCACGGGAGCCACGGGAGCCACAGGAACACAGGGGCAGCGGGCACAATCTCCGACACCGGCGCAGACCCCTTCGACCTTCGGAAATCAGAGTAGTCGTGGTTTAGGCGGCTCATCCTCGGCGCAGTCGATGAGTTTGCAGACGGAGCCGCGTGAGATTGTTCCGCAGACGGTGCTAGTTGGAAATGCACGGATCATGGCGGATAAGCGGCGCAATGCGATTCTGGTGATTGGTAGTGCTGACATTAAGGAAAAAGTCAGTAACATCCTGCAACAGTTGGATGTGCGAACGCCGCAGGTGATGCTCACTACGGTTATCGGAGAGCTTACCCTTACAGAAGGTGAGCAATTTGGTGCCAGCTATATTTTGCACAATGGCAATCGGAGAGTGCTCGATGGAATCAACGTTGGCACCAGTAGCTCAAGCGTGGGGACCATTGCTAATCTTACCAGCAATTCGAGCGCCCTCAACCTATCGCAGTTGCTCTCCAACACTGCGGTGACCCGAGCTGTTTCCGGAGGTGCTGGAGGACTGGGAGGTTTTGTCTCGGTAGGCGATTCCTTAGGGGCATTGGTAACTGCGCTCGAGTCGACAAGTAAATTCAAGGTAACTTCGCGTCCGAGCTTGTTTGCGAGTAATAACAAAAAAGCACAAATTATTAGTGGCGAACGTATTGCGGTTATTCAGGGGACCCAGTCGGGACTTGGCACCGGTTCGAATCTGGTCCAGCAGAATTCGGTGAGCTATATCGACGTGAATTTGGATCTCCAAGTAGTTCCGTTGATTAATAGCGATAAGGAGGTGTACCTTGAGGTGGCTCAGACACTTGCGGAAGTCACTAGGAATACAAAGATTGGAAACGATGATTACCCTGTTATTTCCAATCGCCAGATTCAGACTTCAGTGATGGTGCCCAACGAAGGGACGCTTGTTTTGGGCGGTTTGATTAAGGATCGTCGTGACAAAAATACAGACGGTATTCCGGTGCTCGGAAAGATCCCATTGTTGGGAGGTTTGTTCCGTAGCACCTCGAGGTCGAAGACCAGGACCGAGCTTGTTGTATTAATTCGTCCTTCTGTGACAGTCGGGCCAGAAGATACATACGATGTGCGTGATCGGAATATGAAGCCTCTCAATATTCCAGTGAACCTGGAAGATGAGTTAACGGTTCCTCCACCGCCTGCGAAAAAAGGCCAACCGAAGCCGCCAATCAAGAGCTTCCGCGCTGATCCCTCGGCTGTACAACAGGGAGGAGATTTTTCCAAAGCGGCGACTTCTGAGCCCGTCACGATTCCAGTAGTCACCCCAGTGGAGCAACCAGCGGCACCAAAGGGTAAGACTCCAAAGGCCCAGACGAAGCAGTCTGCTTCCTAGTCTATTTGCGATGAGTGCGCGCCAAGCATTGGTGGGATTGTTGCAGGCGAGCGGAGTGCCGACTATCGAGGAGGCGCGGGAAATCGCCGCGCTTGCTCCGGTTCCCGGCGGGAGTTGGACGGTGGCCGCCTTGGATACGGGGAAAATTGACGAGGTTCATTTCGCTCAGGAGTTGGCGAAAATGGCCCGCACGGAATACGTGGCAGCGGAGTCAGCACAGGTAGAGCGCGCTGTTCTGGAATTGCTTCCGAGTCGCTTGGTGTTTAAGCACCACATTTTGCCGCTGCGCATCGAAGACAAATTGGTTCGGATTGCGACGTACGATATTTTCAATATCTCAGCCCGCCGTTTGGCTGAGCAGAACTTGCCGGGGCGCCGCGTGGAATGGGTTCTGTGCGCAAGGGGGCCGCTGTTAAGGACGATTAAGTCGTTGTACGGTGTTGGAGCCGAGACGCTTGAGGAATTGCTTCAATCCACGCGCTACGATAATCAGGAAGATCGTGAGGAGGCGCACGACATTGCCAGCGACGATCCCGAGGCGAGCGTGGTGAAGTTCGTCAACCAGATCATCCGCGAGGCCATCCACGAACGCGCCACAGACATTCACGTCGAGCCTTTGGAAAACGATTTGCGCATTCGCTATCGTATCGACGGCATTTTGCACGAAGTAGCGGTTCCGCCTCAGTTGCGCCGATTGCAGAGCGCGATTATTTCGCGTCTTAAAGTGATGGCGCACATGGACATCGCAGAACGCCGCTTGCCGCAGGATGGGCGTATTAATTTGCAAACTCCTGGTGGCGCGATCGATGTGCGTGTCTCGACCATCCCTACAGTCAACGGAGAGAGCATTTCCCTGCGTCTCTTGAGCCGTAGCGAGACGCTGCAGTTTGGACTGGATCGTCTCGACATGACCCCGGAGCAGTTGCGCATTGCTCAGGCGCTTTTGGTGTTGCCCAACGGGATTATCATGGTGACGGGTCCGACGGGTTCTGGAAAATCGACGACCTTGTATTCTTTTCTGACGTCGATCAACTCGGTAGTCCGCCGAATTATCACCATCGAAGAACCGGTGGAATACCGGCTTGCGGGTGTGTCGCAGATCGACGTGAAGCCGGAGATCAATCTGACTTTTGCCAACGGCCTGCGCGCGATTTTGCGTCAGGATCCCAACGTGGTAATGGTGGGAGAAATTCGAGACTTCGAGACGGCGGAAATCGCGATTCGCGCCGCGATGACTGGGCATGTGGTGTTTTCCACTTTGCATACCAACGACGCGGTGGGGGGAATCACGCGTTTGCTGGACATGGGGATTGAGCCATTTTTGTTGGCGAGCGTCGTGCGCGCATTCCTGGCGCAACGTCTTGTGCGAACGCTATGTGTGCATTGTAAGGAGCCAGCTGAATATCCCGAGGAGTATTTGCGTGAACTGGGTTTCGTCGTGCCCCCGGGGACCGTGTTATACAAGGGCAAGGGTTGCGAGCATTGCCGGCAAACAGGGTATCGCGGGCGCACCGCGATCTACGAAATTTGCGTGCTCACTGAGCCGTTGCGTCGCTTGGTCGTCAAGAAGGCGACTGGCACGGAAATGAAATCCCGTGCGGTATTGGATGGCATGGGCACGTTGCGTACCGACGGCTGGCGGCGAGTGTTGCGAGGGCAGACGACCATTGAAGAAGTGCTGCGTGTTACCCAAGCCGATGATCTTCCCGACGAGTAGGGTTGCGCATGGGAAGCGTCAAAATACTTTTGATTGATGAAACAGCGCCTCGATCTTCTTTTGGTGGAACGCGGCCTAGTTGAAAGCCGCGAGCGGGCGCAGAGGGCCATCATGGCGGGGCAGGTGACGGTGGCCGGTCAGCGGTTGGACAAACCGGGGAGTCGTGTGGAGGCTGAGGCGGAGGTTGCTCTTGAGGCAGGGCCGCGCTACGTGGGGCGAGGCGGATTGAAGATGGAAGGGGCGCTGCAAGGCTTTGGAATTGAGGTATTAGGAAAAGTGTGTTTGGACGTGGGTGCCTCGACTGGCGGCTTCACCGACTGTCTTCTCCAACACGGAGCGGCAAAAGTTTATGCTGCGGATGTTGGGCATTCGCAGTTGGATTGGAGGATTCGCAGCGATGCGCGCGTGGTGGTTCTTGAGAAATTAAACTGCCGTTATTTGGGCGAAGCCGAAGTTCCGGAGCTTGTCGATTTGCTGGTTACCGACGTGTCTTTCATTTCTCTGACGCTCATTCTTCCGGCAGCGTTTGCACGGGTCAGAGCGGGTGGAATGGCGGTTGTGTTGATTAAGCCGCAGTTTGAATTGCAGCGCGAGGAGGTCGGGCGCGGTGGAGTGGTCCGAGACCCTTTGCTCCATCAAAAGGCTGTGGAGCGAATTCGAGATTGGGTCGCTCAACATCCTAGCCTGGAGTGGCGCGCCATTTTAGAGTCCCCGATTAAAGGTGGGGATGGTAACGTAGAATTTCTCGCATGGATTGGAAAACGGTAGGATTCATCGCTAACGGCACTAAACCATTTGCCGCGGAGTTGCTTGCGACTGCGGCTGAGACGCTGCGGAGTGCGGGGCGAGAGGTCTTATTCGATCGTGTTACTGCTCAGTTGTTAGGGCTCAACTCTGAGTTGACGGTCAAATCTCTCTTTAAGCAATGTAACCTTTTAGTCGTCCTAGGCGGCGATGGTACGCTCCTCCAAGTGGTTCATGAAGGAACGCTCCCTGCTCCTCCCATTTTGGGGATCAACACGGGAACTCTCGGTTTTTTAACGGGCGCGGGTGCCGGAGATTTTAAGCGAGTACTGGCGGACGTACTTGAGGAGCGTGTCGTACTCAGCGAGCGCACTTTGCTTTCGATTGAGGTGGTTCGTTTTGGGAAAACATTTTGGAAGGGGAGGGCGCTTAACGAAATGGTTTTGTCCAGGGGCGAGCGTTCGACTGTAATCCGCTTGGAGGTGCATATCGATGGGGTTGAACTCACTGAGTACAATGCAGACGGATTAATTGTGGCCACGCCCACGGGTTCTACGGCTTACTCCTTGAGCGCGGGAGGGCCCATTCTTGCTCCGGACTCCGGCGTTTTTGTGGTGACCCCAATTTGTCCACATGTGCTTACCAACCGGAGTGTGATCATCAGCGAGCGTTCCACTATCACCGTCCATCCGGAAGCGACTGAACCTGGGGTGTGCCTGACTCTGGACGGCCGAACTCCCTTCCCCCTAGAGGCGGGTGATTTCATTCGTTGCAGGCGTTCTAGGCAGATGTTGCGGCTTGTTTTTCCCTTGGGATTACCCTTTTTTGAAGTGCTACGTCAGAAACTCCGTTGGAGCGGCAAGGTGGTCTAGCAAATCTTGGTTCGCGCCGCAGAGTTTGAGTCTGCGCTTTGCGAAAAAGGCGAGGTTGAGTTTTTTTTAGGATAGATGATGCTGATAAGCTCAAAGATTATGAAACAACGATTCCTCTGCGCGCGTACCGGCGCGGCGTCGGCAACCCGGCTGCATGCCGCGGCAAAGTTCGCGCTGAAAGTTTGCTTGAGTTGCGTGAGCCTCTCCAGCGCCTTACTTGCCAACCAGCCCGCCAAAAGTATTGCCTTAAAGGAGTTTCCCAAGGCGACCAATCTGGTCGAACAAGTTGTTGTACCGGTGCCCAGTGAAGTGTTCTCCGCCCTAGATAAACTTGGCAAGCAGGGTTGGGCTGAGGTGGTGCGCCCTCAAAAAGGGGTTGCTTCGCCCAGCGGCGGCAAAGAACAGATTTCGCTGTTACTGGGCATTGTGATTGCGGACGGGTTCGTCGCGGTGGAGGCAGAGAATGCGGAAGAGGTGAAGGCCATTGGCAATAGTGTGCGGACTCTGGCGAAGACCATAGGGGTGGAAAAAGCGGTGAGTCGCCGTGCGAATTCGATTGTGGAGTTCGCGGAAAAGCGCCGCTGGGTAGAGGTGAGGAAGGAACTCGATCTGGCACTTTCTGATGTGCGCCAGGCAATGCAGGAGCTTAATAGCGATTCACTTGCGCAGTTGGTGAGTCTGGGTGGTTGGATTCGTGGCACTGAGGCGCTCTCGACGGTGGTCTCAAAGAGTTTCTCCAAAGACGGTGCGGAGTTGTTGTACCAACCGGTATTGGTGGAACATTTCAATCTTCGGTTGCAGGCTCTTCCTGATGCGGCAAAGAGCCTCCCAGTGATCGTGAAAATTCTTGCAGGATTGAGCGAAATTCAACCGCTGATGGGCAAGGGGGATGGTGAGATCCCAGTAAAGGCCGTGGCAGAGATCGGTCGGATTTGTGGAGAATTGGTCACTGCCGTGAGCGCAAAGGGGCTTTAAAAGAACCGATATTGTGAAACGACAAATTCTGGCGATTTCAGTAATGGCGGCGGCCCTTCTTGATAACGGGCTGCAAAGCGCTCGAGGCGGCACAATAGTGGAGGCGCTTTCTTATGCGCTTGAGGCGGCGCAGCCAGCCGTGAAGGAAGGTTTTACGGTGCGGGAAGAGCGCTGGGGCGGCGATCTTGCAGCCGGCCAACCGCTTCCCATTCCTCATCAACTTTTCAAGGGAAACGATTACTGGTTCTGGATGGGCACGGACAGCAAGGGCGCCACCATCTCGGTTCATATTTACGATAAGAACGGGAAATTAGTGGAAGATGAGTTTTGGCAAAAAGGCCAAAAGGCCGCTGCGAAGATTCGCCCGAAACGCACCGGTACTTACTACCTACTCGTTGAGGTGGAGAAGTCCACCGAGGAGCGCACCGTTTGGTCGCTCGCCTATGGATTCCGGTAAACGCACCGGCATCCGACTTTATGACAGGAGTTGAAACGCTGCAGTTTGAAAGCGCCCGGACTCTTCAGTCGTTGTTCGGCAACGACTTGGGATTGCTTAAGGTTTTAGAGCAAGAGCTTTCAGTGCGCTTGACCACTCGCGAAGGCTGGCTCCGAGTGGAGGGCTCTGATGTAGCGGTGGATCAGGTGCGTCGGTTGTTTGCGCAATTGGAGAAGGCTAGGCGCAACGGTGTGCCCATCCGGCGCCAAGAGTTTCAGTACGCATTACGCTCGATTCAAGAACCCAGTAATGCGGGGTTGGATCAGTTGAGCCAGACGCGTTTGACGGTCGGTTCTCGGCGCGCTGCAGTGATTCCTAAAACGGAGAACCAACGTGTGTACGTGCAATCCATTCAGGAGCACGACATTGTTTTTGGAGTGGGTCCGGCGGGCACTGGTAAAACTTATCTGGCAATGGCGATGGCCGTGGCCGCGCTGAAAAAGGAGTTGGTGTCTCGCATTATTTTGACGCGCCCAGCGGTGGAAGCAGGGGAGGCTTTGGGATTTTTACCGGGCGACTTGAAGGAGAAAATTATGCCGTACTTGCGTCCGCTTTATGACGCGCTTCAGGATATGTTGGAGCCTGAGGAGATGCAGCGTTGTTTAGAGCGTAATGTGATAGAAATTGCGCCCTTGGCCTATATGAGGGGCCGCACGTTGGCGGGCTCGTTCATCGTTTTGGACGAGGCACAAAACACTACCACCGAGCAAATGTTCATGTTTCTGACCCGCCTCGGGTTGGGGTCTAAATGTGTGATTACGGGTGATCAAACTCAGATTGATCTGCCATCGAATCGTCGTTCGGGTTTGGTTGAGGCGCTGCAAGCTTTGCGAGAGGTTCCGGGGGTTGGGATTTGTCATTTTGATGACAAGGATGTCGTTCGACACGAATTGGTTGCATCCATAGTCCGGGCTTATCGTAGTCACCGTGGCACCGGCGAACCCAGTAAGGTTCGCTAGTCCGATATTCTTTCCTGTATGCTCGCTTTTTTCGCCAGACAACGCCTGATTCGCCGCGGACTCGCCTCCGGGAAGTGGCGCCGCAGGTTGCGCAGTAGTGAGTTGCTGGACACGCTGCGTTTCGGATTTCTCGCGAAGGCGCTTATCGTGCTACTGCTCGGCGCTGCGTTAATGCATTCGGTTTCCAGTGGAGAGCCCGGCGCGGCAGAGCGCTTACTGGTGCAGGTCCTCGTTTACTTCATGGCGGTGGCTTTGCTTTGGATGAACCACTCCAAGATTTGGGCCGATAACTCGCGCCTGCTCCTTATATTTGGAACGCTTGTTCTGCATGTCCAAGTCGTGCGCTGGATCTCACTCGCAGCACTAGAAGCTAATGTGCCCTCCGGTGCAGATTGGAGTGCCTTGGATCGCAAGCAGTTTTGGGAACTGATCCTCCCCTACGCATTCGGTCCAATGCTGATCTCGATGCTGTTGGGACAGCGCTTGGGTGTCGTGCTGGCGATTTTTGGTAGTCTTTTTGGCGCGATGCTCAATGGGGGGCTCAATGCGAGGGCTTTGGTCGTTGGTATGATTAGCGGGTTTGCCGCAGCGTTGATGACCAAGGATGTTCGGCGCAGGTCCGGACTGCTTAAGGCTGGGATCGTGGTGGGGTGCACCACTCTTGTATTGGACTTATTGATGGGACAGATCGGTCCTTTGCTTTGGAGCAACATTGCGCTGACACGTTGGGATTCCATCGGATGGCAGGTTTTCGCCACGCTTTTTAGCGGTGTTGGCGCCGCACTTTTGATCTCTGGGATATTGCCAGTTTTGGAGTCTCTTTTTGGCATTACCACACCTATTACGTGGTTGGAACTGGCGGATTTAAATCACCCCTTGCTCAAGCGTATGACATTGGACGCGCCGGGCACTTATCACCACAGCCTAATGGTCGCGCAGTTGGCTGAGGCCGCGGCGGAATCCATCGGTGCGAACGCGGCGATGGCGAGGGTGTGTTCCTATTTTCACGACATTGGGAAGTTAGTGAAGCCGGAGTATTTCGTTGAAAATATGAGGCACGGCCGTGACGCACATGCTGATCTCGCGCCCACGATGAGTGCTTTGGTCATTGTGGCGCACGTGAAGGAAGGGGTCGACTTGGCGATCAAACATCGGCTCAACCGCGAAATCATAGACGTCATTCAGCAGCATCACGGCACCTCTACGGTTTATTATTTTTACCGCAAGGCGCTGCAGCAGGCCGAGGCTTTGCGCGCGGGGACGGATGCCCTCGGCGCTACGCCCGACGAAGAAGATTTTCCCGAGGTCCGCGAGGAATCTTTTCGTTACCACGGGCCAAAGCCTCAAACTAGAGAGTGCGCTATTGTTAGCTTGGCGGATTCCATTGAGAGCGCGTCGCGTTCGATGGAGAAGACGACCCCGCACAGGATCGATCAGCTGGTCGAGGAGATGATTCAAAAGAGGCTCGCGCAGGGAGAGTTAAAGGAGTGCGACTTGCGTCTCAACGAATTGGCGGAAGTTGCCGAAAGCTTCAAGCGTACTCTCCGAAGCATGATGCATTCCAGGATTGCCTATCCCAAATCCACTCCTAAGCGAGAGTCGCATCTCCTGGAGCGTAACGGTTCTGGTGGTGCTTCCGACCCCGATAGGAGAGAGCGGCATGGTTGAGCCTTCTTCGAAGCGCCTGCCAGACCTCGTGCTGTTGAACCGCCAGCGCTCCGTTGTGCTGGACCTCGCTGCGCTTGAAGCCCGATTGCTTCGCGCTCTGCCTCTATGCGCTGTTCATTCGGCGGATGGCGTGTACGCGCTTCGTTCTTTAGAGGAAGTCGTCGTGTCGCTGGTGAGCGACCGGCGCATCGCTCAGATCCATCGCGACTTTATGAACATTCCTGGTGCGACGGATGTCATTACATTTGAGCACGGAGAGATAATCATCAGCGCGCAAACCGCAATGCGTTGTGCTGGGGAATATGGCCATTCCACTTTGGAGGAAGCGGCCCTTTACGCGGTTCATGGAATGCTCCACTTGAATGGATTTTTGGATGGCACGGACGACCAGCGCCAAGTCATGCACGCCCTTCAGGAGGGGATTTGGTTGGCAAGCCGACGTTGATAGGACGGCCTTCTCCCGTTGGCTCCGCACCTACGGGATAGGCTGCGGGGATAGAAACCATTCGGGCTTGGTATGCTTTCGGGGACGTGTCCCGAGGTTGCACGGTCCTATAGCGCTGCAGCTGCTTTGACGATGTCAGCGAAACCTCTCGGATCCAAGCTGGCACCGCCCACCAGCGCCCCGTCGATGTCGTTCTCGCGCATCAACTCCGCTGCGTTCTGGGGTTTCACGCTGCCGCCATATTGAATCCGTACTTTTTCCGCGGTGGGCGCATCCCAGAGTTCTGAGAGTGTCCTACGGATGAATGCATGGGCTTCCTGGGCCTGTTGTGGGGTTGCGGTGCGGCCAGTGCCAATCGCCCAGACTGGCTCGTACGCGATCACAATCTCGGCCAACTCGCGGGCGTTTACCCCGTGGAGGCTGCCCTCAATTTGACGGCGCAGGACGGCCTCGACCTGATGCGCGTCGCGCTCAGCGAGAGTCTCGCCAATGCACACAATCGGGCGGAGGGCGGCGTCAATGGCGGCGCGAACCTTGTGGTTGACGATTTCATCCGTTTCTCCAAAAAGAGTCCGACGCTCGCTGTGGCCCAGAACGACGTAGCGCACATAGAGTTCACGGAGCATCGCAGCGTTGACTTCCCCGGTGAACGCTCCTGATTTTTCCCCGTGCATATTTTGCGCACCGAGCTTTGCTTTTTGATCGCGACCAAGAATTTCGGAAACTCTGGAGAGAGCTGTAAAAGGAGGCACAATAACAATTTCAACGGAATTTTCTCCGCCGATTTCGTGCATGAAGGTGTGCAGAAAGGCTTCAGCCTCGCTCACAAGCATGTTCATCTTCCAGTTGGCCGCTATGATCTTTTTTCGCATCGGGGTGGTTGCTTTTGAGAACCGGAGGCCTTTGCGAGCCTCCGGTTCAGAGTGAAACTTGGGCTAAGATTTACGCTTTATCTGTCAGGGCGGCAACGCCCGGAAGCGTCTTGCCTTCGATCAATTCGAGAGAGGCGCCGCCGCCAGTGGAGCAAAATGAAACGCGGTCTGCAAATCCAAACTGCTTTACTGCCGTAACAGAATCACCTCCACCGATGATGGTTACAGCATGGGCTGAAGCCTCCGCCACTGCCTCTGCAATGGAGCGGGTTCCCGTGGCGAAGGGCGTGAGCTCAAAAATTCCCACTGGACCATTCCAGAGGATCGTCTTGGCTCCGGCGATCTCATGCTTGTAACGCTCAATGGTCTCAGGTCCGATGTCCACGGCTTCCCATCCATCGGTAACTCCCTTGGCGGGTGATACCAATCCTGTGGGGCGTGGGTGTGCTGTCGCGCTAATTTCCTGAGTTTCGATATTGTCCACCGGGAGTAAGAAGCGGACTCCTTTGGCTTCCGCCAACGCGAGGATCTCTTTTGCGAGATCGACTTTGTCGGCTTCTACGCGACTGTTGCCCGTTGGAATGCCAAGGGCTCGGAAGAATGTGTACGCCATGGCGCCGCCGATGAGAAAGGTGTTGGCCTTTTCCATCAGGGCTTTGATGACGCCGATTTTATCGGAAACTTTCGAACCACCAAGAATCACAACAAAGGGATGAGCGGGCGAGGTTAGTTCACCCTGGAGATATTTTAGTTCCTTGGCCATGAGCAGTCCCATCGCCGCTTGAGGAAGCTGATGGGCGATTCCTGCTGTGGAGGCGTGCGCACGGTGCGCCGCCCCGAAAGCGTCGTTGACGAAGACGTCGCCAAGGGATGCGAGCTCTTTTGCAAAGGCTTCGTCGTTCGCTTCTTCCCCAGCGTGGAAGCGGACGTTTTCCAGCAATAACACGTCGCCGTTGTGCATGTCGGCGATCATAGCCGCCGCCTCGGGCCCCACGGTTTGAGGTGAGAACGCGACGGGTGAATCGATTAAGTGCGAGAGATGTTGGGCGACGGGACGTAGCGTGTACTTCAAGTTCACGCTGCCCTTTGGCCTGCCGAAATGCGCCATCAGGATAACCTTTGCCCCAGCGCTACGCAGATGCTGGATGGTGGGCAGGCTTTCCTTGATGCGGTTGTCGTCGGTGATGTGCGTAAGGCCGTCACGCTCTTCGGTGGGAACATTGAAATCGACTCGCAGTAGCACGCGTTTGCCCGAAAGAGAAAGGTCGAGGACTGATAGTTTGGACATTGTCGGAGATTTTGGCGAAACGAGGTGGATGTAAAAGCTGGCGCCGCCGGGGGGAAACCTCGGCGGCGCAGAACGGCATTTAAGTGAGACTGCGTTTAATTATTTTCCGGCGATGTGGCGCACCAGATCGACGCAACGGTTGGAGTAACCCCATTCGTTGTCATACCAGCTGACTAGCTTGAAGAAGTTGGCGTTCAACTCGATACCTGAGGTCGCATCGAAGATGGACGAGTGCGTGTCGTGAATGAAGTCGGAGGAAACCACTTCATCTTCCGTGTAGGCGAGGATTCCCTTGAGGTAAGTTTCTGACGCGTGCTTCATCGCGGCGCAGATTTCCTTGTAGGTAGTTGCCTTGGTGGTTTTGAGCGTGAGATCGACCACTGAAACTGTCGGCGTCGGTACGCGGAAAGACATCCCAGTGAGTTTCCCTTTTACTTCGGGTATCGCCAAACCTACGGCGCGTGCTGCGCCAGTGGTGCTGGGGATGATGTTGATTGCGGCGGAACGGCCACCTTTCCAGTCCTTCTTGGAGGGGCCGTCGACAGTTTTTTGGGTCGCGGTGTAGGAATGAACGGTCGTCATAAGACCTTCTTCCACTCCGAAGCCTTCCTTCAAAAGAACATGCACCACTGGTGCAAGACAGTTGGTCGTGCAGCTAGCGTTTGAAATAATGTGGTGATTGGCAGGCTCGTACTTCTCGTGGTTCACTCCCATTACAATGGTGATGTCTTCACCTTTGGCTGGCGCGGAAATGATTACCTTTTTTGCGCCGGCTTCAATGTGGCCGTGCGCCTTCTCGGCTTCGGTGAAGAGTCCAGTGGATTCGATTACAATGTCGACTCCTAACGCTTTCCAGGGGAGGGCTTTGGGGCCTTCTTTCACAGCCAGACATTGGATGCGATGGCCGTCGACGACGAGAACATCGTCTTCGTGCATATCCGGTGAGCTCTTCGCGCTATGTACTTCCCCAGCGAATTTCCCCTGAGTGGAATCGTACTTCACCAAGTAAGCGAGATTGTCCGCAGGAACCAAATCGTTCACCGCGACTACGTTGATTTCTTTGCCAAGAAGTCCTTGGTCACAGATTGCGCGAAAGACTAGGCGTCCAATCCGCCCGAAACCGTTAATGCCAATGTTGATCATGATTCTAAATGTGGAGTGTATGGTTTGAAGGGCAGGCTTCTGTAGACTGCGGTCTGCCTCTCCGCAGACAAACTAAACAGAGGCAATCACCCATTCGTCAATGCCACAACGGCACTTCGTGTGTGAAGGTCTCTAGCAAAAGTCCGGTTTCGAAGTTAAATCACGTGTGCTGTGACCGCAGCTCCCTCCAATGAAACAATCTTACACTCGGCTATCTTTCTTATTCTCGACTTTCATCGCGTTTGTCCAGTTCCAGGCTCAAGCGGCTGAGGTTAATTCTGTAAAGTTAACTGCCGCAGTTAAATCTGAGCCCGCAGTTGTTTCTCCTGTTGCGCCGGCAACTGTTTTAACACCCAGCGGTGCTTACGTGAAACGGCGTCAGGGTGGAGGTCCTGTGGAACCGGAGCGCCCGTTTCGTCCCCCAGTTCCAGCGGTTTTGAACGCGCAGGAAGCGGTGAAAACTTTTAAGCTCCCAGCCGGTTTTAAGATTGAAGTCGTCGCCTCTGAGCCCCTCGTGGAGTCTCCCGTGGCGATTAGTTGGGACGCAAAGGGACGCATGTATGTGGTGGAAATGATTGGCTACATGCCGGACATGGAGGCGAACGGCGAGGATCGTGCCGTAGGGCGTATCAAGCGGCTTGAGGATACCAAGGGCAACGGCACGTACGATAAGGCGACTGTATTCGTGGACCGTTTAGTCATGCCGCGCGCTGTCCAGGCCGTGGGCGAGGGGGTGCTCGTGGTCACGCCGCCCAATCTTACTTACTACCGAGACTCAAAAGGCGACGGCGTTGCGGATGTCAGCGAGTTAGTGGATGATGCAGTGGGTAAGGAAGGCGGCCAACCCGAGTATCTTCCGAACAGTCCCCTGTATGCTTTGGATAATTGGATCACCTTCAGTCTTCACAATTTAAAGTATCGCTTTGAGCAAGGCGTATTCTCCAGTACGCCTGCTGGAAAATCAGGGCAGTGGGGCCGGACCCAAGATGATTGGGGGAGGCAGTATTTTAATTATAATAGCGATCTGCTCCGAGTGGATTTAGTGCCGCCACTTTGGTACGCCCGCAATGCGCGCCTTGCAGACAAAACGGCGATCAACGTGCAGTTGATAAAGGATCAGGTGGTTTGGCCGGGTCATGCCACTCCGGGGATCAACCGTGGCTACCTCCCAAAGGGCCTGCGAGAAGACGGATCCCAGGCGGCGACGACTGCTACTTGTGGCCCGGGGATCTATCGGGGCGACCTGTTTCCGGCGGACTTTCGCGGCAATGCTTTCGTCCCAGAACCGGCTGGTAATTTGCTGAAGCGTCTCATTTTAAAGGAAAACGGAGGAACGCTTTCCGCCGAGAATGCCTATGCTGGGTCCGAGTTTTTGACGTCCACGGACGAGCGTTTTCGGCCAGTGAACGCGCTGACAGGACCGGATGGAGCCCTCTACATTGTGGATATGGCGAGGGGTATTATTCAGCATAAAGTATTCCTGTCGTATTATTTGGCTGCTAATATTGAAGAGCGAAAGTTGGAGCAGCCCATTAATCTCGGGCGCATTTACCGCATTGTACCTGACGGGACGTCTCCCAAGGTGGTGACGTTGCCGTCTGCGCCCAAGGAACTTGTGAAGTCGCTTGAGCATCCTAATGGCTGGGTTCGGGACAACGCCCAGCGAATGATTGTCGAGCAAGGCGACCGCTCCGTAGTGGATGCAGTCGAAAAGCTTTTTCGTAACGGGTCTACGTTACAAACTCGTGTGCAGGCACTTTGGACGTTAGAGGGGCTTCACGCGCTGACGCATGAGTTGTTGAAGGCGGCATTGGAAGACAAAGAGGCGCGTGTCCGTGCTGCTGGAGTGCGCCTCTTGACTGAGGCCTCTTGGCAATACGCGTTTCTTCCGGCGGGGGCGTCTGAGACGGGGAGTGCGTTACCTAAACAGGGGGCTCCAGCGAGTGTCCCGCCCGGTTTAACTGCGGCCTACTTGCCAGAGTTGCAGCGGTTGGTGAGTGATAAAAATTGGGAAGTGCAGATGCTGGCCGCGTTCCAATTGGCGGTCTGCAACACTGACGAGATAAGGCCGCAATTAACGGCATTACTGCGGAAGTCTGGTTCGCCTCTGGTCGCAGAAGGCGTGGTGAGTGGAATAGCTGGCAACGAGTTTGTTTATTTGAAAGAGCTTTTAGCTCTGCCTCCGAGCGACGTTAAATGGCTGGTGAGTAGCGGTATTCTCAAGAGTCTGTCGGCCTTGGTGTTCAATGCACGGAACCCGGCGACTATCGAAGAGCTTCTTGGCCTGGTGCAAGCGTTGCCTGCCAACGCTCCGCAACAGATCGCGTGCCTCGAGGGAATGGCCGGTAAGGCACCTGATAAGAACAAAAAAACAAAATCCGGCAGTGGACCGCGACCGGTGGCACTGCAGACTGAGTCACCTGCTCTAGTGTCTTTAAAGGCGTCGCTTAAGCCTGCTCAATTCCCGTTGGTGGAGCGCATCAGCAAGCAACTCACTTGGTCGGGCAAGCCGTTGCCAGAAGACTGGAGGCCGCCGCCCGCAGCGTTGAATGCGCGGGAACAGCTCGATTTTGCCAAAGGAAAGGAGCTTTTCGGAACCATCTGTATCGCGTGTCATCAGGCCAACGGAGCCGGATTGCCGGGTTTGGCACCTTCGCTGGTGGACTCTGAATGGGTGACCGGTCCCCCAGACAGAATCGTCCGGATTGTGCTTCAGGGGCTCACTGGCCCCATTGAGGTCGGAGGTTCAACGTGGCAGATGGAGATGCCTGCCGTTACGTTTTTTACGGATGAGCAACTGGCGGCGCTTCTTACTTACGTGCGCCGAGAGTGGCAAAATGACGGCACCGCTGTGAAGGCTGCCGAGGTCGCGAAGGTGCGGGCACAAATCGCGGGCCGTACCACGCCGTGGACCGCTGGCGAGTTAATGAAGGCCGTTCGTTGATCCTTACATTCGCGTCTTGCCCGTGTGCCCATCACATCTTAAACCTTCAAAACCCTTACCCATGAACTACCTTGCACTAAGCTATCGTACACTACCCCTCGCTCTCGGCTATTCACTGGTCTGTGCTGTGGGCTCCCTCCAGGCTGCGGAACACTCTCTCGTACTTGAGCCTAAGGCGGGGAAGAGCACCGGTAAACACATCGTCCTGCTTGCGGGCGACGAGGAATACCGTTCGGAAGAAGCGCTGCCCATGCTAGCGAAAATTCTCAGTCAGGAGCATGGTTTCAAGTGCACCGTTTTATTCTCCGCGAGCGAAGACGGAACCATCACGCCAAACGATACAACTTCGATTAGCGATCCTGAACCCCTTGATAAAGCGGATCTTTTTATCACTTCGTTGCGGTTCCGTAACTGGCCAGAGGACGCGATTTCCCGATTTGAGAAAGCGGTTTTGGCTGGTAAGCCGATCATCGGGTTGCGTACCAGCACGCACGCGTTTGCAAAAAACCGACTGGCTGATTTTGGAAAGACGATGCTGGGTGAAAAGTGGGTGAGTCATTGGGGGAAACACAAATCTGAGGCCACCCGTGGAGTAGTGGAAACCGGAGCGGAAGGCTCATCGTTGTTGCACGGCGTGAGCGGTGTCTTCGGCACTACGGATGTGTACGAGGCGTATCCCCCAGAGGACGCGACGATCTTACTTCGTGGACAAGTGCTCGCTGGAATGTCTCCCGATTCGCAGCCAGCAGCCTATCCCAAAAAGCGAGCCACTGACAAAGCCGAGCAGGACATCAACACTCCGATGATGCCCGTGGCGTGGACTCGCATGGTCAAGAATGAAGCGGGCAATGTGAACCGTATTCTGTGCACGACGATGGGATCGGCCGATGATCTGCTAAGCGAAGGCTTGCGGCGTTTGATTGTGAACGGTGTTTACTGGGGATTACAGATGGACGTTCCAGCGAAGGCGGCCGTGGACTACGTCGACGAATACAAGCCCGGATTTTACGGTAACAATGGTTACCGCAAGGGGATGAAGATCAGCGATTTGGAGCTTGGAAAGGCGATGCCCGGCGAGCCGAACCCAGCACCCGTTCCGAAGCCTTAAGGCTGCGGTTGACGGGGCGCTTACGCCAAGATGTCTTGGACGACCTTGCCGTGGACATCGGTTAGGCGGAAATCCCGTCCTTGAAAGCGGTAGGTGAGCTGCTCGTGGTTGAACCCGAGTTGATGCAGGATGGTTGCCTGAAGGTCATGGACGTGCACTTGCTCCTGCGCGACACCGAAGCCAAGCTCATCCGTTTTTCCATATGCGAAGCCGCGCTTGATTCCGCCCCCGGCTAACATCACGGAAAAGCAGTCTGGGTAATGATCGCGTCCGAGCACAGAACCTCCCGCAGTACGTCCTTCGCGGAAGGGGGTGCGTCCGAATTCACCGCCCCAGACGATGAGCGTTTCTTCGAGCAGTCCGCGCTGTTTGAGGTCGTTGATGAGGGCTGCGACTGGCTTGTCTGTGGCTGACATTTTTTGTGTGAGCCCATCGCGGATATCCTCTCTCGGACCCGTACCGTGGAAGTCCCAACCCCAATCGAAAAGCTGCACAAAGCGCACCCCTTGTTCGACGAGGCGTCGAGCCAGAAGGCAATTGTTTGCAAAGCTGGCTTCTCCTTGCTTGGCGCCATACGCCTCGAGCGTTGCAGGGGTTTCTTTTGAAATGTCCATCACTTCAGGCACTGAGGCCTGCATGCGGTAGGCCAGCTCGTACTGAGCGATTCGCGTGGCGGTTTCCGGATGCCCCAACTCGCGACTCTGAAGCTCGTTTAAATCTTTGATCGCATCGAGTGTCTGGCGGCGGGTCTCTCGGTTCATTCCTGCGGGATCCGTGACGTACAGCACGGGATCGCCCTTGGAGCGGCATTGTACGCCCTGATAAACTGACGGGATGAAGCCGCTGCCCCAGCAACCTTGGCCGCCGCTGGGCTGGACGCCAGAGGAAATAAGGACGACGAAGCCCGGTAGATTTTCGTTTTCTGTGCCCAGTCCGTAAGTGACCCACGAACCCATCGAAGGGCGGCCTTGGCGCGGTGAGCCGGTGTAGAGCAGCAACTCCGCCGGAGCGTGGTTGAACTCGTCAGTCTTCATGGAATGCACGACGGTCACGTCTCCCGCAATCTGTTGGAAGTGCGGGACGGCATCAGACATCCAGATGCCGCCGGGACCGTATTGTGCAAAGGAGCGCGGTGTGCCCATGAGTTTGGGGACGCCGGTGGTGAAGGCGAATTTACGGCCCTTGAGGAAGTCGTCGGGGCAATCCTGTCCAGAGCGTTTCACTAATTCAGGTTTGTAATCGAAGATGTCCAGATTGGGTGGTCCGCCGGACATGTGGAGATAGATGACGCTACGCGCCTTGGCTTTGAGCGGGGCAGAACGGGGTGCGAGCGGATTATCGGCGAGGGTGGCTGCGGGGGCATCTTTGCGCAGTAGAGCTTCCAAGGCGACGGCACCGAGGCTGAAGTTTCCAGCGGTGGCTAGGAAGTTCCTGCGGGTCTTGTGTTCTAAAGCACTATTTTTTAGAAAGGTATGAATATTCATAATAGGAATCAGCGGGCTAGCGGCGCATCAGCACTTCGTCGAGATTTAGAAGAACGTTGGCAAAAGTCGTCCAGGTGGCGTATTCGACGGCGTCGGCGGACGGGGGCAGGGGACCGAGTGGTTCAGTCGCCATGGTTTTTGCTCGCTCAGGATCTGTGGTGAATCCGGCGTTTGCCTGCTCGAGAAACTGGTTTAAACGCGCGAGTTCCTGCGTGGCCGGTTCTCGGGCCAGTGCCAGGTGGAACGCGAAGCGGATGCGGGATTCGCGCTCTGGAGCGGCCTCTTTAAGAATACGCCGCGCGAGCGCCTGAGCCGTTTCAATGTAAACGGGATCGTTGAGTGTCACCAGCGCTTGGAGCGGCGTGTTGGTGCGGTTGCGGCGCAGGGTGCAAACTTCGCGATTGGGAGCATCGAAGGTTGTGAGACTGGGGTAGGGACTGTTGCGGCGAATTTCAGTGTAAATGGCTCGCCGGTAGCGATCTTCCCCGGTGCTGGTGACCCAGTCGTTGGCTCCCCCGAAAGCTGTATTCAAACCCATACTTGGCTTGGGCGGGCGCACGGCCTTTCCGTACATTTTCTCGCTCAGCAGTCCACTGAGCGCGAGCGACTGATCCCGAAGCACTTCTCCTCCTAGTCGAAAGCGTGGGCCGCGCGCCATAAATCGATTTTCAGGATCCGTCTCCGCCAACTCGGGTGTGAGCGCCGAGTTTTGCCGGTACGCCGCTGTGTTCACCAACAGTTTAAGCATCGCCTTAACGTTCCATCCGCTGCGCACAAATTCGAGGGCGAGCCAGTCTAGCAACTCGGGGTGCACTGGCATTTCACCTTGCGCTCCGAATTCCTCGCTGGTGCGAACGATGCCTACACCAAACAGAGATTCCCAAAATCGGTTCATCGTGACACGGGCAGTGAGCGGGTTTTCTGGGCTGACCAACCAGCGTGCCATCGCGAGTCGGTCGGGCACCGTGCCCGCTGGCAAGGGCGGGAGAACGCTGGGAGTGCCCGGGGGAACTTCGTCGCCGAGGTTCAGATAATTGCCGCGTATTTGGACTTTAGTGGTGCGCTTTTTTTCTGCTCCTAACTCGCGCAGGATTGGAACTGTGTTGGGCTTGAGCGCGGCCAACTTTATTTTTGCGCTCGCGAGTTCGGTGCGCTCGTTGAGGGCTTCCGGCGCGTGGGAGCGCACGTAGTAGTCGAGCGCCTGAGTCGCTTGTTGAGGGGAGCGTGCCGCGTCTAAAAGCGCCAATACTGGGAGTAAATTGACGGGAGTCGCCGCGAGAGTTTCGACGCGCGCATCGCCGGTGTACCGGAGCGTGAACGCCGCGAGGTGCTGCTCTTTTTTGCGCGAGCGTTGGTCGAGTTCGACGCGAAGTACGTCGCCGGCTTTGAGTGCGATTGGCTTTTCGGGCAGCAGCGTCAGGGCCTGCGGCTTCGGCGACGCAGCCACCGACCAGCCTTTATTGCGTGCGTTGGCCGTGTCCGTCACTTTGAGGCCCACTACGGTTTGTGGTTCATATCCTCCAGTGGCGCTTGTGGCGAAAACCGCTTTGAATTTCACTTCAGTGTCCTTGCCCGGAGTTTCGCCATGCACCCATTTAACGCGGATTGCATCCACTACAAAGGCTCCGCTTGTGCCGGGAAGCTTTGCATCGGGAGCAGAGCTCAATTTCAGCCCTGTGAGTTCGCCCGCCTCAACGGGGATTGTGAGGGTGTAATTGTCTTTCGCCTTTTCTCCGATCGCCACATGTACGGACCCGTCTTCGCGCACGGTGAGCTTTGAGTCGCTCTCTGAACGGACTTCAGAAGGGTGGGGTGTGTTCCATTTGAGATCCCTTGGGTAGGCCGCGTCCCAAGCTGTAAAGCCTTGTTTCCATTCGGGTTTTGGAGATTTGAAGAGCGCTTCTAAAGACGCGGTTTGCTGTTCTAGCGCACTTTTTTGTTTCTGTTCTTCAGGTAGGAAAAACTGATGTAACGGCGCCTCGTCATTGCGGTCGGCGTCCTCGGTTTGGTTAAGGATCGCAAAAAAGCTGAAGTACTCTTTTTGAGTAAGGGGATCGAATTTATGTGTGTGGCATTGAGCGCACGCCATGGAGGAGCCCATCCAAACGGCCCACGTCGTGTTCACTCGATCAATGACGGCTGCGTTGCGGAATTCCTCGTCGGAGGTGCCGCCTTCATTGTTGGTCATCGTGTTGCGGTGAAACGCAGTGGCGATGATTTGTTCCTCAGTGGGTTGGGGCAACAAATCTCCAGCTAACTGCTCGATGGTGAACTGGTCGAAGGGTTTGTTTTCGTTAAAGGCGCGGATGACGTAATCGCGAAACGCCCAGATGCTCCGGCCTGGGTCGCTGGGGTAACCGGCGGAATCTGCGTATCGGGCGAGGTCCATCCACAGGCGAGCCCAGTGTTCTCCGAAGGCTGGCTTGGCTAACAATTTGTCGACGAAAGAAAGGTATGCATTCGGAGCGGTATCTGCCGCAAAGGAAGCCACATCTTGTGGCGTGGGCGGCAAGCCGGTGAGGTCCAGAGCGAGGCGGCGGGCGAGCACTGCGCGGTCGGCCTCAGGGCTGGGATGAAGTCCCTGGCTCAGCATCTTCTGGAATAAAAAACGATCCACCGGGCTCTTGTTCCACGCTGGGTTGCTCGCCGCTGGGGGCTCCACCAGCTCGGGCTTCTGATAGGCCCAGTGTCCCGAGTATTCGGCCCCTTCCTCGATCCAGCGCTTTAAAAGAGCCACTTCCTTCTCGGAGATTTTCTTGCCGCTTTTTTTGGGCGGCATGACCTCATCGGCGTCGTGGGAGAGGATGCGCTGCAAGAGCGTGCTTTTTTCAGGATGTTGCGGAACAAGGGCGAAGGAGCCGTCGAGCTCGGTGAAGGCGCCTTCTTTAGTGTCGAGACGCAGGCCTTTGTCCCCGTCGCCTTTTCGGTGCTGCTCATCGGGACCGTGACAGTGGAAGCAGTTGTTGGAGAGAATAGGGCGGATCTCGCGGGAAAAATTCACTTTGCCACTCGCTTGCCCCGTTTGATTTGGGATAACGGAAGCGGCGAACGCCGTAGTTGCCAAAAGCGAAGCTAAGGCGCCTGAAAATAACATCGGGGAAGCGGGCATGAAGGTTTCGAATGAAGTGAAGGGTTCCTACACTAGAAACGAGTCGCTGGGGATCCAGATTATTAGCGATTAAGGCATTCGTGAAAAAACAGGGGGTGCGGTCGGGTTTCAACAAACATTTGTTGACTATTGAGGTATGGATTTTGCTTAATCCCCGCCCTGAATATGACGACGCCCGAGCAGAACGAAATACTAGCTGAGCCAACGCCGGTGGGACCAACCTGGCTTTTTAACGCAATGCACTCCCCGAAGTCACGGGCGTATCATTTGCTGCACGGTCTTCTCAACACGATCATCTTTGTTTCTGCTATTATCGGTGCCTTGGAGACAGTCGATGTGTTTCATACCAAGTACGGAGCGTTCTTCCATTATTCTGAGCTAGTAATCGTGGGGATCTTCACATTGGAGTACATCGCGAACCTCATCACCACCAAGGACAAGCTTCGCTATGTGTTTAGTTTCTGGGGGATGATCGACTTGCTGGCGATCATGCCGACGTATTTGGCGATGGCAAACATCACAGCGCTGAAGTCCACTCGAATCCTTCGGGTGTTGCGAGTGTTGCGAGTGTTGCGAGTGCTAAAGCTGGCCCGCGAGGCGTTGGTGGCCATGCAGCAAACTTCTGCGGCGGAGAAGCGGCGTAATCCGCTTCCGATGAACTTGACGATTTACTTTCTCGCCTTGTTCTCGGTGGTCATTATTTCCAGTACCCTCATTTACTTTGCCGAATATTCGACTGGGGAGTTGGAGGCTACCGAATCGGTGGAACGACCAAAACCGAATCACTTCCTGTTCCACTCCAAAGATATGCACGGTGATCTGGCGCCGTCCGGTAAAGTTTCGATTTCTGGAACCGATAAGCTTGACGGGACATGGATCTGCAAAAAGTGGGACTCCGCGGCTGGAATCATCGAGGTGTTGATTGACGATGCGGAAGTCTTGGAAGACGTCCCCGCGGACCAACCGATTCAGATCAAAGGCGCCCGTTGGGCTAAGGATTCACAGTTCACTTCCGTTCCTAACGCTAGCTGGTGGTGCGTGGTCACCCTCACGACCGTTGGATATGGCGATATGTACCCGGTGACCACTCCAGGCCGGATCGTGGCTGGGGTGACAGCATTCATGGGCTTGGCTTTGTTTGGTATGTTGATGAACATCATCGGGAAGGCGATGATGGCAGCTCTGTTCGGATCCGAAGATGTGGAAGGGGAGGACAAGGCGAAAGCCGCTGGGCTTCCCCCCGAATGGAACCCCTCCTGGCGCCACTGCCCTACCTGTGGTAAAGACCACACGGATTCTACTCAGGCTCATCAACCTTCGGCGTAGTTGCCTTAATGTGGTGTAAAGCCCTGTAAAAAGGGCCAAGTGCGAATCCTGGAAGATGGCTCTTTTGAAGGTGCCGCTCAGGGTTCCTTTCAACTCAGCACCAGCTGCGGAGGATCGAATGCGGTGAGCGGGCTCTCGAGCGTTCGTTCCGTATCGGTTCCAACACGGAGCGCGCGCTGGCTCCAGAGCGCACAGAGTCCGCGGACTTCGAGCAGGTTAAGGTTCAGATGGACTGCGGGGTAGGCCGCAAGACGTGCATCGGCTAGGGCGAAGAGTCGCGCACCAGGGCACAATCGCCGCCTATGCGTGGGGTGTTCCGGATAAAGGGCGTGCTTCTGAAGATGCACGAAGGCTCCCGCAAATTGAATCAGCGCCTGATAAAAGCTGCGGTTTTCATCCCCGCACTGTAACCAAAGATGCTCCAGCACGTCGTGTGCTTCGTAAAAGTCGCCCGCGTTGAAACAGTGAAAGAAGGCGCGATACTCTCTGGGAAGCAGCGAGTTTTTTTCCACGTCCCATTCGGTTAACCAAGTCTCGAGGCGTTCGTTTTTTTTCATTCGCTCAATGGGCGTATGGAACTACAATCAGGTTGCTTGAAAAATCAGACGACTGCGTTGTCGCGCATCATCATAATTCAGTTTTTTACGGGGTCTCCACACAAGGAGACGTTCGCGAAGGTAGATACCCTTTTTTTTAGCCATTTGCCATGAGCGGTGCGTTTTTGTGGATTCTTGTGGGGTTAGCTTGTTTTCTAGCGGTTGGCTCGGCTCTTTTTTCTGCGTTTGAAACGGCGATTTTCTCACTGCAACCTCATGAATTGGAGCGTCTGCGGCGCAAGAAAGCCTGGTATGCGGAAGCCTTTAATCGGTTGCTTCACAACTCAAGACGTTTACTGGGAGTGTTAGTGCTTTGCGGGGTGTTTTTCAACGTCCCCCTCATTCTTATCTGTCTGTATTTCTTGCGCCAACCGGGTGGCACATTTTTCCCACTTTGGGCCAATGCCCTCATCCTGCTGGGGCTTGTGGTGCTGGTGTGCGAGCTGTTGCCCAAGGTCGTTGCGCTGCTCTACCCGTATCGCCTGATCCGTCCCGCGGTTCAGGTCCTCGCGCCGTTGATGCAAAGTTTGGATCGCCCTCTGGCGTGGATGTTACGGGTATCGGAGCGATTCGCTGAACGTCTCATGCCCGTAGCAGCAGGCCATCCGCATCCTCTTAACCAAAGTGAAACAGAGACGCTACTGGAATTTGGGGAGGAAAGCGGGGCGCTACATCCTGCAGAGAGTATTATTATCCAAGGGGTTATCAGTCTGGGTGATCGGTCTGCTCGGGATTGTATGACTCCTCGCGTTGATGCCTTTTTAATTCCCGACGACCTCTCCAACGAGGAGGTTACTCTCCGTTTACGCGCTGCTCGTTTTCGTCGTGTACCCGTCTATGGCGAAACTCCAGACGATATTCTCGGAATTCTCGATGTACGCAACTTCTTGGAAAGTACGGGAGGTGTTTCTTATATGGAAATGCTTACCCCGCCGTCTTTTGTTCCGGAAACGATGCGGGCAGTGGATTTGCTGCGTTCCTTTTTGCGGCGGCCTCAAGCGCTGGCCATTGTGGTGGATGAGCACGGAGGCACCGAGGGGGTGGTGACTCGCGCGGACTTGGTGGAAGAGGTTCTTGAGGATGCGTTTCCTGGCGGCGACAAAGATTTGTACATCGAAGAAATAGGAACCGGTGGCCTTCTTGCTAGCGGTAGTGCGCGGCTTGAGGAGATCGAGGAGTTGCTTGGGGTGAAGATCGAGAGTGAAGGCATCGATACGATTGGCGGGCTGGTTTTTAATGTGGTGGGCGCTATGCCTCGTTTGGGGATGATCTTGGAACTGGAAACGGTGTGCGTGACAGTGCGGCGGGTCTCTCGCAAGAGGGTGGAGGAGGTTTTGGTGGAAAAGATTCAGCGCAAAGTGGAGGGGGTGCAATAAGTGGAGGCGTTGTTAGAAATCTTGGGTCTTCTGGTGATCTCCTTTGTGTTTTCGGGGATTGAGTCGGGAATTTTGTCGGTCAACCGAGTGCGCTTGCGGCATAGAGTTAGGAGTAAAGAGTCTGCGGCTTTGGTTTTAGACCGTCTCTTGGCGCATCCTGAGCGCATCCTGATCACGGTGTTGGTGGTGACGAATTTAATGCAGATTTTGGCGCTAAACCTCGGGGTTATTCAGGCGACGCGTTGGATGGGGGACCTGGGATATTTTGTGGTGTTGGCCGTTGCTTTGCCGGTGTGGGTGCTAGGCGTGGAGTTGTTGCCCAAGTCGCTGTTTCGGCGCTTTCCCTATTCGGCACTGGCCGCGTTGAGTCAACTTTTGCGCTTGGTGAACACCGTTTTACAACCGCTTAACACGATCGGCGTGTCCTTTTTTCACCTCACGTTCAGACGTAAGGGAGCGTCCCTGAAGCTTTTTGGCGGGCGCGAAGACTTCCGATATCTCACGTTTGAGTCGGAGCGCAGCGGGTCCATCACCTCGGAAGAGCGCGCGATTATTCATTCGGTATTGGATTTTCGCGCTCTGACCGCACAGGACATGATGGTTCCATTGCAAGCTTCTGGGTCGGTTCGCGGCGACCTGCCACTGGCGGCTGCTAGAAGGTTGGCGCGAGGCATGGGGGTGGACCGCCTCCCAGTAACCAGTGATAATGGCCAAGTGACCGGACTGCTGGACTTACATGAACTCGCTATTCAAGGCGAATGGCACGGCACAGTTGAGATATTTCAGCGGCGTATCGTGCGCACGGAGCTCCATGAACCGGCGCATGTGGTCCTTCGTAAACTGCGAGCGGCGAGGCTTACGATGGCGGCCGTGCGCGACGAATCGGGTAAGTGCGTCGGAGTGGTCCAGTGGGAGGACTTAGTGCGTGTGCTCCTCTTGCCCAGCGATTTGTCTAATCCCAGCGAGTCGTCTAAAAACTGAATGAGCCCGCCAGCGCGGTTCACTTTAGCGCACCCGTACCAACTCTTTGACAAATTGGAGCCAAAGGAAAAAGCACCCTTTCCAAGAGTACTTTACTAGTCCCTTTCCGGATTGGAGTAGGAAACCTTTCTTGATGTTGTGGGCCACTTGGGAACGCATTTCGCTTTCAATTTCGGCCTTCAGTGCCTCGAGGGTGATTGGAACCGGCGCGGTTGCCTCTGTGTGACGCTGTAAAAGGAGGGTGCGGTGAGCCGCGACGAGTTCTAGAAAGCTTTCGGCGTCCCGGATGCAATTGACTACCCAGTTGGGAGGAGCGGTTAAACTCATCGAGAATGGATAATTCCATGTATGGAATATTTTTCGATCGATGGTTTGTGTGCGCAATGCGATGTAAAAAAAGCTCATCTCCTCGTTCTCCACCAAATTAATGGAGGCGCGCACCTGGGTGGCCGGATGCACCATGAGACGTACAAAATGTCTCTGTTGGTGAATGTCCCAACCCAGATCCTCCACCCGAGTGAACCCCTCAGCCTCAGCCTCTTCAGTAAGTTCGTCCAAAGCGGGAAACCGGTGTGGGCCCGGCGGAACCTGCGAATCGATGGGCAGGGAATCCGGCATTTCGATGTGCCGCACGCGCCCCACGATGTCTACCCAAGGGAATAAGAACCAGAGAGACACGCACAGGAACCCCACGGGGTGGGACCCGCTTAAAAGCCAGCCAACGAGATAGGAGGCTGCGAGAATACCCAAGTTTCCGAGGCGAAACAGAAAAGGAGTTTCAAAGCTTCGCAGTGCCAAACTGAAGGCGAGCAGGCCTGCGGTGAGAAGAAGTTCAAAAACCATGAATTCAGAAGCTAAGAGGCCTCGTTGGGGCGGGCATTGTGAGGGGCGAGCAGGCCCAATTTGGTGAGAAACGGGGCGATTTCCTCGGGCCCAAAGTCAGCGAGGACATGCTCCCCCACCTGCATGGACGGGGCGCGAGTCTGGCCGGAGAATGCAAGCATGGCGGCGGCAGCACCTGGCTCTTTTTCCAAGTCGTGGACGCGGTAGGAGCAGCCCAGTGCGTCGAGGACTTCTACGGCCTTCACGCACCAGGGGCACCAAGTTTTGACATACAATTCAACAGACATTTGCTAAACCTGCAAATGTAGTCGCTTATAAGCCTTTTACAAGTACACAGTCCTTCAATAACGATGCATTGCTACCTTTTTGTTTGGGTATGCAGTTAGGGTTAATGAGGGAAAGCTTCCGATGAACGAGGAGCGCTGTTTTTCCTCCATCACTTCGAGCGTCCCTCCAGCCACCCTGCCTCCTCCTCTTTTGCTCGTCGGACGTTCACGTCTCCATCTGGGAGGTGGGCTCCTCCACGATAACTCCAGAAGTGATGGTCTGCCGATATTGTCGATATTGCCGATACTGTCGATTTACCAAGACCAGACCTGTTTCCCAGAACTTCCAGACTATGATGCCGAAAACCACAGCGAGAGCGACAGTGACCGCCGGATACTCAACGAGTAATGTCCGGTCGGCCAATTTCTTTATCTGTTTGTCGGTCAGGTAGGTGAAAAGTGAACCTCCCGCAATGAGATTCACCGCCTTGCCTAGATGAACCGGAAGTGAAATCCGCCTCCAATAAACCAGGCAGAACGTCGCAACGAAGGGAAGGGCGACAATTTCCGTTGGGAAGGCACGCAAAAACGGCTCAATAAAAGTGAGACCAGCGGCCACTAACACCAAGAGACGACGGCGGGCGGTGTCCGCTTGAATTGCAGCCCATCCAAGAAAGATTGCACCGAGATAAGCGATAGGCGTCTGGTCGTGGGTGGGGTTGTCGCCCGTGAGGCGCGTAATATGCGCGAAGGCGGCGACTCCAGCCATGAGGACGGAGCCCCACCACGCGCATTTGAAGGACTTGGCGCGAGCCAGTTCGCGCACGCGCTTCATGCTAAATAACGCGGCTAGGAGGAGCTGACATTGCACTAAGACAATTACGAACCAAAAGCTGTAACCGCCTTCCGGGAACTCTGGGTGAATAAAGTTGTTGAGCAGCAGGAGGGCCGGCCACTTGAACTCATGCAACAACGTAAGGTTGAGAAACTCTGTGTATAGTACCGTCGGTATGGCGATTTTTAGGACCAGTTTGAAAATCGCGTCCACTCGATTGGTGCTCAGCACGGAGTTCATCAAATACCTGCCGAAGCTCATCCCCGACACCACGAACAACGTTCGCACGGAGCCTGCCAAGTTCGGAAACTCGAAATGCGCTGCCACGATTGCGATAATGGAGATGGCGCGCGTTAAAACTGTCGTATCGACAACAGTGAACTTGCGCTGCTCTTCCTTTTTGAGATGAGCCAATTGGCGGATGCTCAGCTTCTCCCAACCTTCCGGCAGCGCGCCTAGATGCTCCTCAAGTTGCATCGCAGCGCTGATGGTTGAGAGCGAATCTCCCCCAAGCTCAACGAAGGTGCTGCTACTATCGATTGATCGCAAGCCGAGTAGCGTCTGCCAGTCCGACACGATGCCGGACTCTGTGAGGTTCAAGGACTGGGATGGGTAAATTCGCGTTGCATCGCGGTTTTCGTCTTCTGAATGCAGCAGACGCAGTTGGTCACGGTCGACTTTGTTATTTGGTAAAAGGGGCATGCTTTCGATCATGAGGATCTGAAAGGGCACCATGTAGGCCGGTAGTGTGAGGGCAAGTTCTGCCTTCAAAATCAGCGCAGCCTCAGCTGGGTCGCTCGGAATTCCCCGCGTATCGACAACGTAGGCGACCAGGCGGATTTCGCCGTCAGGAGATTGCTCGGGGAGCACCACCGCTGCGCTTACACTTGGAATGCGCTCCAGATGCTCCACAATTTCATTCAGTTCGATGCGATACCCACGGACCTTGACTTGATCGTCGCTGCGTCCCTCCAAAACTACAGCACCGTCGGTTCGAAAATGGCCGACGTCTCCGGTGAGATAGAGCAGGTCGCGAGCATCCAAGTTGTCGGGGTTGGGAACAAACCGAGCAGAGGTTAACATGGAGTCGCCAAGGTAGCCGTTGGATAAAAACTTGCTTCGAATTGCGATCTGCCCGCGCTCACCGATTTCAGCGAGGCGTAGGGACGGATTGAGGACTAATAACTGGGCGTCGTCTATTCCACGGCCTACGGGAATGGCTTCGGTTGTTGAGTCGGTTGAGGGATCAAAAACGTGGAATCCCATCGCCTGGGGTGTTTCGGAGGAGCCGTAAAAGTTGACGACTTGTGCTGCGGGAGCCGCCGCCTTTAGCTCTGTAACAAGTTTATGTCGAAGGACATCGCCTCCAGAGAACACAAATTGTAGACTCTGAAGCAGCTTATGTTCGCGTCGACCACCACAGATGAGGCGGCCCATTTGCGGGGTCAGATGCATATGCGTGATCTCGGAATCGCTGAGCCATTGATAGAGCTGCACGGGATTTTTAAGGGTCACACTGGAGGGGATGTGAAGTTCCGCGCCGAAAGACAGCGGCATGAAGATGTCCCGTAACAGGGGGTCGTGCCCTAAGCCCGAGAGCATCGAGAAGCGAGAGGAGGGGGCTACAGAGAACGAATTGCCATACCACTCCACGAAGTGCACGAGTGGTTGGTGAGAAGTCGTGATGCACTTGGGTGTTCCGGTCGTGCCGGAGGTGAAGAGTAAATAGGCGCTTGAAGATGCTCGCTCCTCGTCGATCCCGTGTTGCTGTGGTGCGTCGTTTTCCAGAAACGCGGCGACCGCAGCACGGTCAATTTTAAAGAGCAATGGCGGTGTTTGAAGGCTTGGCGATTCGTTGGACGAGGAGGCCAGAGCGTTGAGCGCCTGATTCGCTTGATGGGTGAAGGTCACGAGGCGTCCCGGCGCTGCAACTGCGAGGAGTTGCTCGAGACGGCCCACGGGATAGGCCCCGTCGAGCACGGTGAACGGCAGTCCCGCGCGCAGACACGCAAGCATCCCGAGCACCAGTTCGGGTGCACGTTCTCCAGCGAGAGCCACAACGTTGCTGCTGGTGGGGCGCGACAAAAGTTCCAACGCCAACGCACGGCTGCCACGCTCAAGCTGCTCGTAGGACCAGATCCCGTCTTCGTGCACGATTGCCACCGCGCTTGGGCGCTGTTTGGTCATCGCAAGGAAACGCTCAAAAATCCTCGCTGAAGTCCTCGCGGCCTGCATCCGGACTTCTAATGTAGGTCTCGGGTCCTGAGCCGAATTGCTGTGTTGAATGGTTTGATGTGCAGGTGTTTGAGTGTTCGCGTGAGAGTTCCCACGAGATGCAGTTTTTGCGCAGATGGATCTGAGTATGGCTTTCATTCTCCTGGTCCTCCCTTAGGCCGTTGGGTGGTTCTCCTCCTGCCGTTTAGGACTCGAATACGTTGGTTTTCGATGACGGCCTTCCACTACCACCCACTACCAATTCGATTGCGCTGAGGTACCGAGCCTTCTCGAACTTTTTGAACCACTGCGAGTGCCACATTCTAAACGTCTCCAAGCTCAAAACGTGTGTTGCTTCGAAGCACGTCGGCATGGGTCCTACGAGTCCCTGCTGGCCTGTCGAAGCTGAGCAGAAGTAGTTCGCTCCTGCGAAAAAAGATCGGTCAATTTGAGGCTCCGACGCTCGGAAAATCCTTACACAAGCACGCCCGACGCCCGCAGAACCGTTTCGTGGACCGCAATGTCGTGTGCGGCGTTCCAACGTTCTTGCGTCTCGCCTCGGATCATCGCCGCTAGCGCTACAAACTCGGCGTCGTAGCGGCCCTTCGGGAGAGGCAGGTTTACGAGGTTGACGCCTTTTTTCCACGGGCCCCGCGCTTCGCTCAACCAAAGTGTGGCGCGTCCCGATTCCAAGGGGAGAATTTCCATGGCGCCTTTGGTGCCGGCCACTTGAAAGCGACGGCGCGGGCCGCCAAAAGGATCGTTGTGGTTGCAGCGGATGGTTACCGTGGCTTTCGGGTAAACAAGGACTGCTAATTGGTTGTCTTTAAAATGGTCCTCGGGCTTGTTCGGAGTCGAGAAAGCATGCACCTGCGCCGGTTTGCCAAGCAGCGCGATGGCGGCATCAATAATGTGGCAGGCCAGTTCGAACATGCCGCCGCCCGGAAGTTTCGCCAGTGAGGAACGCAAGGCGGGTTCCGCGAGCTTGCCCATCATCGCGTCGATTTCGAGGATGTCGCCCAACCAGCCTTCTTTCTGGGCTTGGAAAAGTAGCTCAAAAGCGGGGTTACACCGCAACATGTAGCCCATTTGGACAATCTTGCGCCGTTGCTCGGCCTCCAGGCGCATCGCCTTAAATTCGTCGTGATCGAGTGCCCCAGGTTTGTCCAGATGCACGTGTTTACCTGCTCGAACCGCTCGAAGCGCCGTGGCGCAGGCCTCTTCCACGCTGGTTTCCACGAGGACTGCCTGAACCCGTGGATGAGACAAAATCTCCGATTCGCTCATCAGGGCAAGGCCTTGATAAACCTCCGCCTTGTTGCCCTCGCCTCCTGAGAGTCCGAGCACCTCGTACAACTCGCCCAGACGCCGAACCGCATCCATTTTCCCAGAGGCGTGAGCGTGTTGGGTGCCGATTTGGGCAACGCCGATGCGCGCGCGTTCAGTCTGCGCGAAACTGGTTGCTGTGGCGGCAGCAATCATTGCTCCCAAGAAGGAGCGGCGAGGCAGGGCGGGCGAGGGGAGTTGCATGAGCAAATTCAATCGTAATGTCCGCTGATTGAACAGTCGACATTGCCGCAGCTCTCAAGCCGTAAAGCGCCAAACAGTGTGCGCGTTAGCCTCCCGCCGCAAGCGCCAGTGCCGCGCATCCAATGGCACCAGCGTCGTTACCGAGGGTAGCGGGCACGATGCGCAGTCTGCTGTTGATCACTGGGGAAGTGCGGCTCTTAAGGGATCTTTCAATGTGCGGAAAAAGCAGTTCCCCAGCCTTGGCGACGCCGCCTCCCACCACGATGACATCTGGGTTTAAAATCCACACGATGTTGGCGAAAGCTGCACCAAGCTCGTTGCCGATACTCGCCCATAATTCCAGCGCGACCTCGCAGCCAGCGTGAGCCGCGACACAAAGATCCAGCGGCGTGCACTCCGCCGTCGGTGCGCTCAATCCCGCCGCTGCGTACGCCGCAAGGGCACGGACGCTGATATGATGGTTTCCCACGTACATTTCCAAACACCCCAGATTCCCGTATGGGCCGCTGGGGCCTTTGAAATCGATGCTCGTATGTCCCAATTCTCCCGCCGCCAACTGGGCGCCTCTAAAAAGTTTGCCGTCCAAAATGAGCGCTCCACCCACCCCTGTTCCGAGCGTCACGCAGACTGCGTGCTGAGTGTTTGCGGCCGCTCCATAAAGCCATTCCCCATAGGCCATCGCGTTGGCGTCATTCTCCAAAATAACAGGCACTTGCAGGCGCTCGGAAAGCAGCTTACTCACGGGAACTTCTTCCCACCCGACGACGTTGGAGAGGCCATGCACAATGCCGTGGAGACTGTCCACAAAGCCGGGAAGGCCTATTCCTACGGGCACAATACCGGGTAAATCGCCGCAAAGCTCGCGGATGGCGGCCTCCATTTTAAGGAGTGTCTCCTCCGCAGTATGATGCTGCGGATCGAAGGGGACGCCGCGCTTGATGATTTGGGCGCCCTGCACAAGTGCCGGCTTGATGCTGGTGCCGCCGAAGTCGACGCCGACGGCAAAAGGGAGGTGGGAATGAGCGTTTTTCACAGAATTAAGCCCCGTTTGTAGCGGGCTGTGTGAAAGAGAAAAGCACTGTTCGCTCTGGAAAACGCCTTTTTCATGCGGTGCAGAGTCCACCTGCCACCTGCGCATCCCCCAATGGACAGGCACTTCTTTAGCGCACTGAAAGAGGGCGTTGACAATTCTCGCTACAAGTAAGATGGTAAGGCGTGATCACCACACTTTCCAGTAAAGGCCAAGTGGTATTGCCTCGTGTTGCTCGCGCCAAACTTCAACTCCTGCCCGGCACTAAATTTGAGTGCACGATTCATGGTGATTCCATTGTTCTCACGCCGCAAAACATCCGGAAATCCTCCCCTGAACTGATCACGGATGAACTCACAGGCCTCACCGTAACTCAAAGTCCTTCAGCAATAGGCGTTGTAACCAGCGAGCTGGTTCGTGATTTATTAATTGATTTCCCGTGAGATATCTTTTGGACATCAATGCTTTAATTGCATTGGGGCATACCTCTCACGTCCATCATAGGAGGATGATCCAATGGTACCAATCGGTATTAAGCGAACAGAGTATCCTGCATACCTGCTCGATTAGCGAATTGGGCTTTGTTCGTGTCTCTGTGCAAGCGGGTTTGCAAAATGATGTAGCATCCTCTCGCATAGCTCTTACCAAACTGAAGGATTCGAGCAAAATTTCGTTTACTCTTTTATCGGACGACCTTGGAGCGGACCGTTTGCCGACATACGTCAAAGTCCCAAATAAAATTACCGACGGGCATTTACTTGAATTAGCACGGCATCATGGCGCCAAGTTAGCCACCTTAGACACCGGAATTCTTGGAGCTTTGTTAATTCCAGCTTCTTGAAAGCTTTTCAGGGACGGGAAAGTCGTCGAGGGGACAGGTATTTCGTTTCCGTGGCGAAGGGCGGTGGATTCGGTATGAATGCGGCCGCTTTCGGGTTGGGAAAAAACTTGCCCTCCAGAGTGGGCGCGGGTATGATGCGAAGCAGTGAGGTCTACCTTCCAAAAGCTGCTTATCCTTTGCTGCGCGCTGTATCTCAGTGGTGCCCATTGGATGATTTTGCAGACAACGGCTTGGACGGGGATGCTTCTCTCCCGCTCCATAAGCACTTCGGTGGCTCAGGCATTTGAGACAACCCTCGATGGAAAACACCCCTGTGCTCTTTGTTCTGCGATCGCTGATGGTAAGCAGACAGAGAAGCAGTCCGAACAAAACTTTGAACTTTTGAAGAAGGCGGGCGACCTCAAATTCCTCAAACTCAATTTCCTCGAAACCCCTTCTGCTGTCCTTGTGGGTACCTTGGATTGGCCGCCGCTTTTGCTTAGGGCTTGTGCCCTATTCGCCGCACCGCCTACTCCGCCGCCGCTTGCCTAAGCAGGCGGACCGCTGAAATATTGCACAGCACGCCGCTCGTGTTGTGCTTGCCCGCGCCTCTCTGGTGCGGTGCTTTTTGTTTCGTGGGCCGCCTCTCCAACCGCTCGAAACGTGTCATGCCGGTGAAGTGCCGGACACATTGACCGTGCGACGCAGCGCCTATGTGCCCCGCGCCTGAGGGGAGCCACACGACGGCACCCCGCTTCGCCACGAGACCCGGTTCGTCACCCTCAGCCGCGTGGCGTTTCGACCGCCCTCTTTAAGCCCCACCGTGCATCCGGGACCCTCCCCATAGCGCAACCGAAAGTAAAAAATCAAAAATAATTCGACTTAAATTTAACCCAAATAAAAACTTATGAATTCTTATAAAACCATCCAGCTCTCCAGCGCGCTCCTTTTAGGCACCGGCTTCTTGAGCCTTCCCGGTGCTCAACAAGGCCCACAATCCGGTAATGAAAACGTTGCGCCCAACGTCCAGGAGCTCGGCGAAGTGGTCATTACCGCCACCCGGGAACCTGAGCTGTTGAAGGAAACTCCTGCGTCCATAGGCATCATTAAGGCGGACGCGATCCGGCTAACCGCCCCAGCCCATCCCCAGCAAATTCTCAGTCAGGTGCCGGGCGTTGCCGTTTCCGTGACCAACGGGGAAGGCCACCAGACCGCTATTCGTCAGCCTTTCACCACGAGCCCTCTTTACCTTTTCCTCGAGGACGGCATTGGTGTTCGCCCCACGGGTTTCTTTAATCACAACGCTCTTTACGAAATCAACATCCCCATGGCGGGAGGTATTGAGGTGACTAGGGGGCCCGGCTCTGCCCTGTACGGCTCGGACGCTATCGGCGGGATTGTGAATGTCCTGACTCGGGCGTCTGGGCCGCTTCCCGAAGGCTCGATTTCGAGCGAGGTCGGCAGCTTCGGCTGGTTGCGCGAGCTGGGGTCTATCAGCAGCGGGGAAACGCGGTTTGGAGCTTTCCATGGGGACGTAAACATCACGCACACAGACGGCTGGCGTGAGCGGACTGGGTATGATCGCCAGAGCGGTAATTTTCGTTGGGACTGGCGTTTGGACGAGGACACCAAACTCAAGACCATCGTCGGGTACACAAACATTGACCAGGAAACGGGCGCAAACTCAGCGTTGCCGTGGGATTTGTACCGAAATGCTCCGAAGACGAACCTCATTGCGCCAGCCTATCGCAAGGTGCAGGCACTCCGGGCTTCGTCAGAATTCGAACGTAAATTCGGAGATGGAGCTCTGTCGCTAACCCCTTATTTCAGGGATAATGCGATGGACCTGAATGGCTCTTATAATTTCACTGCCGGCGACCCACGCATCGAAGAAACAAGCAGTCAATCTTACGGTTTTCTTGCTAAATGGAGGCAGGATTTTCCGGATTTCAAACGCACCCGCCTCATTTTCGGCGTGGATTTGGAGAATAGTCCAGGCAAGAGAAACGAGTATGCACTGAATCCCACTACGTCCGTAATTGGTGGGGCAACTAATTACACCGGGTATACGGTCGGGAACCACATTTACGATTACGATGTCACGTTCAAGAGCGTGTCGCCATATCTCCACACGGAGATCTCGCCGCTGGAAAAATTGCGAATCACTGCGGGTGTTCGCTACGACTCCTTAGGATACGATTTCCAAAATAACCTGCCTAGCGGTGGTAGCTCGAACACCACGAAGCGTTACGGTCAAAGCGATTCGACTTCCCTAAACTTTCAACGGCTCAGCCCGAAAATTGGAGCAACTTACCAACTAAACAAGGATACCAGCGTCTATCTCTCTTATAATGAGGGATTCCGCGTGCCCTCAGAAAGCCAGCTATTCAGAGCAACCAGCGCCACTAGCAACGCGATCGCGCAAACAAACGCTGCGAATGCGCTCCGCTTAAAACCGATCAAGGCCCAGCAATTTGAAGTCGGAACCCGCGGAAAGCTTCTCGGCCTAGAGTATTCAATCGCCGCTTATGAGTTGATCAAGCACGATGACCTTGTTTCCCGCAAAGATCCTAGCGGTGCCAGTTATAGCGAAAATGCGGGAAAGACCGAAAGCCGAGGAATCGAGGTTTCACTTGGGCGAGAAGTCGTCAAGAGTCTGAAGTTGGAAACCGCGCTATCTTTCGCCAAGCACGAGTATATTGACTGGAATGGCACGACGAATTATTCGGGCAAGGAAATGGCCGCCGCGCCCCGGTTCATAGGCAACACGCGTCTGATCTGGACGCCTATGGACAAGGCGTCGGCGCAGCTCGAATGGGTGCGAATCGGCAGTTATTTACTGCAAGATTCCAATGCGGGTACCACTTTGGGCACTGACAAGGGCGTCGCAAAGTACGCGGGATACGACCTATTCAACTTCCGCGCTAGCTACGAACTCTGCAGAAACGCCACCGTCTTTGGCCGTGTCATGAACCTTGCCGACAGGCGGTATGCGGACAGTGCCTCCGTCTCGTCGAACATGGCGATGTACGCCCCCGGACTGCCTCGCACTTTCTACGCGGGTCTCGAGCTGAAATGGTAGCAGATATACAATAAACCCATGGGCGGGTTGCACTGTCCGAGCGGCCCGCTCTTTTTCTATTTTATGAAAACATCTACTCTTCGTCGCTTGCACCGCTGGCTCGGATTGCTCTTCAGCCTGAGCATCCTTATGTCCACGGTGAGCGGGGTGCTGCATACCGTGATGACCCGCACCCAACCGCCGCCGCCTCCCGCTCGCCCCAGTGGTGGCACGCTTGAGCCGGCGGCCATCACTTGTTCGGTAGCCGAGGCGCTCGCGAAACTCCCTCCTGAAACCGGAGCGGTGCGGGCCGTGAATGTCCGGGGTATTTCGGGGGAACCGTGGTATCAAATCTACTCGCAAAAAGGAGGGGCTCCCCGCTATCTCAGTGGAAAGGACGGGCACGAGGACTCCTCGCAAGATGAACGGTACGCGGCGGAAATTGCGTCGGCTTTTTTGGGCGGTGTCGTAGTCGAAAAGACGGATTACCTCACCAGCTTCAACCGAGAGTACATCAACATATTCCGGATTCTCCCAGTCTACCGCTTCGATTCCGCCGACGGCCAAGGCACGCGTGTTTACGTAAGCACCACCACGGGCAGCGTGACGCGCCACACGGACGACCGACGTCAGTTTGAAGCCAACGTTTTTAGCAACTTCCACAAGTTGGCTTTTATCCCGGATAAAGCGGTTCGCGACTGGGTGCTCGTCGCTCTCACCAGCGCGACTGCGCTTGTGGCTTTATTGGGGGTCGGGCTGTTTTTTGTGACACGCCCACGCAGTAAACAAATTTAACGGAAGGATCTTGTGATCGAACTTTTCTTAAAAGGCGGGCCAATCATGTGGCCCATTCTCGTTGCGTCCATCGTGGCGCTGACCGTGGCGCTGGAACGCGTGCTGTTTCTGCTGCGGGAATCTTCTCGGCGCAACCCTAGCCAAGTGCGCGACATCGTGGTCTTGGTGGATCGCGGCGATATTCCAGCCGCCATTAAACTTGGGGCGAACAGCACGGATTTTGTTGCGCGCGCTCTAGTGGAAGCGCTCAAGTATCCGAAGGCGTTTCCGGAGGCGATGCTGGCGGCGGCGAGCGTGGAGTTGCGCCGTTTTTCGCGAGGCTTGGGCGTGCTTGATACGCTGATTACGCTGTCTCCGTTGTTGGGTTTGTTGGGGACGGTGACGGGGATGATCGGCAGCTTTGGGATGCTCGGAGGCGCGGAACTTGGTGCGCCCTCTGCAATTACGGGGGGCATTGCCGAGGCGTTGCTGGCGACGGCGTTTGGCTTGGGCGTGGCGATCACGGCGCTGCTACCCTTCAATTATCTCAATTCCTGCGAAGAAAAAGCGCGCCTCGCCTTGCAAGACGCTGCCACCCAAATCGAACTTGTGCTCAACAACCAACAACAATGAACCAACAACCAACAACCAACAACCAACAACCAACAACCAACAACCAACAACCAAGAACAATGAACCAAGAACCAACAACATAGAACCATGAACATCCCCCGCAGCCTCCCCAAAAAGCACGCGCGGATTGAGATCGTCCCGCTGATCGACATCATGTTCTTCTTGCTGGCGACCTTCGTGATGGTGTCGCTTTCGATGGTGAAAAATCGTGGAATCACGGTGGTCGTGCCCCAGGCTGCGAGCGGCACGCCGGAGGACCGGACGGGCCATGTATCCATCAGTCTTAGCGAGGCGGGACAGCTTTATCTTGATAAGCAGGAACTCTCTCAGGAGCTGTTGGTGGAGGCGTTGCGCAAACTTAAAGCGCAGAATGCCGAGTTAAAGGTGTTTATCAACGGCGACCAGAACGCCCGTCTGGGACTTGCAATCGCCGTGCTGGATGAGACGCGCAAGCTCGGGATTTCAAAAGTGGCCTTCGAAACCCGTCCTCAGACCGGTCGATGAGCCAAGGCTTTCGTAGTATGAGCGCTCAAAATTCGGACACGGGAAACGCCGTCTCTTTGCTTTTTTGCGCGATACTCGCCGTTGGTTTTCATGCGGGGATTCTTTATGCGTGGAAATATCAACCGAAGGAGGCGGGTCTGATTCAGGTGCTTGGCGATTCGGTGGAAGTGACGCTCGTGGAATCCTCAAGCATCTCCCCGGAGACGGTTTCTGAGGAGGCGTCCGCCCCCTCAGTTACCCGCCCTGAGCTACCGACAACGCCTCCACCAGCGGAGCCTCCGCCCGTAAAGCAGCCTACGCCGGAGCCCGTATCTGTTCCCGCAGCGCCCGTTCCGGTTCCTCTCCCTGATGCCGCACCTACGCCTAGGGAGGAGAGCCCTCCGTCGCCTCCTCGGGAGATACCGCCCCCAGCTCAAAAGCCGAGGCCTCTCGTGGCCACTGCTAAGCCGCCACCGCTCGGCAAACCGGCCGAGGGCATTTCAACCAAGGGGTCGACGGTTGGAACCGTGGGGGATGCCTCGGGCAAGTTAATAGGCAAGCCTTTGTATCTCGTTCGGCCGCAGGTGAATTATCCATCCGAATCCCGGGCTGCAGGAGAGCAGGGGGTTGTGTTGTTGCGCATCACCGTCAATGCGAATGGGCGTCCCTCGGCGGTAAGTGTCGCTACAAGTAGTGGTTTTCCGCGCTTGGATCGGGCTGCGGTAGAGGGCGGCTGGCGGTGCAAGGTTAGCAATGCTTTTGAGGGGGCCCAGTTTGAGGCGCCCCTTCGTTTCAGTCTTCAGGACAGGTGAGCTGAAATTAAGCGGTTGTTTTTGAGGTGAGTGACTCTTTGTACAAGAGCAACTAGATGGCTTGGTTTTGCATCGAGGCTGCTGTCCAGTAGATTAATGCGGTCGGTGGCCGCTCGAGCTCGGTAGCGGCACCTTCGCACTTTTATTCATTCAAGTAGTCTTTGAGCAACTCTCGAAGCGTCGTTCGCGCGCGGAACAGTAGGCTTTTGACCGCTGGAACGCTTACGTCCAAAAGAGTGGCGATTTCCTCGTAGGAAAGAGCTTCAAAACGCTGGAGGACGAGCGCGGTGCGTTGGTTTTCGGGGAGTTGTTGGAGGGCGTCGTCAATGGCCTGTTGTAATTCGCTTTCGAGCAACGCGGCGTCGGGTGGGACGGAAGCGGTGTCTGGGGTGGCGTCCTCGGGGTACTGGCCGTCTTCTCGGACGATGTCCCGTGAAATGGTGGGGTGGCGCTGGCGGTAGCGGATCTCGTTGAGAACGAGATTACGGGCGATGGTGAGCAGCCATGTGGAGAGCTTGGCGGAGGGTTGGTAACGGTGGGCGGAGCGCCAGACGCGCACAAAAACCTCGTGAGTAAGCTCTTCTGCATCAGAAGAGGAGCCGGCCATGCGGGCGATGACGCCTGCGACGCGGGACTGATATTCCAGAATGAGCTCGCGGAAGGCCTCCTGATCGCCGTTTTGAATGCCCTGCATCCACGCCAGGTCACGAAGCCTTTCGGGATCTCCTTCTGGGGATGGTTGGAGGTGCATGAGGGCTGGGGAACCTTTTAGGTGAGTCGGGCCTTAGTAAACGAGATTTTCTCAAATCCTGTTGAACTATGACGGAATTGTTACAGAGCGAGTCTTGAGCGAAATGAAGTAGGCGAGAGACTGTTAGATTGTAGTAAACACCGCGCCGTTAGATAAGTTTCAAACGCTAAGGGGCGGCATTTTCACACAAATCTTATGAATGTATCTCCTACACCTGCGCGCAAAAAAATTCTGGTAGCTGATGATGAGCCTGATGTTTTGAATTTATTGGCCCTCAATTTACAAAGAGCTGGATTTGAGGTGCTCAAGGCAGAAGACGGCGAGCAGGCACTGCGAATTGCTCGGGAGGAGTTGCCGTCGCTTTTGGTGTTAGATTTGATGATGCCAAAGCTTAGCGGTTTGGAAGTCACCAAGCTTTTAAAGCAATCTCCTCAAACGGCCCGCATCCCGGTGGTGATGCTCACGGCCAAGGCTGACGAGGTGGATCGCATCGTGGGACTGGAGTTGGGAGCGGACGACTATGTGACAAAACCGTTTAGCCCGAGGGAAATTGTGTTGCGTGTGCAGTCGGTGTTGCGGCGCATGGACACGGTTCCTGCGCATGCAGATGAGTTGGAAGTTGGTGGGATTAAGGTGGATAGAATCCGGCATCAGGTGCAGGTGGACGGCAAAGAATCGGAATTTACGGCCACGGAGTTCAAGTTGCTGAGCGTCTTGATGGAGCGTTGCGGGCGGTTGCAAAGTCGGGAGGTGCTTTTGAACGATGTCTGGGGGTATGAAAGCGTGATTGATACGCGCACGGTAGATACGCACATACGGCGGTTGCGGGAAAAGTTGGGGACGTCCTCTGACTTGATCGAAACGGTGCGCGGGTTTGGTTACCGAATGGTTGCTGGCGGACGATGAAGACTCGCGCCTCATTGGCAAAGTTTGTTGAGATTCGCTTTGTGGAATCTGAGGCGTTGCCGTTGGGGGGCGGAAGGGATGAGTGAGGGGAACGAGATATTTTGGCAGGTGGGCTGTCTTGTCGCGACGGCAGGCTGGGGGCTGAAGGTCTTGTTTGAGCGCAGACGGGTGGCGCGCTTGGGCCGGGCGCTGGATATGCTCGCCGAGCAGTGCAACGTGCAAGCGGCTCTCGCGGTGGCTGGTGTGGACTCTGTGCATGAGGAATTGTTGTCGAAGTTATCGAAGCTGGGCGCGGTGCAGGAGGAGATGCGTCAGCGTATTGAGCACGAAGAGTTCAGTTTACGCACGGTGCTTTCCAGTATGGAGGAAGGTGTTTTGGTGACGGATGAGCGCCAGAAAATACGCCTAGCCAACCCAGCGTTTAACGCAGTGTTTGGCCTTGAAAAGAGCCCCTTGGAACAGTCCGTGCTCGAGGTGCTCCGGGAGCCTGACGTGCATCGTCTTCTCCAAGAGGTGTTGCGCTCTAGGGATACTATGGAGCGGCAGTTGGAAATGATGCCTGGAAAACGCAGTCGCTTTATCACCGTGCGCGCCGTGCCGATGAGCGATGTCCGCGGGCGACCTGGGGTTTTGGCGGTGTTTCGTGACGTGACGCGGTTGATGGAACTGGAGCAAGTGCGCCGGGAGTTTGTGGCCAATGTGTCGCACGAATTGCGTACGCCACTCGCGATTTTTCAGGGCTACGTCGAAAATCTCATCGATATTCCTGATCTTCCCGAGTCCGAGCGCAACTTGGTTTATTCGATCATTCTCAAGCATTCCAAGCGCCTTAATGCGTTGGTGGAGGACTTGTTGGCGATTGCTCGTTTGGAGGCTCGTAAGGAGACGTTCCGTTGGGAACGCCTCGAGCCCGGGGAACTGATCCGCGCGTTGGTGGAGGACTGGAAAGTGAGAACGAACGGAGCCTCCATTGCGGTGAGTGTGGAAGCGCCCGACGTGTTACCCTTGGTGCGAGTGGATCGGATGCGCATGGAACAGGTGCTGCACAATTTACTGGAGAACGCCCTCAAACATTCCCGAGCGTCGAGCGGGCGGGTTCTGGTGCGCGCTTTCTTGGAAGCCGATGCATGGGTGCGTGTGAGTGTCGAAGACAACGGGAGCGGCATTTCGCAGCGTGATTTGCCTCACATCTTTGAGCGGTTTTATCGTGCCGACAGGTCGAGGGGCGCCGCTTCCGACAGAGGCGCGGGGCACAGCACGGGACTGGGGCTTTCCATCGTGAAACACATTGTGGCAGGGCACGGGGGAGAAGTCGGGGCGCTTAGTTCTCCCGGTACAGGCGCCAAGGTGTGGTTCCGGCTGCCGGTATCCCAAGAAGGAGATGAGGCGTTCAACTCGTCGGTTGAGGAGTCTGACAGTTAACCAAGCAAGAGCGCTGACTTGAGCAGAGCTTTTGCAGGAGCAGGGCTGACTTTGACTGTGGCAGCTGCCGCCCTACAAGCGCACTATGCGCCCAAGTTAGTCCCGGCAATCGAGGACGGGGTCGTCTTGATAGTGCGAAGATCCGTTCCAGCAATGGCCCCAGTGGGCGCTTTGGAAGTATTAATCGCGTGGAAATCGGTGCCACCGATGGCTCCGGGGGTGGTTTTGATAGCGCGCAGGTCGGTGCCCGCAACCATGCCGGGATCAATCTGAATCGCGCGCAGATCGGTACCCGCCACCGCGCTGGGGGTCACCTTGATGTTCCTCAGGTCTGTCCCCCCCACGGAACCCACGGGTGCGCCAAACGTTTGTCTGAGATTTGCAAGTGCCGCTTGAGCCGCGTTCATATCCCCAGAACGCACTTCGTTACGCAGTGCATCGAAGGCCTGCCGGAAAGTGCTGGACTGGTTAATCGCATCCATTCCAGAGCCAGGTGAAAACGCAGTGGCTTTGAGGAGTTCGGCCAAGGCTCTTCTGGAACTTCCTAAATCGTCGGAATCAACCGCTTTGGCGAGGTTCGAGAAGTAGTTCGCGAACTGAGTGGCACCTGAAATCTGCAAGATGGCCGAAGCGTCTGAGTTGGGGGCGATTCTAGGGATGCTCATTTGAAAAAAGGGTGGGAGCGAAAAGAGAAGATGGAACCGAAGTATAACTCGTTCCCCTTTTGGCATTATGCTGTCGGTTGGAGGGCGTCAAGATCAATTTACCCAAACACTAGATGAGGTTGTATTCAAGAATCTAATGGGAGCATTAAGTCCATAAATTTGACGGTGATACGGTACAGTAAGGATTTGAAGATTCATCAAATCCCAATCTCAAGGAATCACTTAGCGCTAGAATCTTTGTCCTTTCCGATACAGAAAAGCGTCGTGTCTGTACGTAAAAAGAGCAGGCCGTTTGCGGCAACGATCATAGAGCGGACTTGTTTGTCATCAGGCGTCCCAAAGGCAGCTTGATGCACAAGGGTCCCATCCTGCGCGTTCACTACAACGACGTCCCCGTTAAAGTTCACGAGGAAAACTTTGTTGTCGGCAACCAATGGGGAAGCCTCGTACTTGATGCGTCCAGGGGTTTCAAAAGTCCACTTGATGGTGCCATCGGGGGCCACTCGCGACAGGCTCTTTGCGACGTCGGAGAGTACAAAGAAGTCTCCTTGGGCAAATGCGGGGGTGGGAACGTCCGACGAAAGAGCGCGGTCTGAAGTGGTCCATGCGAGGGCCTTCTCGTCCAGAACGCCGGCTCCAGGTTTGACGGCGAAAATGGGGGACTTTTTAGGGGCGCAGGCCAATACGAGCCCCGCACCCGCTACCGGAGAGGGCACAAGACGCCAGTGGCCGATGCGCGTTGGGTTCCAAGTTCCCCAGCGCCAGATTTCGTCCCCTGAGACAGGATCATGAGCGGAAAGCATGTCTCCTCCGGCCAAAATGATCTGCCATTTGCCCGCAACCTCATAAGGAATCGGCGTGGTGAAGGCCTCGCGAGATTCCGCCTGCGCCTCGGTGGAGCGCACGTGACGCCAAAGAGTTTTTCCGGTGGATGGCTCGATGCATAAAAGGAAGGATTCAGCGCCCTCCTTGCCACGGTTGTGCACGGGTTGATCGCGTTGGAGGACGGGGAGATAGAGGCGTTCTTGGAAGAGAAGGGGACTTGCTGAGAAGGTCCATTGGAAGGCGAACTCGCCGTAATCCTGTTCGATGTTTCGACGCCAAAGCGGCTTGCCATCCAAGTCAAAGACGGCGAGGTCGCCGTTACCGTAGAAAAAAATGACACGTTTCCCATCGGTGACCGGAGAAGGAGAGGAATAATTGCTGCGCTCATCGCGGCGTAGGCCATCGGAAATCTTAGTCTGCCAACGTACTTTGCCGTTGGTGCGGTTGAGGCACTGGGCGTGCGTAGACTGGTTGTCCTTGTCTACGGAGGAGAGGAAGACGCGGTCCCCAAAAATGATCGGAGTGGATGCACTGGGGCCGGACATGGGAGCTGACCAAAGAACGCCAGCTTCTTTGGAGAACTGGCTGGGCAAGCCCTTTTCCGTCGTGGAACCATTAAACTCAGGGCCTCGCCACTGCGCCCAATCCTCCGCGCGGAGTGGGTTGGGGAACGTCGTGTGGAGAGAACCTAGGGCGAGGAGGCCTAGGATTGAGGGGCGCAGGAAATGACGTGGGCGTTTCATAGGGGAGGCGGTTGACTGATCTTCCAAGGATGCTAGCGTCCTCGGTTAGGGGTCTTCAACCGGCCCTTATAACCTGGGACACTTTTCATCCATGCTCAAACTTGATTTCTTTGCCGCAGTGGAACGGATTTTGGAGTCAGACTCCAGATTTGATCGCAACGCCTATCACTTTTTGAAGGAGTCCCTGGAGTTGATCACCGGCGATGGTAAAAAGCATAAGCCCCGCATTGTGGGCCACGTGACGGCTCACCAACTCTTGGATGGAGTACGGGAACATGCGCTCCGGCAGTTTGGTCCGATGGTGCCGACTGTGTTTGGTTACTGGGGCATTACAAAGTGTGAAGATTTTGGCGATATGGTTTACCAACTCATAGGATTGGGGACCTTTGGTAAATCTGACAAAGATTCCATAGAAGACTTCAAGAATGCGTACACGTTTCATGACGCTTTTGTAGTTCCGTTTCGACCGACAGATGAGCTTCCAAAGCCCGCACCTGCGCGCCCTCGCAGAAGGAAACAGAAGTCTGAACAAGGAACTTAGAGTTGCAGAATTTAAGAGTTCTTTAGCGAACTTCTCAGGAAATGACGCGCAGCGTGGGTAATGTATTTGAGGGGGTGAATGATTTCTCTTGAAGCGCTCGCTGATCGACGGTTGCTTCCACCCCTAGTTATTCAGCATTCCAACACATTCGATGAGAATTCACTCCACCGCGATCACTGCATTTTGGTTGAGCGCAATGCTGCCTGTATCGCTTGTGGCGGCCGAGGCTCCGCTTGGGGTTAAGGGGCTTGAAGTGTTTAATCAGCAGCCCGTGCGGCAGTTAAATGGGACATTAAACGTGGACGAGGCGGTCGATCTAGCAGTGCGCCAGAATCCGGAAGTGCTCAAGGCGTTGCGTGAGCTGGAGCGCTCTCACGGGCAAGTGGTGGAAGTGCGGGCCCTAGCTCTGCCGCATCTCGCTTTGGCCGCTAATTACAATCAGACGGACGCTGGGATAGTGTCACAGGGAGCGGCTAACGCTTTTACGCAGAACAAGTCGTGGCGAATCGCTCTGGAGGTGAAGCAGGTTATTTATTCGGGCGGCCTGGTTGGTTCTAACATTAAGGCAGCGAAACTGACCCAAGATGCCGCCTACTACTCCCTACGGGACGCGGTGGATCGAGTGGTCGGTCAAGCGCGGCAACAGTTCTCGCAGGTATTAGTGGCCGAGGCGCTTGTGAAGGTTGCGCAAGAGTCTGTCGAGCTCGCGGCCCAGCAACTGAAGGACGCTCAAAACCGCTTTGAGGCGGGTACCGTGCCGCGTTTCAATGTGTTGCGGGCTGAGGTGGAGGCGGCAAATGTTAAACCCGGTCTCATTCGAGCTAAGAACGACTTTCTGATTGCTAAACTGCAGTTAGCCAAAATTTTGGCACTGGAACCTTCGGAGAACGGAAAACCGGGATTTCAGTGCATCGGGGAATTGCGGATCAGCCCGCGCTTATTTGATTTAGGAGAGGCGTTGAGTTTGGCAATTGCGCGCAGGCCTTCGCTCAAAGCGCAGCGGCAGCAGATCCTGATTGAAAAGGAAAAAGTGATCGGTGCGCAGTCTGGTTACAAACCACGCATCGATGCCACCGGCGGTTTGGAGATGCTGCAAAAAAGCTCTTCTCAAGCTCTGGACGCCTCGGTGCAGGGATATTTTTTGGGAATAACAGGCTCGTGGAAGATATTCGATTCCTTGGAGACCAGTGGCCAAGTAGCTCAGGCAAAGGCGCGTATGCAATCCGCTACGGCAGGGTACGATGATGCGCTGCGAACCGTTGAGTTGGAAGTGCAGAAAGCGCACGCCGATTTGTTGCAGTACAGGGAGACGGTTGAAAGTCAGCAGAAGAACGTGGAGCAGGCAGTGGAGGCGTTGCGTCTCGCGCAGGAGCGTCTTTCGGCGGGGGCGGGGACGCAGTTGGAGGTGCTCGATGCGCGAGTGGCGTTGACTCGCGCGCGGACCACGGAAGTGCAGGCCCGCGCGGATTATGTGCGCTCGCTCGCGGAGTTTGATCGCGCCACGGCCACGGATACGGAGTACGTCGAGGCGTTTAAGGATCCGTTGGAGGCGACTGGAAAGAAAGTTCTGAGCAAGGCTGCGCAGCGGGCGGGGGAGGCGGAGCCAAGGAAGAAGCCGTGAGTGGGAATTGGTATGACGCTGGAATGCGTGTGCGCGCGGAGCGTTGTGGGGCGTTAGATGTGCTTGGGGCGCCGCACGGGTTTGCGCTTCGGCAACCGGGAATCGACGTCGCTGTGGAGCGGGAGGAGGCGGTGGCGCGACTGGCTCCGGCGCACGCGGAGTTGCGGAGGGAACTGGGCTTACAGGGGATGCGTTTGTGCATGGCGCAACAGGTGCATGGCGCTGGGGTGGTGGCGGCGACTTTTGAGCGGGGGCATTACTACTCGGACGTGGATGCCTTGGTGACCAACGATTCGCGCGTGTGCCTTGGCATCTACGTCGCGGATTGTTGCGCGGTGTTTGTCGTCGATTCGGAAAACGGAGCGGTGGCGCTCGCTCACGCAGGAGCCAAGGGGACGCGGTTGGGTGTAGTGCCGGCGACCATAGAATTGATGCAGCAAAGTTTCGCTTCCCGTCCGAAGGCCCTCACCATCGTGCTTTCCGCGTGTATCCGACCGCCCTTATACGAAGTGGACTTCGCAGCGGAAATCCGAGAGCAGTGTCGGAAGCTGGGCGTTTCGCAAGTGGTGGATTTCGTGCAGTGCACCGGATCGGATTTAACGCGGTACTATTCGTATCGAATGGAGCAGGGACGCACGGGGCGGATGCTGGCGCTTTTGGCGGTGCCGAGGTCTGCGTAATTTTTTGTATCAAGCGACGATCCCAGCGAGGTACATCTCTGCGAAAAGTCGCCGCAGCAGTCGCAGGGGGAGGTCGTTATTTGCGGTGTGTGAATTGAAAATTGCGCACCATCTGGAGTCGTTCCATAATTCAGGTCAGATTCCCCCCTTTCTATGAGACTCCCTTTTTCCCTCGTTTTTGTATCAGCCTGTGCAGCGGCCACACTCACTGCCGTAGCCGCTCCCACCTCGGAGTTTTCCAGTACGGACCCTCAAAAATCGAAACGCATTACAAGTGGAGAGGCTGAGGGGTCTTTTTTATGTCCGGGCTTCGGCGGATATCAGATCATCTTCAGCGCTGGGGATGATCGTTCTTGGATCGAACTGCAAGTGGGGCAGCGCACGGTTCATCTTTCGGACGAAATTTTCGCTGCGTGTCCGGGTGCGCGGCCATGGAAAGCCAACCACGTTGTCCAGTGGAGGGGCGTACGGAAGGGAAATCAGGTTATTCCTTATGCACTGATTTTCCGTATGTACTCTGAAAATCAGGAGTCTTCAAAAAGAAAGTATGACACCCTGGTGGTGGTCAAACTGGACGGCGAAAACTCTCACGTCGTCGGGCAGGTGGCGGGAGATGCAAAGAATGGGAACACCGCTGCCGAGCAACTCGCTGACCGCCTCTGCCTTTCCTCTGATTCTGATCCGCGGCCTGTCCAAGCCAGCGCGCCATCCACGCCGGAAGTGGCTACAGCCACGGGACCTAGCACGGGTATCACTGTCACACGGGAGGAGACGGGAATGACGAGCCTTCGTTTTCCAAACGGCCAGAGGTTTACGTTGCCTCCGGGTAAGGGAATTTTGGGCTCTTCGGAGGATCCTGGCTCAGGCAAACCTTTCGAGATTGAAGAGGGCTGGCTTGTGGGGGTCAACGAGCAACCAGAGACGAAAGCCAGTATCGTACATCTCTATCTCAAGGGTAAAAATGGCAAGTGGACGGAAATCGACCATGTTCAGCAAAGAATTCTGAAGGTCGCAGCATCTGGTGGTCGTCCTTTAAACTCCGGATTTGTGCGCATCAACAGCATGGGTTTGGGGTGGCCTAATACAGTGATTCTTCAAATCGAGTATTTTACGGATGATCCTCGGAATACTAAGGAACTCCCGATAGCAGTCTCTCGCACCGGCAACATCAGCTACGGCTCACGCGGCGAGTAGTCGCTGACTACGCGCCGCGCATTTTCACCACGCACTGGAGTAGATACGGCAGGAGTTGTTTTTTGCGCGAAACCACGCCGGACAATTCCCAGATAAAATGCGATTTTTCGGGATAGTCGATGGTGCCTAGAAACGAGGCGTCTCCGCGAACCAAGAGCAAGGAGGTTTGTTCGTTGATGTCGGTGACTAGCAGCGAGGAGAATAAAAAATTACTCTTAACCCGCTGCTTTTCAAGTTCCTCCAACAGTGCGTCTCGTTTTTCAGGAAAGTGTGCGAAAGAGAGTTCCTCAATTTGAGCAACGCTAAAGCGATGCCCATTTTCTTTATAGACCTTGGAATCCGCACCAATGGCCTGAGCCGGAGTCATTGTCAGCAGCGGCGAGCCTACGGCAAAGATTTCTGAGGCGAGTTGACTGGGCTCCACATTTGCGAGGGCGGAGAGGTGTTCGAGGAGACGTCGGTCAGTAGCGGTTGTGGTGGGGGAAGTTAGGTTGAGGGTGTCTGCGATAAGGCCGGCCATTAGGAGTCCTGCGATGGGAGCGGGGAGTGGGATTCCTGCGTTTTGAAAGCACAGTGCCACGATGCTGCTTGTAGAGCCTAACGGATTGTTCCAGAATAAGATGGGGGTATGACTTGAAAAGCCGCCCAGCTTGTGGTGGTCGATGATTTCCACAATGGGCACGTCCTCCGCGCCTCGGACGGCTTGGGTGAGCTCGTTGTGGTCCACCAGAATAAGCTGGCGTTGAATGGGTTTGATAAAGTCCGATTTCGAAAGGATTCCCACTAGCAGGCCATCGTCATCCAGCACGGGAAAGATGAACTGCCCACTTTCAGCCGCCGCTTGCCGCGCTTCTTCCAGTGGCGTATCCCGATGAAATGAAGCGTATTCCGTCTGGATCATTCGTCCTACTCGAACGGCCCCGCGTGAAAGAAGCACGGTGGACGCGGTGTCGTGGGGCGAGGAAATCACAGTAACTCCGGCGAGTTGGGCGGCTGCGATAATAGTTTCCGGGACGGCGAGGCCCCCAGTGACGACGATGGCCTGTACCTGTTCTTCTATCGCAAGCTCCTGCACATGAGGGCGATCGCCTACAAACAAAATGACGCTTTTATCCGTGTAACGCTGTAGTCGAGCGACAAAAGAATCCTGCGCCATCGCACAAACCATCAGCCAGTGTTCTCTAGGCTCGGTCTCCAAAGATCCTGCAACAAGCGTCCCGCCGAAGGTGTTGACGATATCCGAAAGAGAGGCGGTGACCATGCGCGCCGAGTTCGCGTCATCCCGAGATGGGAATAGCAAATGCGTGATTTTGAAAGAACTAAGTAGGCCAAGGCAGCGCCCGACTTCATCCACAACCGGAAGTCCCCGCAGATTTTTTTGGTCGATGAGTTGAATCGCGTCATAGACTGGGGAGGAGGCGCTCACGCAAACCACTTTGGGTTGCATGACGTCTTGAACCCTAGGCGTGAGGTCGGTCAGGAGCAGGGGGGAGGGAAATCCAAACTTTTTCAGGACAAAATCAATGCGCTCGTTGGTGTTTCCGCAACGGGCGGCTACGACATCGAGCTGCCCGGAAAGTTTCTTGAATTCCGCGTAACCAATTGCTGCGCAGATAGAATCCATGTCAGGATTCCGGTGGCCGATGACGAAGGTTTGCATGAGGAGGGAGGAGTGTACAGGAAGAGCGACATGCGAAAGAAGCGGTAAAAGCCATGGACTTCCGATGTGCGCACCTGTGCAGTGACGTCACTGAATCGGAAGCGGGACTCGCTAGGATAGCGTCTAGGTTTAAGTCTGGGGATTTTACTGAGAGGTTTCGCGAGGCGTTAGTTTAACTCGTGGGTTCCTAAAATGGTGGAAATGAGCGGTGCGCCTTGCTTTTTAAGCTGTAAAACGTTGATAAAGAGTCTGGTAATGCATGGGTTTTACATTGCTCGGCGCGTCAGTAAAGGCGGGGCGCTACGTTTTTTTATAATTCAATCTAAAGAAATAGGAGATTCTAAGACTCGAAAGTGGCGAAGGTGTGGACATGCAATGCGCTTTGTGGCAAAGCCTCACGGCTTGAGATCGTGTCGTGCGCCCAGACCATCTGCCCATTGATTGCACCCAAAAATGAATGGAGCTCCGGTTCGGGCCACTTTTTATTAACTAAATTCACATGCCAAAATCAGCTAAATCAGCCAAACCAGCCGCCAAAAGCGGTGCCGCCCACAAAACATCGGCCAAATCCGCCGCCATCAAATCCACCCCAAAAGCACCGGTGAACGCGCCGGCTCAAAAGGGGATAAAGTACGTCTACACTTGGGGTGACGGCCGCGCCGACGGCAACGGAAGCCAGAAGGCGTTATTGGGTGGCAAAGGAGCCAACCTTGCAGAGATGACGCTCATTGGTTTGCCGGTGCCTCCTGGGTTCACGATTTCAACGGAGGTCTGCTCGTATTTTTACGACCACAACCGCAGCTACCCTGCAGTGTTGCAGGCGCAAGTTGAAGCGGGCGTGGCGAATATGGAACGTATTATGGGTTCCAAGTTCGGCGATGGGAAACAACTGCCGCTGCTTGTGGCGGTGCGTTCTGGGGCGCGTGATTCGATGCCCGGAATGATGGACACGATTTTGAACTTGGGCCTAAACGATGAAACCGTCAAAGCTCTGGCTGCGGCGACGAATAACGAGCGTTTCGCTTGGGATTGTTATCGCCGCTTTGTGCAAATGTACGGCGACGTAGTGTTGGGCGTGCAGAAGGGCGAAGGCGAAGAGCACGAGCCCTTCGAGGAAGTCATTCACGCTCTGAAACACGAGCGCTACCACGCGGATGTTGAAGACAGTCAGTTGACCGCAGCGGATCAGCAGGAATTGGTGGCGCGCTTCAAAAAGCTCGTTAAAGATCGCTCTGGAAAAAACTTTCCTTCAAGCGTTTACGAACAGCTCAAGGGAGCCGTCGGCGCTGTGTTTGGCTCGTGGATGAACGATCGCGCAGTGGTGTATCGCCGCAAGTACAACATCCCAGCAGCGTGGGGTACGGCGGTGAATGTGCAGGCGATGGTTTATGGCAACACCGGCCCGACGTCGGGTTCTGGCGTGGCTTTCACTCGCAACCCTGCGAACGGAGAGAACGAGTTCTACGGCGAGTTCCTCATGAACGCGCAAGGCGAAGACGTCGTGGCAGGCGTGCGCACTCCCGAGCCGGTGTCTCGTTTGCAAAAGGAAATGCCCAAGCCTTTCGCAGAGCTCATGGCTGTGCGTAAAAAGTTAGAGAAGCACTTCAAGGATGTGCAGGACATCGAGTTCACGATCCAGGAAGGCAAGTTGTTCATGCTCCAGACGCGCAACGGTAAGCGCACGGCCGCGGCCGCGCTCAAGTTCGCCATGGACATGTACAAGGAAAAGCTCATCGACTGGGAGACGGCCGTGTTGCGCAACCCTGCTGATCAGCTCGATCAATTGCTCGCTCCGATCTTTGATTCGTCTGAAGTCAAAAAGGCGAAGGCCCTCGCAAAAGGCCTCCCAGCCGGCCCGGGCGCCGCTTCGGGCAAAATCTATCTCAACGCCGATCGCGCAGCTCTTGCTGCTCAGGACGGCAAGGAACACGTTCTTTTGGTGCGCAATGAAACCTCGCCGGAAGACTTGCGCGGCATGATTGCCGCTGAGGGGATTCTGACCGCGAAGGGTGGCGTTTCGTCTCACGCAGCGTTGGTGGCACGTCAGATGGGCAAGGTCTGTATCTGCGGCGCTGGAGATGTGCTCATCGATTACGCCAAGAAGACAGTCACGATCTCGGGCCAGGTGTTTAAAGAAGGAGATTACCTCTCCATCGACGGCACCAGCGGCATCGTTTACGGCGGCCGGTTGAAGACTTCGCCCAGCGAAATTATCACCGGCACCATCAACGGGGATAAGCGTGCGCAGAAGACGGAGAAGTTCCAGAACTTCCAGCAACTCATGAAGTGGTGCTCCAAGGCCACGCGTCTTGCGGTGCGCACCAACGCGGATACGCCCGAGCAGGCCTCCAACGCAATGGCATTCGGTGCCACCGGCATCGGACTCACCCGTACGGAACACATGTTCTTTGAAGGCAACCGTATCGACGCGGTTCGTGAGATGATTCTTGCGGACAAAAAGGAAGACCGCGAAAAGGCACTGGCGAAGATTCTCCCGTATCAGCGGGCAGATTTCGCTGGGATCTTCAAGGCCCTCAAAGGCTTCCCCGCGACCATCCGTCTTCTTGATCCGCCATTGCATGAGTTCGTTCCTCATGACCGCGCGGCCCAAGCCGACCTCGCAGCCAAGCTTGGCCTCAAGACCGAGCAGGTGACCTCTCGCGTGGAAGCGCTCCATGAGCAGAACCCAATGTTGGGACATCGTGGGTGCCGTTTAGGTATCGCCTATCCAGAAATTACTGCGACTCAGGCGCGCGCCATTTTTGAGGCGGCGGCTGATGTTCAGAAAAAGGGCATCAAGGTGAAGCCTGAAGTGATGATTCCGCTGGTGGGCTTCAAGCGCGAACTCGATCTCCAAGTGGCGATCGTTCATGAAGTGGCTGCAGCGGTGCAGAAGGAAAAGAAGGTGAAACTTTCCTATCAGGTGGGGACCATGATCGAGGTGCCTCGTGGCGCTTTGACAGCGGATGACATCGCGCACACGGCGGAGTTTTTCAGCTTCGGAACCAACGATTTGACTCAGACGGCGCTAGGCATCAGCCGCGACGATATGGGCAATTTCCTCAACGCTTACATCGAAAACGAAGTGTTCTCCAAGAACCCCTTCGCCACTTTGGATCAAAGCGGTGTTGGGCAGTTGGTGAAGATCGCCATTGAGAAAGGCCGTGCGACGCGTCCCAACATTAAGTTGGGGATTTGCGGCGAACATGGTGGAGACCCCGAGTCGGTGAAGTTCTTCCATCGTGTCGGGCTGGACTACGTGAGCTGCTCGCCTTATCGCGTGCCAGTGGCGCGTCTCGCAGCGGCACAGGCTGCAATCGAAGACGCACGTGCAGCGGCTGCGCAAGCAAAGCCTGCTTCCAAATCCAAGGTGCCCGCTGCGAAAGCGTCGGCTGCCAAGGCCAAGGGCGCAAAGGCTCCCGCTAAAAAAGGCGGCAAGTAATCAACGCCAGTATTTGGTGAATTAGATTCCGCTAAACAAGGGCCGCTCGGAGGAAACTTCGGGCGGCCTTTTGCTGTCTGCTTGCTCTGGATTTTCTTATCGCTAGATTCGCCACGCATCCCCTCCTATGAAACTTCTGCCATCCGTCCTCTTCTTCCTTCTTTCTCTTTTCACCGCTCCCTCGCGCGCGGCGGAGCCCATTGTATTGAAGTTATGGCCCGAGGGCGCTCCCGAGAAACAGGGCGTGGTCATCGAAGCGGAGAAGCGCATCGAGCCAAAAGGCGAACGTGACGTGTTGCGCGTGACCAACGTATCCGAGCCGACCTTGAGTGTGTTCACGCCGGAAAAACCCAATGGCACCGCCGTGATTGTGTGTCCGGGTGGAGGGTATGGGATTCTTGCGATCGAGCACGAAGGTGCCAAGGTCTGCGAGTGGCTTAACTCTCTTGGGGTGACTGGCATCCTACTGAAATATCGCGTACCGGTACGGGAAAAAACTCCGGGCTTTGAGCCGCTTCAAGACGCGCAGCGCGCCGTCGGCATCGTGCGTCATCATGCCGTGGAGTGGGGCATCAATCCGCAGCGCGTCGGGATTTTGGGTTTTTCCGCTGGAGGACATCTTGCGGTGATGACTGCTCTTTCCCCCAACGACCGTACGTATCGCCAGGATCCCGCTTTGGACGTGGATGATGCCACGCCTAATTTTCTGATCCCGATCTATCCCGCTTACTTGGTTGGCGCGGAGGATAATTACACGCTTTTACCAACGATCAAGGTGACGCCGAAGTCCCCAGCACTGTGTGTAATCCACGCGCATGACGACAAGGGGCGTACGAGTGCGGCTGCGAGTGCACTGCTTTATCTGGAGTACAAAAAGCTGGGCCTTCCCGCCGAGCTCCACATTTTTCAATCGGGTGGACACGGATTTGGAATGCGTGAGGGAGACTCCCCGGTGAGCCACTGGCCGCAGCGTGTGGGCGAATGGCTTGGTGCGACGGGGCTTCTCACCCCAGTTCCCCGCGCTTCAAAATAATCGTTTCCTGCCTTTCTTTAATTCGCTCAAATCTTCTTATGTCTTCGCTCCGTTCTCTACCGCTTCAAGTCGCAACATCCCTTAAAACAGGTAGTTCTCAGCTGGAGGGAAGCAAGGTTCTGGTGGGCTTTGACGGGTTTGTGGACAACATTCTTCATGTGGTCAAAAGCCGCGAATCAGCGAGTAAGTACACTCGTTTAAACACCATAAAGGAGTTTGCTGAACGCGTCTCGGGGGCGGCTGGGTTGAGCACGAACATGGAAATGGTGGTGCAGATGTGCAAGCTTGGCGGCAACGGTCCGATCATGGCGAATGCTTTGGGTGCTTACGGAAGCGGGGTGACTTACTTGGGGAACTTGGGGAAGCCAACGTTGCATCCGGTCTTCGCTGACTTTGCGAAAACGGCTGAAGTGCATTCCATTGCGGAGCCAGGTTATACCGACGCCATTGAGTTTGACGACGGTAAGTTAATGTTTGGAAAGCACGAGAGTCTGCGGGAGGTGAATTGGGTGAACCTTTTGAAGCACGTGCCAGAGAAGCAGTTGGTGAAGATATTCCAACGCAGCAACCTCATTGCGATGGTGAACTGGACGATGCTGACCCAGATGAAGGGCATCTTTCAAAAGGTCAGCAGCGTCATCGCTCCGCAATTAAAGGGCGAGAAAAGGTTGATGTTCTTTGATCTGGCAGATCCCGCAAAGCGCTCCTCGGAGGACATTGCCGAAGTGCTTAAGCAAATCGCAAAGTTCGAAAAACATTTTCGGGTGATTCTCGGTTTAAACTTACGTGAGAGTTTTCAAGCCGGCGAAGTACTCGGGGTGCGCCAGCCCGAAGAGACTCACGCCGCTGTGACCGCCCATGCCGTGCGCCTGCGCGAAATTCTCGGGGTCCACATCGTAGTGATTCATCCCACTCAGTTTGCGGCAGCGGCGAACGCTCAGGGAGCGACCTTTGTGGAAGGTCCTTATACGCCCAAGCCGAAGATCACCACTGGGGCTGGCGATCATTTCAACGCCGGTTTTTGTACCGGTTGTATGCTCGGGCTGGATCTCGCCCAGAGCTTGCTGCTGGGCGTGGCAACCTCTGGCTTCTATGTGCGAACCGCTAAGACGCCGAAGGTCGCGGATATGGTAAAGTTTTTAAAGACTCTCTGATCCGCCGCTCGCGTCGGTCAGATGGTTTAGAACCCAGCGATACTCTTCCGCTATACTTCGGATGATGTCGCCAGGATGTACCTCGGGTGGAAGGACATCGAAGGTGTACGTTTCGATCTCCAAATGCGGACAAATTTCCGAGCGAACCAGTTTCCAAAATGCGGGAGTGAGCGTATCCGCCGTAGAAGCAAGAGGTGCGTTGGGCGCGATAAAAAGCGGCACGTGAAAATGAACCCGTAACTCGTCGAGATCCGCAGTTGAGGGGAGTTCAGCAAGGGCGGCAGGAAGATCCGGCCAGGAAAGAATTGCCCCGTCCTCGCGTCTGGCTTTGACTTGGTGCAGATATGTCGGCTCTTGGAAGGCGGCAAGCGCAGTGATCGCTTCTGGAGAGGCTTTGGTGCGGAGCGCGGCGCTGAGTTGGATTTTGGAAATGAGGATTCCTGCATCGCGATAGGCGCGTAATGCGGCGGCTGGCTCTTCGAATTGGAGCGCGACATGGCAGGTGTCAAAGCAGACTCCAAGATGTCTGTGGAGCAGTTCGAGGGCTGCGGTCTGGTTGACGCCTAGGGCAGTTTTTAGAACGGGCAATGCGCCTTCTGGAAGCGTGTTGTGGAAGAACTCAATGGTCTGGAGCGTGGTCTCCAGGAAGCAATCCGGTTCGGGCTCTAGGCCTAGGTGGACAAGGCGACCGGTGGTGCGTTCCAAAGTTGCCAAATGAGCCACCGCGTGTCCGAGGGTGCGCGCCATTTGGAGTGCGTCCTCTTTTTCTTTAATCCACGCTGCGTAGGAACCCGGCACGGTACTGATGCTGCCGGCCCCGCCCGCTGGAAGCCAGGAAGCCAGCGCGTTTGCGAGATCCATGGTGTATTGAAGGCGATCCGAAGAGCGCCAATCTGGTGCGTAAACATTTTCTTTAACGGGACCTTTGTGAAACTTTCCAAAGGGAAATCCGTTAATGGAAAATGGGTAAAGTTGAGCCGTCTCAAACAGCGCACTGCCCTGTTGGATAGATGCTTCAGCTTGAAGTTCTTTTGCAGCGTAGGCGCTCAGCCGCAGTCCTAGGCCGAAGGGGGCGTCTGCGGCGAGCAGTCCATCGGAGTGTAAGGCGGTTTTCACCGCAACAGCCTTTTCGCTCAGGGCCAGAAAATGCTCTTCCCAAGTTTCACCGGGATGAATGTTTTGGCAGTAGGCAAGATGCAGGGCAGGGGAGCAGGTTGGATTCATGCAGGTAATCTTCAAGATGGAGCAGCGAGGACTTGTCGCGTCAAAAAATTTATGACGCAGGGATGGGATTGGCGATTACCAAGCGTTGAAAGTAGAGCGTCTAAATCCGTTGCGATGGCTGTTGAGACGCAAAGCGTATGTGCTTTTTCTAAGTTTCGGTAAGGCCGGTTTTTCCACGGGCGAAGAGCGTCTTGACGCACTGAGGCGATCCTACAAACTCGACTTCATGCGTTCTAGGATTCATCTGCTTTTCTACCTGTTTGTGAGCTTTGTTTTTCCGTGCGCTGTACGGGCGGAGGAGTTCGACGTTCTGGTTTACGGAGCAACGCCCTCCGGCATTGCTGCAGCAGTGGCAGCGGGTAGGGACGGAGCGCGCGTGATGCTGGTGGAGTCTTCGGGCCGGGTTGGGGGGATGCTCACTCATGGGCTCTCGCACTCGGATTTCCGGACGTTTGAAAGCGTGAATGGCTCGTTTCTGGAATTTAGTCGCAAGGTGGAAAGTCATTATCGCAAGGAGTATGGAGCGGATTCTTTGCAAGTGAGTGAGTCTCTGCGCGGGACTAACGGCGAGCTGAAGGTGAATCTGGCTACTTTTGAGGCGATGCTGGCCGAGTTGCCGAATGTGCAGGTGCGTCGCAACTGGCAACTTGAGGCGGTCCGCTGCAGTTTCGGTGGGTCGGGGGAGTCTGGGCAAAGTGCGATGTGCACGGTGGATGTGGCGCTTTTTTGGGATGCGGCTGGGATGGGGCATCCTGTTGCAGCACATTATTTTATCGACGCGACATACGAGGGAGATCTTTTAGCGGCGGTGGGGATGCCTTACAAAATCGGCCGTGAGGGTAGGGCGGAGCACGGCGAGTTGTTGGCGCCGTTAAAGGCCGATGATGAGTTGCAGGGTTATAACTTTCGGCTTTGCATGACTCAAAAGGCCGACAACCGTGTGATGGCTCGTCGCCCGGAAGGGTATCGACGGGAGGTTTTTGAAGGAATTGTGCCTTTGCTGGAATCCGGAAAGATCCCCGCATTGTTTGCGGCTGGAGCGCCTGCACTTTTTATGGCGACGTTGCCGCATCTTCCCAACGGCAAGTTTGACATCAATGACGTACCCCGAGCCCCAGTGCGTCTCTCCATTCCCGGAGGCAATCTCGCGTGGCCGGATGGTGATGCCGGAGTGGCCATTCAAAATGGCAAAGAACGCGATTTTCTGCGGCCACCGTTTTCCCGTTTGGCTTTGAACATGGCCAGAGAACGGATAGTGGCCTCACACCGGTTTTGGTCAGTGGGATTGCTTTATTTTTTGCAGAACGATCCAGCTGTGCCGCAGAAGTTTAAGGATGAAGCTCGGAGTTGGGGCTTCGCTCTGGACGAGTTTCAAGACAGTCACCATGTGCCGGAAATGTTGTACGTGAGGGAGGCGCGTCGCCTTGTGGGTATGAAAGTTTTTGCTCAACAGGATACGGAGCGCGTAGCTGGGGAGGCCCGTGCCAGTCTTCATACCGATGCGGTGGCAATTGGGGATTACGGTCCGAATTGCCACGGGACTGCTCATCAGGGTGACTTGTTTGAGGGCAAGCATTCAGGGGAATTTTACCAACCGAGCGCTCCCTACCAGATTCCCTATGGCGTCATGGTGCCGCGTCTGGCGGATAATTTGCTGGTTTCTTGCGCTGTGAGTTCGACGCATGTGGGATTTTGCAGTCTGCGCTACGAACCGGTGTGGATGTCGCTGGGGGAGGCGGCGGGCCATGCAGCGGTTCTCGCCAACAAGGTCAACGGGAGTGTGCAGAAAGTTTCGGTGGCAGCCCTTCAGCAAATTTTACACAAGCGGTGCGTGGCAACTATTTATGTGAGCGATATTGGACCCGATTCACCCGATTTTGCCGCGGTGCAATGGTGGGGGACGGCCGGAGGTTTTCACGGTTCAGAGGCGGCTGCGGCGAAGGGCGTGCAAAGAGGTAAACAGATTGCTGGGCAGTATTTTGAGGCGTTCCCAGCGCACGCGGTGCAACTGGATATGCCTCTGGAGGGATCTCTCCGTGAGCGCTGGCAAGCGCTGGCAAACAGCCTTGGGGTTGAGAAGGAAGTTCTTCCCTCGGCGCAGGGGAATGTCACTCGGGGCGATTGGCTTCGGGCTGTCTGGAAGTTGCGGGTGCCTTAGTTACAGGGCACAAACAGTCACACATGACAGAAACGGCTTGTCGGTTTCTAACGCCTCTATATGAAGAGGGAAGCTATGAAATATACCCCATACCTTGCAAATGCCGCAGCTCTGCTAATTGTCTCCGCTGGAATTGTTCACGCTGATGACAAGCATTCAGCGACCGCTCCTGCCGCCCACGCAGCAGCACCCGTCGTCACCCCAGAAGCCGCTGTTGCAAAGTTGACAGAGGGCAACGCCCGTTACGTCTCAAAATCTGTAAGTAACGGTAAGCCAACCGCAAAAGCCCGTGCCGCCACTGCGCAGTCGCAACATCCTTTCGCCATTGTCGTGGGCTGTGCCGATTCCCGCACCTCGCCGGAACTCGTTTTCGACCAAAATATTGGCGATCTCTTTGTGATTCGCACTGCGGGTAACTTGGTGGACGACTATGCTTTGGGTAGCATCGAATACGCCGTGGCTCATCTCGGGGCTAAGTTGATCGTCGTGCTTGGTCACGAGCGTTGTGGCGCTGTGAAGGCTGCTGTGGCTTCCGGTTCCGCTCCTGGCCACGTTGGCAGCATCGTGAGCGGAATTCGTCCCGCGGTGAAGGCTGTCCAAGGCACTGCCGGTGATCTTCTGGAAAACGCTGTGAACGAAAATATTTATCGCGTCGCCGACAAAATTTCGCGCAAAGCTGCGTTGGGTGATGAGAAGTCTTCGGTGCGTATCGTTCGCGCTGTGTTCGACTTGGATAGTGGCAAGGTGCAGTGGTTGAAGTAGTCGCTTTACGTATTTAACAGAAAAGCCGGTGAGGTCTTTACGACTTCATCGGCTTTTTCTTTTGTTGGGTCCCTGCTCCTCGGGAAACGGCAGTAACTGCGTCTTGGGTAGCCAAATGGGTAGCCAAGTCTGCTACCAAAATCTGCTATTTGGTGGGTACCCAGAAGGCTTCTTTAATCGGGAAGCCAGCGGCCCTACCCTGTTCAATAACGCGCTCCAAACGTGTAGGGTCAGGGTCCAAGTTTTTGGAGATGATACTAAATTGCTGCGCAGTGGTACTGCATATCAGTGCCACGGTGTGATCGTTGTCGATGATGACGACGTGACGGGGTTTGTTGTGTCGAAGTCGTAGAGTGCCCGGATGCTCTTCTGGGTTGCGGATTTCGGTGGTGCTGCCCACCCATTGGCCGGTGGCGTTTTGCCATGCGCGGTCTGTCACGAACCATTTGCCATCAGCCTGCTGGCTGTATCTGGCTGTGACACGGGTGAGTCCTGCCTCATCGGGATGGTTGAGTCGAAGAATCTCGTGCCAAGTGCCTTGAAAGCGGCGTACGTCGAAATTGTTGGCTAGTTTAACCCCTTTTGGAGGCTTCGTAGAGACACAGCCTGTGAGAGGAAGTAGCGCGGTGAGCGCCAATACGGCACCAGAGCGGAGTCCGGTTTTATGCAGAAAAGTTTTCAGGGCAGTGAAAGGGCGAGTGGATGGTTGAACCGTGGCAGCCATAGGATTTTGGAAAGCAGAATTTGGGCCGAGAAACGAAAAGTATTCTTTTTAGGTTAGCGGCCCTTAGTGGCAGCAGCAAGCGGGGAGACAAAGTCTTCCATACGAGTGGCAAGGTCTGGCTCCGCGCCCCACTCCGCGATTTTTTTCACAATTGCACTTCCAACCACTACGGCATCGGCCAGCGCTGCGACTTGGCGCACGTGTTGGGGGGTGGAGATTCCAAAACCGACTGCTATGGGAAGTGGGGTGGTGGCGCGGATGGCTGCCACGCGTTCTCCTAAAGACTCGGCTATTTCAGCACGCTCACCGGTTACTCCTTCGCGGGAAACGTAGTACAGGAAGCCGCTCGCGTTTTTTGTGAGCTGGGCGATGCGGGCGTCTGGGGTGGTTGGAGCGATGAGGCGGATTTGTTTTAAGTCTGGGAGGATTTCAAAGCCCGAGTTGTTGCTGGCCTCGTCCGGTGGTAAATCTAAAATGAGAAGTCCGTCGACGCCTGCGGCAAGGGCATCTTCCTGAAACTTATGGAATCCGTAACGGTAAATCGGGTTCAGGTAGGTGTATAGAACGATGGGAACTTGGCAGCTTCTGCGGATATTGCGCACGCACTCGAGAACTTTGAGGGTTGTTGCACCCGCTTGAAGGGCACGCGCGGCAGCCAGCTGGTTGACGATTCCGTCGGCAAGCGGATCCGAAAAGGGTAGTCCCAACTCAATTAAATCTACACCAGCACGTTCCAGTGCAGGTACTAAAGCTTCGGTTGCAGCCAAAGTTGGGTCCCCCGCAGCAATGTAGGCGATCATCGCCTTTTGTTTGAGGGCTTGCAGGGCGGAAAATGTGGTGTCGATTCGGTTGACCATACTTCCTTAAGCAAAGCGTCCCGAGGGCTGCGTTGGAAGTACGGAGGTGAGTGACTTCGCGCTTCTCAGAATTTTCCGAAGCGATAAAGTGGGATTGTTTTATGAAATGGACATCCCTGCTTCTTTTGCTCCCCGCCCTTTTGTTGAGCACCGCCTGTGAGCGGCACACTGCGTCGTCTCTGCCTGCGCATGGCGAGCATAGTGCTGCACCACATCCAGTTGCGGGTGCTGAGAAGGCGTCTGCGCACGTGTCTCCCGCTACAGAAAAGGGAGCCTCCGAGGCCGCGCCCGCTCCGAAGTTCTTCGAGAAACAGGCGAAGTAACTGCGTCTGCGTTGCTTTCGAGCGCTAGCTTCGTACGACTTTCCGAGTCAACAATCTGAGCGCTTGCGGGAAAACTTTCCCGAAGCGCACGAAGCCCGTGCCCAGTTCTGGGTAAAGACAAGCGGCGCGGGCGAGTTGGTTCACCCACAAACGGCCCTTATACAAATCTCGGTGAGCCGCTAGATAGCGCTCCGGACGTCGGGCAAGAATCGCTTCAGCGCAGAGTGCTCCGCTCCGAATGGCGTAGGCAATTCCCTCGCCAGTAAAGGGTTCCACAACGCGTGCTGCATCCCCAACTAACCAAAGACTCTCCTGCGTGGGAAGCAGGGCAGCGCGACTGAGGGGCGTGATGCTGCGCCAAGTTTGCTTTTCCGGCAGTTCGTATTTTTGTATGGCTGCAGCTTTGATCGACTTGAGATCCCTTGAGCGACTTACAAGACAGAGGTTCGCGGTACCCTCACCCACGGGCGCGAGTCCGGCGTAGCCTTCGCGCAAAAAATGGAGCTCGATGTCCGCATGTAAGCCATCGGGTGAGTGGAAGTGTGTTTGCAGTCCAATACGTTCGTTGGCGAGTAGTGGGGGAAGCAGGCCTAGCAGTCTAGCAACACTCGAGTTGCGTCCGTCTGCTGCCACTAATTCACGGGCTGAAAAGCTGCCGTTGTCAGAGTCCAATTGCCAGTGGCTGGCGTGCCGTTTGATGGATGTAAGCGTCGTCTCTTCTTGGATGTCAGCTCCTTTATTGCGGGCGTTCTGGAGGAGAATCGCGTCCAGTCGTCCCCGAGTTATCCCGAGCTCAGGCCTGCTGCTTGTGGGCAAAGGAACTCGGAGGCTGTCTCCATCGAGACCGAAGAAGCGCACTCCCTCTAGTTTGATATGAGGCGAGCATAGAACCTCACCGCTCACACCGAGCTTGTCTAAGGCATCCCATGCGAGTGGATTGAGGCAGTCTCCGCAGACCTTTTCGCGTGGAAAACGGCTCCTTTCCAGCAAAAGAACGCGACTCCCCGAGGCGGCGCACAAGGCTGCGCAAGTGGTCCCGCCGGGTCCGCCTCCAATAATGGCAACGTCGAACATGGGCGACAGCGTCTCCGTTTGCCGACAGGTTGGCTAGAAGCCAAAAATATTTCAGTCAGCGAGAATAGGGCCGGCTGCGCGGACCTCGGCACTTAAGCCGCTTTCAAATTTCTTAAAATTGTCAATGAACGCTCCGACGAGTTTGCGCGCCGTTGCCCGATAAGCTTCCTGATTCTTCCAAGCCTTCGCAGGAAGCAGAAGCTCGCTCGGTACGTGGGGCACGTGGGTGACGGCCGCAATCCCGAAATGCGGATCCAACTCAGTGGGCGCGTGGGAGAGAACTCCGTTGTGGATGGCCTCGATGATGGCGCGTGTATGGGCGAGCTTTATCCGATGGCCCGAGCCGTGGCTGCCGCCGGTCCAACCCGTATTTACCAGCCATACGTCGACCTTGTGCTGACGCATCTTTTCAGCAAGCAAATCCGCGTATTTCCCGGGATGCCAAACCAAAAACGGAGCTCCGAAACAGGCGCTGAAGGTGGTGGAGGGCTCCGTCACCCCTTCTTCTGTGCCCGCTACTTTGGCTGTGTAACCAGAAATGAAGTGATACATCGCCTGCTCGGTGGTCAGTTTCGAGACTGGAGGGAGAACTCCGAAGGCGTCGCAAGTCAGGAAGATAATGTCTGTGGGATGCCCGGTGATACACGGGATTTGCGCGTTAGGAATGAAGTTGATGGGATATGCGCCCCTCGTGTTTTGAGTAATGGTGGTGTCGTGGAAATCCACTTCCAGCCCAGCTTCGTTCAGGACGACGTTCTCTAAAACAGCTCCAAATTGAAGGGCGTGATAGATTTCAGGCTCGGATTCGGGGGTGAGATCGATGGTTTTGGCGTAGCAACCGCCTTCGATATTGAAAATACCGTCCTCGCACCAAACGTGTTCGTCGTCTCCGATGAGGTGGCGTTTGGGGTCGGCGGAGAGGGTTGTCTTTCCTGTACCGGAAAGTCCGAAAAGGACTGAGGAGCGTTTGCCGGTACGATCAGCGGTTGCAGAGCAATGCATGGATAGCATTCCTTGCTTTGGCATCAGGTAGTTCATCAGGGTAAACACCCCCTTTTTCATCTCTCCAGCGTATTCACTTCCCAAGATCACCATCTCGTGAGTTTCAAAAGAAAGCGCAATGGAGGTTTGCGAGGTCATCCCTTCAGTTAACCGGTTGGCTGGAAAGGCACCCGAGTTGATGATGGTGAAGTCTGGGGAGCCGAATTCCGCGAGCTCGGTGGGCGTGGGTTGGATGAGCATCGTTTTCATGAACAACGCGTGGTAGGGGCGGGAGCAGATGACGCGTATCTTGAGCCGGTGGTCTGGGTGCCACCCAGCGAATGCGTCGACAACATAAAGTCGGTCTCTAGTGTTGAGGTAGTCCAGCGCCCTCGCCCGGTTTAGCGCAAAAGTGTGCGCATCCATCGAGTGATTGACGTTTCCCCACCAAACATCGTTTTCAGAGTCCGGATGGCGCACCACGCGCTTGTCTGAGGGCGAACGGCCCGTTTTCGCTCCGGAGTACGCGACTAGCGCGCCTGTGGCTGAAATTCGGGTGCCGGATTCGAAGCGAATGGCGTGCTCATAAAGCAACGGAGTGGGCGGATTGCGCAGAATTTCTGGAACGTGAATTCCGTAGGTGGAAAGATCGACGGTTTGCATAAAACAAGGTTCGGATGTAGGCGCCCTTAAGAAGGGAGTTCCCTGTAACTATTGGTCGGATCCCGTATGCGTCTGGCAAGCGTTTAAGCGGCCAAAGGGGCTCAAAGCTCGTGACTCTGGTTTAATCTGCGGTGCGTCGGCTTGCGTCGGCTTAGGTTTCAAGCTTTTCTGAGAAGGGACACCGCCCCCAAACCACCTCATGTTTTCGATCTACCGCAGAGTCTTTTCGTACTACCTGCCTTACTGGCGGCCCACAGTGTTGGCGTCCCTGCTTACCCTCATTCAGTCGCCTTTTAACCTACTCAAGCCCATTCCCGTGTCGTTCCTGCTGGTGGAAGTGCTGCCCTCCATCGGCAAGCCACAGCACGGGTTGGTACTTCAGTTTCGCGACTTCTTTTCCTTTTCGTTAGCGGCGTATTCTTTGCCGCAGATTGTCACGGGATGCTGTATTTCCATAGTGCTAATTCACCTGCTGACTTCTTGGATTAATGTCGTCTCGCAGATGATGTATTTCCGAGTAGGACTGCAGGGCCTGTTGCTGTTGCGTACGGATCTTTACAGCTACCTGCACTCCCTGCCCCTCAAGTACCATGATGCTCGGCGCAGCGGGGATTCGACCTTTCGAGTGGCCTACGATTCCCAGTCCTTACAGGCGTTTTATTCAAAGTTCATCTTTCTTTTTCAGAGTGCCAAAGACCTGCTCAGTTACATCGGCGCCATGTGGCTGATTGACCCTAGACTAACGCTAGTAGCCCTTGCAGTGGTGCCACTTATGGTTTTTACATTCCGAGTATTTGCCAAACAAATTCGAGACAATTCCACCCGCATCTCGGAGCGGGAAAGCGCTGTGCTGAGTCTCGCGCAGGAGGGGTTGAGTTCGGTCAGAATGGTCCAGGCTTTTGGACGGGAACAGCATGAAGTCCAGCAGTTCGCGCAGTCGGCGCGCCTTAGTTTAGAGGCGAACGTGAAGATGCAATACACCGCAATGTACAGTTCGATGATCACCGCCACCCTGCTGATGGCGAGTACAGCAGCGGTGTGCTGGCTGGGTGGACAACACGTCTTGGCTGGGGCGTTATCCATCATGAGTTTGATGAATATCACTCAGTACATGAATTACCTTTACCAACCCATCGACTCCATTACCTCCGTGGGCTGGGATCTGGAGCGGGCCGCCGGCAGTGCGCGGCGCTGCTTTGAGGTGCTGGATCAGGCCGATGACGTCGCCGAGCGGCCTAACGCGGTGCAGTTGGGGGGCTCCAAAGGAGATATTGTCTGTGAAAACGTCGCTTTTGGCTACACCCCCGAGCGTCGTATTATCTCGGGAGTGAACCTGCACATCGCGTCTGGCCAAACGGTGGCTTTTGTGGGGGCGACTGGTGCGGGAAAAAGCACGCTAATTTCGCTTATGCCTCGCTTTTATGATCCGGATGAGGGGCGTATTTTGTTGGACGGCATTGATTTGCGCGATGTCACAAAGAAATCGCTGCGGTCGCAAATTTCAATTGTACTGCAAGATACACTGCTTTTTTCCACAACGATCCGCGAGAACATCGCCTACGGTCGGGCTGACGCTAGTGATGCTGAGATTATTGAGGCCGCAAAAAAGGCTCAGGCACATGACTTTATCATGGAGATTCCCGGAGGTTACTCCTCGCAGGTCGGCGAGCGCGGCAGCCATCTTTCCGTCGGACAACGGCAGAGGATTGGAATCGCCCGCGCATTTTTGAAAAACGCCCCGATCCTCCTGCTCGACGAGCCGACCTCGGCGCTGGATCCGACCACGGAGGCCGCGATCATGCACACCATTGAGGAGTTGATGCAAGGGCGGACAACTTTAATAATCACTCATCGGATTGCTACCATTCACAATGTGGACAAAATCGTGGTTCTCGGTCCCGGCGGAGTGGTGGAAGAAGGTCGCGGCCCAGAACTGGTGCAAAGGGGAGGCTTTTATGCTACACTTTACCATTCGGCAAACTTGGGCGAACACGGTGTAATGCAGCCGGCAAAGTCCTCTTAAGCGCTTTTAACCCTGTCTTCGAGCGACGTTTCCCCTTTTTATGAGTAATATCCAGCCTGACCGCACTGTTGAATATGACTGGTGGCCTAAACCGATTCCCCCAAATGTACGATTTGGGATCGGTTGTTATATTGAATCTGCGCAGATCTTTAAAAACTTTAAGGGGAAGAAGGATCCGGCAGTGGAGATTGGAGATTACGTTTCGTGTTATTGCGGTTGTTCGTTTTCAGTGGGCGAAAATGGTCACGTGAGGGTGGGGGATTATTCGCTTTTAAACGGTGCGTTAATTATGGCGGATGAGTCTGTGGAGATTGGTTCTTACTGTTTAATTTCATGGAACGTGGCGATCGCGGATGGTGATTACCACCCCATAGACGCCGCCCAGCGTCGTCAGGACGCCATTGCGCTTTCGCCCTACGCTCCTAATCGCCCAGAGCGTCCAAAGATCAAGACCGCTCCTGTAAAAATAGGAGATAACGTCTGGATAGGACTCAATGCGGTGATCCTTAAAGGAGTGACCATCGGCGATAATGCAGTGATCGCCGCAGGAGCAGTGGTGACGCGCTCGGTGCCAGCAAATACAATTGTCGCTGGCAATCCTGCGGTAGTGGTGAAAGAACTCGCTTAAGCGCTGAACGTATTCCCGAATCCCCCAAAACCATTTGTATGCAGAAAAAAAAGATTATTGTCATGGGTTTCATGGCCGGTTGCCCGATTGCCGGCGTGGTTTGGCAGCATATCCATTATATTGTTGGATTGCAGCGCCTTGGTCATGATGTCTATTACATTGAAGACTCTGCGCGGCTTCCTTACGACCCAGTTGCTTATGAGGTCAACGAGAGCTATAAATACGCCGCGAAGGTGCTGGATCAGCTGGGGCGTGAATTTGGTTTTGAGGGACGCTGGGCCTACTGCGCTCGTTACCTTAAAACACCCGAATGCGCTGGGATGTCGCTTTCTGCAGTCCGCGAACTGTACAAGGAAGCCGACGCGATTCTCAACGTGTGCGGCGCGCAGGAAATGAACGAGGATCTCGCCAAAAGTGAGCGTCTTATTTATGTGGAGAGTGATCCGGGCGTGGAGCAGATGAAGGTGGATAATGCGGGGGGAAAGATCCCAGATTACTTGAAGCAGCATCACGCTTTGTTCACGTTTGGGGAACTGGTTGGGACGCCGGATTTCGCGGTTCCCACGCATTCGGTACGCTGGTTGCCGACGCGCCAACCTGTGGTGACAGATTTTTGGAAAACGGACAGTCCGACGCGTCCCGACGCACGGTTTACATCCATTGCGAACTGGAACACGAGCGGTAGAAAGGACGTGGTTTGGCGGGGCAGTACTTACTTGTGGAGCAAGTCTTTAGAGTTCCTAAAATTCGTGGAGGCTCCGACTCTTGCTGGCGAGGCCTTTGAGCTTGCCACTGAGATTAAGGATGAGCACGCCTTGAATCGCTTCGTAACCAACCGCTGGGAGTTCACCGACCCGAATCCGATTTCTATCGATTTCAACCTCTACAAGAGCTACATCCAAGGCTCGAAGGGTGAGTTTACTGTGGCAAAGGATCAGTACGTGCGATTGCACACCGGTTGGTTTAGCGACAGAACGGCTTGCTATCTGGCTTGTGGTCGACCTGCGATCACGCAACAGACGCAATTTACCAAGCTTTATGGTGGGGACAAAGGGCTACTAGCTTTTGAAACTCTCGAGGATATTGTGGAGGGTGTGCGTTCGATTAATGCGGATTATACTGCTCATTGTCGGGCTGCGTACGAAATTGCCGCTGAGTTTTTCGAGGCAACAAAAGTTCTCTCGGCACTGCTGGAAAAGGCGGGTATTTAAGCTTTTAACTTCATAATGCGTTCCAAACGTTTTCTTTTAGGCATCGCCCTCGTGGCGCTTACTGTTGCTTTGTGGTACCTCGGACGTTCTGGGGCACCGGTGCCTGCGATTGTCCAAGCCCCGGCTCCTGAGGGTATCACTGCACCCGCTGAGCCGCAGTCGCCTACGCAGCTGAGCGCTGTGGTTGCGGAAAAGCCTGCGACCCCTGAGCCGCCGCTTGCCATGAAGAAGGACGGACTTGCTTTGTGGGAAATCAAAATTGATGAGGCTTTGCGCTCCAATGCTGAAACTCCCGCAATTGCCCAGATGCTGCTGCAACAGATCAACGGGATGCCTGGGGAAGGGCAGTTCGCCAGTGCTCGCCATATCGTGAACTTGTTGACCGACAAAGATTACCTGACGGTATTGCCTTATGTTCAGAACACTAGGCTCGATCCTGGGTTCCAGGAAGTTGTCGTGGCAGAAAGTTTGAACCGCTCTGACGAAGTAAAGCTGCCTGTGTTGCTGGCGGCGGCGCGTACCCCCAATCATCCCATGTCTGAAATTGCCAAATCCACTTTGAGTTTTCTTCTGGAAAACAACTTTGGCGAAGATTGGGGGCGTTGGGAGGCTGCTGTGAAGGAAGCGCTCGCAAAAAAAGAGAGCCAATAGTGCTTACAAATGGAGTGGGGCTTTCCCGATGCTTCTCCGCCAACCTCGCTGAGATGTTTTCAGGCTAGGTGGCAAATCGGTCTAAAAAGTCTATTGCTCCTCGATTTGATTATCCCTTGGCCGTTCAAATCTATCTGACGCAACAGCCCTTACTGCCTAATGGGGCGAATGCGTGTGGGGCGAACGCGTGTATCGCCCAGCGTTAGCAGCGGCGCAGGTGGGTTTCGGCAGGATTACCGCAGCAGCGAGGTTTGCTCAATTCCGTTGGAGTTTAGGAACTCGCTTAACCTTCCGAGTGTTTACTCGATTTCAAAGGTTTTGCGCGAAGGCTTCGAGTGAGTCGGAACGAAAAGCATTTTCAATGAGTCTCTCGAGGCGTGCTGGATCGTCGATGGACTCGAGGGCCTCGCGGATTCCGTCGGGACACGCGCCGTGTCGGATCTCCAAGGCGCGCAACACAGCAGTTCTGAACGCGCGTAATTGCCCCTCGGATAGCCCCTCTTTTTTGCCTTCCTCTCTGAGTTGATCGGCGAGTGTCATGGTTTTGGATTGAAGGGGTTTGCTTTGAATCTTGCCAAGGCGCTCCTTGAGACAGGTGATGTTGACTTCCGAGTTGAGAATGTAGCGCAGAATCCGCTCCAAAGCACTCTCCGAAATGGAGAATAAAAGGGACTCGTCCCAGATGGCATCATTCAGGAGTTCATTCATGGGCTCGGCCTTGAGGGCGCGCAGGGTGAGGATACCCTCTGGCGTGCCAGCGAAGGCATCGTAGGGAATGCGCACCAACTCGAGAAGATGATAGGCGAGCGTGGGTTGCCATGGGCGCAGAATATGCGCGACAGCGGGAGGCAGCTCGATGAGGTCCTCCAAACGTGTGGACGTTTTCCAAGGGCGTTTGCCTTGTGCGAGAACGATCGGAAGAATGGCGGGGAGTTTTGCGGGCGGTGGATGGTTTTGAGCGAAGCGTTCCCAGATACGCAAGATGTAGGAGAGCAGGCGAAGTGCCATGCGCGGGTCCTCGGAGCTTTGATGCTCGAAGAGCAGGTAGAGAAAGGCATCGTTTTGCTGGATTTTGACGTGGAAAAGTAGGTCGCTCTCGGAACTGGTGAGTTGTGGGTCGATGAAGGAGCAGGGTTCGAGGGCAAGGGAAGTCCAGTCGAGAGCGGCGGCGAGTTCTTTGGGGAGATGGTTTTCAAAAAAGGCTCGGGCGTTCTCCGGCGCTGAGAAGGTGGCTTTGAGCAGCTTGTCGTTGGGTTGGTGAATTGGGTCCTCGACCATGGAAAAGGAAGGTGACGCTTGAGAGATCGAGCGTTTGGATATCCAAGGACTCGGATGATGGGGGGCAGAAGGACGTGTGGGAGGCTGGTTCGCTGTGGATTATTTTATTTATGCACTTGGGGTGTTGTGTATGAAGTGACGATCATCCCCCTGCACTGCCCAACGGAGAACGCCCAGGGACAATCACCATCTGCGCCGTTCTAAAAGCCGAAAGTGACTCTTTTCCAGTGTACTAGTCCTCTGTACTTTCCCGGAGCGTACTCTTTTGGGGATTCGCTGCGTCCACCGGATCGCGCGAGAGAGGGACTGGGGCGCCCAAGAAGCGGGGTTGCGTTTTCCATACGTACACGTCTAAGCAAGCACGGGCGCGGGAGAGGATTTCGCGCAAGCGAGTACGGAAGGAGCGACGCAGGGGCACGGGTGCGGAGGCAAAGCCGACCGCCGGAAGCCCTATTTCCGCCGCGATGAACAGGGCGCGTGGCAGGTGAAAGTCGTCTGTGATGATCAGCGTGTTCTCGGTGTGAAACACCTTTTGGGCGCGGATGACCGAATCCAGGGTGCGAAAGCCTGCGTAATCAAGTGTGATGGCCGCCGAGGGAATGCCGCGCGCCAATAGCGCCTCACGCATCGCTCCGGGCTCATTGTAGTCAGCGCGCCGATTGTCGCCACTGAGCAGTAGTTTAGTTAGAACCCCTTCGTGATACAGTCGGGCAGCCGCGTCCATGCGACCTTCAAAAAAGGGGTTCGCCTCCGCGCCGTGGGAACGGGGGGACGTGCCGAGCACCAGACCGGTAGCTGACCTCGGTAGGAGCTTGGAATCGTGTAGCACGGATCGGTTTCCGACCCAAAGAACCCGAAAGTTTGCGGCGGCAAGGACCCCGATCAAGAGCAAGACCGCCCCCAAAAGCACAAGACTTAGCGCGCGTAAGACTTTGCCTATGCCGTGCAGAATCTTGCCGAGAATTGGAGCGAGCTTTGCTGAAGCATTCACTGTAGTGAGACGATTCTCGTTTCTTAAATAGGGCCGCCCAAGCGGATGCACCTCAGGGAGCGAAGCTGCTCTCCTCAGCCAGGGGTAATATCGTCTGTTTCCCTCGACTTGCCATAGCCAAGGACAAATGTTTTGCGAAAACTTCCGAAGGTCCCAGCGGTGATCGCCTCTCGGATTTGAGTCATCAGGTTGAGGTAAAAGTGCAGGTTGTGCAGCGTCACCAAGCGGATCCCCAAAATTTCGTCCGACTTCACCAGATGTCTGATATAGGCCCTCGAAAACTCGCGACACGCCGGACACGTGCAACCTTCTTCGATGGGACCCTTGGCGCGAGTGTGGCACGCATTTTTCAGGTTGACCGTTCCCGCCGCGGTGTAGGCCGTTCCTGTGCGCGCCACGCGCGTCGGTAGAACGCAATCGAACATGTCGATGCCGCGTGCAATCATCTCCACCATTTGGGGGGGCGTGCCCAAACCCATAGCGTAACGGGCTTTGTGCGCGGGAAGGTAAGGCTCGCTGTGTTCGACAGCCGCCAGCATTTCCTCCTCGGGTTCTCCAACGGAAACCCCGCCCACGGCGTATCCATCGAAATCCATCTGAACAAGGGCCTCGGCACTTTCGCGGCGCAAGTCGGCAAAGGTCGCGCCCTGCACGATGCCAAATTTGGCACCCGGAGTGGGAACTTCCTTGCATTGTTTCGCCCAGAGCAAAGTGCGTTGGAGGCTGTTAGCAGCGTAGGTCTTTTCGCAGGGGTAAGGCGGACACTCGTCAAAGAGCATTGCGATATCCGAACCCAATGTAGCCTGGATTTCCATCGCCTCGCGCGGTCCAATGAAGCACGAAGCGCCGTCGATGTGACTTTGAAACTGGACGCCTTCGTCGGTAATTTTGCGCAATTTCGCGAGCGAGAATACCTGAAAGCCGCCCGAGTCGGTGAGTATCGGCCCCAACCAGCGGCTAAAGCCGTGCAGACCGCCTAAATCACGGATGATTTCCAGCCCGGGGCGCAGGAATAAATGGTAGGTGTTCCCCAAGATAATCTGGGTTTTGAGATCCCACAATTCAGCCGGAGAAACCCCTTTCACCGTGCCCTGAGTGCCCACGGGCATGAATACCGGCGTCTCAATGACGCCGTGCGCGGTGCTTAAGCGGCCTCTTCGCGCCTTTGAGTTAGGATCTGTGGACAGCAGTTCAAACATGTAAAACGCTCTAAGCCAACCCATTCTCCCGTAACACGCCTACATAAGCGGACTCTCCCATGCGCACGTTTTGGCTCCAGTCCGAACTTGAACCGCCATCGGCACGATCGCTGATAAACTTGTGACAGATGAATTCTGTTCCGGTTGCTGAGCAAGCCTTTGCCAGCGCGTAAGCCTCCATATCCACCAAGTCTGCGGGAACTACTAGATTGGGGTCGGTGACAAAACTATCCCCCGAACTGCAGACCAACCCATGGTCGCCCAAGTGAAGAACCACGTGATCTTCGTAAGGAGTTTGGCCCGGTTTGAAACCCAATGGCCCAACATCCATGTCCCTCTGTACAAAACGAGTACACAAATGCAACCCGCTCCCCACGGTGATCCCGCCGGCAGTGCCGAAGTTCCAAACCCTTTTTGGGCGGTGCTTCTCGATGAGCCGCGCGGCGGTTAACGCTGCGTTGACTTTGCCAACCCCCGTAAAAAATACGTGGGCGAGCGCTGCGAGGTCGGGCGCCTCCTCTCGGATGGCGATGAGCACAAGGTCATTCATGGTAATCCAGTAGCGCGTTGACGTTGACCCCTCGGGCGGCCAGGCGGGACTCTCCAGGCAGGAATTTTAAGTTGAGCACCGTCCCAATCTGGATGCGACTCGAGGGCACCTCGAAGTGTCCGTTGAGCAGGTCCACAATCGCCAGCGCGGTCCCGCCCGTTGCCAGAACATCGTCAATAATCATCACACGCTTCTCGCGTAAAGGACTGTCAGCCTGCATGCAGATTTGAGCAGAACTATATTCGTAATCATAACTTTGTGAGACTAATTCTCCCGGAAGTTTGCCCGGTTTGCGCGCCAGATGCAGCGGTAAACTGCGCGCACAAGCCACGGCGGCGCCCCAGAGAAAGCCTCGAGCGTCCGGAGACACAATGGCCTCTATTTCCTGCTTATCACACACTTGCGCCAGTTCGTTCACCGTCCAGATGAAGGCATCCGGTCTTTCCGTAATAGAACAGATGTCAAAAAAGTTCACTCCCGGCGTGGGCCAGTCGGTGTAGGAGCGGATCAGAGACCGGAGTAAGTTTTTATCCATATAAAATGAGGCGCGCATGTCTTGTAGGAGGACTGCGTGAGAAAATCAGTCTCTTTATGAGTCTCTTTTATCGATGGGCTCGAAATAACGCAGGGGCGGGGGAATTTCGGAGTACGAGAATCCCGAGGGTTGCGTTTCAAGCGGTGTCTTAAAGCGCGCAACTGGCTAATTTTTACGCAAGGGGGTGACGACTTTTTATCTCCCTCTGGATGGTGCTTTCCTGCGATTCGACCCCGCCATAAAGTCTGGGTGTCTCTGAATCCTGTCACAGTTTTGATGAGAATCAGCAGGCCATAGCGGATTCACAAAGCGTCCTATTTTCCATGTCCATTCACGCCGCACTCGCCCATCGCACGCATTACACTTACGACAGAGCCGTAGTCCACGGACCTCACGTGGTGCGGTTGCGTCCGGCGCCGCATTGTAAGACGAAGGTTCTTTCATATTCGTTAAAAGTAAGTGGGGGCGAGGTTTTTATAAACTGGCAGCAGGACCCGTTTTCAAATTGGAATGCGCGGTTGGTTTTTCCGGAGCCTATTCGCGAATTGCTGATTGAAGTGGAACTCGTGGTGGAGATGGCGGTGCACAACCCGTTTGATTTCTTTTTAGACGAACACGCCAAGCATGTGCCGTTCACGTACGAGGCAAGTCAGGCGCGTGAGTTGACTTCATTTTTTGAGGTGGGACCCGGCGGACCACGGCTGGAGGCCTATGCGCAGGCGTGGCGCACGACCTTGGGGACGCCCGCAGGCAGTGGGCAATGGATGCAGACCCTCGACTTTTTGGTGGAGCTCAACCAAGCCCTCCAGCGGGATGTGTCTTATCTCATCCGGCTCGAGCCAGGAGTGCAGACTCCCGAGGAGACGCTTGAGAAGGGGAGCGGTTCGTGTCGGGATTCCGCGTGGTTGATGTGCCAGTTGTTGCGTCGATTGGGCTTTGCCTCGCGCTTTGCGAGCGGTTATCTCATTCAACTTAAGCCCGATGTAAAGGCGCTGGATGGCCCATCTGGGACGGAAGTCGACTTCACAGATTTGCACGCCTGGTGCGAAGTCTTCCTTCCGGGCGCGGGCTGGATTGGATTCGATTCGACTTCAGGATTGCTCGCGGGGGAAGGGCACATCCCGCTGTCTTGCACGCCGGAACCGGGTTCCGCTGCGCCGGTAAGTGGCGCGTTGGGAAAATGTGAGTCACACATGGAACACTCCATGACGGTAACCCGCATTCACGAATCGCCCCGTGTCACGCTTCCGTACAGCGAAGCCCAGTGGGAGGCGATCATGAAGCTGGGACGCGATGTGGACGCGCGGTTGCTTGCTGAGGACGTGCGGTTGACCATGGGTGGCGAGCCTACGTTTGTTTCTGTGGATCAGCCTGATGCGCCGGAATGGAATTTTTCGGCGGTATCGCAAAAGAAGCGGGAGCTTTCCGGAACGCTGCTGAAACGGTTGCAGAGCAAATTTGCGCCCGGAGCCTTGCTGCATTACGGGCAGGGCAAGTGGTATCCCGGTGAACCGCTCCCGCGTTATGCGTTTTCCGCTTTTTGGCGCACTGACGGGTTTCCGGTTTGGAAGAACCCGAAGTTGATTGCGGACGAGTCCAAGGATTACGGCTACGGTTTGCCGGAGGCTAAAAAGCTCGGAGAGCGCCTGGCTCGGATTTTGGGTATTGGCGCGGAGTATTTGCAACCTGGGTACGAGGATCCTGCGTATTACCTTTGGCGCGAGAGTCGCTTGCCTTCCAACGTGATAGCCGAGGAACCGAAGTTTTCCACGCCTGAAGAGCTTGAGCGCTTCCGTCGTCTTTTCAAACGTGGGTTGAAAGAGGAAGTCGGTTATGTGCTTCCTTTACAAAAGCAGGATGAATTGTGGCGCTCGAGTCGCTGGTTTTTTCGTGAAGACGGCCTTCTGAGGCTCTCTCCAGGGGATTCACCGATGGGACTGCGTCTTCCGTTGGACTCGCTTCCTTGGGTGAGTGCGGCGGATTATCCTCATCTCACCAAACTGGATCCGAGTCAGAAGCTTCCGCCGCTTCCGACGGTTTTCGGGTTCCAAGCCAACCCAGTTTCGAAATGGGAGAAACGAGGTAAACATCCGGAAGCCGCTTTGCAAGCGGATCGGGCGCCGCTTTTGAATGAAAGTGCCCCGTGGATAGTCCGCACCGCGTTGTGTGTTGAGCCGCGACACGGGCGGTTGTATGTATTTTTGCCGCCGTTACAGAGTGCTGAAGACTTTGTGGAACTCATTGCAGCGCTTGAATTAGCGGTTCGTGAGTGTGGTTTTGAGGTGGTGATCGAAGGTGAGACTCCACCGCCGGATCCTAGATTAAACAAACTAGGGGTGACACCGGATCCCGGCGTGATTGAAGTTAACCTGCACCCGAGTGCGAGTTGGGACCAATTAGTTGAGCGTACCGAAGTGCTTTATGAGGAAGCGCATCAGTCTCGCTTAGGAACCGAGAAGTTCATGCTGGATGGACGACATACCGGCACCGGAGGCGGGAACCACATTATTTTGGGTGGGGCGACCCCGGGAGATTCCCCAGTGTTGCGTCGCCCGGACCTGTTGCGGTCTTTACTGACCTACTGGCAGAACCATCCGTCGTTGAGTTGGTTGTTTAGCGGGCTCTTCATCGGGCCCACGAGTCAGGCGCCCCGCATCGATGAGAGTCGGCATGACAGTCTCTACGAACTGGAACTTGCCTTTGAACAAATTCCCGGTCCCGATAAACAAGTCGCTCCTTGGTTGGTGGATCGCCTTTTCCGCAACCTGCTCACGGATGCGAGCGGAAATACCCATAGGGCAGAGTTTTCCATCGATAAACTGTATTCGCCAGACAGCGCGACGGGTCGTCTCGGCTTGCTGGAGATGCGCGCTTTTGAAATGCCGCCCCACGCGCGCATGAGTCTGGTGCAGCAGTTATTGTTACGTGGGATGGTATCGATGTTCTGGAAAAAGCCTTATACGAACAACTTAATACGTTGGGGAACGGATTTGCACGATCGCTGGTTGCTTCCGCACTTTTGCGAAACGGACTTTCGCGAGGTGTTGGGCGACCTACGTGATGAGGGTTATGCTTTTGAAAAGGAATGGTTTGCGCCACATTTTGAGTTCCGGTTTCCGCATGTAGGGCATTTCGAACAAAGGGACATTCGCGTGGAACTGCGTGCGGCTCTCGAACCATGGCACGTTTTGGGTGAGGAGCCCGCGGGGGGAGGAGCGGTGCGCTACGTGGATAGTTCGTTGGAGCGCTTGCAGGTGAAAGTGAACGGCATGGCTGGTGACCGTTTTACGCTGCTTTGCAATGGGCGGCGGGTTCCGCTGCATCCGACTGGAACGAACACAGAAGCGGTTGCCGCAGTGCGGTATAGGGCATGGCAACCACCGGGATGTTTGCATCCCACCATCCCTCCGCACGTGCCCTTGGTGTTTGATTTATATGATACTTGGAGCAAGCGTTCCCTAGGCGGATGCCGCTACCACGTCGCGCATCCGGGCGGTTTGAGTTACGACACTTTTCCAGTGAATGCGTATGAGGCAGAGAGTCGGCGGTTGTCGCGCTTTCTGACTCACGGCCACACACAAGGGGTTTTTGAGCCTGTAGAGGAGCGTTTGAATCCGGAATGTCCCTTTACATTGGATCTTCGAAAGCAATTGATTCGGTAGTAATAGTCTCGGTGTAGTTTATCAATCATGCGCCTCAGTTCGCCCATTTCCCCTTTTTTGACTGCTGCCCCCAAACCAGTGCCCCAAGCTTATCGGGAGTCGGTTGGTGAAGACGCTGCTCCCCGAGAGCATTGGGCGGCGCTGATGGGCGAGTTGGAGGCAATGGGACCCTCAGAACGGGCGCGCCGTTTGGAAAGTGCCCGGCGCATCGTGCGGGAGCAGGGCATTACTTACAATGTGTACGGCGACCCGCAGGGAATGGAGCGACAGTGGGATTTGGATCCGCTGCCGTTGCTGCTTTCTCCCGCAGACTGGGTGGAGATAGAGCGGGGACTGGTCCAGCGCGCGACGCTCATTAATTCGATTTTGGCCGACTGTTACGGGCCGCAGAGCTTGATTCGCTCGGGTAGTCTTCCTCCCGCCTTGCAGTTTGCCCAAGCAGATTTTCTCCGGCCAGCCCACGGGATTCGTCCCGCTTCGGGAGTGTTCCTGAACTTGTATGCAGCGGATCTAGCCCGCGCTCCAGATGGACGCTGGTGGGTGCTTTCCGACCGTACGCAAATCCCTACGGGAGCTGGGTATGCTCTGGCGAATCGATTGGTGACTGCGCGAATTTTACCCGAGGCGTTTCGGGAAAGTCGCGTGCATCGGTTGGCGGGTTTCTTTCGCCGCTTCCAGTCTTCTTTGGCGCAGTTGAGCGAGCAACCAGACGGGGAATCGCGTGAACCGAGGGTCGTCTTGCTCACTCCCGGGCCATACAACGAGACCTATTTTGAGCAGGCTTATCTTGCTCGTTATTTGGGGTATTCAATGGTCGAGGGCCAAGATTTGACGGTGTGCGATCGGAAGGTTTTTCTCAAGACGCTCAGCGGGTTGGAGCGGGTGGATGTGATTTTGCGTCGGGTCGACGATGCGTTTTGCGATCCGCTCGAACTGCGCAATGATTCCATTCTCGGGGTGCCGGGCTTGCTGGAGGCCTTGCGCGTGGGAAACGTGGCGATCGCGAATACACTTGGCTCAGGCATGTTACAGAGTCCGGCTTTTCGCTCCTTCCTTCCCGGGCTTTGCCGGACGGTTCTGGGAGAGGATCTGCACATGCCGTCCTTGGCGACTTGGTGGTGCGGTCAGGAACAGGCACAGCAGCATGTCCTTTCGAACTTCGAACATTTGGATGTGCGACCGGCTTTTTCAAGCGGACCTGCTGTTTTGAAAGATCCTGGTGAATTGCGCAAAGCCATCGCGTTTGCGCCTCACCGCTGGGTGGCCCAGGAGCGTATGCGATTTTCTGAAGTGCCTTGCTGGGAGAAGGATGCCGTTGTGGAACGCCCCTTTTTGTTGCGGGTGTTTCTTCTCGGAACCAAGGACGGTTACCTCGCAATGCCCGGGGGGTTGGTGCGTACTGGTTTGGGAACTGGCCCCTCGGGGATCTCGATGCAGGAGGGCGGTTCAAGCAAGGACGCGTGGGTTCTGAGTCACGATCCCGTCGATGAAGTCTCCCTTTTGCAGGGCGCTGATTCCTCGATAGAACTGCGTCGGGTGGGTAACAATTTGCCGAGTCGCCTCGCGGATAACTTTTTCTGGATAGGCCGTTACACCGAACGCGTGGACGTTGCTGCCCGCACTTTACGCGCTGCTTTGCTTCGGTTTAGTCCGGAAAGTGGCGGGAGTGATTTGGAGCAGCTTTTGCCGCTGTTGCGCACTTTAGAGGCGCAGGACCAGATTCTTGCGGCGCCAGCGAACGAGGAGCGTTCCGTGGAGGAGCTGGAAGAGGACTTTATGGAGGCGCTATATTCGGAGACGCGCCCAGCGAGTTTGCGCAGTTTATCGGCGCGCGTGGTGCGTTTAGCAATGTTGGTGAGAGATCGGACGTCGAACGACTTATGGCGGGCGTTGAGTCAGTTGGAGGATGCCTTGGCGGTGGAAATGACGTCCTGGTCGGCGGGCGAGGCGATCGGCTTGCTGAATCGCGTGTTGCTACTGTGCTCTGCCTTTAAGGGGATTGTGCGTGAAAATATGACGCGCGCCCAAGGGTGGCGTTTTCTTGATATGGGGTTGCGTATGGAGCGCGCCATGGCCCTTTGCACCTTCCTTCGCGAAACATTGCTTTCCCCAGACGCCGGGCATCCCAGTCTGCTGGAAAGCGTTTTAGAACTGTCTGACAGCACGCTCACGTATCGCTCTCGTTACAATCTGCTGCCCAACCTGATGGCTGTTTATGATCTGGTGCTTTTGGACGACACCAATCCGCGCTCGCTTCTGTTTCAGTTGCTCCAATTAGAAAAACATTTTGAGCGACTTCCCCGCAAAGGCTCCATGGTGCTTGCCTCCCCAGAGGAGCGATTGCTCACAAAAATGCTCACATCGACTAAGTTGCTCGACCCTAATGAATTGGGGATCCCGGGGGCGATTCTTGCCGAATCGGAAACCGCGCGCCTTTTAGATTTCGTCCTCGTCGCGCTTCCCAAACTTTCAGAGGTGCTTGCGGTGACGTATTTTGAGCACTCCAATATTTCGAGAACCCAAGCCTGATGGACTATCAACTCGTTCATAAAACGGTTTATCAGTACAGCGAGCCGGTCACCGTGTCCCATCACGCCGCACGTATGGAACCCGTGCGCGATGGCCGCCAGGACTGCTTGGGCTTTTCGCTGCGCATCCTGCCCGAACCTGACGTCTGTACCACGAGACATGATTATTTTGGCAATAGCGTCACGGTGTTCGGGATACGAGAGTTACACCGAACTTTGGAGGTCGAGGCGTATAGTCGGGTGACGGTGCGGGAGATCACCCCGCCGGTCCCGAATTTGTCCCCAGTGTGGACCGAGGTTGCCCGTCGCTTTCGCGATCCGGTTTCTCCGCAAGACACGGGTGCTTACGAGTTTTGTTTGGATTCTCCCATGGTGCGGCCCGCCCCTGAATTTGCGCGGTGGGCGCGGGAAAGTTTTGACGCTGGGACACCGATTTTAGCGGGTGTCGCAGAGCTGGTGGGACGTCTTTATAAGGAGTTTGAGTTTGATCCTGTGGCCACCGATGTCGCGACACCTTTGGAGGAGGCTTGGAAGGCGCGGCGCGGGGTTTGTCAGGATTTCGCACATGTGGCACTGGCGTGTTTGCGTTCGCTGAGTCTGCCGGCGCGCTATGTGAGCGGTTATCTCCGCACGGTGCCTCCCGCTGGCCAGAAGCGCATGCAAGGCGCAGACGCTTCACACGCGTGGATCTCTGTTTTTTGTCCGTACAACGGTTGGGTGGATTTTGACCCGACAAATAACATCATGCCGAGCGACGGGCACATTACCGTGGCGACTGGGCGTGATTATAGCGATGTGAGCCCCTTGAGCGGCATCCTCACCGGCGGTGGCGAACATACGGTGGAGGTGGCTGTGGATGTTATTCCGTTGCCTTGATTGAATTTAAGACGCTAAGGAAGAGATTTTTGCGTGCAGCTCAGTCGCAAGATTCTTGCGGTCGCTGGCGGGTGGCAAAGGATTCCCGAAGCGGACCGTCGCGTGAATTTGCCGGCGCCTGATGAGGGCCAATAGGCAAGCCCCCAATTCGCGCTCACCGAAGTAAGCGATATCCTCGGCCGGTAGACCGTCGAGCCCAGTATAGGCGATGTGCGCTGGAGTGACAGACACTCCAAGATCAACGGCGGGTTGGAGCAGGGAAGGTTGAAAGGGGAGGACGCTGCTCCCGTCCGAACTGGTTCCCTCAGGAAATAAAGTGATTAAAAGACCCGCATTGAGCCTTCTTCGCAGAGCAGCGTTAACGCGGGAGACGTCCGTACGACGTTTTCGCTCAATGTAAATCGTTCCTGCGCAGCTCGCAATGTCTCCGACCAGAGGCCAGCGTTCCACCTCCGCCTTGGACACAAACACCATGGGCTCAAGAGCGCTGAGGGTCATTATGTCTAGAAACCCCAGGTGATTCGTTACCAAGAGTCCGCTTTTAGGAAGCGCTCCATAGACGGTATGGCGCACATTGAGATGCCCAAGCAGGGCGCGGGAGAGCCTGTGTAACTCTCTCGCCCGCATGCGAAGGGAATCGCCGGACTCCTCTGGTCTGGGTGGCTTGAGCGCACGGAAATGCAGTAGCCCGTGCAAAAGTTGAACCGCGAGGCTTGCGCATTTTCCAGCTACGGCGAGCGAGCTGATTTCGGGGGCGCGGTTCGGGGGCGTGTTACTGGAGAAGTTCGGCGGCGCTGGCGGGGAGGTTTTTGAGGTCAAGCAGCGTTAAAAAGTCGATGGTCTTGAACTCGCGGTCAAGAGCAGGCGGTGCACAAATTTTTGCTCCTAGGGAAAGGTAGGCGGTCAAAAGCTTTGGGGCACGCGGCACCGGAGCGGGTTCGCGCTCTAAAGCGGGTAGGGGACACACCCATTCCGGAAGAGGGAGTGTGCGGAATTCAATGGGAGCAAGGTGTTTGCGGGCGAGCATCTCGTACAAAGCGATGCCTTCCTCCGCGTCCTGGGAGGTCAGCGAGCTGCACCCCACCATGTAACGGCAGCCATGCTCTCTTGCGTAAGCCGCGATCCCTTTCCAAAGCATCGAAAGCACCCGCAGATTGCGATGCTCGCTGTGGACGCAGGCCCGGCCCAGTTCTAGGACTTCGCCTCGAATTGGCTCAAAAGGAGAAAGGTCGAATTCTTGAGCACTGTAAAATCCTTTGTGGCGAGCCGCCTGTTCCCCAGTCTGCATGCGATAAGTCCCCACGACTTCTCCCTCACATTCCACGAGCAAATGATCACACGCCACATCGTAGGCGTCCTCGTCCCTTAACGTAAGATACGAGGAGTCCAGACCCTCTTGCAGCTCAAGGTTGAAGACCATGAAACGCAGTGATTGCGCTGCCTCGATGTCTGCCGGACTCGTAGCAAGGCGAACCGTATACTGATCAGCACCAGCAATCCGGGAAAGGATTCGGCGTCCTATGGCCGTTTGCCGGACTGCCGTGGAGGAGGATTCGTGTGGAGGGGTGTTCACGTTACAATTTTTATCCGAAGAAGTGACAAGTGTGTGAGTGGATTGTGACTCTTTTGTGACACCTGTTCACAATAGTTAAAATTTGGGGGCTAACATAGTTTTGCGGCAACTCTGAAACCCTCTATCTCATAGGACTGAGGGATACCGCAACCCTGCAATTCTCACACCGGACCGTTTCAGTGAATTGCGGTGAAATAAAATTGCCCATCAAAATATCTTTGTCAGCGAACGCTATGGGATCCGCAAATCAGCAAAATTACTGCTGTGTCAAAAGTTTGAGGGTTTGTCTGAATCGTTCTTTGTTTTGGGAGTGCCCTTTAAGATAAATATGTCGTCCTACAGGATGTTGTTCGTCATGGGTGCGTTGAAGGGGTAAGGTGACGGTGTGATGTTCCTCGCTGTTGTATGCTGGCTCTTAATCGCGATTTTGATCCTCGCGGGTTTTTTGGGGAGTTTTCTTCCTATTTTACCTGGGACGCCCCTCATCTTGGCTGGAGTATTTCTGTATAATTTTTGCGAGCAACGTCTCCTGATGCATCCGGAACGGGCGTTGAGCGCAGGAAGTTTATGGGGGTTTGTCGGTTTGGTGGTGTTGGCGCATCTGGTGGACTTCGCTGCGAGTCTGGTCGGGGCCAATCGGTACGGGGCCTCGCGCAGTGGGGTTTGGGGAGGTGTGATCGGGTTGGGGATCGGTGTATTTTTCAGTTTGCCTGGGATGCTTCTCGGTCCGCTAGTCGGGGTTGTGGCGGGAGAGTTGCTCGCTGGAAAGGCAATGCCGATTGCGTTGCGCGCAGCTTGGGGAACCTTGGTGGGGACTGCGGCGGGGACTGTGGCGAGAGTGTCCATTGCGTTCATTATGGTTGTCTGGTTTGTGGTCGCTGCTTGGATGTTGCACGCCGGTTAAGGCGCAGGTTGGCTTTATCATCTCCGGTCACGAAACATCCCTCGTGGTGTGTTCTGCTTTTCTCACTTAACATTAGATTGTGCGTTGACAGGCCTCTCTCGCTTTGAGAACCTTCCAACCCTTTTTCACTCTTCGTCCACTTTTTCTCATGGCCAATACACCTTCCGCCGCCAAACGCGCTCGCCAGACCGAACGCCGCACTCTCATCAACCGCCGCTCCCTGACCGCTGTCAAAAATCAGCTCAAGGCGGTTCGCGAAGCTTTCCGTTCTGGAAATAAGGAGTTGGCCAAGGCTGCTGCTGAGCATTGCGTTTCTACTTTGGACAAAGCGGTCAAGACCGGCAATGTGCATCGCAATTCTGCGAACCGTCACAAGAGCATTATCAACAAAGCTTTGCTGGCACTCGGCTAGTTTTCTAAACGGCTTCGCGTTCTTGTCAGGTTATCCTGACTGATTTTTAAAAGGGACACTCGCCTCGCGGGTGTCCTTTTTTTTGGAGCGGATCCTATTGATTTAGCAATTGTTAAACGGTCGCTTATTTTTTAAGCGCTGTAGGACTGTGCTTTTTTGGGGCGAACCGATGATGCCCTTCTTATGTGAGTTCAATCAGTCTTACGGCTGCATTTACTGAAGTAGACGTAGGAAGCTTCCAAAGAATTCCACTCCTTTTTCTAGGTCTTTAACCGCTATCCATTCGTCACAAGTGTGCGCTTGCGCAATGGAGCCCGGTCCCATCGCAATCGCAGCACTGCCTTGTTGGGCGAATACCGCTGCATCGCAGAACCACGGAGCCCCAACGGGTTGCGCCCCAAGTTGTCCCAATTTTTGAAGCAGGGGATGCTCCCTATCCGTCAAAAGCGGCAGGGAGCGGCGGACTTCGATTTCGATGTCTGGGCAGACGCTACGCAATTTAGCAAAAAGCTCCGCTTCAAAGGGCTCGCCCTGTCCCGGAACAGTACGGATGTCTAGGGTGGCATGGCAAAAGTCTGGGACGACGTTGGTCTTGCTGCCTCCTTGGACGGTGCCTGCGCTGATGGTTGAGTGTCCCAGAATAGGATGTGTGAAGGTTTTTAGCCAGGGTACTAATTCTCTTTGAACCAGTTGGAGAATATCCATCATGGCATAAATGGCATTGCGACCTTTCTCCGGTTGTGCGGCGTGCACGGCGATCCCGCGAGTGGTGAGGGAGATGAACATACTCCCTTTGTGGGTGAAAACGGCATCCAATCCAGTCGGTTCGCCTGCGATGACGAGATCGAAATGTTCGGTGGCGGCGAGGGCGTGGGCACCGTGCTGGCCAGCTTCTTCTCCCGCGAGGCCCGCGAACCAGATTTCGTGGGAGAGGTGAGGGAGCACCTCACGCGCGGAGTGAAGGGCCGCGAGCATCGACGCCATGGGACCCTTGGTGTCACTTGCGCCTCGGCCATAGATTTTGCCGTCGCGAATTTCACCGCCAAAGGGATCAATCGTCATGCCCACTATCGAGACTGTGTCGGTATGCGGCGCGAAAAGCAGACGGGGTTTTCCGAGCGTGTCCGAGGGGAATCGGGCCACCACATTGGGGCGTCCCGGAAGGACTTCTGGGGTCTCGACGTGAATTCCTGGGAACTCGGTCTTTAGCCATTGTGCAATCCATTGGGCGCAATGTGCTTCTCCAGTCTGATCGGTGCCCGGATTGTCGTCGGGATTGACGCTTGGAATACGGACGAGTGCCTGGCAAAGCGAGGCAACTAGGGAAGGGGAGCAAGCCTGAGTTTCCATGACTGTTTAAGGCTGGAGCTGGGTTTGACGAAACCATTCCACAAAGCGGGGAATGCCTTCGCTAATTTTGGTGTGAGGATCGTAACCGAGCAAGGCCTTGGCTTTGGATATGTCGGCGTAGGTAAGGGGAACGTCCCCAGCTTGTTCTGGGTGGATTTCGATGTTGGCCTCACGCTGGAGCGCCTTTTGAATGGTCGCGATGAGTTCCGAGAGCGAGGTGGTTTCACTTTCGCCCAAATTGAAGATATCAAAAAGCGGCCCTTGGTAGGCGAGTGCCGCGACTAGGCCCTGAAGGATGTCGTCGATGTAAGTGTAGTCCCGGCGGGTGGATCCATCTCCAAACTGGCGGATGGAGCGCCCTTCCAGTATCGCTCGAGTAAAGGAGTGGATCGCCAGATCTGGCCGTTGGCGCGGGCCGTAAACCGTAAAGAAGCGGAGGATTACGCAGCGCATCCCGTAAAGATGGGAGTAGTTAGAGCAGAGTTGTTCCCCGGCGAGTTTGGATGCGGCGTAGGGCGAAATGGTTTGGGAGAGACACATGTCTTCTCGGAACGGGACGGTTTTAAGAACGCCGTACACCGATGAGCTTGAGGCGAATATAAAACGGGAAACGTTCGCGCGCCGAGCGGCATCCAGTAAATTGAAGGTGCCCTTGATATTGGTATCCAAGTAGAGTTCCGGATCCTGAATAGAGGGGCGGACCCCAGCGCGGGCTGCAAAGTGGACGATGACATCGGGGCGGGCATTCGCAACGATGCGCGTCACTCGGGATCCATCGCGCAGATCAGCTTCTTGAATTTCAACATGATTTGCAAATGGGCGAACGTTCTCGCGCTTGATTGCAGGCGAGTAAAAGTCATTAAAGTCATCAAGGACAACCACTTCGTGGCCGCTATTAAGGCAGCGCTCGGCAAAATGGGAGCCTATGAATCCGGCGCCTCCGGTGACGAGTAGCTTCATAAGCCCCGAAGATAGCGGTTGCTAAAAGAAGCGGGCAAGGGGGAAGTCGCTTCAACACACCAATGCGCCGGATGAACGGTTTGACAAACAGGGCTGAAGGATGCGACAAAAGACCCGCTTGGCGCACCTACTATGTCTGAGACACCCCCAACTTCTCCGGCTCCCAGCGTTCCTTCGCCGGAGTCCATTCGTATCACGCTCCCTCCCAAGCTGAAGGCTCCTCTGCCCGCGCCGGTCGTGGCGGGGTCTTTACCCAAACCCATAGCTGCTCCCTCGCCAATTGCCGCGCCTTCCGCGATTCGGCCGCCAATTGCGGCACCCGCTCCGGCTGTAATCAAAACGGTACCCGTCGCGCCAGCGCCCGCAGGTGGTGCGCCTTCCAAAGTAACCGTACGCCTAACCTCTGCACAGGTCGTTCAAGCAGGATCCCAACCTGGTGTAGTCTCCGCAAGACAAGAGACGGTTCGCTTGGTTGCCAGTTCGGGGGTTCCCTCTCCAGTGGCACCACCGGCCCCCGTCGTTTCCGCTCCGCCTGTCATAGCAGTCGCGCCTCCTCCGGCCATTACCCCGTTTCTGCCCAAGGCTGCGCCTCTACCGCCTTCTCCCTCCGCACCGGCACCGATAGTTTCCGCGCCCGCCCCGATCGCCGCCGCACCCGCGCCAATAGCCGCTGCACCCGCGCCAATAGCCGCTGCACCCGCGCCAGTAGCCGCTGCACCCGCGCCAATAGCCGCTGCACCCGCGCCAATAGCCGCTGCACCCGCGCCAATAGCCGCTGCACCCGCGCCGATACCCGCTGCACCCGCGCCAATAGCCGCTGCACCAGCCCCCTTGGCACCTGCGCCCGCACCACTTCCATCTCCTGTTCCAGCTCCGCCGTCTTTGGCTCCCATCGCCGGTCCTCCCGTGGCTCGCCCACCGGTCCCGTTGGGAGGAGGCGCTCCTCCTGCACCTCCCCGCCCACCTGCAGCGGCCTTGCCTGTCACTGCTCCTTTGCAGGCCGCGCCACCCGCTCCGGTTCGCCCGGCAGCGATGACCGCGCCCACGGTTGGGGCGTCCACTGCTGATGGCACTCAGACTGTCGCGTTAAAGTCGCCGGCGCCTTCCGCACCCGGGCTCCCTGCATTGACGCCACCCAAAGCCCCAGGAAGTCCTCCCACTGCGACGGTGGCACTTGCAGCTAAACCAGTCACCGCTACAGTTGCGTTGGGCAAGACCGCTCAAGACGCGTTGCCGAAAGCCACCGTTCGCCTCCAAACTGGAGCAACCCCCACGGTCGGTCCCAAGGTAACCGCCGTTGCGCCTCCCAAAGCGACGACTCCTTTGGTAAAGGCTCCCGTTCCCGGTTCAACCCCGCCGGTTCCTGCCGCAGTGTATTCGGAAGGTTCAACCGTTCCGGCCCGTAAGGTATTTGCTCCTAAACCTCCTGCGGTTTCCGATTTTGATATCGCGGGCGAACCTGAGGAAGAGGTCGCCGAGCAGGGTGGTTCCAGCGGCTTGGATCGTTGGTTGACGATTGCGGCGGCTGTGGTCGCGCTACTCTCAGCTGCCAGCACCTTTATGACCTACACTTCTATTAAGTGAGCTGATTTTTTATTAACTTATGGCAAGCACAAACGTAATCACTATCACCGAGTCCAATTTCGACTCCGAAATTATTCACTCCACGGTTCCCGTTCTAGTAGACTTTTGGGCGCCTTGGTGCGGACCTTGCCGCATGCTCGGCCCGGTTATTGATGAAATTGCGGACGCCAAAGTTGGCCAAGCAAAGGTCGCAAAGATCAATGTCGACGATTGCCAAGCCCTCGCTGCGCGGTATCGCATTTCCTCGATTCCCGCTTTGCTCTTCTTCAAAAATGGCGAACCGGTGGAAACCTTGGTGGGCGCTGCCTCCAAGACCACGTTGACCGCCAAGCTAGACGCACTGCTCTAAGCGAACATCGTTATTTTCAGTTTCAGAAAGGCGCGGCTTCTTGAAGTCCGCGCTTTTTTGTGTCTTTTTGGCGCCTACTCCCTTGATGTCTGACGCTGAAAAATGCACTTCATTAGTCCATTAAGATAAAGCTGCAGGCCTCTCGTTTCCAATTGATCCATCGTGGTGAGGCTATTTCTGAAATTCCGACATGAACCCCCGTTCGATGCAACACCGAGGCCCAGATGCTGATGACCGCGCGATTAGCGCCTTCAGGGAGCTCCCCTATGACCAACAGTTTACCGAAATCCAATGGGTCCTCAAATGTGAAGAGTGGGGTATCTTGAGTAAATTGATCCTAAGGACAAAATGCGTCCAGGAAGGGCTCTTGTGCTTCTTGCCGAGCCGTCTCGGTCGCTGCCGAGTCGTGATAGAACGTTGGAAAACCGGGATACAGACCATGCTCGCCAAGTTCAATCGGCTTTCGGATCAGGAAAAGGCCGCGCGGATTTTACAAGCCGAGGAGTTGGGAGAGCATGATTTTCTCGCGTTCCTGACTCTAGAGACTGACTGCGTGTTGCACGGGTTCATTAACGACTTCCCAAAACTGCTGCGTAGCTCGCAAAAAAACGCCTCGATCAGTTGGAGGAAACAGAGGGCTCTTGCGTTGAGACGGTTCAATAATTCAAGCAACCAAGAGCGCTTGAAATGCCTGAGCCGTATCGTGTCGCTGGAGCAATGGAGGGCACTGTCTGACCTCGTAAAAATAGGGCGGATCGGTCTTCTTGGATTCCCTGGGGAAATGCCCGAGGCAATCACGGCCCAACGGGACTGCTACCGCCGGTGGGAATCTCATGTTGCTCAAGCGGTTAATGAATTTGGAAATTCAAAGCCAGAGGAGAAGGTAAGACGTCTGACTGAGGCTTTGATTTTTCAGCAGACGCGTTTCATCCGCGAATTGCTCCGGACTTCGATGGACAGTTTTGGGCGGCTTTTGGAACGGGTGCCCAGCGCGGTTCTCAAGGATGCGGATGTTGATGAGAAATGGATGCGCCTGCGATTGATGGAGTTGCTAAAATCTGCCGATCCTGAAGTCGAGGGGATTCACCGGATGCAGAGATTGCGGAGTGAGCTGCTGGATGAAGGCGTGGCTCGCCGCTTGGGAATCACGAACGACCCCGCGCTTTTTGCCGCTTGGAGGGAGGGCTGGTTGGCATTTCTTCGCAGTCGGAGTGTCCCGTTCAAACGCATCCCAGCCGAGCTTTCAAATGATCTCGGGGTTGTTCTGGGTGCGTGGAGGGAAGGTTGGGGGACCTACGACGCGGCGGGTGTGCTTGGAGTTGACGATATCAGAACACCTCGAGTGTTTGATCGCTTTGAGCTTCGGGCAAACCCGTCTGGGGAAGATTCTCAAGAGAACGGGACAGTCGCCGATACTGGAGGCCAAGAACCCAGAACTCAGAACCAAGAACCTAGAACTCAGAACTCAGACTCCAGAACTCAGAACCAAGAACTCAGCGCCGTGAAAGTGTTGGAAATCGCGGTCCACTTAGGGACGCTCGATCCGGATTGGCGTGAAGGCGGTGTGGCGGACAGACTCGAGTCGCGTGAGGCGTGGGCATGGGCTTGGCGGCGGTGGCTGTTGTTGAGTCCCGAGAAAGTGTGGAGTTCCGACGGAATGTGGAAAAAGCTTCCCTTACAGCTCAGGAACATTCCACAAATCCTAGAGGCTTGGGCGATGCGGGCTATTTCCAATGTGAATTCCGAGTATTCGTTGGATGAGCATGAAATGCCGTTTCCTACTTTCCAAAATGTGACGCTGCTCAATGGCGGGCTTCTGGATTGTTGGGCACATTCGTGGAGTCAATTCGCGCGGCGCAGTGGAAAGACGTATGCCCTTAACGAAGTTCCGAAGGCATTGCGCTCGCACCCTCTGATTGAGAATCTTTGCAGGGAAGGACTCGTCGGGCTCAGAGATATTACCGACCGACTTGCTCATGTCGATGAAGCCCAACGGAAACTTGGTCGCTCTAGTTTGTTAAGCGAACTCAGGAGAACTCCGATTCCATCTGCGCTGATTCCCGAGGCATTAAGCGGTGACCCAGAAGTGCGCTCGGCTTGGATTCGGGGATGGAGGGACTTTATTGAGAAAAATGGGCTGGCACTGCCTAGAGATAGGATTCCCTCGTTAGTATTAGACGATGCTTCCGTTTTGCGGGCTTGGAAACGCACCTGGTTGAACGCAGTTAACAACGAATTCATCCCGTGGCATTGTTTGCCAGAGTGTTTCAAAGCGGATCAAGATTTGGGTTTGAAACTGATTGAAAAATGGCTTTCTGAGGCGACTGAGCGACACTGGATCAGCTCCCCGATACCGGACAATGTTGAGGAAAAAGAGTCCCTGTTTTTGCGTTGGATCAAGGCTTGGTATTTATTGCCTCAGAAACGGAAGTTTTCGGCTCCAGATTCCAAGACGCCCAGCATTCCAGAAATGTCGCAGGAAAACTGGGTTCAGTTTTTGAGCAACCATCCCGTCCATACACTGAATGAAGTTCCCGAAGCTTGGAGGGAAATAGATGCGGTCCAAGAGGCTTGGAAGAAGGGGTGGCTGCTTGCGCTTAGACAGAATGCGGTGCACCCCGATAAAATTCCGAAGTCGCTTTTATCCAATTCGTGGTCGTCGGTTTTCGAGGCCTTCCAAGCCGGCTGGGTGAGGAAAGTGCGATTTGAGCCGCTGTCATTGTGGGAACTCCCTCACCTGTTACACGAAGATCGCAGTGTGGTAGATGCCCTAATAAAGGGGTGGACCAATCGAATCGCTGAGTTCTCAGAACAAGACCTTTGGGCACTTCCACCTCGGGCTTGGTTGAACCCGCGAACGGTGAACCCGAGTACCGAATCCGTAGCCTCTGAAGCAACTGGCGGTGGGGACGGTCACCATGAAGAGACGGACATTTCGAGCGCAACGTGGCTTCGCGCTCCTATTCCTCCGCTGTGGGTCGAGGCAGAGATTGAAATTAAAAGATCTCTGACGGAAAGGTTCGAAAAACTGCCCCCTCATTGTCAGGCGGGGAATAAAGAGAAGTTTTGCCGTCGATTCGATCTAACTGAAGCCAAAAATTAGCGCCCTGCCCTCAAACGGCACCCCAGTCTGCTCATACTGTAAGACTCTGTAACAGCAATGTTTCTCGGGGCAATTTTCCAAGCAGTTAACCAAAGGAATGAGTGATGGGAAAATCCCGTAAAGCCATCCTTCTCGCGAGGCTATGGAATGGCTGTAACTTTTAATGACTTTTCAGTAATTAAAAGCGACCCGACCTCGCTGACGCTCCACTCCTATTATGCCCCCGATACCCACTCCCCTTGTGCCCCCAATCACGTCCATTCTCGCAGTGAAAGGAAAGTACGCTGCTCAAGTTGCAAACGGGGGGAAGCTCTTCCCAAATGTGCAAAACTTCGGTCTGCCCAAAGGTCAGTGTGCCGTTCGGCATAAAAACGGCAAATTTCACCAGTTCGCCGTACGCGCGGAACAAGACATCCCGCCCCTCCTCACTCATCTCCGAGTGGCGGATGCGGTTCGCGCTCTGGTTGCAGGAAATCTCACTGAGAGTGCCAGACTGCTGACCGTGGAGAGCGAATTCCTGCAACACGGCGAAGGCGTCCTCCGTGCAGTACTCACCCTGTGGCTCACTCAAAACGGAATCGACATCCCGCCAGCGTATTTCGGGGATACCGCGCTTCTGGCCCCTGAGCTTCAGTCCCGACTGCTTCTCACGAGAACCGATCGGATGCCGTTCGCGCTTTCCGTCGCTGCGGTCGGTAGCGCCGATGATTCTGGAACTAGCGTCGTGCCGGAGGACTGGCTGGGTCGGCGCTTTGAAAACGGGGAAGAACTTTGCCGTGCGATCGACACGCTTCCGCATCGGCAGGGCGAAGCGGAAACAACCTACTGTTGTCACTTCGGTCTGAAGCTGGTTCCTGCACCGAAATGGCTCACCGCAAGCGAAGTCGAGGCAGGATTTCAGGCTGAGTACGGAATCGCTGTCCTCGTGGAAAACGGGACCGTGAAAACGTCCATTCAGAAACTGACGCCTGATACCCTCACGTCTTGGATTCAGTCCCAACCTGAACAAGCACGATTTCTACACCATGAGTTTAAGCCGCCCGGCAACGAGGATGCGGGTCTTGGCAGGTGTATGCTTATTGCGTGCGATACCGCAGGGGTTTGTGAACCGGTTCCAGTTTACCAGAAGCGACGATCGGTTGGGCTGCTCTCTTCTATGATGCAGAAGTGCATCCGTCGCGGTCGCAAGGCGTCCCAAACGCTCGCCGCAAGTCTGGATGAACTGCACAAGGCTCCCACTTACCACCTTCCAGACGATCATTTCAAACGCAGCAGCGGCTGTCGCCAAATGGCGTGGCGTCTCTTTATCTCCATCTTCGAGGATGCCGAGCCCTACACCGCCTCCCCAAACGGCGACTATCTGAGCATGGAAGATCTCGTCGCGCTCAGTATCCTGGCCCATGCAGAGCCAGACTTGCAGTTTAATCAGTTCATCGCGCACAAAATCCTCCGAACCTCGCTCCTCGTGCAGCGGAATGACGCCGCCGGCAAGAATTGGAATTGGCGTATTGGCGGAAAAAAGACCGCGATTACTGGAAGCTCCCCATTGGAAACGCTCTGCACCGCAGCGCTCGACTTCATGCCGATGATGGAACGCGACGCTGCGATGTTGCACCAAGGCTGCGAGCATATCCGTATTAGTTATCTAAAATTTAGCCCCTTGCCCAACCAATGGAGCAACGACGAAATGCTCGGCGCTTCGGATCCCGAAGTGGAAAAAGCTGCGGTTCTTGCCTCCGACGACTTTCACTGCACCCCCGCAATACTCCTCTACTTGCAGGCCTCCCTGCCACAGATCTCCTCCTGCAGCGTCTCCCTGACACCGGTAAAAAAGAAGCGTAACAAAACGCCCCGCACCAGCACGTTGCCAGCAGTCGCGAATGAAGAGCTCCCGCCTACCACGCACAACCTGAAGCGCTTTATCTGGGAAAATGTGTCGCGGCTGAACACCCGTAATCCTCATTACATCCCTGCGTCGGCTCCCAGCTCCGTGGCGATCATCCGCGAAATTCACTCGCTGCAGCGCTGGCTCTTGAATGGAGAACTGCCGGAGTTGCCATTGAGCGAGCCCTATGCGAAACGCGTGTTTGCCGCCAAAAGTCAATCGCCAGTGGATCCCATCGTGGCGCGCGTTTCCTTCCTTTCGATTTTCGGACAAAAAATCGAACTCCCAGCAGCCACCACTAAAACTGGACGGCGGTTGGACCACTCTTTTGTGGCCGTCGTCGCGGGTACACCTCACGAGCCGATCAAAATTAAAAAGAAAGGGAGTAAGCATTCCACGTATCTGACGGGAGCGGAACGTGCCGAAGGCGAACTGGACGTTGTCGATCACCTCGCGATCACCGATGGAATGGACGTCGAACTGCCGCCGCCGCCCGCAGGCTATCGCTGGAAGTTCACGGACGACCGGAAAACCATTCGCATCCGCATCGCGCTCTGGCATGCCGAGCCTCCTGGTGAAGGCGAGCAGGACGATATTGGAAACAAGTTGGTCTTTCACGCCGACGAGGTGGAAGTTCCCGCCTTTGACGCGAGCTGCCTGCTCGAACGTCGGGAAGAAACCATCTCGGTGCGTCCTTCGCCCTCCGATGAGCGGCTCATTCAATGCGCCCTTTACCTCGAAACACCAAAGGCCGAGGGCCAATGGGGGACCAATCAAGCGCTGCGGCTCTTCGCTAAAAGTCGTCTGGACTCCGAGCAACCAGACTTGCAATGGCCTGACCTCGCCGCGAAATCCCCCGTGCCGGCCGTGGTGTGGCAGCGCGCCTACACGAAGCTGCTTAGTACCTTCCTTGGGCGGGTCATCATCGGTCCCGTAGACCGTCACGGAGACAAGACCTTCGCGGCGGTGGATTACCTTTACGAAGGAACCCTGTGGCGCATTTTCAACCTGCTCGCCTTTGTTTATCCTGACTGCGTCCGCCCCTGCAAAGGGCTGGATTTCGAGATTCACAAGGAGAGTTCCTCTTACCCGCACCTCCTGCAGGCCCTCGAAACACTCGCCGCCCCACAGGCGCAAGCGCTTCAACTCGTAGAGACGCCCACGGTCACCACCCCGCTCTGGCAACATCAGGCCTCCTCGGCAGTACGCATCACGGAGGGACTTTTGAAAAACGGCAAAAAAGGCTTCGGTGACGCCTCGGATGTCGGCGCGGGCAAGACCCTCACCAGCCTCGCGATCATGTGCAATCTCGCCCAGCACAACCGTGATACCGGAGACGAAACGGCGGAAGCCTTCCTTGTTCTCGTCTACAACGAGACGCTGATCGAAACGTGGAAGACCGAAATTGGAAAGCATACCAGCGGCTTTCACTTCGTCTCTCAGGACGCATCTGGGCAATTGTCCGAACCTTTGGGCCGTCATTCAATTCTCGTCACCACCCTGGGGCGGATGCGAGATACCCCCATCACGCGGCGCTGGCATCTGGTGGTCATCGACGAATGTTTGTCCGTCCAGAACGCGAACGCCTTGTGGACTCAGGAAGCGTGGAAGCAGGTCGCCTGCTCGCAGCGCGGCGTTCTTTTGTTGAGCGCGACGTTTTTCCGTGCCCGGTTCAACGAACTTTTTTACCTCCTGCGCATGCTCCGTACCGGTCTCCCGGAAACACAGGAATATCTCGACGCAATCCTCTCTGAGTCAATCGTCTGCCACCTGCCCGAAAACACCCCTTGGCACTGGACGGAGGAACTGCGTCTCCTCCCATTGGATCCAGAGACGCGGCAAGTCTATGACTCAATCCGAAAATCTGGCGGTCCCGAGAAGATGGTTTATGGCAAGCTGGATTCGTTGCTCGTGGAACGCTTCGACTTTGCCGCGCATCTCTTCTCGTTCCTAGATGAACTGGAGGAAGGCTGCCGCGCGTTGATCTTTGCCAGAAGCGCACCGGAGGCGGCCAAGCTCGCAAGTCTGCGTCCGGACGTCACCCTCTTTCCTGACATCACCGGTCGTCACGTGGTCACCACCACAGCAAAAGCCGCTCGTGGCGTGAACACGCTCGTCGACTTCAACGTTCTCATTTCACGCCCAGTGGAGCCGGATCTGGTTCCCCAAATGAGAGGGAGGCTCGCCCGCCCAGGACAGCAGCACCATCAGTTGCGTTGGATCTGGATGGTCATCGAGCAAACTATCGAGCAGGCGAAACTTGAGAGGAACCAAATGGCGGAAAAGTTTCACGACGAACACATCATGCCGCTCGCAAACTTTTACCGTCGCGCCCTAGAGATTTAAGGCTCTCGGGCGAAATGTGGTTAACTGAGTGGCTTCAAAAATTAGACAATTTGGAGTCACCCGGTCTAAGTCGCGTGAACCCCGTACCAGTCCGAGCGGTGATTCCTCGGCCTCCCCCCGAAAGGCACCGGTCGTAGCCAATACTAGTTCTCTACGCACACGAGCTTCTATCCGCTCGACTCGCGGCTGAACCCTTCCTTGAGGGGAATGGGAACAAAATCCTAAACGCAAACTACTAAACCACCCAAAAAAATATGCCATTAGATTGGTCAAACTACGACGCATTCTTCAACGTTACGCGCCAACAAACACAAATCGATCAGACGGCAAAACAGGAGCTCGAGACGCTCAGCGCTGAGATACTCCAACTCGATCCCTCCGTCTCGAACGTCGTTTGGGGTGCATGCTCTCCTCCAGGGGTCTCGGCTCAGACTGTCATACGCATCTCGGGAGAAACCCCGCATCGGTTCTCCCATTTGTCCAAAGGCAAGGCGGTGGGGTTAAAACTATTCAAACTGAAAAACGGCCCGGGAGCCCCGCGTCAATCAGACGTCGCTCATGCCCACATCGAGCTTCGTCCCAAGCTTCCCGGACTTCCTTCCGACTTCGTTCAGGAGGTTTATTGCGCCGACCAAATCAAGGGGCGTTATTATCTCG
>CAIXGS010000045.1 GCA_903919125.1 uncultured Spartobacteria bacterium | reverse complement strand
GCGCAGCCGCCGCCGCAGAAGCGACAGCAGCCGTAGTAAAAACTGATTTATCTTCTAGCATATTGTGATCTTAACGAGTATCGTGAGGATCAGTGTATGCAACTACAGATTTAGATCATAAGGCTCAGGTGGTTGCTTGGCTTTATTCAGGAACTGGAGAAAGTCCTTGAACTTGGAAGAGTCCTTGACCTCTACTACCGCGTGTAGATCTAAATCCTCGTGGTTGTGATTGTTGTGATTGTTGTGATTGTTGTGCGCTAGGTGGAGGAGCTGACAGAGTATTACCTGGCGCAGCAGTTGGCGAAGTACTAGTACTACCTGGTGAAGTATTTGAAATTGGCAAAAATGTACCTTCTGCTGGAGATCCTTGTAAAGATCCTGGACTGCCCTGAGGTTGTCCTGATTGTTTTATTGGTTGTTGGTTGTTGGTTGTTGGTTGTTGGTGCGCTGTGGCGGGTTCTTGCTGAATATGAACCTCGCTGAAGGTGGTGAACGGGGAGGGCTACGTCAGGGCCACCACGCAAGATTGGCTACGGAGTTGGGGGGGCAAAATGTTTGGATAATCGGCGCGCGCAGCCGGTTTTTTGGTCGCCAGACACGTTTTCTTTTTTTCAACGATGCGCTCGGATTTGTCAGTCGCTAGGGTTCCATCGTAGACTGCCAACTTGTGAATTCCCTCTATCCCCTTTTTGAGTCTGAAGTTTTCGTGTCCCGAGGTTTTCGAGGCTTAGCGCTTTGGATTTGGGCGGCACTGGGGATGATTTCGGCCGATTTGTCGGTAGGGAGAAGTTGCGGCGCGCCACCAAGGCTCGAACCGGAGATGAGCTTTTTGGAAAACGATAAGATCAAGGTGGGGGTAGATTTACGAATGGGTGGCTCGATAACCTCCTTGGTGGGAAAGCCGGACGGACGTGAATTGATCAATAATTTTGATCATGGTCGGCAAGTGCAAATGTCGTTTTACAGTGGGCCTATTCCCTTTGTTTTCAACGGGAAACAGCCGCATCCAGCGTGGAAGGGGCTGGGCTGGAACCCGGTGCAATCCGGGGATTGGGCCGGCAACGCTGCTCGGGTCTTGGAGCATCGCAACAGTGGGGCGGAAATGTACACGCGACTAGTTCCGATGCAGTGGCCTCTCGATGGTGTGGAGGGGGATTGTGAGTTAGAAAGCTGGATTCAACTGGAGGCTAAGTCCGTCCATGTACGGTGCAAGCTGACCAATCGCAGAGAAGATAAGGCGTTTTATCAAGCACGACATCAGGAGCTTCCAGCGGTTTATGTGAATGGGGAATTTGCAAGGGCGGTGACTTACGCTGGGGATAAGCCCTTCACAGGAGGGGCGCTGAGCGAGTGGGTGGATCCGGGGCCGCCATGGAAAACGTTTTCAGCCACGGAGCACTGGGCTGCAATGATTGATGCAAAAGGCTGGGGACTCGGGGTTTGGCAGCCCGCCTCTACAATTTGGAAACAGGGTGGAGTGCCGGGAGAGCCGGCCAAACAGGGCACGCGGGACAACTCAACAGGCTACCTTGCGCCGATTGCCCTAGAGCATATCGATCACAACATTCAGTATGAGTATGAGTTCCGGCTTGTGCCAGGGACGGTGAAGGAAATCCGCTCGCTCGTGCAGTTCTGGGAGAAGGGGCGTGGATTGCCTCAGTATAAGTTTGAGGGGACACGTCTGGGGTGGACTTTGCGGGGGGGAGTAGACGGAGGACTTCCGTTGCAAGGGGCGTGGCGTGTGCAGGCTCAATCGCCTGTGATTGTCCTGGATGGGCCTTTCACTTTTTGGCGCGCGGAAGGGGCTTTGACCTTAAAAATCAGTGCGTTAGTGAAGGCGCAACAGGGGCGCTTGCGGGTCGCGTGGAAGAGTATCAGCTCGGAGGAGCCCGAGGGGAGTACGGTTTTCGAAATGCCTGTGGGCGGGGTGATCCGAGAGTCAAGCTTCAGCCTGAAGGGATTGCCGGGGTATAAGGGCGGGCTGCAGCGGCTTTCGCTGCGTTTCGAGGCTTTGAAGGCGGGCGAATCGGTGGAGGTAGAGTCGGTGCGCTTGGAGCCTTGAATTGGCTGGCCGGTTTTTTAGTTAGTGCAGTTGAAGAGTGGGATCTTCTTCAATGAGAGCTGAGAGCGTGGGCCAAGCAGAGGGGTCCAGAGATTGGAACGTATTCATGTAAATGGCGAGCAACGTGCTGTCGTATTTCGTTCTGAGCCCGTTAATTACTTCCATCAACTTCTCGCGAGCCGGGGATTCGGGGAGGGATTCTACGGTGCCATTTTCGTCGTGGGGAATATTGAACCCGTCAAGGAAGTCGCAGAGAAGGTTCTTATGGGCACCGACGAGCCATATTTGGAGGACGTGGGCGGCCATCGAGTCATTCTGGCGGCGGCGAACTTGCTCAGTAAGCCAGGCGAATTGTTCGGTCCGGGGCTTTTTTTCGAGAAACACAGGGCGCAGGTTTCTGGATTTTGTCAGGGTCTCTAAAGCGGACTTGTAGAGCGGCTTCTGGTGTTCGTGGAGGAACCCGAAGATGCCTGAGGCGATGTCATTGGGGATTTTGGCGAAGATCTCGAAGGGCTTCAACATAAGGAGAAGGGAGGTTATGGGGCGGATTCAAAACCGGAAGCTGAAATTGGAGGGGCGTGTTTTGCGAAGGCCTTTTGACGGAGCGCGTCGTTTCGGGGAGAGTGTTTTGATGAGTGGAGTTGAGAAACACGAATCGATTTTTGGGGTGACGCTGCAAGCGCTTGGAGAGCGGTTGAAAGAGGGTGGACACCCCAGTTACCGCGCGGAGCAGGTTCTCGAGTGGGTGTATGTCAAGCGGGCGCAGAGTTTTGAGTCTATGACCAATCTGCCCGCGGGGCTGAGGACGACTCTGTCGCAGGATTTTATAATGCACGCCTTGGAGCCCGTACGAACGTTGGGATCGGAGGATACGACTCGCAAATATCTGTTTAAGTTGGGGGACAGTGCGCTGATAGAATCAGTGCTTATTCCCGCATCTCCAGCACTTTATGGAGATGCATCAGACCGCCGCACACTGTGCGTCTCGACCCAGGTCGGGTGCGCTTACGGGTGTAAGTTTTGTGCAAGCGGATTGGACGGATGGGCGCGTAATTTGTCAGCGGGAGAGATTGTGGAACAAATTGTCTGTGTGGAGAAGCTTTGTGGTGAGCGTGTTAGCAATTTGGTTTTTATGGGAATGGGGGAACCGTTGGCGAACTTCAAGAATTTGCAGACGGCATTGGAGATTCTGAACGCGCCATGGGGAGTGGGAATTGGAGCCCGGCATATCACGATATCAACCAGCGGGTTGCCACCACAGATCAAGTTGTTGGCGGAATTACCTATGCAGGTGCGCCTTGCGGTATCGTTGCATGGAGCCCGAAACGAGGTGCGTGAGCAAATCATGCCTGTGAATCGCAAGTATCCCCTGGAGGTGTTACTTGAAGCGTGCGAGTACTTTGCAGAGCGTAGAAAGCAGAGGATTACGTTTGAGTACATCTTAATCCGAGAGGTGAACGACCGGGAGGAAGACGCCGAAGCTTTGGTGCAAGTAGCTCGGCGGGTTGATGCTAAGGTGAATTGTATTCCGTACAATGTCGTGGATGGGCTAGAATGGAGGCGTCCTGAGGAGGCTCGTCAGGATGCCTTTATGGCGGTGCTTCGGCGCGGTGGCGTGACGGCGACGATCCGCCGGGAGAAGGGGCACGACATCGCGGCGGCTTGCGGCCAGCTGCGGCGCCAGACCCTTGCGCCGGCGCCCGCCTCTGTGGAGGTGCTTGGAACGTGAAATTCTTTGGTGCTTGTTGAAAAAAGCGGTTTACACAGGGGCGGGGTCTAGGGAGAAAGGGGGTCATGTCCGATGATCCAAAGCAGCCGGAGCGGGTGTGGGATGAGTACGATTGGGAGCGTTTTCTTCGTAAACAAGACAAGCGCACGGAGTTGTACTTAGAGCTGTTGGATCGGTACGGGGATCATCCTGATCGGGAGAGCTTGATTGCCAGAGCGATGGGTTGGACGGATTTTGAGACTGAGGAAGAGGCTTTGTGTGAGCAAAGCGGTTTGGAGATGGAAGTGGTTGGGGAAGAGGAATGGGACGAAGAGGCATTGGCGCAGGTGATGGAAGACGCCGGAGGCCATGATGATTTAGAGGTTCATCCGCTGTATCAGGCGTCTTTTGAGCTGACTTTGTGGCTGGATGAGGCGCTTTCGGCGAGAGGGCCAGCTGTGGCCACCCACCCTGCCGCGGTGGAGCTCTCTAAGCAGATTTGCATCCTGGGCGGAAAGTTAGCGGCTGCGTTGAGCGATTTGGAGGGGGCCGAGCTGGGAATGACGCTGGCGTATTTGAAGCGGGCGCTGAGAGCTGCGACTTTGGCGCTCAACGCATACGCCGAGTTACATCGGGAAAAGGCTTTCGGCCGGATACGTGACCGGCAGTTGCGTGAGCGGCTTTTTGCGGTGCGTGGTGGGATTGTGGGGATGATGGGCGAGGTGCGGGTGGAATGGCGTCGGCGGCACGGGGGGTAGTTTAAGGCGACAGGCCTGACAGGGTGTGGTGGCAGTTTAGGGGGCTGGCGGAGGTTGGCGGAGGTTGGCGAACGGGTGAAAAAGCGAGGGGACGGCCTTTTTGTGTCTCGGCCAAAAGGCGGAATCGTTGGGGGTGCGCTGGGCGGACGCATTTTCAAAAAAAAAGACGCACTTCTCTTGGGGCGAAGATTGACCCAAATGGGAAAGAGTGGCAAAAAGTGGGGAGAAGTGGGGCGTGGTGGTGCAAAAATCCTAGAAAAGGTCCGCAAACCTCTGCCCGCTTCACTCCTTTGTAAAATTATTTTTTAACGCCTCTTAAACTCCTTCCTTTATGATACCTGCACAGAATTCCACCCCCGTTTTCTCGGGAGAATTCTGTCATGCGTTAGACGTAAAGAACCGATTGACCATTCCTGCAAGGTGGCGCGTTTCAGAAGCAGATGAGTTTCACCTCATCGCCGACCGATCAGGGCAATTCGTAAAAGTCATGCCACCGGAGCAGTTTAGGGCGGTGGGAGACAAACTGGCGAGCAACCCAGCGATTACGCCCAAGGATCGTAAAATGTTTGTGCATCTTTTTTTCTCGAAGGCGATGCACGTGGTTTTAGACAAGCAAGGGCGGATGGTGGTGCCGGAGGAATTGATTAAAGAGTTGGCGAAAAACGCTCGTTTGCAGGGGGATGTGATGTTGGTTGGGGCGTACGACACTTTTGAGCTGTGGACGCCGGCACTCTGGAGTGCCACTCGGGAGGCGGAGCTGTCCACCTTCGAGCGAGTGGCTGATCTGATCGGATTATGATCGCGACTATGGAACCCCCTCACTCCACGACGCAATCCCATGCTTATGAGTATCATGCGCCTGTGCTTCCACAGGAGGTGCTGGAGGCGCTTTTGCCTGCGGAGGGTAAGCTGTTTGTGGATTGCACATTGGGCGGAGGCGGCCATTCGGAGTTGCTCTTAAATGCCGGCGCGTCTGTGGTTGGACTGGATCAAGATCCTAACGCTGTGGAGTATGCCTCGGCCAGATTGAGTGTATTTGCTCGGCAATTCCGTGCGGTCCGTTCGAATTTTGGGGAGGTTCGCTCGGTTTTGGCTGGTCTTGGAATTGAGGCGGTAGACGGCTTTCTGTTGGACTTGGGAGTCTCTTCGCATCAACTGGATACGGCGGCGCGTGGGTTTTCATTTCAAGCCGACGGGCCGCTGGACATGCGCATGAATCCGCAGGGACCGGTGACGGCCGCAGATTTGGTGAACACTGCGGGCGCTAGTCAGTTGGAGCGGATTTTCAAGGAATACGGGGAGGAACCCCAAGCGCGGCGGATCGCGGCCCGCTTGGTGAAGGATCGCTTGGTGCGTCCGTTTCGCACCACATTGGAACTTGCGGCGGCTGTTGAGGCAGTTTCGCCGCGACGGGGGCGGACTCATCCGGCCACCAAAGTGTTTCAGGGGCTGCGTATTGCAGTGAACCGAGAGCTTGAGGTGTTAGAGCAGGTTTTGGAGCATCTGGGCGGACTGTTGAACCCAGGGGGACGTTTGGCGGTGATCACCTTTCATTCGCTGGAAGATCGCATCGTGAAGCAGGCCTTTTTGAGACGCTCTACTCCGACATTGGATCGCCCCGAGTGGACTGGGCCGCGCGAAAATCCAGAGTGTATTTTCAGAAAAATTACCACGAAACCCCTAGTTGCTAAAGAGTTAGAGCAGCGAGTTAATCCCCGCTCCCGCAGTGCAAAGCTGCGAGTGGTGGAGCGACTCGGACTGCCCCACAGACTGGCGCGTTGTTGAGAGGCGATGCGCCCCAATTTGTTACTCCACCCACCCCATGATGTCTCCCAATCGGCGCAAAAACGCAAATCTACTGCCCGTCGCTAAAATCTTCACGGCCATTGTCGTGCTGGTGACTATCGGGGGCGGCTCCCTCTACTATGTGGACGCCAAAAACGAACTGCACCGCTGCGGGCAGCGAAAAAAGGAACTCGAGCGGGAATTGCTGGCGATCAGCACCCGGGATGAGGTGGTGACTTCGCGAATTGCGAAGATGTCGTCTTTTGATTCCCTGCGGAAGCGTCAGATTGTTGATAAAGAGGCGTTTGCACGCTTAACACCGGTGGCGGACACCCTAGTGGTTCGCATGCCAGAGCCAGCCGCCGCGCCCAGGGAGACTCAGGTTCGGACGGTATCCAACTTGCAACCAAATCGCTAAATGGGAGTTTCATCCAGAAAACGCGCGTTGTGGCTCGGGGGCTTGATGGCCCTGGGGTTTACCGTGTTTTCATGGAGGCTCTTGGACCTGCAAGTCAATCGTGCTGATTACTATAAGGCGATTGCGACAGAGAAGCACTGCGCGAGGCAGACGATTTACTCGCGGCGCGGCGCTGTGATGGACGTTAACGGGGTTCCTCTGGCGTCGAATGAACCTGTGAAAACAGTGGTGGTGGACGCGAGTGTGGTGAAGCGGCCAGAGATACTCTTGGAGCTACTTTCCAAGCATTTACAGATCCCCTTGGGGCAACTTCAGGAGAAGCTAACCCGTCAGAAATGGGATGCGACTGAAAACAAGATGCGGCCCGCTCCGTACATTGTAATCAAACGGGAGGTTCCTGAGCAGGTCGCTGAAGCGTTACGCACCGAGGCTGCGAGCAAAAATGTGAGGGGACTGGTTTTTGAGCAGGACTCAGTTCGGGTTTATCCAAACGGGGACATGCTTTGTCACGTGGTGGGGTTTGTGAATCGGGAAAACAAGGGGGTGGAGGGCGTGGAACGCTCTATGGAGGAATGGCTTAAAGGTCATGACGGTTTTCGTTATAGCGAACACGATCGTACAGGGAAAGAAATGGTCGCGTTTCGCCGGATGGAGCGCCCCGCGCGTGATGGGGCGAACGTTAGGCTGACTGTGGACATGGTTTTGCAGGACATTGTGGAGTCGGAGTTGGACGCTGCGGTAAAACAGTTCAGGCCAAAAATGATCACATGCATTGTGATGCGCCCCGGGACTGGCGAGGTACTCGCAATGGCCAATCGCCCGCATTACGACCTCAACCAAAGAGAAGGCGTGGCGGACGAGTCGCGCAAAAATCGGGCGATCATGGACATGATCGAGCCCGGTTCGACTTTCAAGGTGGTAACCTCGGCCGCTGCACTGGACTGCAAACTGGTGCGTCCGGAGACGAGTATTTATTGTGAACATGGCCGCTTCATGTACGGGGGCACCACGTTACACGACAGCCACCATGGTTATGGCGATCTGACGGTGAATGACATCGTGGTGAAGTCCAGCAATATTGGCGTGGCAAAGCTGGGTATCATGTTGGGGGATCAAAGGTTGTACGAGTACATTAAGCGCTTTGGTTTTGGGGATCGCACTGGGATCCAATTGCCTGGTGAGATCGGCGGAATTGTCCATTCGCCGAGGAGTTGGAGTAAAATCTCTATCACCCATATTCCTATGGGTCACGAAGTGGGAGCGACGCCGATGCAGGTCATCAGTGCCATGAGCACTATTGCTAATCGTGGTAGAATGATGACCCCGCAAATCATTTCATCCATTAGTGATTCTTCTGGAGCGGTGCTTGCAAGTTATCCTCCGGTTGAGGTCCGTCAGGTAGTGCCGCCTGAAGTTGCTGAGCCACTTGTGAGTGCGTTGAAGGAAGTTGTCAGTAAAAAGGGCACTGCTCCATTGGCTCATGTGCCGGGATTTGAGGTCGCCGGAAAGACAGGCACCGCGCAAAAAACCTCGCCTGGAGGCGGTTATGAGCGCGGCAAGTATTTGGTTTCGTTTGCGGGCTTTCTACCGGCGGATAAGCCAGAGTTGTGCGCACTGGTCATCTTGGACGAGCCCATTCCGGGGAATATCCCCTACTATGGAGGATACATTGCTGGGCCGATTTTTTCAAAAATTGCGCAACGAGCGGCGCGACACCTTAATTTGGTGCCGAAGACCGAATTTTTAAAGGTGGGTGGTTCGTTGGTGGAGAACAAAAGGGGGAGTGGGCAATGAAATTAGGACAGCTTTTAGCAAAAATCAGTTCGGTAGGGGTTTATGGTGGCGTGGAGATGGATGTCTCTGGGCTTTGTGTGGATTCTCGCAAGGCTAAACTGGGGTGTGTTTTTGTTGCGGTCACTGGGACCCGAGCCAAGGGGACTGATTTTGTGACGGACGCTGTGATGCGGGGAGCGGTGGCGGTGGTCGCCGAGGAGGAAGTTAAGGGCGGCCCGTATACGAGTATTTTGGTGAAGGACGCGCGGCGGGCCTTGGCTGAACTGGCCTGCGCGTTCTTTGATCGTCCTTCTGCTGGAATGAAGGTCGCCGGAGTGACCGGGACGAATGGCAAAACGACCACCTCATTTTTGCTCCAGCACATTTGTGACGTCGCTCAGTTGCGCTGTGGTTTGGTGGGAACGGTGCGCTACCAAATTGGGGAGCGAACGCTACCAGCATCTCGCACCACGCCGGATTCGCTGGAGATGCAGGAGTTGCTGGCGCAGATGCGGGACGCGGGTTGCAAAAGCGTCGCGCTAGAGGTGAGTTCGCATGCTGTTTCCCAGCGCCGTGTCGAGGGAGTGGATTTTGACGCGGTTGTGTTCACGAATCTAACCCAAGATCATCTGGATTATCACGGGAGCATGGACGCGTATTTTGAAGCCAAAGCAGGCCTGATCACTGGGCTGGGATCTCAGCGTTTCAAGCAGGGCGTCGCCGTGCTTAATGTGGACGACCGCTACGGTGCTCTACTTCAAGGGCGTGCCCAGAAACTGGACATTCCAACGATCGGATTCGGATTGGGCACGCGCGCGGATTTTCGTGCGAGTAATTGCCGGAGTGATCTCAATGGAAGTAATTTCCAGCTCGATGCCGTGGGCCGCTCGTGGCTTGTGCGTTTGCCTCTGATCGGAACGTTCAACATCCTTAACGCCCTCGGTGCCCTCGCCGCCGCACATGCCATGGGCGTAGACGTGCGCACCGCTGTCCAAGCGCTTTCCACGGCCCCTCCCGTCCCCGGACGCCTCCAGCCTGTACCCGGCAAACGTTCTTTCCGTGTGTTCGTCGATTACGCTCACACCGACGACGCGCTCCGCAACGTGCTGCGGACTTTGCGCGACCTTGATCCCAGTCACATCGTCACGGTTTTCGGCTGCGGCGGCGATCGCGACACTGGCAAGCGACCGCTCATGGGGCAGGCGGCTGAGGAAATGTCGGACTGGGTCATTGTGACTTCCGACAACCCGCGCAGCGAGAGCCCCGAGGCCATCGCGGCTGACATCACCCGAGGGATGCGGATGCTGAATCACGAAGTCATTTTGGACCGCAAGACGGCGATTGTTAGGGCGATTGCCTCGGCTGGCCCACGGGATATCGTGCTCATTGCGGGGAAGGGACACGAGACCACGCAGGAGAGCGCTGGAAAAATTGAACCCTTCGATGACATCGCAGTTGCGGCGTCTGCTGTGGAGGATCGTCCATCGGACTTTGGAAGATAATATGGACGCGACTTCCCTCACTCAAATCGCGCAGTGGAGCGGCGGCATGCTCATCGGAGGCGGCTCCTGTGAGGTGCGTCGTGTCGTGACGGATTCTCGGAAGGCGATGGAGGGCGACCTATTCGTGGCGTTGAAGGGCGAGCGTTTTGACGGGCACGATTTTCTCGCACAGGTCGCCGCGCAAGGCGTGTCTGGGGCGCTGGTGCAGGGAGGAAGCGGGGAGCGTCCAAATGCTCTGAACGTGGTGGAAGTCGTGGATGTTTTGACGGGACTACAGCGCCTCGCTGGGGCCTATCGTCAGAGCTTGCCGGTTCGCGTGGTCGGTGTCACGGGTTCTAGTGGAAAGACGACGACGAAGGATTTCACGTTTGCGGTTCTCTCCGCGCAATGGAGCGGTTGGTGCACGCAGGGGAATCTTAACAACCATATCGGTGTGCCTCTGACGCTATTGAGCGGCGGGCGCGAGCATGCTTTTGCCGTGGTGGAGATGGGGATGAATCACGCGGGCGAAATTGCGCCATTGGCGGATTTAGCGTCACCGGAGGTCGCGATTATAACGAACGTGGGCGTGGCGCACATTGAATTTCTCGGAAGTCGCGAGGCGATCGCGCGGGAAAAGGGCAGCTTGGCCGCGCGGGTGGGAGAGCAGGGAACGGTTGTGTTGAGCGCTGAAGACGAGTTCACCCCGCTGATTGCGTCACTGACAAAAGCTCGGATCATGACAGCGGGAATTGCTTGTGGTGAGATTCAGGCGGTCGATGTGTTGCCGCTTGAAGGGGGAAGCCGCTTTGGACTGGTTCACGAGGGCGAGCGGGTTGAAGTGATGCTCGGTGTGCCGGGGCATCACATGGTGCGCAACGCGGCTTTGGCAGTGGCGGCGGGAGTCGCTGTGGGGATGACGTTGTCAGCTGCGGCTGAGGGATTAAGCGGCATTCAGTTGAGCAAAGGGCGCATGGAAAGCCGTTTGCTGGGCGGCATTCAGTTTTTCGACGACACCTACAACGCAAATCCCGACTCTATGAAAGCGGCCCTCTCGACGCTTGCACAGTGGCCCGCAACCGGTCGTCGCATCGCGATTCTTGGCCGCATGGGCGAGTTAGGAAGTCACGCCGAGGCGGGGCATCGTGCAGTGGGAGAGGCAGCGGCCGCCGGTATCGATGCTCTTTTTACGGTTGGCAGCGAAGCGGATTGGATTTCCGATGAAGCGCGTAGAAATGGCTTTGCCGAGGTAACGCATTTTCCCGATACAGCGACTGCCGCAGATTCGCTGCGTAGTGTTCTGCGAGAAGGAGACGTTGTGTTGGTCAAAGGAAGTCGCTCGGCGCGCATGGAACGCATCATTGAGGAGGTGACTCGGCCATGATGTATTACCTCTACAAATTGTCGGAGAGCGGCACTGAGTGGCTGCACGGATTTAACGTTTTCCAGTACATCACTTTCCGCGCTATGGCTGCGGCGATGACTTCATTTCTGCTCTGCATCCTACTGGGGCATTGGGTGATACGCCGTCTTATTTCCCTCAAGCTCGGACAACCCATCCGCACTGCGGACGAAGTTCACAAGCTGTTCGAACTCCACGGCAAAAAGGCGGGCACACCGACCATGGGGGGAGTTCTCATCCACGGCGCGGTGATTGTCTCCACGCTTTTGTGGGCTCGGCCCGATAACATGGCGGTGTGGCTTTTGGTCTTTACGATTGTCGCCTGCGGGGCTCTCGGCTTTTGGGACGATTGGCTGAAGGTCTCCAAAAAGAATTCCGGCGGCATCAGTGAGCGCACGAAATTGTTCGGACAAATTGCTGTGGCGGGAGTGGTGGCGGCATTTTTCTTGTTAAACCCAGCAACTGAAATTCAGGCGAGGGCGCTATACGTGCCGTTTTACAAAGCGCCGGTGATTGAAAATCTCGGTTGGTGGAGCGTTGTCTTTTTCGGGTTGGTGATTGTGGGGACATCCAATGCGGTGAATCTCACTGATGGTTTGGACGGTTTGGCGGCGGGATGTACTGCGACGAGTGCGCTTGCATTTGGAGTGCTTTCTTATGCCTCAGGGAACGTCAAAATCGCGCAATACCTTCAAATTCCGTACTATCCGTTTGCTGGAGAGCTCTCGATTGTGTGTCTCGCTTTGGCGGGAGCGTCTATCGGTTTCCTGTGGTTTAACGCGCATCCCGCGCAAATGTTTATGGGAGACACCGGTTCGCTTGCGATTGGCGGGCTGTTGGGTGTGGTCGCGATATGTTGCAAACAGGAACTATTGTTGGTGCTGGTGGGTGGGGTGTTCGTGATTGAGGCAACGTCGGTGCTCATTCAGCGAATAGTATTCAAAGTGACCAAGCGGCTTTACGGAGAGGGGCGACGGGTATTCAAAATGGCGCCAATTCACCATCATTTCGAACTGAAGGGTTGGCCCGAAAACGTGGTCATTGTCCGCTTCTGGATCTTGAGCGTCCTCTTTGCTCTGTTGGGGCTAGCAACGTTAAAACTCAGATGAGCGCACTTCCTCAACATCTTAAACGGGTAAGTGTTCTGGGTGCGGGTGAAAGCGGCATCTCTGCCGCACTGCTGCTCGCGACGGAAGGGTGCAAGGTCACAGTCCATGACACAGCGCCTGCGCAACGTCTAGCTGAGCGCTCTTTAAAGTTGAGCGCAGCTGGGATTGTTCTGCAGGCTGAGGAGGAAGCGCTTCAGGTTCCCGATGCAACTGAGTTTGCCGTCTTGAGTCCGGGCATCGAGCTAGGAACGCCTTTGGTTACGGCATTTCAAAGCGCATCGGTGCCGCTTGTGGGCGAATTGGAGTTGGCGTTTAATCGCTGTAAATGTCCGGTCGTCGCTGTGACTGGGACCAACGGGAAGACGACGACCACTCAGCTCATTGAGGCGATGTTCAACGGCGCGAACGTTCCCACACAGGCATGCGGAAATATTGGACCGGCATTTTCCGCCAAGGTAGGTCAGAGCGAGGAACTCTCGGTGATGACGGTGGAAGTTTCCTCATTTCAGCTAGAGACCATTGCCAGCTTTCACCCGCGCGTTGCGATCTGGCTCAACTTCGCGCCTGATCATCTTGATCGATACCCCTCGATGAGCGAGTATTACGCGGCGAAGTTACGTATCTTTGAGAGGCAGACACATGACGATTGGGCGGTGGTGAACGCACGTGATGAGCTTCCGAAATTGAATGCGAGAACGCTTCGCTTTAACGCTCAGGCTCCCGGAGCGGACTTCAGTCTGATAAATGGAATGATCTGTTTTTTGGGTGAGCCAGTCCTGCGAATGGCCGATACCCAGCTCTACGGCTTGCACAATGCGGAGAACCTGATGGCCGCCCTAGCGACGGGTTTCGCTTGGGGACTGGACTGGTCGGCGATGCGTCCAGCTTTGTGCGCTTACCGCGCTTTGCCGCACCGGTGTGAAGTCGTGGGAAGCAGTTTTGGAGTGGAGTACGTGAACGACTCCAAAGCGACTAATCTTGATGCAGTCGAAAAGGCGCTTGCCTCCGAGACGCGAAAAGTCGTCCTCATCGCTGGGGGCAAGGACAAGGGCTTTGAATTTGATTCGCTTACCGAACTCGTGGCGCAGCGCTGCCGGAGCACTGTGCTCATTGGCGAAATGGCGGGGCGTATCTCGGAGAATTGGTCTGGGGCGCTGCCTTGTCAGCGTGCTGGCAGTTTGGGGGAAGCCGTCGCGTTGGCTCGGGCAGCGGCCCAGCCTGGGGACGTCGTTCTATTCAGTCCGGGCACCTCCTCCTTCGATATGTTTCAAAACTACGCCGACCGAGGCAACCAATTCCGCGCCTTGGTAAAGCAGCTTTCCCCGTAGGACAACGCCACACCCGCATTCCACCCGCATCTCACCACATTAAAGTCCACCAAGCCATCCCATGAAAATCCCGAGACTGCCAAGGCTGAGTTCCCTGGCACCCCAACCTAAGGAACGTAAAGCACCCACTAGACTGGCTGCTCACGCGAGGCGCTTGACGCCACCTGCGTATGAAGATTATGACGAGGAACCCACCACCAAGCTATCTACCGCCTTCGTCGTGGTGTTAGCTTTGCATTTGGTTGCGGTGGGCGGTATCTGGGCATTCCACGGCATCAAGGCCAAGCGTCGAGAAGCGGATGGCACCGCAGCGATGGTGGCCCCCGCAAAGGAAAAAGCGCCCACCACGGTTGCTGTGTCGACGATGCCAGCTCCTGCTCCGCGTCCTGCTGCCGCCCCGCTGGGGAACGTCCCAGCGCCGCAAGTCGTGCCGCAGACTGCCCAGAGCCCGGCCAAAGTGCCTGTCGCTTCTGGAACCAATGAAAAAGCAACGCCTCACGCCACCACACCAACCGCCCAACAGCCTCCGAGTGTTGCGCCTAAAGTAATTCCAGTCGCGCAAGTGGTCGCCTCAAATTCCACCGGAACAAAGCCTCCCGTGGTCGTTCCTTTGGCAACTACGCCACCGCCAGCGGCAGAGGGTTCCGCAAAGGTGTACACCGTGCAAAAGGGGGATAATCCTGTCGCCATTGCAAAAAAGTGCGGGGTTAATTACGAGGAACTATTGAAGCTCAACGGCGTGGAGGACCCCAAAAAACTCCAAATCGGCCAGGTGCTAAAATTGCCTGCCAAAAAGAGCACTGAGCCCGCAGCGCACTAAGTGATTAGGGCGATTGATTCTTTAATTTCATAGTCCTCCGCTTCTTCACTGTCTTTGTATGCACCGCCGCAGTGTATTTTTGCTGTTGGTAGCCGTTGGCGCGTTATTGGCGCTAGGTGTGGTCATGCTGGCGAGCACCGGTGAATTCGCGCAGGATGCGCACGGGCGGCCTCATTTTTTCCTGTATCACCAACTGGCATGGTTGGGGGTGTCAGTGATTGGATGCGTGATTACGGCTCGGGTGGATTACCATTTTTGGGTCAAGAAATGGGTGTGGCTGTATTGTATTGCGCTGGTGCTGCTTGTCCTGTGTTTCGTGCCGCATGTGGGAGCGAGAATTAATGGTTCATCGCGATGGATTCGCGCAGGCGTGGGTACTTTCCAGCCGTCGGAGTTGGCGAAATTCGCGGCAATTTGCGCCCTGTCTTGGTGGTACTCGCAGGAGGATCGCGTGGAGCGTGAGTTTCTCCGGGGCTTTCTCGTGCCCTTGGCCGGAATCGGGCTCTTGATGGGAATGATCGTCATCGAGGTAGACGTCGGATCCACTGCGCTCATTGGTGCCACCACTATCGCGATGATGTTCGTAGCGGGTTCGCAGTGGCGCTACATCATTACCTTGATAATGATCGGCGTGGGAGTAATCGCGGGTGCCATCATTTCTATGCCGGAACGCATGGGACGTTTTATGGCGTTCCTTCATCCCGAACTGCACGTAGCCGATGCGTATCAAACCCAGCAGGGGCTCATTGCCTTGGGGAGCGGTGGCATCACTGGATTAGGTTTGGGCAATGGCCGCCAAAAGCTTCTCTACCTTCCCTTTGCCCACACGGATTTTATCTTCCCCGTTATTGGCGAGGAACTGGGGTTGGTGGGTACCTTGGGGCTGGTCCTCGCCTATATTATTTTCATACTCGGGGGCGTATCCATCGCGGTGAAGGCACGGGATCGGGCAGGTCTTTTGCTGGGCATGGGCCTGGTGCTTATTTTGGCTTTGCAGGCGGCTGTTAATCTTGGGGTGACTACGGAATTACTTCCGAACAAGGGTCTTCCACTCCCGTTTATTTCTTATGGCGGATCGAATTTGATGTTTTGTATGTGCGCGGTGGGTGTTTTGTTGAACATTTACAGGCAGGGCGTGAGCGAGCAGGAGGAAGAGCAGATGGAGCAGCTTGAAATGGCACTACAGGCTGAAAAGAGGGTGGTGAGGCTCTAATATGAAACGTTTTGCCATAGCTGCGGGTGGAACGGGTGGACACCTCTTTCCTGGTTTGGCTGTCGCAGAGGTGCTGCACGGGCTCGGGCACGAGGTGATGGTGTTGACTTCTGAAAAGCACATTGACGCCGTGGCTACCGAGGGGCGAACGGAGTTCCGAATTGAAAGGCTTCCGGGCATCGGTTTGCCACGGGGTATCTCGCTCGGCACGGCTCGTTTCTTTTTGCGGTTTGCCTCAGGAATTCTCCATTGCAACCGCCTTCTTGCCGACTTCCGTCCTGCAGCTGTGCTGGGAATGGGTGGGTTTACTTCCACTGCACCGATACTTGCGGGACGCCTGCGAGGGCTACCTGTTTTCGTTCACGAATCCAACGCCATCCCCGGCAAAGCCAACAGACTCAATGCAAAACTTGCAGGTGGCTTGCTTGTTGGATTTCAAGACTGCGCGAGACGTCTGCCCAAGCTGACTTGTACTTACACTGGGACACCAGTGCGCAATGCGCTGCAAAAAAACAAGATACCTAAAATTGAAGCCTTGCAGCGTTTTGGTCTTGGGTCGGATAATAAGACCGTTTTGGTGATGGGAGGCAGCCAGGGCGCGGCCGGAGTAAACGTTGCAATGATGGAGGCCGCGCTCTCGCTGGGCGCAGGTTTTCAGTTCATCCATCTCACTGGAGCCGCGGATGAGGCAGCTGTTCGTGCCTTTTATTTGCGGGCGAATATTCCGGCGTGGGTCGGCGCATTTCATCACGCGATGCAGGAAGCTTACGGCGCGGCGGACCTAGCTGTGGCGCGTTCTGGTGCGGCTAGTCTCACTGAGTTGGCACACTTTGAATTGCCTTCCATTTTAATTCCGTACCCTCACGCAGCGGAAGATCATCAGACCTTCAATGCCACGATTTTCAGCGAGGCTGGAGCGGCGGTTTTATTGCCAGAACGCGATGCGAACCCGAAGCGGTTGGCGGGAGAAATCCGTGGGATTCTCGATGAACCCACGCGTTGGAAGGAAATGCGCGAAGCTAACGCGGGATTGTCGGTGGAAGACGCCGCGCAGCGGGTCGCTCAAGTCTTACTCGACGCCGTGGAGGTCGGAGGATTGTTATGAGCGGAAACACGTTAAAGGTTGAAAATCAGTCGCAGCTCACGCGCCTTCTCGAGGCAGGCGGATTGCACGTGCACCTTATTGGCGTGGCGGGCTCTGGGATGAGTGGTATTGCGGCGCTTCTGTTGAACCTCGGCCATAGGGTCAGTGGTTCGGATAAGGTGACCACTGTGGAAGTGGATCGTTTGCGTTCGGAGGGGTTGGACTTTTGTACGCCGGTGTATCCGGAGAGAGTCAGTGGCGCAGATATTATCGTCTACTCGTCCGCGATAAAATCGGCGCATCCTGATTATGTGGAAGCGGTAAAGACGCAAAAGCCAACTGTACGCAGGGCCGAGGTTTTGGCGGCGCTGCTCGCGTCACGCATGGGAATTTTGATTGCTGGAATGCATGGTAAAACTACGACGTCCGCCATGGCGGCGCACGTCTTGCGCGAGGGAGGGCTTTGCCCATCGCACTATGTGGGCGCGGAGATTCCCCTACTCGGTGTCAATGCGCATTGGGATAGGCAAGGCGAGTGGTTTGTCGCGGAGGGTGATGAGAGCGACGGGAGCTTGGTTCTGTATCGCCCGCAGCATTCGCTCATTTTAAACGTCGAGGAAGAGCATCTCGACCATTACGCAGATCTCGCCGCGATCGAAGCTGTTTTTCAACAACTCATAGACCAAACTAAGGGTTCTGTTTTTTTCTGCGCGGATGATCTGAATGCCACTCGGCTGTGCGCAGCGCATCCTCAGGCCATTTCCTACGGAGAACGTTCCAGCGCAAAATATCGCTTCGACGATCTGCATTTGAAGCCCTTTCAATCGCACTTTCGCGTGTTGTGCGATGGGGTTTCGCTAGGTGCAATCACGTTGAATATTCCGGGCCGGCACAACGCCAGTAACGCCGTTGGGGTTGTGGCTATTGCGATGGAAATTGGAGTTCCATTTGCGCTAATCGTAAAGGCGCTGGAGAGCTTTAGGGGGGCGCGGCGGCGCTTTGAAATCAGATATCGCTCGAGCCGTTATATGGTTGTGGATGACTATGGTCACCATCCCACTGAGGTTCGCGCAACCCTCGCCGCGCTACGCAATACGGGTTCCGGACGGGTTCTGGTGTTGTTTCAGCCGCATCGTTTTAGCCGGACGTTGGCGCTCAAAGAAGAGTTTGGTCGTGCGTTTTCGGATTCCGATGAAGTCTGGGTAAGCGCAATTTATGCGGCAAGTGAACTTCCGATTGAGGGAGTTACTGGTGCGTTGTTGGTGGAAGAGATGGAGCGTGAAGGGCATCCGGCGGCTCATTTCCAACCGGATCGCGGGTTGATGCTTTTGGAAGTGGGACGTAGTTTGCGCCCTGGAGATTGCGTTATCACATTGGGAGCGGGAAATATTCACGAGGTTGCCACCACGTTGTCGAATGACTTGGGTGTGCTGGAATTGTTACAGGCTGCAATGGGGACTGGGGAGGCGCGTTTGTATGAACCGCTCTCGAAGCACACGACTTTACGGATCGGAGGTCCGGCGCAATACTGGCTAGAACCTGATACAGAAGAGGGTTTTGCAAGGGTTGTGCAGCTGTGTTTTGAGAAGGGATTACCTTTGTTTGTGATCGGAAGAGGCTCGAATTTGCTGGTGCGTGACGGCGGGTTGCGTGGAGTGGTCGCGTATTTGGGGCGCGGAGAATTTCGTCGTTTAGAAGTGCGTGAGCACCACATCACGGCGGGCGTGGGGGTGCGCCAAAAGGAGCTGGCACTTGCGGCACGAGATGCCGGGATTGGGGGCTTTGAATGGTTTGAGGGGATCCCTGGAAACGTCGGCGGTGCGTTGCGCATGAACGCCGGAGCCATGGGAGCCGAAACTTTTTCCCAAGTGGTGAGTCTGCGTTACGTAGATCGAGAGGGGGAGTTTCATTCCTGCACACCTGCGGATCTTGAAATTGGGTACCGGGATGTCCCATTTTTAGCGGAGCACTACGCAGTCTCCGCGACGTTTGTGGGATCCAGTGCGACGGCAGCGGAGATTGAGACTCGCATGGAGGCGTCCTTACAGAAGCGGCGCACGACTCAGCCGAGAGAGTCCAGTGCGGGCTGCATTTTTAAAAATCCAACGCTTCTCCCGGCAGGCCGTTTGATTGAGGAGTTGGGTTTGAAAGGGACTCGTGTTGGCGGCGCCAAAGTGTCAGAGGTTCACGGTAATTTTCTTGTGAACGAGCACAATGCGACTGGGGCAGACATGCTCGAACTCATAGCACAGGTGAAGCGCCGTGCGTTGCAGGAGCGCGGGATCCATCTGGAAACTGAAGTTCAAATTATTGGAGAGGAACGGTCTATTTATGGATAAGCTTGAACAAACCGAACTGGAACAACGGGTGAAGGGGATGCGCATCGCGGTGCTCATGGGCGGGCCCGGCTCGGAACGCCCGGTATCGCTAGCTTCCGGTGCGGGCGTGGCATCTGCGCTTCGAAGTTTGGGGGCTGAGGTGAGCGAAGTAGACGTACACGGAGCGGACTTTGAACTGCGCGGCGACGTTGAATTGGCGTTTAATGTGATTCACGGGACGTTTGGAGAAGACGGCCAGTTGCAACGTATTTTAGATGCCAGAGGGGTGCCGTATACAGGGGAGGGTGCTAAGGGGAGCGAGCTTGCCATTGATAAAATAGCCACTAAGCGCCGTCTTCTTGAGCACGGTGTGGCGACCCCTGAATTCGAGGTTCTTTGCGGCGATGCGAAACCAGGACTGGCGTTACCTTACGTGTTAAAGGCACCCTGCGAGGGTTCTAGCGTTGGGGTGTACATTGTGCGTGCCGAGCGGGAGGTTGAAGCGGCCCTCGCCGGTGTGAAGCAGTACGCGAAAGAAATTCTTGTCGAAGCGTTCGTGAATGGACGCGAACTCACTGTAGGGATTTTGGGGGATATTGCGCTCCCCGTGGTGGAGATTTGCCCGAAGGAAGGGTTCTATGACTTCCAAAATAAATACCCGTTTTTGAACCCTAAAGCCGCTGGGGCAGACCATTGGTGTCCGGCGCCATTGGATCCAGCGGTGGCCCTAGAGGTTCAGTCGCTCGCTTTAGCTGCCCATAGGGCTCTTGGCCTAGAGGTTTATTCGCGCGTGGACGTACTTCTGGATGTAAACAGTGGGCCTGTTGTGCTTGAGATAAATACCATTCCGGGTATGACGCAGGTTAGTCTTTTACCTGAGGCTGCGGCCGCCGTTGGAATTTCGTACACAGCCCTTTGTGCCAGGATTATAAACCTCTCGATGCGAAGATTTAAACTCAAATGAGCTTCTTTTCAAATTCCAACGGCAATAGACGAATCAAAAGTGGAGGGAATCGTCGTGGGCAGAGCCTATTGGAGGTCTCCACGGCGCGCCCTGGTCCGGAGCGTAGAACCACCACCCGTGGCGGCTGGAGCAGCGCGCTAAAGGTCCTGCTCGGGATGAGTCTGCTGGCGGTTGGAATGTTCGGCGGGCGGATCGCGTTGAATAAGTTGGTTTGGGAAAATCCGATGTACCAACTTTCGGATATTCGCGTGAGCACTGACGGGTTGCTAACGCGCCTCCAAGTCCTCGAGATCATGGAGATCGAGGAAGGGCGCAACATCTTTAGCATCGATCTTGCCAAAGCCCGTGCCGCGTTGGACGTCCTTCCTCAGGTGGAGCGCCTCGAGGTGCGTCGCATCCTACCAGACCGCATTGATATCCGTATCTCAGAGCGTCAGCCGGTGGCCTGGGTTGCGAAGGCTGCGGATGCGGAGTTGGGGCTGAATAGCGGCGCGTATTTAGTGGATACACGGGGTTATGTGATGCGCATGCGCAAGGTGATGCCCGAGCACTTCGCGCTCCCGATTATCACCGGGGTGGTGATGGAAGACGTGGCTCCTGGGCAAAAGCTGCCCACCTCTGAGGCCCTCGCTGCGCTGGAACTTCTTCGCGCGAGTGTGGACGATGTTCGTTGGCAGCCGCGCGTGGTGGATGTGAGTAAGGGCTACTGTTTGGTTGTGACAGACCAGCGCAAGGCGAAGATCACGTTTGGCTTCGAGAATATCGAAGGGCAGCTTTCCCGTTTGAGGCAATTGATTGATTTTGTGGAGCCCACGCAGAGGGAGTTTCAGTCTGTGAATTTGATGTTGGAGCGCAATGTGCCGGTAACTTTTATGGCGCAGGCGCCGCCACCGTCTCCCGTGGATCCTAAGAGCAAGTCCAAGTCAGGCGCATCTAAAACGCCCGCGACTCTCGGGGCTCCCAGTGGCGTCTCTTCACCTACGAGTTCTTCGATGACCTCCGCTTCGCAGTCCCCAGCACAGCCAGCTTCTGCAGCCAACACCTCGGGCGGAGTGGTCGGAGGCGGCGCTCCAGTTTCAACTTTCATGCCGGCGCCAATCGGCTCTACGTCGAGCTTTGCGACTTCTGCTCCTGCTGGCGGAGGACGTACCGACGCTGCTGCGGTAGTGAAGCCCGCAGCGCCTCAGGCAGTTCGGCGAATCGCTGCTGAGCCTTCGACCGATGAGCCCGCGATTCAAAAAGTGAAACCTAAGGTTCGTAAGGTTGTCGCTGAAAAGAAAAATGACGACGAGGACTCGCCACGACCGCCCAAAGTTGAGCGTGTCCCAAAGGCCGAGCGTGTTGAACCAGCAGGCGACCGCGCTGTTGAAAGCAGCACGAAGCCAAAGATTGTGCCGGTAAACATCCCAGTGAAAACTAAAGAGCGTTCCGGTACGGCGGAACCCGTCAGCGTTCCGCCGAGCGAGGCACTTCGGAAACTTTTCAATCCCCATGGCTAAAGAGCAGATTGTAGTTGGACTAGAGATTGGGACATCGAAGGTGGCCGCCGTGGTCGGCGACGTCCGCCCAGATCAACCGATTCATATTTTGGGCGTCGGCCTCACCCCGTCTCGTGGGGTGCGCAAAGGCGAGATCGTTGATTTGGAAACTGCAGCGCGTTGTGTTCGCGATGCCTTAGCTGACGCCGAGGTGGCGAGCGACGTGGACATACGCACGGTGTATCTCGGGATCGCTGGAGGACACATAGGCTCCTTTCCGAGCCGTGGTTCAGTGTTGATTCCCGAGGATCGCGGCGAGGTGACTTACGAAGATATACAGCAGGTTCAGGAAGATGCCCGAAAAGTGCAATTACCTCCTGATCATTGTTTTATACACTCCGTTTTGCAGCAGTATTATGTGGACGGACAGGACGAGGTGCTCAACCCATTAGGGTTTCAAGGAAGCAAGCTGGAAGCGGATTTTCAGATTGTTCACGGCTCTCAAAAGCGCATCAACAACTCGATCCGCTGCGTGCAGGAGTTGGGGGTGCAAGTGACTCAGCCCGTTTTTAACGCGGTCGCTGCTGCACAGGTGGTATTGAATGCTGATCAGAAAAACGCTGGAGCGGTGATGATCGACATGGGGGGAGGAACCTCCGACTATATCGCTTACAATAACGGCGCGGTGAAAGCGTGTGGAAGCGTCGCCATTGGCGGAGATCACATCACGAACGACATTTCTATTGGGTTGCGTTTGCCGATGGCGCGGGCGGAATGGTTGAAAGTGCAGGAAGGCGGCGTACTTACCGTGGGCGAACCCGCTGCGGGACGTGTGGTGCTCAAGCCTGAAGCGGGTTTTGCGGGATGTGCGGTGGAGCGCAAGTTGTTAAACACCATCATTTCCTGTCGGGTACGTGAGACTTTGGAGCTAATTAAGCGGGAACTCGAGGCGGAGAAAGCTTTGCGGTATTTGGGCGGAGGAGTGTTGCTGACGGGAGGGTGTAGCCTGCTCGAAGGGATCGACGAATTGGCAGGTGAGGTGTTTGGTGTGCCGGTGCGGTTAACCCATGCGCACGCGGTTTCTGGGCCTGCTTCGGCGTTTGAAAATCCGCAGCTTTCGGCCGCCATTGGGCTCATCAAATACGCGCAGGCCACGCAGCCAGAGAGTTCCAAAAAACAGATTGGCAAATTTTTTGGTCGGCTGTTTGGCCGCTAGGATGTTTCTCGAATGATCCTCCATTTTCACAGCCATTTAGCCCGTAACCCTATTATCAATGATTGAGCTAACGCGAACACACGACGTCAATTCCGCGTGGAATGTCAAAGTCCTGGGCGTAGGCGGCGCAGGAAGTCACGCCGCTGACCGTCTCACAAAAGACGCTGTTGCGGGCGCCGAGATCCTCGTTGCAAATACGGATTTTAGAGCGCTTTCAGCTTCTATCACTCAGGAGCGTATTGTGCTTGGGCAGCGACTCACGCGAGGGTTGGGAACTGGCGGTGATCCGGATCTGGGGCGTTCGGCTGCCCTTGAAAGTATGGGGCAGGTAACGGCTCGTCTTCAGGGGGCATCGCTGGTCATCCTTTTGGTTGGACTTGGTGGGGGCACGGGCTCGGGCGCAGCGCCATGCATTGCGGAGGCTGCGCGGCAGATGGGGGCGCATGTGGCGGTTTTTGCGACGCTGCCTTTTTCGTTTGAGGGTCGTCGCCGTAGCGAACAGGCGCAGGAAGGATTGGACGCATTACGCCGGCACGCCAATCTTGTGGTCTGTTTTGAAAATGACCGCATGGCAGCAGTGGCGGATCCCGCTTCAGGCATTGAGGATGCGTTTGAATCCGTGGATTGTTTGCTCGCACAAGCCGTTCGTGCAGTTACGACAATGACAGCCCAAAAAAATGTCATGCACAGCGGTTTGGATGAAATAGCCGCCACGGTTGCCGAGTATCGCGCCACAGCCCTTTTTGGCTATGGTGTTGCCGCTGGAGAGGAGCGCGCCCGTGCGGCTCTTGCCCGTGCTTTTTCGAACCCCTTGTTTGATTCGGAAGGGGCACTTGCTTCTATAACGCGGCTTTGGGTGTTTGTCTCGGGTGGTCCGGATTTGCGTTGGTCTGAAGTGCAGCTTCTCATGCAGGAACTCACCGAGCGTATTTCGTCTGAGGTCCGCGTATTTTTTGGAGCGGCAGTAGACCCAGCGCTAGCGGGCTCCGTGTCGGTGACTTTGCTGGCGGGTATCCCCGATAGCGCAGATGTTGGTGTGCGCTCCGCTGCCCTTGGTTCTAGGGCGGCGGCGATAGTTTATCCGAGTTCAACGGAGCCGTTTGCGATCTCAGAAGCTGGCGGGGGCGCGTCTTCACGACAGGTTTTGCACGATCGGGAACACCCAGCAGATCCACTCGGTACGCACGAGGAGCATGAGGAGCATGTCGAGGATCCAGTGCTCGAGGTTCCCGTAAATCCTAGCGAGCATGTTCCCGAGCCATTAGCCTCGGTGGGCGCTGAATTTCGGGAGATGGATCATCTTCCCTTGGAGCAGCAAGTTTCAGCACCGCAGCGTTCGCTGCCCATTCCTCCCTACGAAGCGGCAAAAGAGCGGCGGGAATCTGCGGCGCAAACTGTTCAGCGCGCGGAGCCGACGGAGAAGCCAGTTTTCCTTGAGCCCGTCGTAGATAAAAACGAGACAGACCTCGCGCCAAAAGTTGCTGCGGAAAAGGGAGTTGACCGCGAGGTATCTACGAGCATTCATGCTGAAGCTGAGTCGCATACGCCGCCCGAAGCCACTCCACTTTCAGCCGCCGCAAAGCGCGCCAAGGATACGGTGCAAGAGCAGATGCGATTTGAATCTCCGAATCGCGGAGGACGTTTTGAGAAGACGGATCCCACCATTGTGGACGGCGAAGATTTGGATGTCCCGACGTTCCTGCGCCAACATTTACCGCTGGAGTAAAAGCGGTAAAGTTCGTGGGCGGGCTTTCTTTTTAACGGTGAACTTCAGGGTGGAGCAGTCGCTCGAGGGTTGCGGGATACAGAGTGTGTTCCGCCACTTGAATGCGCGCGTGTAAAGAAGCCGGGGTGTCCGACTCCAGCACATGGACTTTCGCTTGTGCGATGATTTCACCTGTGTCCATTCCAGCGTCAACCCAGTGCACTGTGCAGCCTGTAACGGTAGCCTTGGCTTCGAGCGCCTGCGTCCATGCTTCCAGTCCAGGAAAGGCCGGCAGCAAGGAGGGGTGGATATTAATCACTCTATTTGGAAAGCGTTCCAGCAGTGGAGCTTTAATGAGACGCATATAACCTGCTAGGACGACCCATTCCACGCCGGCCATTATCAGTTTTTCCGCTGCGAGCGCTTCGATCTCGGGCTCCAGCTTGGTGCGGAATTTTGACTGGGGCAACGCCTCTGCTGGGATGTTTAGCGCGCTCGCCTTTTTAAGAATGCCTGCCTCGGGATTGTCAGAGAGCACCAGCGCGATCTCAGCGTGGAGCCGTGTTTCTGCGATGGCGCGGGCGATGGAGGCAAAATTGGAGCCGCTTCCGGACCCGAGGATACCGATTTTTGGGAGTGGCTTAAGCATGAGAGTTGGCCATTTTATGAATGATGGCTGTCGTGCTCTTACCCGGCACAAGCTCTAGAATTTCGATGGCAGCGCCGACCGCCTCAAGAGCCGCTCGCTCGCCTGGATCCAGCGCGTCCACCGTGTAATCGCCTCCTTTCACGTAAAGCTGCGGCCGAACCTCTTGGATAACCTCCGTCACGCGTGGAGAGTGGAAAAGCGTCACGAAATCAATGCAGGCGAGCGCCGCGAGAACCTCCGCCCGCTCGAGCTCCGAGTTGAGCGGACGAGTCGGACCTTTGAGCGCACGGATTGAGTCATCTCCGTTGAGAGCGATGGCCAGCAGATCGCCTCGAGCACGGGCCGCCTGAAGGTAGCGCACATGGCCTACGTGAAGCAGATCGAAACAGCCGTTGGTAAAAACCAGAACGCGCCCGCTTGCCTTGCATTGGGCCGACACCGCCGCGAGTTGTTCGACTGAAACGATTTTAGAGACTGCCATCAGGTGACCTTAGCGGGATCGCCGGAGTCGCGCAACCTGTGGGTCGGCTGCTTGGATGATGGGAGTATTTCTAAATTTGCTCAGCAGTAACGTTTTTGGCTGAGCTTTTTTACAGTCGACTTCTTCCAAGGATGCGTCGAACAGTTGGGAGTAATCGCCTTTTTGATGCGCAACTTTAACTCATTGCAGTTCTGTTTCGTCCGCTTCTTTCGACTCGGGCTTGCTTGCTTTTTTTGCTGTTGCTCTGGTGGATTGAATGCGATGGCGGGGGACTTAAAGATTAATGGCCTTCATTTTACCCTCGGGGAACCGATTGATCATCCGGCGGCAAAAGTCACGATCACCGAGTTGGTGCAAGGAGCACAGAAGCGCGGTTTTTTGCGCATTTCGCTACTGCCTGCCGCACTTGCGAAGGGGGTGGAGATTCGGTTTTTACGTCCGGAAATTGCGGCGCTCAAGGAGGTGCAGGAGACTTTGCGCTCGATGGTTAAGTGGGAGGCACAGGAGCTCCGCGGTGTTCAGATTTTCGTGGGCGATGAGACTGCGCCGCGGCTTGTGGCAGGGGAGGCGCTGCCTAAGGGAGAGATTTGGGAGCTGAAGCGAGTGCGTATCCGACAGGCGGAGGCGATACGCGAGTTTGAGGTGTGTACGCTGAATTTGGCAGGTGAGCGGGCGGGGGAGTTGAGCTCGGGCGCGGGCGGGGTGGTGTTGCGCGTGGACTTGGCGCAGCGCAGAGAGTGAAGGATTAAGATCGCGGAATGTCGGGTGGCGGGGCATGATAAGAGGGTTCCCGCTGTTTGATCGCGTGCGTTTTAAATGAAAATCACTTCTGCCGTTTTTGACTCCAGTGCCGTGGACCTCACTCACTGCCCACAGGCTTCCCTGCCGGAGTTTGCTTTCATCGGACGTTCGAACGTGGGGAAATCCACGCTGCTTAATAGGATTGCGGAAAAGCGCGATTTAGCGCGGGTTTCGGATACGCCGGGGTTTACGAAAACCATCAACTTTTTCACGCTGAACCGCCGATTTCGTCTCGTGGATTTACCGGGATACGGCTTTGCAAAGGCTTCTCAGGAGGAGCGCACGCGATACGCGGAAATGATCGAAGACTATTTGCTCAAGCGGCAGGCTATGGAATGCGTGTTTGTTTTGGTGGACTCTTCCATCCCTCCGCAGGCGGTGGATCTGGATTTTGTGCAGTGGATAGGGCGTGCTTCGAGGCCGTTCGCCATAGTTTTCACCAAGGCAGACAAGGCGAAGGGAAACAAGGCGGTGACGCATGTGGAGCAGTTCATGGCTGCACTCTCCGAATGGTTTGAGGACCTGCCCCAGATTTTCACCACATCCGCAAAATCCCAGCAAGGCGTTCGCGAATTGCAGCAACTTATCGAGGACGCGACCACTCAGGCCGAGGCCTCTAACGGACGCTCCCGATGACGCTTGCTGATCTGGGTTGGTGCGAATGGTTCGAGGAAGCGTTTGTCCCGCTTCAAAAGCAGGGATGGAAACCCGCCCGATTAATTCGGGACAACCGCATCACTTACGGCGCGCTGTTGGGCGACGGAGAGGAGCGCGAAGTCGTGATGGGTGGGAAAGTGTATCATGATGCCACCTCTGACGCGGAGTTGCCCGCAGTCGGGGATTGGGTCGCACTGGAATTGGGCGGAGTGGGGGAGGAGACGGTCATCCGTGCAAGGCTCCCCCGCCGGACGTGTTTTTCGCGTAGGGCTCCGGGGCATAGCGCCGAAGAGCAGGTGATTGTGGCGAACGTCGACGTGGTGCTGGTGGTCACGGAGGCAGGCGCGGATTACAATCCAAGGCGTTTGGAACGGTATTTCGCAATCATTGGTCGAAGCGGAGCGAAGCCGGTGGTGTTAGTGAACAAAGCTGATTTGTTTCCCGCAGCGGAAAACCGAGCGGTCGTTGAGGCGATTCAGGCGCTTAATCCTTCGGCAGATGTGCACCTGACCAGTGCGGAGACCGGGCGCGGGCTTGCAGCTGTTCGTTCGTATTTTCAGCGGGGAGTGTCAGTCGCTTTTATCGGATCCAGCGGTGTGGGAAAATCGGCCTTGGTCAATCGCCTGCTGGGGGACGAATACCAATGGACTGGGGAAGTGAACGAGACGACTGGCAAAGGACGGCACACCACTTCTGCGCGGGAGTTAATGGTCTTACGCAAGGGCGGGATTGTGATCGATAATCCGGGCATCAAGGAGGTGCAGATGTGGACGGACGAAACCACATTACGTGAGTGGTTTGCCGACATTGAAACCCTCGCGGGGCAGTGCAAATTTCTCGATTGTAAACACGGTGCAGACGCTGGGTGCGCCATTCGGGCTGCCGTCGATTCCGGAAAGCTGGAGGCATCGCGTTACGCGGGATACCTAAAGCTTGACGCAGAAATCGAGAAGCTGCGCAGTCGGTGTAAAAAGCGCCAGATGACTGTGGAACGCCGCTACAAGCGCGAGGGGCGCCAAAAAGTCCGCAACCCTTCGGATCGGCGTGAGCTAGAGCAGGAGCTCAGTCCGTGGGTGTAAATGAGTGTGAATGAGTGGCGCGCACTACAACGAAGCCACGTAAACCGTGCTTGCAGAGTCGCGTTCCAGAAGCGGGTTCTCAAACGTCACCACTTCCACTTTGACCTTTGTAAAGACGCCCGAGAGTAGTGCTAAAAACTCGTCGTCAGGCGGATCATCGGACCAGAGCGCGAAGACTCCGCTAGGCAACAAGTGACTGGCAAGCCAGCGCAAACCTTCGAGGCTGTAAAAGCGACCGTGCCGCGGATGGAGCAGATTTTTTGGAGAATGATCGATGTCTAGAAGGATCGCATGGAACCGACGTCCTTCAGTTTTTGGATCAAAACCGGCCGCCGATTGGGCAAGCTCAAAAAAGTCACCGAGCACGAATCGGCAACGCGGATCCTCCGATAATGTGAGGCCCAAGGGAACGAGGCCTTGCTGATGCCAGCTAATCACCGGCTCTAGCGCGTCGACCACCAGCAGCGAGGAGACCGTCTCATGCTGGAGTGCCGCTGCTGCTGTGTACCCGAGTCCGAGTCCTCCGACCACGACATCCCAGAGACCGGGCTGCAGTTCACCGAGTCCAAGGTTTGCGAGCGCAACTTCTACCTCATGGAACAGACTCGACATCAGAAACGCCTCGCCAAGCTTGACTTCGTAGACCTCAAGATTGCCCAAGGAGGGGACTTGGCGGCGCCGTAAAATTAGATCACCTAGCGGAGTTTTTTGGAAATCGAGTTCCTCGAAAGCTTTGCTCATCGCCGGAGCATAGCGGCATTCAGGGCGCGCACAATCGGCAGGTTGAGGCAAAGTTGAGCACCTCCCTATTGGAGGTTCACTTTCGACAAGGCGCTCAAAATGTCCGTCGCGACCACGGGATTATGGGCCTCTCTGGCAATCTTGGCGGCGCTGGAGTGGTAGATAACAGTCTTGTAAACCACGGCAGCGGCGTCCGTCAGAGTCGCGGGCCTCCAGCTCGCGAGCATGGAACCGAGCAGGCCCGCGAGAATATCGCCAGATCCAGCGCACGCCAATTCCGGTCCTCCGATTTCATCCACTAGAACCGCTTGATTGGGGGCAGCGATCACGGTGTGACGTCCTTTCAAAACGACGATCACATTGAATTCATTCGCAATCCGTCTCGCGGTTTCCTCGCGTTGGGCAAGCTCGTATCCCAGATGTTTAAGTTCGCCGGTGTGGGGCGTTATTATCGTGATGCCAGCACGTTTGCGAGTTGCGTACCGTATCGCAGCCCCGTCTAAAACCAAGGCTGTGTCCTCCGGAATAAAAGTGACGCGCGGCGCCCCAGGACCCATCACCCACGCGTCGGCCTTCGCGTCCTTCAATTTTGAGACAGGCACTACGTCAGGATATTGGGCGAGGACCGCTGCGGTAGCAAACTTGTTTTGAGCAACATACTTCACGTAGCCCGCGCCGCCCCGCCGTGCCCCGCCCACGCACAGAACGGCAGCGCCGGGGTATGCGGCACTGCCGGCGAGGATGCCGACGACGCCGCGCGAGTACTTGTGAGCGTCGGGGGCTACGGGAGCGAGAAGGTTTGGGATGTTGAACATGTTGTGAATTTTTGCGGGCGCACTGATTGAAGTGCTTCAACCACGTTCATTTCATTGCGTGTTGTGTTTGGCTTGGAATGGCGCTCGCAGAGCGCTCATTCAGCGTCCTTTTGGATCATTCCTGCAGACTCAAGAAACCGTCTGAATTCAGGGGTGTATAGCGAGACAGCGGGGAGCCAAAAACCGATTCGTTCACGGGTCCACCATGCTCCTTGCGTGCTTGTGGGCGGGGCAAACTTGTATCGGTACAAAAGCGCACGCACGTATTTGGGAGGGGCGTCGGGGAAGGGATTGTTCGCAAGCAGACTGAGCGTGCCGGAGTCGTTGTGTAAAAGTTTCCACACGAAATGGACCACCCAAGGATAGTGCTGCGGGGTGGGCATGGACTTGAGGTCGTAATGAACTCCTGGGATCGCTGCAAACCAGATCTGCCAGTCGAGCCGGTGATGGTACGGAGTGATGATGGGTGGACGTCGGTTGGGATCGCCGGGTTTTGCTTTGAATTCGAATTCACGCCAAGTGGCGGAGTCGGCTCCGGTGCGCTCGTCTGTTCCCTCAAAAATGATTTCGTAGCGCTCGCGTCCGACTGTACCGAATGCGCCATAGGTGTTGACTAAATGCAGCATGTCAAAAGACGCGTTCATCGCCTGGTGGGGCGAGAAAAGATTTCGCACGGGATCGATGCTCAGCCACGCCACGACCACGGCAAAGAGTCCGCTCGCAACCATCGGCAGCCGGGAATGTCTTTTGTTGGCCTCTGCGGTCTGAGCCTGCAGTACGATAAAGTGCGGTAGAATCCTGCGCCAAATCGAGTCGTCAATACACGCCAGGCACGGGACTATTGTGAGCCAGTTTAAGAACGAGAGGTTGCCGGAAAAAATCAGCGCAACCATGAAGCCTGCCATTAGTAAACCCGACACGTTGCGCGCCGTCCGCGGCCCGAATGCGAACCACGGGACGATTAGTTCCGTAAAATGATTCCACAGCACCCCAAACTTTTGAAACCAGAGTGGCGCGAAATGGAGCAACCGGCTGAGCGGGTTGGGTACAGGTTGGGTTTCGTAGTGATAAAAAAGCGCGGTGAGATCTCGCCAGCACTCGTCGCCGCGAATCTTTATCAATCCTGCGCCCAGCATGATGCGAAAAATTAGCCACCGATAAATCCAGAGGGTTGCAAGCGGCGGTGGCATTCTCGCGAATGGGCGAGGATCCAGTAGCGGGCAGAGAAAGATCGCGATGAAACCAGTCTCCAACAATTGAGTCTCCCAGCCGTAGGAATACCAAAGCTGACCCACATGGACGAACGAGAGGTAGAGCGCCCACAGCACCAGCATCATCAGTGAGTTTGCGTAACCGCACAAAACGATTGCCGACAAAACGACGCCCGTCCACGCGATGTTTACCAGAAAGGCGTCGGAGACGTTCCACCAGAAGAGACTCGGCAACTGGCGAAAGCCCGCCTGGGCAGATCCAAAATGTTGCGAAACGCGCTGCAGGAACACGTCTGCTGGCAGCAATCCATTGTGCCCAATGAGCGGCACGATTTGATTTGCGGCGACGAGAAATGCAATCAGGTAAACCAATCCTAGTAAGCGCAGCAGCACAAAGCGGGTGAGCCAATACGTGGGAGGTGGCGCGGGGAGGGCGGGAGCCGGAACAGCTTCTATCTCGGGCATTGGTTGGTCGCCGGCGTTCATGGCTTCTAAGTGGGGCTAATTCTGAGTTACAAAATCGGTTCTGAAAAGGTTGCTTTAGAACGAGCCAACCCGTTTCGTTTTCGGGATGGGCTAAACTCCTTGCTCTAATTCGGACCCGCACTTTTGGAACGAAGGGATTCCGCTTTGGAGAGTCCTTTCATAGCGCCGCATGTGTTGCCGCGCGGTCGGGTGAAATGGGGGCGTTGGCATGTCACAGCTGTGTGAAATTTGACCGATCGAAGCTGTTTGCGTTTCCAAGTCCCGCCCTCCCAGAGGACACTGCTTTCCGTGATGCGCCACTGTCGAACAGGTTGGATTTCAGACGTTCATTTGGGCACCCGAGGGTGTCAGGCCGAAGCTCTTCTGCACTTTCTGAAATGCTATGAATTTGAAACTCTCTATGTCGTGGGTGACCTAATAGATGTGTGGGCACTCAAGCGTGGAATCTACTGGCCGCAAGCGCATAGCGACGTGATCCAGAAGTTGCTGCGAGCTGGACGAAAGGGGACGCAAGTCATTTACATCCCGGGGAATCACGACGAATTCGTGTCCGGCTTTCACGGCGAGTACGGCGCGGTTACGGTGATGCCACGTGCGATTCATACAACGGCTGATGGTCGGCGTTTACTGGTGATCCACGGCCACGAATTGGATGCCGTCGTGCAGAATATCAAGTGGCTTGCCCATGTTGGCGACCTCGGCTACGCGCTGCTGCTGCGCTTGAATACTCCGATCAATTGGTTCCGTAAGCTTTTCGGGCTGAGTTTTTGGTCCCTCAGCGCGGCGGCGAAACGGCAGGTCAAAAGCGCGGTCAATTATATCGGGGCCTTTGAATCTGCGGTGGCTCGTCTTGTTAAAATGGAAAAAGACGTCCAGGGAGTCGTGTGTGGCCACATTCACACTCCAGCCATTCGAAACATCGGGGATTTGGAGTATTTCAATTCAGGGGACTGGGTGGAAAGCCTGACCGCGCTTATTGAGGATCAATCAGGCGTCATCGAACTGGTTGTGCACACAGGGCACTCCGAGCCATTGCGAAACGTTGCCCCAGAGACGCCTGAACCAGCAGTGGCACCTCTTGGGCCAAATGCCTTATCTTAGATTTGGTTTTCCACCAAGACCCGCTTTCCAAGCCGGTTTGCGGCCTGCTCCAAAAGTAAGTGGGGTAATTGGCGCCTGAGTGGAAGGTGCCTTGTGTAAATCGCGTTGTACTCAATGGCAGACTCTGCCCCGCGTCTCCGTTTGAATTCACCGGCTCCCGAACTGTAATTCAGGAGTAGTTTTTGCTCCGCGACGCGCTCCAATAACATCGCGACGAGTAACCGGTAAAATCCGTGCTGATTGGGGATTGCCGTATCATAGCCGATAAAAGGAGTGGAGGTCACCTCACCTCTCCGGAAGCAGGCGAAAACGGCGTCGATTCTACCAGAGCTGTGTCGCAGGCCGCGAAACTCGAGAAGCTTTTGTTCGAGAGCTTTTTGTACGAACAAAGTTGTGTATCTCGGATTCAGTTCAGAATGCTTTTCGAGATAAAGCATACGATAAAGGTCAGCGATTCTTGGGGCGTCATCCGCGACGAATTCATGGTGTTCAATCTGCTGATAATCCTTGAGGGCGCGCAGCGATTTTAAGTCCCGCTTCACGTCACTGCGGGCGAGGTACGTCGGATTTCTGCCGTCAAAAAAATAAATCTGGCGACTTGTTACGAGTTGGTAGCCGAGACGGGCGAACTTTTCTAATTCGGCTGTGGTTTCAAATCCGTGGATGTTCTTTACGAGAACAGCGTGGTTCGGAAATTTTTGAAGAAGGACGTGAGTCGCGTCTTGAGCATCTATAAGATTATCCGGTGCTTGTAGATTTGTAGAAAGGAGCCACGAGTTCCACTGCACGGTGCGATCCACCAAGCCGTATTTTAAAATGCTACCCAATGCTCTCAGACCGAGCGCTCCAGCTAACCGCATTGCCTTGGACGGTACCAATCCCAGTTCTGAAAGTGGATACTGCACGTACTGGGTTTGCAGCGAACACGGGTAGGAATTGTCCGGTTCGTTGTTGTGTACGGTGACGGGTGAAAAGTACTCCCCGTCGCTGATGACGGCGGTTTGCGTTTTGAAATTAGGCGCGAGCGTGTGGGCCTCGTGCGTGAGGAAAAGGCGCCAGTAGTCGGCGTTCGGATCCTTCGTTTTTTCCAGCGCGCGGAGGGCGTCCTGGGCAGCGTAAAATCTAAGCTCTCCGGTTGGCTCGTTTGCGGGCGCAGGGGAGACCTTTACCATTGCGGTTTGGTTCAAGGATTTAAACGGGCGATGTAAAAGCTTCCGTAGGTGTGGACGCGATCTCGCTGATGGCAGTCGGCGGCCGTTGCGGTGTCGTACGTTAGCATGTCACCAACTCGGCGCGTCTGCCCTGCGTGGTCGATCTGGAGCGGATCCACGAAGTCGACTTCGAACCCTCCTGAGCGCCAAAGTGCCATTGCATCGGGTTGCGCTTTATCAAAAATTGCCTGCCATTCTGACTGGAGCAACGTGCTGTCCTGGGTGCTTAGCCAGTCCATATGATCCAAAAGAACAAAGCGCGAAAAACGTCCGGGATGAGAACGAAGGAAGCTGGTTAAGTTATTAGTGTGGGTGTGAACCAAGTTGACCAACCCGCCCTTGAGTTTCTCAAAGTTCTCTCGCTTCAGGTATTCTGGGCAACAGGACTCGGTATAACGGCCGGCAAGATAGAGTCTCCAGAAATAATTGTCCGCGGTGGGAAGGCGCGTGAAAACAGCTTCCATGGAGTCTTCCATAAAGCTAGAAACACTCTGGGCACAAGTGGCTTCCAGATGATCTCTCTGAGCTCGAGGAACCCCAATCATACTCAGCGCGATGTCGGTACGCAGCGCCCGCCGAATGCCCTCTCCCCAAAAGCGGTCTCGAATTTTTCCGAAGTACAACTCCCGTTGCTCTTCCAATGTGTCGAAGGTAAACAGCCTGAGAGCATCTTCGTAAATACCGTTGAGTTTACAGTAGGTCGCTAAAAGTCTCCCGAACGCTCCGGTGGTTCCCCGGTGATAAAAAGAATCACTGGGTTTTTTCCTACTGAAAAAATGAGTGCGCCGATCCCAATAACTTTGAGACTGCGGCGAGAGTTCGTCCCGAAGCGCTTTGCGGTACCACTCGGGGAAGAGGGGATTTCCGCCGTCGCCAAAAAGGCTGAAAAAATCCTCAAACTCCAGCTTGCGTATTCCCGCGATCTTGAGCTCCAGCAAAGCGTTTTGGCGGAAATTCATGTCAACGGCGTGGACGCTGCGTGGGGCGTCCAAGGCATAATCTAGGGCATTACAGCCTGCGGAAGTAATCATAACCACCTCGTCGGAAGTGGTTAATTTCATCACCTCGCGATCCAACCGGGGATCTTCCCAGCAAGTATTGTAGACAAGGTGGTTTCCGTGGACGTAAGAAAAGATGCGGTTGGTGGTCCAATTGGAGAGCGCTTTCACACGAGATATTTTTTCGTTTTAAGCCGTGTGCGTCAAGTCGACGCGCGGCGGGCGCTTACTTTCGGCACGCCACTGCTAACCGGCAACGGAAATTGGCACCACAGCAAGATTGGAACCGGTTTGTCACCTGACTTTAACGAAAAAATAATGCGAACGTTCTCCTTATCCGATGCACCTCCGGTTTTTAAGTATGCCAATATCGCTTGGAACTTTATGCGCCGCCACGGGATGCGTTACAGCGTCGGACTCTTGTGGCGGGAATTGCTGTTTGACCTGAGGTATCGGGTCGACACGATGTCGCCTTGTAAGTTGGAGTCGCTTTCCATCGCCTCCGGCACGATTGACAGTTCGGTTCAATATCAGGGCGCCGATCCTCGGTTGGTGCGGGAGCTTTTTGAACTGCTCGCCCCAAAATCATGCGCGTCGACGTTTGTCGACTTTGGTTGTGGAAAAGGGCGAGTGCTGATTCTCGCGGCACTGCACGGGTTCGAAAAAGTTTGGGGTGTTGAGTTTGCTTCTGAGCTTGCGTCGGCGTGCAGGCGTAATCTAGGCAAGACGAGTGCGTTGTTCCAAGACGGTCGGGTGGAAATTTTTGAGGGCGATGCGGCTGAGTTTGAACTTCCAGCGGGAGCGATCACGGCGTTTCTATACAATCCTTTCGTGGGCAATCCTCTTCGCGAAGTCGTTGAGCGACTCAAACAAAGAGCCCATGGCAAGCCAGAGGCAGTTCAAATTATTTATGTGAACCCTGTTGCTCTCCAAGTGTTTCTGGATGCGGGTTTTTTGGTGGATCAAAAAATTTCCTTAGGAGGTCAGTCTTTGGCGGTGATTTTAAGGATGCCGTCGCTTGCTTCAGACTTGGTTTGAAGCGATGCGCGGTAACAGGATAAGAGATCGGGCTCTTAAATCACAGCTTAGTAACCTAGATGGCACCGCAATGCCATCTCAAGGGTTGAGAGTGGTGTGATGAGAACCGTCCTCGCTCTGCTCAGTTGCCTTCTGCTTACCACCGTGGCGTCCCTTGCCACCGGCAACCCAAGGTTTCCACAGTCTGTTGCTTCTGGCGACCCTAGCAGTGGTTCTGTGGTGCTCTGGACGAGGGTCGCTGGGCTGGGTGCGGATGGGTTGGTGAGTTTGAAAATCTCGAGTTCGGGCACGTTGGCTCTCGTAGGCAGTCATGAGGAGTTGTCCGGGACCAACCTGTGGAGTGGAGGCAAACTTACGGCGCAAACCTCACATGATGGGGTGGTAAAGATGGTGGCTTCAGGTCTGCAAGCAGACACTTATTACTACTACCAGTTTACGTACAATGGGACGCGTTCTCCGATCGGGCGCACTAAGACGGCCCCGTCTGCGAGTTCGACGCGTCAGGTGAAGTACGCATCCATTGTTTGCAATGATTACGTGGGCCGTTATTTCAATGTATTAAAGCATTTGTGCGAGCAGGAGGCAGATCAGATCGATTTTGTTTTGAACCTTGGGGACTACATCTACGAAACGACTGGTAATCCTAGTTTCCAGACGACGTCTGCGGCGCGGTCGATGACTTTGACGAATCCATCAGAGGCGATTCCTCTCACCAGTGCCAGCGGTGCGACTTATTACGCAGCGCAGTCCGTGGGGAATTACCGCGATATCTACAAAACCATCCGTCAGGATCCCCAGTTGCAGCGGCTCCATGAGCTCTTCCCGATGGTGAGTGTTTGGGATGACCACGAGTTCTCCGATGACAGTTGGAAGGACAATGCCACGTATTTGAACGGATACACCTCCGAACAAGAAACCCAGCGCAAGAAAAACTCCGAGCAAGTCTGGCTGGAGTTTATTCCAAACAAGCTTGGGCTGAATGCTTCCTCAACCGCGGTTCAGACTGGAACTTCCAACCTTTTTCCCAACGCCACGCTCACAGGCGCGATGAACTTTGGGAAAAATCTGGATCTCATTCTCACCGACAACCGGAGCGACCGCCCCGACCACATCATTCCCGAGGACGCGTTTCCTGCCTCGATTGCAGTGGATCAGGACGGGGTGATTGCTGTTCTTGCCGCCGCCAACGGACTGAGTGCAAGTGTGTTTCAATTATATGCATGGCCATCGGCAAAGGCGAGTTTTGATGCCTATCTTGATATTGATGCTTCGGAAAACGCTGTTTTAAAAGCGACACTTAAGGGAATTGCTAGTGCAGGAATTGGCGGTTCGACTGGCACCGCCTACGCCACGAGCAAGGTGTCAGGGAAGCTTGGAGTCCTGTACATCAACGCGATGCTGGATGCCGCAGGCGCTACCAGTCTTAAAATTTCCGACACTGCCGCCGCGTCATTACCGAGAGGGATTTCCTATTACCTCATGGGGAAACAGTCCTTCTTTTCTGAGTACGGTTCCCGCTACCAGTTGGTGAACGACACGTTCTCCATTTACGCAGCATACACTTACCAGCTTTGGATCGCCTCCTCTGGAGCCTTGGGGCGGGATCAGGCGTTTTACACAAACGCCCAAGTGAATGCCTTGGCGACGGCTTTGGGAACGAGTGCCGCGGCGCAGAACAACTGGCGGATGGTGGTGAGTTCTGCTCCGTTCACTCCGATCCGGGTGAACTACGGCACGACGACTTCAGCGCTTTCTTCGTTGCTCCCGACGCAGGGGACATTTGGCGGCGCGCCGATCACCCCGGGCGCGCTTGGGATGACGAGTTTCATTCCGGACGTACTCAAAGTGAAGTATCTCCTCAATGCGGATGAGGTTTCAGGTTTTCCCCAGTTCAAACAAGGTATCGTCAACCTGCTTGCAGCATATAATGCCGTGATTGTTTCGGGGGACATTCATGCATCAATGTTCGGCAAGCTCGCGGGTTCAGGAACGCTGAGCGGCACCACCACCGACGTAACAGGGAAGAATGTTTTTGACGTCACGGTGCCGTCGGCGACTTCGGGCGAATTCCGTGCCGCGTTTGACGGCGCCATTGCCACGGTGGAAGGTTTGATCACCTCTTCGCTGCGTAAAGCGACCGGCTCTACAGCTGGCGTGTTCGCAATGAACGCGACGCAAAAGCAGGCTCTCGTTGATGCTTCTGACTCCTTCATCAAAGATGTCACACCCGAAATGGTGGACATCAATACCAAGGCTCACGGCTACACGGTGTTCAGTGCAGGCTCAACGGCTCTTGTGGCCGAGACTCGAACCATCGACACGACAGAGGTGTATAACAATCTTTACAGCCTGACCCCTAGTCAATTGGACAAAAAGTTCAATCGCAAGAGCTTCAGTATTGCGAAGGACACCGCCTCCGGTCTTCTACATTCGGTTCCTGTGCCCCAATTCACCAGCGGGACACTTGCGACGAGCACTCAGTTTACCTCGGTGTCTTACCAGATCATTGCAAGCAACTCGCCCACGACCTATGCTGCAACCGGATTGCCGAGTGGTCTTAGTCTCAATTCGAGCACGGGTTTGATCAGCGGCACGGCGACGGCTGCTGGTACTTATTCCGTGACGCTGACAGCGACCAACACCACGGGGGCGGCCTCAAAGACGCTCCTAGTAACCGTGAGCGAGCCACTGGTGCGTGTGGGCGAGACGGTGAGTTTGAACTTCGGCAACCTCAAAAGCAGTGCGACTCAGCTCGCGCTCAAGAGCGGTACTCTGCTTCCAAGTGGTCTCCAGTTCAATGCTACGACTGGGATTCTCTCCGGCAAGGTGTCAGCCTCAGTCGGCACGTATAGTTTTGATGTTCTGGAGAAAAGCGGTTCCACCACTGTAAAAACCAGCACCATCCGGATCACCGTGGAAGCCCTGCCAGAGGCTCTTTCTGGCAGCTTCGAGTCCGTGTTGGAAACAGGAAAATTGTTAACCCCCTCGGGTGTCCTGCGTGTTTCTCTGACTCGCCTTGGACGTTGGACGGCATCCCTTGACTTCGCCGGCGCCTTTCAGCGCAGCGTAACCGGCACCTTCGGTGCAGCTCCGGGAACGACCACCGCCTCGATTAACATTAATTTCCCAGCGCAGGGGAACTGTGCGGCCGTTTCGACAACGATTAATTTGGGGGGAGAATTACCCTTGATTTCTGGCACCTATACAGCGGGAACGGAAACAGGAGTCATTCGCGGTGTGCGTCTTGCGAGTGCAGGCGAACTACCGACGGAGGAGTGCAAAATCACTGGGTTGTTTGACAGCGGAGATCAGGATGGAGTGACGTATCCGGCTGGGTTTGGCTGGGTGAAGGGATTCGCCACGCGTCAAGGTGGAGTCATCCTCACGGGGATGCTTGGAGACTCCAAACCCGTCTCAGCGTCTCTGCGCGCGAGTGCGAGCGGTCAAACCGTTGTGTGGGTGCAACCTTATCGGTCGCGGGCTTCCTATGTTGGGGGTGTGATTGACGTTAAGAACATCACGCAAACGCTAGGTTCAACGGCTCGTTTGTCGTCAGGGCTCACTTGGCACCGGCAGGCAGACACGGCGGACAGCTACGCCCCGAGCAGTTTTGCCGCGCCTCTACAAATCAGCGCATGGGTCAGCCGATTTGTTCCGAATTCTTCGTATACCGGCCTCGCAACTGCCTTAGGCCTTACTGATAGGCTTTTTACACTCGAAACAGACGGTGCCGGTCTCTCCAACGCGACGCCTAATTTGAGGGGTCTTCCGACTAAGTTCCGTCTTGATTCCGGTCTCCGCCTCGCACCCCTCAACAATGCCACCAACGTCCAATGGAGTGGAGTAGTGAATCCGTTGGACGGGAGTTTTTCAGGCGCGCTTGTGTTCCCTTCTGCGGCACGTTCGTCTGTGGGGATTCGCGCCAATGCGTACGGAGTCCTTCTTCAAGACGCGCAGGCCCAGTTAGACGGACTTGTCGGCGGCGGACTCCTGCGGACACCCCTTGAGACCCGTGCTGGGCTTTTTGGTTCTGCAATGCTCCAGCTTTCAAAGTAAAGTTTGGAGCGATGCTCTCCAATTTTGGGAGTGAATTGCGTTGACCGTTTCTGGACGAGGGAGTCGGGCTTTGATCCGCGTGCCAATGGGGCGGGACGTGTTGAGGATCTTTTGGCGATTCCTCCCATGTGATTGTTCGGGATTTGGTTGGCGAGTCGCACGGGGTTCCTTTCGTGCTCATTTCATTGGATGAAGGTGACTTGTTTGGAAAAATCCTCTCGGCAGGTGCGTTCCATCACGAGGGATTATCGCCGCTCCCGGAACGATTGATCGTTCGGTTCAATATTAGGGTGGCGACTCGCGGTTGGTTCGGGAGCGCTTTGAACTGCTCGCTCGAAAATCATGTGTGTCGAGTTTGATTCTGAGTTTTCGTTGGGGTGCCGATGCAAAAAATTCTGAAGATCAATGGTTTGCTATAAGAAGGTGAGGTGGAAAATTTTTAGCGTGATGCGGGTAAGTTATAAATTCCAGCGGGAGCGGACGCCGCGTTTCTCTACAACCCTTTCGGGGATAGGCTTTTTCGGGAAGTCTTTAAGCGACTCATACACAGAGCCAGTTCGGATCCGGCGGCAGTTCAAACTATTTGCGTCAACCGTTTTGCTGCACAAATATCTTTCTCTGTGGCTTTTGTGGTAATTTAGATGATCTCTCTGCGAGATCCGTCTCGCGGTCATTCTAAGGTAGCGGTTGCTTGGGTTATAAATAATCTTAAATAGTTAGCGGGCTTGTATTTAGTGGAATTCGAAGAGCTAGGTAATTTTTAATCAGCTGTTTGCGAATTCTAAGCCTCATGGCGTCTGGTCTCGGCAGTTGCCTCATGGGGGCATTTTCGGGTTTTTCGTCTTTAAAAGATTCCACAAGCGGAGTAATTCGGTGCGTTTTTGTGCGATTTAAGTGGCTGGACTAAAGTGGCTTGAGTTGTCTGAAACACTCCTGACACATATCTGGCGCGAACTTGTTACGGTAAACCATTCGCCTAGGGCAGGGCGGCCAATTAACACACACCGCGTTGATATGAAACGCACTCTCGCTCTCCTCCTCGCTGGGCCTCTTCTTGTCGTAAGCCAAGCCGCCCCTGTGTTCAATACTGGCACGAGCAGTGTCACGATGACGGGTGATTTTTCAGGTTACATCAATCTTGGGCTTCAGGGCGTAGGGCGAATTTCGGCCAGTCAGTTGGATGCGTTCGGGGAGACGTTCGGATCGGTATCCGGTTTGCAAATCACCAATTGGAAGGTGAGCAGCGGCACCTACACGGGATCTTTCCTCACCTTGCCTGACCGCGGCTACAACAGCGGCGCGGTCTATTCCGACTATCGGGCCAGGGTGCAGCAGGTAGATTTTTCGTTCACGCCGTACACTGGTACGACGGCGCTTTCTTCCTCAGTGAACCAGATATCGCTCAAGTACATGGGCGGCTCGCTGCTGACCATCAACGACGGTCCTGCCAACACTACGGGCGCTCTGCCAACGACATCGGCGGCACTACAAATCGGAACATTGACCACTGGAATTGTCCCCAAGACCGCCGGCGGTAAAATTTCTTTTGACGCGGAGGGGCTTGCTTTGTTCAGCGACGGCTCGGGATACGTTACCGATGAGTACGGACCTAACATCTACTACATTCAGAACGGCAACATCACCAGCGTGATCAACCCACCAGCGTCGGCGATGCCGTCAGCGGCCAGTGGTTCTTTGACTTACACAGTGTCAGGGTCCTCAGCAGCCGACCCAACCACGGGTCGGCGCGGGAATCAGGGAATGGAGGCAGTCGCGATAAGCCCCGATGGTCGAACGCTCTTTACCATGTTGCAGAGCGCGACCATGCAGGACTCCACTTCTGGCTCGCAGAATCGCCAGTACGCCCGCCTCTACAAGTACGATGTGTCTTCGAGTCGCTCCAATCCTACTTTGTTAGCGGAATATGTGGTTGAGCTTCCACGCTTCAACGATACCAGTGCGACTCAGACTGGCCTCACTCCGAACAAGACGGGAGCGCAGAGCGAGATGGTAGCGTTAGACGGTGATCGCATCATGCTCCTCTCACGTGACAGCAACGGCAACGGAATCGCCACAGCTGCGCCCGCAGTTTTTAAATCGATTATGATCGCGGACCTGACCAAAGATGGGACTAACATTTTGAGTCAGGATACTACGGGCAGCTTCACCGTGAAGAACGGAACGGTGTCGACTTCGATCTCGGGGGATTTCACGACCAAACTGAAAGACGGCATCACGGCCGTCTCACCGGTTCAATTCGTGAGCATTATTGACGCGACTCAGTTGGCAAAATTTGGACTGAACACGAACGATGGTTCCTTGGCAGCCCGCACTTCCGCGACCATCAGTGAAAAGTGGGAAGGTATGGCCTTAGTGTCCGCTTTGGATTCGTCTAAACCAAACGACTATTTTTTGTTTGTCGCCAACGATAACGACTTCCTGACGACGAAGCTCAAGATGAAGTCCACAGACGGGACAACCGTCACGACGGCAGGTTCGCTCGGGCTTAGTGTGGAGAATGACACCATGTTTCTTGCTTATCGGGTGACACTTCCTTTGGGAGCCTCGGACACCACGCTTGGCAATCTATCCCTCAGCAGCACTCCGACTCAGGCTGCCGTAGGCGTTGTGGATAGCGGCACCGCTTTGAGCGCTGGAAGTTCAACCTACGACATTTCGGCTACTTCTGTGTTGGTTCCGGGTTCGCTTACAATTACACGTCCTATCGATGTGGGAATCGATGGTGGAGCTTTGAATCTTCTGGGTAACAAGGTCGTCTTAAGTGGCTCTGTGAGTGGGTCAGGCGCTCTGACGGTGTTTGGGACGAGCTCGGCAAGTGCTCTGACTTTGTCAGGCACCAACACGTATTCTGGCGGAACCGAAGTGAACGCTACGAAGCTTCAGGTCTCTGCCGCCTCGAACTTGGGTACTGGTCAGATCAATTTAAACGCAGGTGCGACGCTGGCGTTGACGCAGTCGGGTTCGTTCAGCAATGCCGCTGGGTACTACGTGGGCGGAGGGACAATGGAAGTTGCCTCGGGGAAGGGCGTCGTTTGGAACGGTTCGTTGACCGGCGTGGGTTCGTTGACGAAGTCGGGTGCGGGATCCTTGGAACTTAAAGGGAGCAGCACCGGCTTTAGCGGAGGTGTGAATATCACCGCTGGGAGTCTTTCGGTAGGTTCCGGCACCACGACATGGAGTGCTGGTTCGGGCAGCCTTTCTATCTCAAGCGGCGCGCGGCTCAATGTTCTGATGAGCGGTACGGTCGACTTGACCAATAAGATCACCGCGGTGCCCAGTTCCTCCATCTACTGGACTGGGACCGACAGCAGTTCGGTTCTCAAGCTAAACACGACCATTCCTAAGATATACAACACGAACAATGTCGGCTCCATCTCTCTGGGGCTTACGAGCAAAACCTTGATCTATGCGAATGGTCTTTACTACCAGCCATTTGCTGCAGGTCTCGCGGTTGGTACTCCGGTGTACATGGATGCCGAAGGCAGTTTGCTAAACGCGACCCAGCGTTCCCTTGGCTATCGGGAGGTCGCGTACAAGAACCTCTTCTTTCAGTCCCTCGGCTTTACCTCCGCCACAACTTCGACGGACGCCGACGGGAATACGATTTACAACTACGGGAGCCCAAGCACGAGTTCCAACCTGGTCGGCTATTGGACCAAGAAAAACCTCCCCATAATCATTGGGCCTGATGGCAAGGGGTACATCACGGATGGTCATCATACTACCGCGGGCTATTTGGCATCTGGAGGAACGGCGATTATCGCTGGAAAAAATCACATCGTCTTGGGAACGATTGTCTCAAATCCGTCTTCTCAGACTTCGGTGAACGACCAGATGTGGACCGACTTTGCAAATTCAAACAACGCCTACCTTTACGGGACCAACGGCAACCAACTTATTCAGCCAGGTGAAACTCAAGGGACGGCAACTTATTCCGGGCTGCAGCCGATTCTCCCAATCGCTGGAGGTGTCGCGATGCCCACAACGCCCGGCACGGCAAGCATGACCAACGACTTGTACCGCAGCCTGACTTGGGGCCTGGCCGACGGCATTGTGAAGACCGCCACTAACGTGGGCGGTAAGAAGCTGGCAGGATTCGACAAGTCGGACCCCGTGACAGGGGCTGATGTGAATTTCGTCGAGTTCTATTGGGGCGACTTTTTACGCGGGCGGGTCCTATGGAATGACGGCGCTGCGGTGACTAGCCCTAACCTAATCAACGCTCCGGTAGCCTTTTTTGCTGCGGTAGCCAACGGGATCGCTTTGGCGAAGTCCGAGCTTTATGTGGACCAGTTCGGGCGCTCGCTTACAGATTACACGGGTTCCAATTACTCTTCTAATACGCAGAACTGGGCCAAAGTCAGCCTCAGCAATCCGAAGTCCCCGCTCGCCGCGACGGGGGACACCTTCAATCTCTACCTCACGGATGACGCCACGATTCAGGGGAACATTTTAGCGTCGGCGGTGGATGGCGTAGTGAGCAACCTGAACATCAACACAGGCACCGGGATGACCGTTGCAGGTGCTCTTCAAAACTTCACCTCGATTGCTGTCAACACCGGCGGCTCCATCACTATCGACTGGAAAGACGATGCGGTGAACTTGGTGAGTCAGAACAAGACCCTCACCATCCCTGCTGGTACAGCGAATGTCCAGTTTTCGGGCGACAACGACTACTCGAAACTTGCGTTTTTAACGGTTGGCGCTGGGACGCTTACCATCAACACGGCCAATCAGACTGTAGACCAAACCATTTGGGCTGATATCTCTGGATCCGGCTCCATTCGCAAAACAGGTGCGGAGCAGTTGACTTTGACCGGCGCCAATACCTTTTCGGGTGGTTTAGTTTTGGACGAGGGTAAGTTGGTTCTTGGTTCGCCATCGGTCACCGTGGGCGGGGTCCTGGTTTCCTCTGCTGCGGGAAAAGGCCCGATTTCTGTGAAGGCTGGGGCAACGCTCGGTTTTGATGAGAGTGTTCTGCTCCCGAACAACATTCGGTTCAATGCGGGGACGGTATCTGACGTGCTGACAACGGTGGACATTGGGGACAACGCCGTTGAGTTTGCTGGTACGGTTTCTGCGGCGGTACCTCTCACGGTACTTGGGAGCACGAACTCGGTCCTAACTTTGTCTGGATCCGGATCGTTGAGCGGTGATTTGTCGGTTCAGAGTTCGCTCATTCGCTTGAATGGTGGCCTCAGCATAGGTGCCGGCACCATCAATCTTCGCTCGGGCGCGGGGATTCAAGCGGGGGTGAACCAAGCGGTATCTTCATCGATTGTGGTCGAGGATGAGGCCCGCCTAGATGGCGGTGAAAGCGTGCTCGCGATCAATGGTGATATTTCCGGTTACGGAAGTTTGAGAATCACGGGACACCCCTTTGGTACGGTACGTCTTGGAGGAGTGAACAGTTACACCGGCGGGACCACCGTTGAGGGGACTCGTGTGGATGTTGCGGTGAACAGCGCCGATGATAATAATGACGGGGTTTATGGTTCGGGTCGTGTGTTTGGGACGGGCGCCGTTACCTTCACAAATGCAACTCTTGGATTTACTACGTCTGCGCAGATTCCCAATACGCTTCTTCTCGATACGGAACTGACCGTCGATGTGGGCTCCAACACAGCGGAACTCAGCGGTGTTGTGGCGGATTCAGGCGCTGGCACGGGTGGATTGTATGTGAAGGGAAATGGCGACGGTGCCCTCTTTCTGTCGGGTGCGAGTAACGCATACAGCGGAATCACATTAGTCGAGGGAACAACACTGCGTCTGCTGCACACCGCCGATACGTCGGTTCTTGGTGTTGGGACGCTCGCTTCAGGTTCGCTGCTGGCGATTGAGCTCAACAACGCTCGTTTGCAGATTGTGCCTAACTTAGCGGTGGATGCCACATTGTCCGCGACTCCAGTCACAGCACGGAACATCACGATCGGGGCGCTGGGTGCCACGCTTGATGCCACGGATGTCAGTATTAAATGGTCGGGTGTGATTGCTGGAGGTGTGGGCGCGACGACTGGAAAGCTAACCGTGACTGGAAACAGCGGGACGCAAGTGGAGTTGTCTGGTGTGAATACCTACCCAGGCGGAACCAGCCTCGAAGGTGGAGTCACGTTGGCTTTCTCCTCCAATTCGAACTTAGGGAACGCCTCGGGTTCCGTGCAGTTCTCCGATGGCGCGCTCGTCTATGCAGGCACGAGCGATCTTGCTCTTTCTCGCCCATTGCAAGTCCTTGGCAGCGCAGTCTTCGATACAGGTTCCCAAAACACGACACTCACTAGCTTTGTGACAGGCGGCGGTTCTCTGGAGCTTGGACGGATGTCTCAAAGTACCCTAGACTCCAATGGATCTTTGTTTGTGACACGAGCCCTGACAACTGGTTCGGTCATTATCTCCGGCTCGGGGGTCGCAGGGTTTTCAGGCAACTTGGTAGCCGCAGCCGGCACTCTTGTGATCGGCAACAAAGACGCTGTTCGCAGCGCGACCCTGGTTACGGTCATCAACGGAGGAAACGTTCTCTTCACGGGCTCTTCGGCGACGTTGGGCGGGTTGGCAGGTTCTGGCGGGCTTCCATTGCCGAGCGGGTTTGCCTTATCGGTGGGCAACAACAACACCAGCTCCTACTATTCGGGAGTGATCTCTGGCTCGGCGAGCTTCTCAAAAGTCGGCTCTGGAAACCTGACCCTTGGCGCCTCGAGTCTCTTCTCGGGAAATACCACCATCGCCAAAGGTACTTTGACCATTGATACCGGCGCCTCGCTGGCTTCTGGGACCGTTTCGCTTCTGTCAGGCGGCGCTTCGCTAGTCATCAACACGGGTTCCATTGATCTCAGTACAAAGCTTGATACCTCGTCGCTAAGCGCGACAGACAAAGCCAGTACCAACATCATTTACCGTGGTCCGGGCACCTTGACTCTCGCCTCCAATATTTTGGACAAGGTCACAGTGCTCAATCTGGGTCAGGGGCTGATCAAAGTCGGCACTGTTACGATCACAGGTGGAACTGGCGCGTCCGTGACTAACTCCATCGGAGAGAACTCCAACTTGTCGCTGCCTTCGCTGGATACCAAGGTGAAATTGGGCAAAGGGTCGACCTTCACCCTCGCCCCTACTGATGGTGGAACGCCCGAATTGAAGGGTTCGTTCCTGAGCGGGGAGTCAGGCACCACGGTCGCCGTTCCCTTAGGCGTTACTGCGTTGATGAAGGAAGCTGCTCCAGATTTTAAAGGCGCGCTCCAAGCGAATGGGAATATCAATGTTGCGCCGACGGCTCCTGGCACAAAGATGGCTCTTCCTTCCATGGAAGGTACAGGGAAGCTGTCAATTTCCTCTGGTAGCGTCCAATTGGTTCGGAGCACCGGCTTCACTGGTACCGTCTCTCTGGCGTCTGGCGCCGCGGCGGAGTTGACTGGCAGCTTCGGAACAGGCGGAACCATCGCATTGGAGTCCGGCGGGAAAATGACGATCAATCCTGCGGACGTGGCCACCACGATGAGCGTTCCGGCGTTGACGGGTGGCGGTAGCGTCGCGCTCAGCGCTGGGAAGGTCAACTTTGCCGGAGGAAACTCTGATTTTACAGGGATGATCATGATCGCCAAGGGCGTGGAAGCGACGATCTCCGGGGATCTGCCCTCGGGCACCGTGACGATGAACGATTCCACGATCCCGTTGACTGTGAGCTCCGGCAGCGGCTCCATTTCCTTCCCAGGTACTGTTTCAGGGATCGGCACCTTGTCGCTTTCTGGAAACGGCACAGTCACAATGGGCAGCAGCGCGAGCATCGCGACGACGGGACTCCAGATCGGGAAGACCTCGGGCGAAAAACCTACTCTCGACGTCACAAGTCTCTCTGGTGGTAGCCTGACCCTCACGGCGTCCCAGACGTTGAGCGGTGGCGGAACTCTGGTGGGGTCGGTTGTGACTAGCGGCGTCTTCTCTCCCGGTAACTCGCCCGGCACCTTCACCGTCGCCTCGAAAACCACAGGCACTACGACAACGGGCGGGGATTTGACAATCGGCAGCACTGGCTCGGTTGTCATAGAGTACGGCGTTATTTCTCCGAGCACGACGGTCATCAGCGACCAAGTCGTCGTGGCTGGCACCTTGACGTTTGTTCCCGGTTCAACCGTGTTGATCCGTCCTTACGGCAGCTTTGTTACGGTAGGCACGACCTTTAGTGGTGTGTTCTCCGCCGCCAGCATCGTTGGAACCCCGAGCGTTTCTCTCGAAACCACTTCCTTCCTCTTGAATGGAACGTTGACCGGCAATAGCACAGCACTCGCGCTCACCATTTCCAAGACGGCTTACGGAAGTGCTGTGACCAACGCGAGGCTGCAAGGTCTCGGGAATTACCTTTCCACAGCCTCCGCGCTCTCTCCGAACACGGGACTGACTGCCGTACTGTCAGCGCTTGACGTGTCCGCCAACGCTGCCGCGCTGGAAGCCAGCCTCGCATCACTGAACGGTCAAGTATACGCAGAGGCCCAGCGCCTTTCACTGCGTCGGACGTCTGCTATCAGCGAAGCCTTGCAGGGACACCTTACCGCTTTCCCTGAGGGTGAGCACGACGGATGGACGGCGTGGAGTGAATCCTACGCTTGGGGCATTCACCGTGATTCCACCGCGGGTAGCGCTTCATGGAATGGCACGAATGCCGGCGAGGTCCTCGGCGTGCAACATACCACCAAGGGACTCTCCCTCGGGGTGTTCGGTGCGACGGGCTATTCGAGCGCGACGTTCTCCAGTTCGAGCGTGAAGGGCGACAGTTTCCACGGAGGTATGTACGCGCACATCGAAGCGGGGATGCCGTTCTTCGACGTGTCCTGGCTCGCGGGTAGCATCGATCAAACGTCTGCGCGCTCTGTCTCTGTGGGAACGTACGCCACTTCGACCAGTGCAAAATTCCGGTCCAGTGAGTACGCCGTTCATCTTCGCGGTGGGTTGAATATTCCAAATGTGGCGGGCTCGTATTTGGTGACGCCTTCAGTAGCCCTGCTGTGCAATGGGTACAGTCAAAACGGTGTCTCGGAAGCGACCGCAGACGGCGCGGCTCTCACAACCGATCGCGTGAGTAAGAGCGCGTGGCAGTCTCGGTTGGGCAGTGCGATTTCCCGCAGCTTCAAGGCTGGTACGAAACCCGCTAACTTGCTGGCGTCGGCGTACTGGATTCACGACTTCGACCGTGCAGCGCGCTCAGTGAACACGCGTTTCTCTGGAGCAAGCTCTGCGGCTGGCAGCTACACGACTAGCGGCGATGCCTTCGGCGCCGACGGTTTCGAGCTCGGGTTGGGCGCGAGCGTTGCCCTTTCCCCCCGCACCAGCGCCCGTCTCAACGGCAGTTGGCAAATTCGCGACGGCAGCAACCAACCCGGCGTGAACCTCGGCCTGACAGTACAGTTCTAACCCACATTTCCCGAAGCGAACCAAGTTCATCAACCACACATCAAAATGAAAAACACCACCATCCTCCATACGTTCCGCGAGCGCTCTGGCGTTCCCGGAATGCTCACCGCCGGAGTGCTGGCCCTAAGCCAGACGCTCTTTGTTCCTGCAATGTTTGCCGGACCAGTCACGGACGAATCCAAGTCTGCCCAAATCCTCACCAACAAAACAAAGCTCAACGCGATCAAGACCCAGTCTTACCAGTTGCCTCCCACGCGTGCTAAGAACGTGATTTTGTTTGTTGGGGACGGCATGGGCGTCTCGACGATTACTGCGGCTCGAATCTTCGAAGGCCAAAAGAATGGGATGTATGGTACTTTGGGTTCTGGTAGCTACAGCGCAGGCGAGCAGAACTTGCTGAGCTTTGAACAGTTCCCTTACGCGGCGCTCTCCCGGACCTATAGTGTGAATCAGCAGGTTTCCGACTCCGCCCCGACAATGACGGCAATGGTTACTGGCGTCAAAAATAATGATGGCGCGCTTAGTGTTACTGCTGACGTGATTCGCGGCAACGATGCAACCGACGCCCAGAAGCTGACGACCATCGTGGAGCAGGCCAAGGCCCGTGGCATGTCGGCAGGTGTCGTGTCTACCGCACGCGTTACTCACGCAACCCCAGCCGCCTGTTATGCTCACTCTTCCGATCGTGATTGGGAGGCAGACACCAATATCACGGGCTCGTATGGGACTAACCGTACTACAAAGGATATTGCTGCCCAGTTGCTTGACAGCAACGGTGGCAAGAGCTTAGACGTCGTCCTTGGGGGCGGCCGCGCTTATTTCATGAAGAACACTCAGGCGGATCCCGAGTACACTTATTTAAAAGGAAGGCGCGCTGCGGCTGGCCGCGACTTGGTTAGCGAATGGACGAAGCTCCCTAATCGCGCTTGGAACCTATCTACTGGTACTTATAACAGCACAATTCCGGCGGACAATCCTCGTTCCGCGTATGTGTGGAATAAGGCAATGTTCGATGCCGTGAAGAACAACCCAGCCAACTATGACCGTGTGCTTGGATTGTTCGAGCCGAGCCATGTGCAGTACGAGACTGACAGAGCAAACGACGCTTCGGGAGAGCCTTCTCTTGCAGATATGACAACCACTGCAATTGATCTGCTCTCGAAAAATCGGAACGGCTATTTCCTCATGGTGGAAGGCGGTCGCATTGACCACGCTCATCACCAAGGCAATGCGTATCGCGCTTTGAACGATACACTAGCCCTTTCAGATGCTGTTCGCGCTGCTGCAGCTAAGGTAGGTCCTGACACATTGATCGTTGTTACCGCCGACCACAGTCACGTGTTCACGATTGCAGGTTATCCTGTGCGCGGTAACCCGATTCTGGGGTTGGTGACGGAACCTGGTTTTAACATCGTTTCGGGTGGTGCATCGCTGAATACCTTCAAGACCACTCAAGTTACCGATCGGTTGGGGCTTCCATACTCGACCTTAGGTTATCAGAACGGTCCTGGTTATACGGGTGCCACACAACAGGCCCTTTACAGCGTCACTTCGGGTACGTTGACGACGTCTGGTGGGACTCAGGTGGTTTCTGGTAGCGCGTCAACGACGACCACCTCAAACATCGCACAAGGACCGAAATTTGTGATTGTGAATCAACCATTGCTTCCCGGTGACGCCGGCGGCGTGAATGGTTATACGACGGGGACCACCACCGGTATCACAGCAAGTGCGACTGACAAAGGCCGCCCTTCCTTGACCTTAGCGATCACTTCCGACATAAATTACTTGCAGGAATCTGCGATTCCTACGTCCTCCGAGACACACGCAGGTGAGGACGTGGCGATTTTCGCCAAGGGACCGAACGCGCATCTCTTCCGTGGGTCGCTAGAGCAGTCGATGATCTACTGGATCATGGCCGACGCACTACGTCTCAATCCTTAATGCCAGCACATATTCAGTCTTAATCAAGCTGTGTCCCCGGCGTGTAGTGCGCCGGGGGCATTCTTTTTTTACAACATCATGAAATTCATTGCCCGACTCATTATCGCCTTCTGTTTAGTAAGCTTTCACTCAGTAAAGGCGAAGGAGGCGCCGAAACTTTCCGAGTCTCACACCGAGTTGGCCTGCCAGTTTGAGACTTCTTCTCGCGCAAAGGATGGTACTCAGCGGGGCGGGAAATACGTTTGGAGGATGTGGCGTGGAAAACGGGAGGTTGAAGTGTATCAAGTGGGTTCGAAGGACGGAGAAGCTTGGATGTTGGATGGGGCCGGTGGTGTGATTCTGGGGCGTATTCTCCATCCTGAACGCTCGGAAGTCCGTTTTGACGCCATGCAATTGCGTATTTTGGGGCAGAAAGTGGACTGGTCCAAGTGTTGCTCCTTGGTGTCACTCGAGTTTTTGGAGAGCGCCTTGACGTTTCGTGGGGAGGGAAGTTTTCTCGGCCGACCTGTGCGGGAGTTTAATGGCCAGGTAGGTTCGGAAAAGTGGAGTGTGCTTTGGAGCGATGAGGATACGCTCGCGGTCTCCATCGAAGTGGAGAATGACAAGACGATGTCCAAGACTGTGCTTCAGGAGCGGCATGAATTGAATGCCAAACCTTGGGAGCGCCTCCGGGACAGGGGATACGAAAGCATCGATTACACGGACCTTGGGGACGGTGATACCAACCCTAAAATCAGGCGGATCATGACCCGTCTTGGAATTAAGTGTTCCCACGGTGGTTGCGGCCCAGTGTGTTTGACGCCCCAGCCTTAGTGCCTCCTCGGGCTTGGACTTTCCTCGTATGATGGTGCAAGTTGTGCCCATGCATCCGAGACGTTCCAGCTTCGTGCGGCCGGTGGTTATCCTCCTGTTGGGGGGAATATTCACGGCCTTCGGCCTTTGCGCGGACGCGACTTTGAGTGTGGCAGAGATCGCAGCTGCCGTGCGCCCCTCGCTGGTGACCGTGACGCAGGTGGGGCGCGAGGGTCCCAACGGGAGCGGGAGCGGTTTTGTGATTAGCGGCGAGGGGTTAATCGCGACAAACCGGCACGTCATCGGCCAGGGACAGCGCCTCCGAGTGGAGACCAGTGATGGTCGCAAACACGATGTGACCGAGATTGTCGCAAGCGATGCGCAAATGGATTTGGCGATCCTGCGGGTTGCGACGAAGGATCTTTTGCCGCTGAATTTTGCGGATTCGGACAGCGCAAAACAAGGCGAGGCGATCGTCGCCATGGGCAATCCGAAGGGAATGAGCTATAGCGTGGTGGAGGGCGTCATTTCCGAGCCGAAGCGCGAAATTGAGGGGCGCCCTATGATTCAGGTGGCCATTCCCATTGAACCGGGCAACAGCGGCGGTCCGTTGCTTGATCGGCAGGGGCGGGTGTTGGGCGTGCTCACTCTCAAGTTTGCGCTCGCGGAAAACCTCGGTTTTGCCATGCCGGTTAATGCCCTCAAACGGCTTTGGGAAAAACCCAATCCAGTGCCCATGCAACGTTGGCTGACCATCGGCGTGCTCAATCCGCGTCTTTGGACCACGCTTTTTGGTGCGCAATGGTCGCAGCGTGCCGGTGTCGTGGAGGTGGCGCAAACTGGGAGCGGGTTCGGGGGGCGCTCTCTGTGTTTGTGGAACCAACCTCCTGCGGATGAGCGTTTCGAGGCGGCGGTGAGCGTCAAACTGGACGACGAAGCTGGCGCAGCGGGTCTAGCGTTCTGTGCCGACGGCGGAGACCGGCATTACGGCTTCTACCCGACGGGCGGTAAGCTTCGGTTGACCCGTTTCGACGGTCCCAGCGTCTTTACGTGGAAAATTCTCGGGGATCGCGAATCCGAGGCGTACTTGCCCGGTGATTGGAATCAGCTGCGCGTGCGGGTGGAGGGACGCCGCATTCAATGTTTTGTGAATGAAAAAGAGGTGTTCGATATGGAGGATGAAGGCTTTCGCGGCGGTCGAGTCGGGTTGTGTAAGTTCCGCACCACTGTCGCGGCTTTTAAGCGTTTGCAATCGGGTTGGGACCTCGCTGTGAAACCTGTTGCGCCGGAATTGCAGGCGCAGTTGGGCCGGGAATTAGAGGACTTCCTTGCCTCGCCGGACTCCAAAGAGGAGGCGCTGGGGCGTTTGGCGAAAGAGGCGGAGCTGGGGCGGCGTCTGATTTTGGAGCGGCAACGAGCGTTAGAGCGGGACGCAGCATCATTGAAGCAACTCGCTGGGGAGTTGCATCGGCGCGCGGTTCGCGAGGAGTTGAGTGCGGAGCTTTCGAAGTCCGAGGAATCTGTGAATTTGCTGCGGTGCGCTTTACTGCTTTCCAAGCACGACAATCCCGAGTTGGACGTGGGCGGCTACGAACGCGAGTTCAACGAAATGGTGCAGGATCTTGTTGGGGAAGCCGAAATTGGGCAGGGCACGGAGGCGGCGGTGCGTCGGATTCGGCGTTATCTTTTTGAGGAAAACGGATTTCACGGAAGTCGTAGCGACTACGCGAGTCGATCGAACAGTTACCTAAACGAGGTGCTGGACGACCGCGAAGGCTTGCCGATTACGTTGTCCGTGGTTTTCGTGGAACTTGCTCGTCGTCTTGGCGTGAGGGAGGTGGCGGGGATTCCTCTGCCAGGGCGCTTCATGGTGGGTTATCGTGAGGCGGGGGCGGCGCAGTTTTCGATCATCGATGCGTACGACGGCGGCAAAGAGTTGACGATGGCGGAGGCTGTAGATCTCGTGAGCGAGGACGGTCGTGTGTCCAAAAAGGCGACTCAGCCCGCCACGGCTCGGGAAGTGGTTTTGCGTATGATCCGCAATTTATTGGGGCCGACACTGGAGGCACGAAACGCCTCGCGGGAGTCGCTGCCGTATTTGGACCTGTTGCTTGCGTTGGATCCCGAGGCGGCATCGGAGCGGCTCAGTCGGGCGATGGCGCGGGAGCGCTTAGGGGATCGTGAGGGGGCGAGGGGCGATGTGGGGTGGCTTTTGGGGCATTTGCCCGAGGGCGTGAGAGAAGATCGGCGTGAAATGCTGGAGCAATGGCTCGAAAAGCTGTCTCGTTAAGAAGTTTAATCGGCGCGTTGAAGTTCTAGCACATTCGCGTTTAAGGCGGGCGGCAACCATTCGCGTTGGGTGGTAGCGATGAGTTGTTGGGAGTTTTTAGGCAATTGCTCCAGAAGTGCGGTGCGGCGTGCGAGGTCGAGTTCACCAAAAATATCGTCCAGAAGAAGCAGGGGAGGCGCTCCGAAATGAGCCTCCAGAAGATTTGCGGCTGCGAGTCGCAGGGCGAGAACGAGCGTGCGTTGTTGGCCCTCGGAGCCCAGAGTGGCGGGGCGCGTGGCGAGGGTGAGCGACAGCTCGTCCCGATGGGGGCCGACGGTGGTTTGGCGCAGGCGTGCGTCCTCGGCTTGGGCTGCGTGCAGCGCGGCGGGAAAGGCTGCGGTGGCGTTGGGTTGGTAGGTGAAGTCGAGGCGCTCGCGGGCGCCGCTGATGTTGTTGTGCGAAAGCTGGGCAAGCGGACGCAAGGCGGTCACGAGCTCCTGACGCGTTTGCATGAGGATTTGCCCGGCGGAAAGCAGCGGTTCATCGAAGGCGTGAATTTGTTTCCAAGCGGGGATGGGTGCCTTGAGGAGCAGGTTGCGCGAGCGTAGCGCCCGATCGTAGTCGCGCAGGGCCTTGCGGTACGTCGGCTCCATTTGCGACGCAACGAAGTCCATGAAGCGGCGCCTGACCTCGCCGCCCTCGCGCACGATGTCTACGTCGGCATTGGAAAACCACATCACGCGGCCGCAACGCAAGTACTCGGTGGCGGTACGCTGTTCAACAGAGTCGAGCGCCAGCTTTTTGCGCTCCGTACTGTAATAAAACTGGAGGTGTGCGCCGTTAAAAAAGCCGTCTACGAGAAGGCCTCGTTGTTCGTGGCGCACGACTTCGGCGAGGCGTGTGGTGCGCGGCGATTGCAAGCGGAGCAAAAGACAGGCGGCCTCCAGCATAGACGTTTTTCCCAAACCATTGGCTCCGACAAGGACGTTGCACCCGGGCTGAAAATCGGCTTCAAACCGCTCGAAACAACGAAAATGGCCTACGAGCAACTTCGTGAGCATTGCGGGAGGTGCCGCGGGGGGGCGGCTTACGAGGCTTTGTGAACTGCAGAACTTGGCTGGGCAGTCTGCTTTTGCTGGGCCTGCTCGATGGGCGGTAGGGGAGCCTGAAGGTCTTGGGACGATTCCGAAGGCGCTGGGGGAGCGGTTTTTCTACGAAACTTTCTAGCGACGAAATACATGATGATCGCAACGATAACGCCACCAAAGATCCAGTTTTTGACCTCATAGAGCCGGTCATCAAACTCCCTCATATGTTTCCAGAGCGCGTAACCTATACCGCCCAAAAGTGTTGCCCACGGAAACATTCCCGTACAAATCGACGCAAGAAAACGCGGATAAGACAGGTTCTGGAGACCCCAGAAAATAATGGTGGGATAGCGGGTGCCGTATAAGGGGCGACAAAGTGCTAACTGTATGGGCCCAAGCTTATTAGCAACTTTTTCGATGGCTGGTGAAAACTTCTGGTACACCGCGCGCCTCCGCACCCAGGCAGCGCGGTTTTTTGCGAGCCAAAACACCGCTACGTCATGCAGAAGTGCTCCCAGAATGGCCGCCGGAAAGCAGGTGAATGGATTCAGATAACCGCCATGCAACAAGGCACCTATGACTAGGAAAATCAGGTCAGTCTCAAAAATCGACCAAAGCAGCACCATCGGCGCGCCATAAGCTTTTAAGAATTCTAGGAGTTGATCGAAATGATCCATGAGGGAAGGTCGGGGAAATACAATGGCCCACCTCGGCGAGGATGGCCACGAAAAGTACCCGAGAGTCACGCAAAAATCAGGGTCAAGCCGCACAGACAGGCAGGCTGCGGGGCTCTTTTACTGATTTGAAAGTGCAACTTGATTTTGAATGAATTTGCACGGTGTGCGCCGCGCTCAATATGAGTGACCTCTGGGGTGCTCTTTGGATGGCAACAAGCTGACGTTAAGCCTAAGAATGTGCACCTCCCGTGATCATTAAACAATAGACTATGTTTCCCCAGACTTTACTACGTCCGTTTTTGTACGCTTATCTGGTCCTTTTTGCGTGTGTTGTCCCTAATGGACTCGGTTTTGTCGCGAGCAAAGCGCCTTCCGAAGCTGTGAGTTATTATCAAGACATTCGCCCCATTTTGCAGGCGAATTGTCAGGGGTGCCATCAGCCAGCCAAGAATAAAGGCGGCTATGTGATGACGGATTTTCAAAAGCTTCTAGCTGGGGGCGAGAAAGACGGAGTTGCGGTCATCCCAGGGAACGTTACCAAGGGGGCGCTTTTGGAGCAAATCACCCCGCTCAATGGGACCGCGGAGATGCCCAAGAACAAACCGCCCTTGCCCGAACATGAGATCGCTCTGATCCGCCGCTGGATTGGAGAAGGCGCCCTTGACGACACTCCTGCAGACGCCAAGGCCCACTTTGACGCCGAGCATCCGCCCCAGTACGCGCGTCTCCCGGTCGTCAGTTCGCTGGATTTCTCGCCTGATGGGTCGCTTTTGGCCGTGGCCGGTTTCCATGAGATTCTTCTCCATCAGGCCGATGGTATGGCCCTTAAAAACCGGCTGATCGGGATCTCTGAGCGCATCCAGGCGGTGCGTTTTTCGCCAGACGGCAAATGGCTGGGGGCGGTTGGCGGCGATCCTGCCCGCATGGGTGAGGTTCAGATTTGGGAAGTGGCCACTGGCAAGTTGAAGGCGTCCACGCCCATCGGGTACGACACGCTTTATGGGTTGAGTTGGTCGCCTGATAGCAAACTCGTTGCGTTCGGGTGTGCGGACAACACGGTGCGCGCGATCGAGGCCGCCACGGGCAAGCAGGTCTTCTCGATGGGCTCGCATAATGATTGGGTGCTGGACACGGCTTTTTCTGACAAGGGCGACCATATTGTGTCCGTGGGCCGGGACATGACAGCCAAGTTGAGCGAGTTGGCGGGGGAACGATTTGTGGACAACATTACGTCTATTACTCCTGGGGCATTGCGCGGTGGAATGAACGCTGTGGATCGCCATCCCGGTTCGGATTCCATCGTGGTGGGCGGAGCGGATGGAGCGCCGCAATTGTTCAAAATTTTCCGCACCACAGCGCGTAAGATTGGCGATAACGCAAATCTGCTAAAGAAGTTTCCTGAGATGACAGGACGCGTTTTTGCCACCCGTTTTTCCCAAAAAGGAGACCGTTTTGTGGCTGGGAGCGCTTTGGACGGGCGGGGTGAGCTGGGTGTCTTTTCCACAGAAGGTTCTCTGAGTGTGCCGGACGCGATTCAGGCCATTCGCGCCAAGGCCGTTGGCAGTCAGAGCGCGGCAGAAAAGGAAACGCTGAAACAGTTTGATGCGAAGGCTGGGGCGTCCGTATTCCTTGCAAAAATCGAAAAATCAGCAGTTTATGCCGTGGCGTTCCGGCCAGATGGTGGTGCCGTTGCCGCCGCGGGAAGCGACGGAATAGTGCGCCTCTTTGACGCTATCAACGGCAAACCTCTTTCTGAGTTTGCCGCCGCGCCCTTGGGCAATCAGGCCGCCGCCGCGCCCAAAGCCTCGAATGCGCCTAAGGCGAAGGGGCTGCGTTTGCAGCAGTCCACGGAAGCGCCGGCGGAGGTGCTGCCTGAAGGACGCAAGCTCACGGGAATTGAGGTTCAGCCCGCGAGTGTCGAAATCCGTCGCCGGAATGACTACGTGCAATTGCTCGTTTTCGCAAAGTATGAGGGTGGCGAAACCGCCGACATCACTCGGTCCGTAGTCGCTTTTCTAGCGGCGCCCGTGGCGGAGTGGACTCCTCGCGGCCAGTTGCATCCGAAGGCGGATGGAAAGACCGAGTTGCGCGTGTCTTTCGGCGGTCAGACGGCCGTGGTACCGGTGTCGGTGAGCTCGACTGGGGCGGCTTTTGAGTCGGACTTCATTCGGGACGTGAATCCAGTGATGACCAAACTGGGATGCAACCAGGGGACGTGTCACGGTTCAAAGGACGGCAAGTCTGGGTTCAAACTCTCGCTGCGCGGTTACGATCCGGAATACGACCTTCGCTCGCTTACCGATGATATGGCTTCGCGTCGGGTCACGGTCGCCTCGCCCGATGACAGTTTGATGCTGCTCAAGGCGGTCGCCGAAGTTCCGCATGAAGGAGGTCGGCGTACCCAGCGGGATGAAAAATACTATCAGATTCTGCGGCAGTGGATCGCTGGAGGCTCGATGCTCAACCGAGAGGCTGCTCGCGTAGAAAAAATTGAGCTCTCTCCCTTAAATCCTGTCGTTCAGAAAATTGGAAGCCGCCAACAGGTCCGCGTTTTGGCTCGATTCGCCGACGGTACCCAGCGCGATGTGACGAACGAAGCGTTCGTGGAAAGCGGCAACACGGATGTCGCCACTGTGGACGCCACCGGCTTGGTGACGACGTTGCGCCGGGGAGAGGCGCCGATGTTGGCCCGCTACGAGGGCAATTACGCGGCGACGACTGTCACGGTGATGGGGGATCGCTCTGGCTTTCAGTGGAAGGAACCCGAGAGTTGGACGCCCATTGATAAATTGGTCGCCTCGAAATGGCAGCGCATGCAAATCGAGCCCTCAGGTCTGTGCACCGATGGCGAATTCCTGCGCCGCGTGACGCTGGATCTCACTGGATTACCGCCAAAGCCAGAAACGCTGCGCGCCTTTTTAGCCGATCCTCGTGAGAGTCGAGTGAAACGTGAGGAAGTCATCGACGCGCTCATCGGCAGCGTGGATTTCGTTGAACATTGGACCAACAAATGGAGCGATTTGTTGCAGGTCAACGCCAAGTTCTTAGGCAAAGAAGGTGCCGAGGGCTTCCGTGCTTGGATCCGGCAGGAGGTGGAGAAAAACACCCCTTACGACCAGTTTGTGCGCGCGATTTTAACCGCTAGCGGCTCCAACAAGGATAATCCCGCGGCGAGTTACTGGAAGATTCTCCGTCAGCCTGCAGAAACGATGGAAAACACGACGCATCTGTTTCTGGCGACTCGTTTTAATTGTAACAAGTGCCACGATCATCCCTTCGAGCGCTGGACCCAAGATCAGTACTATCAAACTACGGCGTACTTTGCCCAAGTCAGTTTGTCAGAGGATCCCGCGAGTAAGGGGCGCAAACTTGGCGGTACCGCGGTGGAAGGCGCCAAACCTTTGTTCGAAGTCGTGAAGGAAAATCCGGCCGGCGAAGTGAAGCACGACCGCACGGGGAAAGTCACCGCGCCGCAGTTCCCGTATCCGTCGACGGCCAAGGCTGGCGAGAAAGCCTCGCGCCGCGAACAACTCGCGCAATGGATGACCGCCCCGGACAACCGTTATTTTGCATCCAGTTATGTGAATCGAGTGTGGGGTTACCTGCTGGGGCGCGGGATTATTGAGCCGTTGGACGACATTCGCGCGGGCAACCCGCCTTCCAACCCTGAGTTGCTGGAATACTTGACCGCTGAATTCCTGAAGAACGGGTTCAACACACGGGAAGTCTTCCGCCAGATTTGCAAGTCGCGAGCTTACCAGCTTTCTATTTCGACCAATCGCTGGAACGAGGATGACACGGTGAATTACTCACACGCTTTAGCGCGGCGCCTTTCGGCTGAGACGCTCTTTGACGCCGTGTTTGCCATTACCGGCTCCACTCCAAGCTTGCCAGGTGTTGCTCCGGGTGCGCGCGCCGCACAGATGGTGGATTCTAGCAGCGAAGGAGCGGCTGGGTTCTTGGCGACTTTGGGCAAACCCGCGCGTGAAAGCACCTGTGAATGTGAGCGCAGCAGCGAATTGCGTTTGGGTTCGGTGATGGCGTTACTTAGTGGTTCCACGGTTTCTGGCGCCATTCAGGATCCCAAAAATGCTTTGGCCAAACTCGTCGCTTCTGAGAAGGACGATACCCGCCTTACCAACGAACTCTTTCAGCGTGTGCTTTCACGTGAAGCTTCTCCAAGAGAAATTGAGGCCACGGCGAAAATCATGTCGACCATTGACTCCGACAACGCCCATGTCCTGGCCGAATGGCAGGCGAAAGAAAAGGAGCAGGCGCCGATCATTGTTCAGAAAGAGAAAGATCGTGTGACTGCGATTGCTGCGGCGGATAAGGCGCTAAAAGCGTACGAGGCCACCACCAAGTTTTACCGGGACGAGCGGGAGGCGGTTCGCAAAGAACGGGAGGCGCGGGCGGCTCGCGCAGTTAAGGCTTGGGACGACACGCTTCCGGAACGCGTTGCGGGTTGGTGGGCGACCCGTGCGGCGGACGTTACGCCGTGGTTGCCTGTGGTGGCGCAGACGGCTGTGGCTGCGGGTCAGGTTAAGTTGGAGGTGGACAAAACGGGGGTTGTGACTTCCTCGGGCGCAGTGACTAAAGGCGATTATACGCTGACGTTTAAGGCCGATCTCAAGGGTGTGACGGGCGTGGTCTTGGAGGTGCTTCCCAATCCTGCGGAGGGAAATTTTGGTCCCGGTCGCTCCAAGGACGGCAACTTTGTTTTGAACGAAGTGTCCTTCTCTCATGCTGGTTCGCAAAAGGGAGCGGAAACTAAAATGGAAGAATTTGGTGGGGCTTGGGCGTCATTTTCCCAGGACAAATTCCCCGTAGCGGCTGCGATAGACGGCAAGGACGATGACGTGCAAAATGGTTGGGCGATTGCGGGCGGCGCGGGGCGGCGGCAGGCGGCGGTTTTCCAGTTCAAAACTGTGCTCGCCGAGGAAGGTGAGCGGACTGTGACGCTGAAACTCGTACAACGCACCAAGGACGGCGACATCATCGGGCGCTTCCGAGTTTATCTTGTAACGGCGGACAGTCCGCTTAAGGAAGGGTTCCCAACTCCCATTCTTACAGCAGGCGCAAAGCCTCTCGCGGAGCGCACCCCCGAAGATAAAGCGGCTTTGGAAACTTATGTGCGCAACATTATGCCCGAGCATTGGCGGCTGAAAAAAGAGCTTAGCGACGCTAAGGTTGAGTTGGCTCCAGATCCCGCTCTCACCGCATTGAAGACGGATTTGGATCGAGCCAATCAACCGATTGTGTTGGATCCGCAGCTTGTACAACTGCGAAAGGATATCGAGGCTAGTAAGCAGCAGGTTGCTAACAAGCGGCTTACTGTGGTACAAGATCTCACTTGGGCGCTAATTAACAACCCCGCTTTCCTTTTCAACCGCTAACCTTCGTTCCTTAGTCAACCCGTATCCCCTCAATTCCTATGATTCATCTACCAGGCGGCACTTGCACAGACCTCTGCAATCCAGAGTTGAAAATGAACCGGCGCGATTTGTTGCGACTGGGCGGGAGTGGCATACTTGGGATGTCACTTGGTACAATGCTTAACCTGCAGGCGAAGGCGGCGGAAGGCGGCGCCAAAGGCGGTCCAGGCTGGGGAAAGGCCAAGAGCGTTGTGCTCATTTATCTTCAGGGCGGCCCCAGTCACATTGACTTGTGGGATCCCAAGGAAAACGTGCCGGACAACATCCGCTCCGTGTTTGCTTCCATTCCAACGAAAATTCCCGGAATCAATTACACCGAGATGCTGCCGAAGTTGGCGAAGCTGAACGACAAGTTCACGCAGATCCGCTCGATGAGTTACACGCCTAACGGTCTCTTCAACCACACCGCGGCGATCTATCAAATCATGACGGGCTACACCACCGATAAGGTCAGTCCTTCAGGTCAGTTGGAGCCTCCCGATCCCAAGGATTACCCAAACTTCGGTTCCAACATCGTTCGACTCAAGCCCTCCACAGAGCCCATGCTCCCCTTCGTGATGCTCCCGCGTCCGCTCCAAGAAAGCAATGTGGTGGGCAAAGGGGGCGGCGCCGGTTTCCTTGGCAAGGCGTTCGACCCTTACACACTCTACCCGCCCGGAGACGACCTCGACATGAACAAACTGGAGCGTCTTACCGTGGACGATCTCAAACTCCCGCCGGAGGTTTTCGCCCTGCGTTTGCAGCGCCGCGCCGAACTGCGCACCGTGATCGAATCCGCCATGCCTGAAGTAGAAAAGGCCGTGGAGCGTTACAATTTGGATGATTACTATCAGCGCGCGCTGAATCTCATCGTGTCGGGCCGGGCGAGAAAAGCGTTTGATTTATCGCAGGAATCCGAAGAAATGCGGGATAATTACGGGCGCAACACCTTCGGCCAGAGCTGCCTGCTCGCGCGTCGATTGGTGGAAGCTGGGACCCGTGTGGTGGAGGTAATCTGGCCGAAAGTCGCAAATTCCGACACGCATTCTTGGGATCATCACGTCGGATTGACCGATCGTATGCGAGATCGCTCTGCGCCCATGCTGGATCGAGGGTTGTCTGCATTTATGGCGGACATGGATTCCCGCGGTCTTTTGGACGAAACGTTAGTGGTGGCCATCGGTGAATTTGGCCGCTCGCCAATTAAGGGAGTGAGTACTTCTGGGAATGGCAATAGCGCTGACGGTCGCGATCATTGGCCGTACTGTTATTCCGCGATCATGGCTGGGGCTGGGATTAAGCGCGGCTATGTCCACGGCCAGAGCGACAAAACGGGAAGCAGCCCGGCTGAGGATCCGGTGCACCCGACGGAGTTGCTTGCGACGATGTACCATGCTTGCGGGATTGATCCTGAAACAATAGTGCACAATCATCTCAATCAACCGCGCGAATTAGTGAAAGCCAAGCCGGTGACCAAGCTATTTGCGTAAGCTGGATTGGTGGCTGGTTGCGAAAAGTCTCGGAGCGGCGGGCGCGTTTATTCCGCTGTTTAGCGCGCCTGTCTCCTTCCTAATGCGACTGGGAGAGAAAGGTTTTCTGGATGCAACCCTTACAGGGTTAACTGTGTTTTTGGTGACCGAGGGTAGGCCCGACTGCGTCGGGTCCAACCCCGGGCTAAATCATCCAACGCCGTTGGCGTTGGGAGCCCAGATGGGGCTGTGGATTGATACCATCTTTTTCAGGTTTATGGATGATTCAAAGAGCTCAGTACCTGGGAGCGCGGAGCCCCAGCTCCGCCATGACTGTCTGAGCTTTTGGAGCGTCAAAGCGGAGCTGGGTCTCCGCGGTCCCGGGAGAGAAGGACCACTTTACTTCAAGATTTCATATAAGAGGGCTGTGCGTGTTGGGAGTGCGTCAGGAACTGCCGCTCACGCCCCTAGCACGGCCTGAACGAAGGCCCTCATCTTGCCCACATCCTTTTTGCCTGGAGCGCTTTCCACTCCGCTTGCGACATCGACGGCGTAGGGGCGAACGCGGCGCACGGCTGCGGCGACGTTGTCCGGCTCTAATCCGCCCGCCAGAGTTACAAAGAGACGCGGGAATCCCGCAACCGCCTCCGCTGCGAGTGCGAGATCGGCGCTACAACCCGTGCCACCGTACGCGCCGGGAACGGCCGCATCGACAAGAAGTTGCCGTGTACTCCATTGGGTGAGACCGCTCAGTTCCGAAGCGGCTCCGAGGCGGACTGCCCGCAGGAATGGCCTCCCCAACCCTGCGAATAGGCGGCAGTATTCGTGGGACTCGTCACCGTGAAACTGGAGGGCGTCGAGGTAGGGCAACGCGGCGAGACGCTGGGCATGGTCAAGCGGCGCGTTCACGCAAAGGGCAACGCGGGTCACAAAGGAGGGGAGCGTCGAAATCCAGTCCGCCGCAGTCTCCAGATCCAAATAACGTCGACTGCCCTGCCAGGTGTTAAACCCTAGTGCATCCGCTCCGGCTGCGATGGCGGCTTCGGCATCTTCGGGAGAGGTGATGCCGCAAATCTTCACACGCACCCGAAGCGGAAGTTCCATTCTAAAAGAAGCGTCGCGAGGGTTGCCGGTGTTGCCTAGGTGGCTGGTTGCTGGCGTGGGGAGCTCGGGAGAGGGTGTCATGCGGTTTGATGAACTTGTCCATGATACGTGATCCAGTGCCAGCGTCCATCGTGGGCACGAAAACGCGAGGAAGCGGCCCAACTGCACAACGTCGCGCCGATGATGGCGAGGGCAAGCGGTAGGGAAGCGGGTGGAATCATGGCGGGCGACCAGCAATTGAGTGTGAGAAAAAGCAGCGTATTGAGGCCGCCCAACGCCGCGAGTAGCAACCAGAGAATATGCTTGGTTCGCAGCTGCAGCAGGAGTGGTCGGGGGGCGGCGTTCGAAAAGCCCAGCCAGATCGCAAGTAAAACCCAGTTTGTGAGCGTCCCCAAACGCGCTCCTGCAGCTGCTAGAGCCCCAGCGCACGCGGCGCCTGTGATGAGCCACCGCATCGTAAATTCATTCATACCTTAACTATAGCCTGCTTTTGGAGATTGGCATTGGTGCGAGCGATTTTTGTCAAAATAAGCTGCTGTCTGCATCAGCTTTTGCCGGTTTGGAAAAGGAGTTCCGCAACGTCACGCGCCGTAGGGGATGCCCAACTTTTGGGCGATTCTTATCGGCCGTCGAAGTGCCTCTTCCATGCGCGCTGATTCATCGGCGCCGCGAAGGTCGTGACACATCGGGTGCGACTCGTTTGAGGCCAAGATGCCAAGTTGCTTCAAGGCGTGCGCGGTGCTGTGTTTGTACGCCGCAGCGCTGTGGTTTGCGTCTAGTCGGAACACTTGGTCTTCCAAGGATTGCACTGCTTCGAATACCTTGTAGACGCGAGTGTCGAAGCCACCTGTGTCTGTTGGGAATCTCTTTCCGGGGGCGTCGTCATTGAGCCACATATCCTTGGCCGCGCAAATCCAGGGAGCTCCGGTGACTGCCGCGCCGATGAGCAGTGGAAGTCCCATTTTAATTGCGGAAGGAATTCCGAAGTCATCGCCACTGTGAGGTGCGAAATCGAGTTTCAACGCCCGGCACATGGCCGCCCAGTAAAGTAGGTGAGGTTCGTCGAGAGTGCTGATTTTCCCGCCGACAAATTTGGGGTGTAAGGCGAGTTGCCACAACAGCCAAGGCTCGTAGGGAGTCGCCCAAGAAACAAATGCAGGCTCCAGAGCGTGCACAATTCCGGGTCGCACAAGCCATTCGGCGAGGGCGTAGTAGGCGTCCCGGCGGCGTTCCGGACCCAAAGCGTTTAGGCGTTTGGAAGTCATAAGCATGACCTCGCAATTATCGTGCTGTTGCACGATGTCCATGAGAGGCCGATAGCGCTCCGCCTGAAACTCTGAATCCCCTTCTGCGCCCCTCGCCGTCACGCCTGCAATAAAACGCAACTCCGGAAATTCAGCTCTGAACCGGCGCAGCACTTCCGCGTACATCGCGTTATCTAATTGGAAAATATATCCGGTATCCGCGTTGAGCACGGGCACCAACTCCACCCCGTAATAGTCCGCTGCCTTGAGCATCCACCGAATGCTGCGCGTAAAACCGCCCCAGTCTGGCTGGCCGTCTTGGAAGGGGAGCAGCGCGGCGGCGCACAGACGCGCTTTGGTCGAGTGATCCACCAGCGTTTCCTCCGGAGTCCACGCCCAGCAGGTCTCCAGCCAATGGGTTTGTGGCGTTAAGTCTTCGGGGAGTGAGATGAGCGGCTTCATATAGATGCGTTTTGAACCGGACTTAGGCGCCCATGGTTTTTTTGATCTCTTTCAGTTTAGCGAACTCGGGCTTTTGAGTGTAGAATTTATCCAGTGGATAACACCCGCTGATGAGCCCGTTTCGTGGCGCGGTGGTGCAGTCGCTGAAAGTCCGGCATATCCGCTTTTTTTCCAGTGTGCGCCCAGCGGCGGCGTCGCTCAGAAGTTCGGGGTAGGAAAGAACCGCGCGCCCAACTCCGATACCATCGGCCCAACCCAGCCGCAGCACGGCCGACGCCACTGCGGGAAGGAATTCCTGCAGGTAAGTGTAGCCCGAGCCGATGAGGAAAAGACCTTCGGGAGCTTGGGCTTTGAGCTCCTTTACGGCGTTTATTTGGCGGGCTACATCAACGAGAGGATCATAAGCGGGGCGATATCCGTCGCTGGGCGGGAACACCGCGGGACGCTGAAGGTGCGGATTGTAATAGGGTGAGCCTGCGGTGGTATTGAGGACTTTAATCCCCAAGTCTCCGCAAAGTTTCGCGAAAAGATGCGTCTCAGAGAGGTCGATCTCAGTGGGCAAATCTTTCCGCATCCCAAATCCGTAAACGTAGGGGAGCAGCTGCGAAAAGTCCTCCGGCATACCGATTCCTGGTTTCCCAGGCTCCGCTGTCGCCGGATTTGGGCGAAAGGGTACCATATCAAAAATGCTCAGGCGTACGCCGATATCCACTGGGTTTTGGTCTGCACGAATGCCGGCCACAATTTCCCGCAGGATACGGGTACGGTTTTCGAAGGAGCCGCCGAACTTGCCCGGGCGTGTATGAGCGCCGAGGAACTCGTGTAGGAGATAGCCGTGGCAGTGTTTGACATCGACGAAATCCGCCCCGGCTTCGTACGCCACTCTTGCTGCGCGAACGAAGTCCCCAATGAGCACTTCGAGTTCGTCGTCGCTTAGGATTTGAGCGTCGCTTTTGACCTGAAACTTGGTGTCCAGCAGCGGATGTCGGTAGGCTACGCGGGATTCCCAGCGGGACTTTTCATTGGGACGGCAGAAGCGCCCCGAATGAGTTAACTGGAAGCCGATGACCACATCCTCGGCGTCTCCGTAGCGCTCTGCATGAGCGTGGCGAAGGATTTGGGTGAGCTCGGCGATTTCACCTTTGTTTTGTTCGCTTAAAATAAGCTGGTTGGGATTGGCCCTTCCATCAGGCCTCACCGCCATCGCCTCGCCTCCGCAAATAATCTTGGCGCCACTTTCCCCGAAGCGCTGCCAGCGGCGGCGGACCTCTTCGGTTGTGCCGCCGGTGTGCGTGGCGTCCCAGCCTTCCATGGGATGAATTGCGATGCGGTTGCCGGGCCTTCTTCCGTTGAGCGACACTTTGGCAGGTTCAGCCAAGGGAGAGACGCCTTGGGTAGGCTCTTCAGCGGGCAAATCAATCCCGAGATTCTGGCAGACCACCTGGAAGTCTGCCAAAGATTTAACGGCTCCAAGCCGGACGGGGGCACTGAAGAGGGATGTGTTGGACATGCCCGAAGTTATTACCGCATTCTGCCACTGGTAAAACACAGCTTTCCGCTTGTTTTCAACGGAAAAACCGATGGAACTCTACCAGCTTGAATACTTCTTGGAAGCGGCTCGCCAGCGTAACTTCACTCGCGCTGCGGCCCGCCTGAATTTAGCGCAAACGGCTTTAAGTGAGCAGATCCGAAAATTAGAAAGCGAACTTGGCACGCCTCTTTTCCATCGGGGACATCGCGAAAGTGTTTTAACCGCAGCGGGAGACACGCTGCGTTCGCATGCTGAAGTGCTTCTGGAAAGGGCGCTCGCGGCGAAAAACGCGGTCCGGGAAATTGCGGGGCTTCGGGGTGGACGGCTCAGCATTGGCGCGATTCCGTCGGTGAGCGCTTGCCTGCTGCCTGCTGCGATCGCGGAGTTTCGTAAGCGGCACCCCTTGGTGGAACTCGCTCTTTTCGAGGGTACTTCGGAGACGGTATTGCAATGGGTGGAGCACGGGCGTGTGGAGTTCGGCGCGGTACAGCTTCCTGCGGGTGGCGTTGGATTTGAGGAGGAGGTTTTATTCAGTGAACCTTTCGTGTTGCTCGCGCCAAGGGGTGAGTTTTTGGCTGGAACTCGGAACGTGGAGCTTGCCAGCCTCGGTCTGAAACCATTCATCCTGTACAAGGGGCGCGCAAGAGACGTCGCTCTAAGCGCTTGTCGTGCAGCTGGATTTGAACCGCGTATTGCCTGCGAGAGCAGCGAGCTGGAAACGATTCGCTCCTTGGTTGCGGCGGGCTTGGGCGTTGCGCTGCTTCCTAAACTCGCTACCCGGGTCAAGACGGCGGGGTGTGTCGCGCTTCCTCTGGCCGGAACAAAGTTGGAACGGCAAGTAGCGCTCCTGAGTCGTGCAGGGCAGGCTCCATCTCCTGGCGCCACGGTGTTTCGAGCCATCCTGCGGAACTCAAAACTTTCCCGGTAGTTCTGAGGCCGTTCGCTGGGGAGGGCTGTTGTTCGAAGAATTGATAGGCGCGCCGCGGGGTTAAAATCCACCGCGGGCGATTCGCCAAAGCCGAACCAATCGGAGGAATCGGAGTGTTCGCAGCGCCTTGATCACTACTGCCGAGCTGGGATTTAACATGAGCAGATAGAAGGGAAGAACCGAAAGAAGATCCACCAAGCCCCAGAATCCAATTGCGTAGCCAAGTCGATCGGGAGCGAAGTAGAGGCTCCCGAGATAGTCGATGGTCAAGAATCCTATAGCGGTCAGTTCCAGCGTGACGATAAAGCCGGAGAAGCCAATTCGGTATGGCTCGTAGATTTCGAGAAGCATCGAAACACACGAGACGAGAATCAAAAGACCTTGCAGCACTTGCCAAAACAGCCGGGCGGACGTGCCGGATTCCGTGAATAAGTCGCTGAGAAAACCGCCGTCACGGTCATTCGATGAGTGAGAGTTCATAAGGCTAGGGGATTGTGGGGTGAGTCCTTTGGTGAATCTTAGAAAGCTCAGACTGAGTGGCTCTTGGCAAGGTCGTATTCCTCAAATGAGGTGCGGTCGTGGCTAAGTGCAGGAGGTTCTTAATCCCACAGAAAACGCTCCAAACGCAGTTGAAGGGCGCGCTGACGGGCCTCGGTGCCTCGGGGTCCGCCCAGCGTGGCCAGTCGCTCATAAAGGGCAACGGCATCGCGCCATGCGTTTCGAGTTTCTAGCAAGCGCGCGGCGTCGAAGCCGGCTTTGTGGAGCCAAAAAAACTCACCGGCTTCTTGGGATCCTGGCGCATCCAAAACGGCGTAGAACGCCTTCAATGCTTCCTCTGGTTGGCTGGATTCCAGCGCTTTTCCCACTTTGTAAAGCGCCTGATTTCGCCAAACCGGCTCCACTCCAGAAGCTGCCAGTTTGCGGTACTCACTCAGAGCCGCTTCCAGCGCGTCACCTTTGCGTTTTGCCAAGGAAAGTAGGGCGTCTGCCTTGCCGCAGCGCGCCGCCGCCCGAAGCTCGGGATCCACGCCTTCGGTGGCGCTTAGAATTAAATCAAAAAGAACGGCGCCTTCACCTTCCTCGCCGAGGCGACTTTTTACCGCCGCTTGTTGATAGCGAGCTTTCCATCGGAGCGCTCCATTGCCTTGGGCCACCTTGTCCCAATAAGAAAGAGCACGATCCACCGAGCCTGGGTTGAGCAGACTGGAAGCGCACTGCCCAGCGAGGTAGAGAGCGGTTTCCGCAAGTGTGGCCTCGGGTTTTTGGGCGGCGAGAGTTGCAAACTGAGCTTCTGCGTTTGCGTAATCTTTGCGGCGGAAATACACCTCCCCCAACTTCATCCGAATCTGTCCGAGTAGCGGCGAATTTGGATACTCTCGCACAAAAGTTTCTCCTTGTTGCAGTACCTCGTCCTCATTGCGGGCCTCGGGTGCATCGGCCAAAAAGATGGCGAGTGCTTTGGCCTGCATCGCTGCTTGGGTGGACTGCGGATCGTTGGCAACGGTGCGCAGAAGTGAAGTGGCGCGTTCACGCAGGGCTCGCGAGCTCCCCGGACCGACGCCGGTTTGGGGACGGTCCGCCTCGAGGCTGCAAAGCTCAGCCAGGGCGACGCGGGCATCTCCGACGCGTGGGTGGTTGGGATGAGACCGCAGGAAAGATTGCAGCGCATCGTCGGCCTGAGGCTGAGCGAGGGAGGCGCGGTGGAGGGCGATTTCGAGTTCCAATTCGTCTGCGAGTACGCCGCTTTCCGGGGTGTTTTTCAAAAGCTCCCATTCGCGTGTGGCGCGCTTAAAATTAGCGAGGTGCACGGCACAGAGTCCGGCGTTGTAGGAGGCTTCGACGCGCAGTTCTGGCCAGCGTTCGCCCGCCTTGGTGAAGTCGTCTAGAGCAAGGTCGAACGCCTTCATGTGAAAGGCCACGAATGCGTGGCGCATCTGGAGAAGGCGTTGCAGACGGGGGTCCTCGGCGTGGGTTTGGGCCTCGTTCAGCAGTCGGATGGATTCCCGATGGTTTCCCAGATCCGAGGCCTGCTCTGCGCGTTGCAGTAGAGCGGTGCCTAGCAGGCGATGGGTTGGAAACTCCTCGCAGAATGTCTGGAGTGTTTCGGTCGCCTTGGCTGGTTTTCCCAAGTGGAAATAAAACTGCGCCAGATAAAATTGAGCCAGCGCCCTGTAAGCCGGCGAGCCCGAACGGGTGAGGGCGCGAAGTTCGGACTCCGCAGGCTCTCGGGATTCGCTGAGCGAGATGGCCAGCTTGCGAAAAAGAGGCTCTGCGCCCGGCAACTCTCGCGGGCTCTGTAGAAATTGCAGCAGACCCCGCGCCGCGATCGCAGGGGCTTGTCCCTGTTCGCTCGCCTCCGCCCGACCTAGCACGGCGCCGAGCAGCACCTCGCTCGGAACAGCAGTGCGCGCAGTCAAAATAGCGTTAAACTCAGCCTCGGCCTCGTTCCAATTTGCGTCGCTCAACAAAAACCGGGCTCGCAAAACTCGGGCGTATTGCGCCTCTGCTGCCTCTGGTTGAGAGACCCGCTCCAAAACGGCGCGAGCTTCCTCCGTTGCGCCCCGTTCGATCAGCACCCCACACAGCGCCAGACGTACGGCGTTTCCTCCGAGAGCCATTTCTTCTAGTGCTCGCAATTCCACCTCCGCCTCGACGCTCCGTTCCAGTTGTGGCAACGCCTGCGCCCGACCCAATGCGCAGGTCACCGGGTCTGCTCCGAGCGTCCTAGCCTCTGCGAATTGCGCCGCTGCTGCGTTCCAACGTTCTTTTTGTAGCGCCACCTGCGCTAGGCAGAGGGCCGCCTCGGGTTGTCGCTCCAGCCCTCGAAGCAACTCCGTAATTGGTCCCGCACGGCCATCGCGCAAGTACGCCTGCGCCAGGAGCACACGGAGTGGTGTGGACTCACCTTCTGCGGCGGGCAGTTGTTTGAGTGCGGTTTCCAAAATGCCTATAGCCCGGTGCGTCTCGTTTTTGGAGAGGGCACCACGTGCTGCTTGCAGTTCTTCGGCGAGGTCCTGTGCGCTGCTGGAAGCGGGCGAGACTGCCATGCAACCCCACAAGCCGGCGACGAGGCGTAGGCTGACGGTTGGCTTGCGAAAACGGGTTTTAAAAAAGGAGGCCTTCACGGGCTATTTATGCGAGTGGAGGTAAGACTTTGGCGAGATAGCGTCCCGTGTGCGATGCTGAACATTGCGCCACCATTTCAGGAGTGCCTTCTACCACAATTTGGCCCCCCGCGCCGCCGCCTTCGGGTCCGAGGTCTAGGATCCAATCGGCGCACTTAAGGACTTCTAAATTGTGCTCGATGATGATGAGGGTGTTGCCGGCGTCGCGCAGTTTAAAGAGAACCTCGAGGAGTTTTTGAATGTCTGCGAAATGCAGCCCTGTGGTGGGTTCGTCCAAAATGTAAACGGTCTGTCCGGTGGCTTTGCGAGAGAGTTCAGCGGCGAGTTTGATGCGCTGGGCTTCTCCGCCAGAAAGTGTTGCACCGGACTGGCCGAGGCGCACATAGCCGAGCCCGACGTCCTCCAAGGCGAGCAGTTTATCGGCAACTTGCGGCACATTGCGAAAGAACCGGTGGGCGTCATCGACTGTCATGTCGAGGATGTCAGCGATGTTGTTTCCTTTGTAGGTGACCTCCAAGGTTTCACGATTGTAACGGCGACCGTGACACAACTCGCATTCGACAAAAACGTCGGCAAGGAAATGCATCTCGATGCGTTTGACGCCGTCCCCCTCGCAAGCTTCGCAACGGCCGCCTTTCACGTTGAAAGAAAATCGGCCTCCGTCGTAACCCCGGACCCGGGAAGCTGGAAGGCTGGCGAAGAGTTCGCGTATGGCGGTGAATGCGCCCACATAAGTCACTGGATTAGAACGCGGGGTGCGACCTATGGGGGCCTGATCGATGACAATGACTTTGTCCACTTGCTCTACGCCGCGCAGTTGTGCGTGGGCGCCTGGCTTTTCCTTGGAGCGATGTAATTTGCGCGACAAGACGCGTCGTAAGACGTCGTCAACCAATGTGGATTTTCCGGAACCCGACACGCCGCTTACGCACGTCATGCAGCCTAAGGGGAAGTGGGCATCCACGCCGCGCAGGTTGTTTTCGGTGACGTCCAAGAGGCTCAACCAACCGGCCGACTGGTGCGTGCGCTCCATCTGGGAGCGGGGCGTGGTCGGACGCGTCCGGTTTTTCGGGATTGGGATGCGAGCTTTGCCGGAAAGGTACTGTCCGGTGAGCGATTCCGGCGCGGCTGCGACTTCGGCTGGCGTGCCCGCTGCGACGATTTGTCCGCCGCGCACGCCCGCGCCCGGGCCCATGTCCACGACGTAGTCAGCGGCGCGGATGGTGTCCTCATCATGTTCGACGACGATGACGGAGTTACCCAAGTCGCGCAGGCGGCGCAGCGTCTCGATGAGGCGATCGTTGTCGCGTTGGTGCAGTCCGATACTGGGCTCGTCCAGCACGTAGAGGCAGCCTGCCAAGCCGGAGCCGATTTGGGTGGCGAGCCGGATGCGCTGGGATTCGCCGCCGGACAGGGAGCCACTTTTGCGGTCGAGATTGAGGTAACCCAAGCCGACTTCATTGAGAAAGCGGAGTCTGTTGGATAATTCGCGGCGCACTTCCGAGGTGACGAATGCCAAGGATTCATCCAGCACCAGCGCCTGAATGAAGGATTGAGCGTACTCGATTGTTTTTGCGCAAAACGCAGCGATCCCGAGCTGTGTTGTTTTTCCGTTTGGTCCTTCTAATTGGGCGCTGAGTTTTACGGCGAGCAGTTCTGGTCGCAGTCGAGCGCCTTGGCAGGTTGGACAGGGTTGGAGCCCCATGAATTGGCGCAGGCGTTGACGCCCCGCCTCGCTTTCTGTGGCTTCGTAAAGTGCTTGGAGTTGAGCCAGTACGCCTTCAAAGGGGCGCTTCGCTGCTTTGCCCGGTTCGAGTGAAGGCAGGGAAAGCGACCGCTCGGCGGAGCCTTCGAGAAGGACTGTGCGAAAGGTCTCCGGCAGGAGACACCAGGGAAGGTCGGTGGACACTTTGTATTGGGCCGCAAGTTTTTCCAGAAGGGCTTGGTAAAAGGGTTCTAAGGTTTTACTCGCTTTGGCCCAAGGTGCGATTGCGCCTCCTGCGAGCGTTTTATCGGTGTCTGGCACGACGAGATCCGGGTCGATTTTCAGACGTGTCCCCAACCCCTGACATACCGGACACGCCCCTATGTGGCTATTAAATGAGAAATGTTTCGGAGTGAGTTCGGGCATTTCAAAGCCCGTGTTTGGGTTGGCGTAAGCCGTTGAAAAAGTATGTAGCCCGCTTGCTTCGCCGAAAGAATTTTGGAGTAAAAGAAAAAGCCGGTTGCGTCCGAGTTTGAGTGCGAGGTCCACGGATTCAGCAAGTCGCGGGCGCACTCCTTCCTTCAAAATGAGGCGATCCACCACGACCTCGATGGAATGCGGAACGCCTGCGGCCAGCTTGGTTACAGGCGGCGGGCCGGAAAGTTCGACGATTTGGCCGTCGATTCGTGCGCGCAGAAATCCGTCCCGCTTGAGACGTTCGAGGACGTCGCGAAATTCGCCCTCTTGTTGGGAGACGATGGGTGCGAGCAGGATGAGACGGCTTTCGAGCGGGAACGCAAGAATTTGGTCGACGATTTGTTGCGCGGTGAGGCGGCGTACGGGTTCTCCGGAAACAGGGTCGTGGGGTTGGCCTGCGGAGGCGTAAAGCAGGCGCAGATAATCGTAAATTTCGGTCTGCGTGGCGATGGTCGAGCGCGGGCTGCCACCTGAAGTGCGCTGTTCGATGGCGATGGCGGGGGAAAGTCCCTCGATAAAGTCCACGTCCGGCTTTTGCAGTTGGTCCAAAAACTGGCGCGCATATGCCGAAAGGCTTTCCACATAACGGCGCTGCCCCTCGGCGTAGAGCGTGTCGAAGGCGAGCGAACTTTTGCCTGAGCCGCTCAGTCCCGTAATCACGACCAACCGCTCTCGTGGAATTTCCAGGGAGAGGTTCTTGAGATTATGCTGGCGGGCTCCGAGTATTCGGATGCTTTCTCTAGCCATGCGGGTAAATTGTGTTGGGACTAATAACCTAAATGAGCACGCTTTTCCCCGCTGCTCCAGTTTGAATTCCGTTTTGCCTGAGTGTCCCTTGGGTGGCGTTGCCGAATGGATGCGCCAAATTGATGCAACAACCCTCCTCCTTCGATGAACACTTCGCCTTCGGACCCACTTTTCAACGCTTCTGAAGCGTCCACCCGCGACACGGCCGAGTCGATGCAACGTCTCTGTGAGCAGTTTCGCGATACGCGTCACGACCTTAATAACGTCTTTACCGTGCTGCTAGGTTTAGCGGAGTTGGGCGCAATCAATCCGGAGAATTTTGAGCGCTTGGGCGGGGCCGTTTTGGAGCGCTGTCCAAAAGTTTTGGAGGATTTGCAACGGTTTCAGGATGCGCTTTTCTCTCTTAACGATCGCCTGAAGTCCCAATAGCGCTCCGTCTGTCTTCTCCCTTCCCCGTATGCGTATCGATATTCTTTCCTTGTTTCCAAAAATCGCAGAGATTGCTCTGGGAGAAAGTATTATGGGTAGGGCGCAACAGCGTGGACTAGTGGAAATCCACTCTCATAACCTGCGGGATTGGGCAGTTGATAAACACCGTACCACAGACGACACGCCCTACGGAGGCGGGCAGGGGATGGTGCTTAAATGTGAGCCTTTGTTTGCTGCGGTGGAGGCGCTGCGTTCTCCAGCGGCGCGGGTTATTTTGTTATCCCCCGCAGGATTTCAGTTTAAACAGTCTGTGGCGCAGCGTTTTGCAACTGAATATACGCATCTTATTTTTGTCTGCGGTCATTACGAGGGGATAGATCAGCGCGTGATCGATTTGGCGGTGGATGAGGAGTGGTCCATTGGCGATTACGTCCTCACCAACGGTGCGCTGGCAGCGGCAGTAATGGTCGATGCAATCGTGCGTTTACTCCCGGAAGTCCTTGGGGACGAAGTGTCAGCGCTTCAGGATTCCTTTGCCACTGGGTTGCTGGAATTTCCTCAGTTCACGCGTCCTGTGGAGTTTCAGGGAAAGCGGGTTCCGGACATTTTGCTCTCCGGCAATCACGCGGCCATCGCCCAGTGGCGCAACGCACAGGCTTTGGAGAAAACACGCCGGATGCGCCCCGACATTTTGCCGGAGTAAACCGTTGGCGCTGGGAAGTGGGTGCTTTTTTCCTCGCGCCCCGACGTTGGCACCTTAAAAGAAAGGGCCTCTTATCAATCTATGAGCGAAACTCGCGTCCTTCGAATTGGCCTGCCCACTGGTTCTCTACAAGAGCCTACATTTGCGTTGTTTGCGAAAGCAGGCTACATCATCTCTGGGGCAAGTCGCTCCTATAAGCCGAGTGTGGACGATCCTGAGTTGGTGATTCGTCTGCTGCGTGCACAGGAGATTAGCCGGTATGTGGAGCACGGCTTTTTGGACTGCGGCCTCACGGGGAGGGACTGGGTTTACAACAATGGTTCAGACGTGGAAGTGCTTGCGGAGATGATGTTTTCAAAAACCAGTGCGCAGCCCACCCGCTGGGTCATTGCGGTCCCGGAAGACTCCCCGATTCGCAGCGTGAAGGATCTGCAGGGGAAAGTGATCGCCACTGAGGCGGTGGAACTCACCCGACGCTACCTTTCAGAACAGGGAGTGGATGCCACCATCGAGTTTTCGTGGGGTGCTACTGAAGTGAAGGTGCCGGATTTGGTGGACGCGATTGTGGACGTTACGGAAACAGGTTCTTCGTTGAGGGCAAACAAGTTGCGGATTCTAGAAACTATTTTAGAATCCTCCCCGCAGTTTATTGCCAACAAGGCGGCGTATTTGGATCCTTGGAAGAAAGCCAAGTTGGAGCGTGTGGTGATGCTGCTTCAGGGGGCGTTCGCTGCGAGGGACAAGGTGGGTTTGAAAATGAACCTGCCAGAGGGGCAGCTTCAGGCGTTGCTGGCCACTTTGCCCGCCTTGCGCAATCCGACGGTTGCTCATCTGACCCAACCGGGTTGGATTGCTGTGGAAACCGTCATTGCGGAAAAGGTAGCGAGGGAGATTATTCCGCAGCTTAAGGATTTAGGGGCAGAGGGAATCATTGAGTACCCGCTTAACAAGCTTGTGTACTGAGGCGGGAATGAGGCTGTGGAATCGTTTTTCGCGGGATAATTCTTAATATTTCTCGATTAAGCATTGCGCCCGCCGCAGATTCCTGTTTTTCTCCCCCCCCCTTAGATCGCCTTTTAATTTATTCCTCATGGGTTCCCTTAAGAAGAGACGCAAAACAAAAATCGCCAAGCACAAGCGCAAAAAGCGGATGAAAGAAAACCGCCACAAGAAGCGCTTGCGGTATAAGAGCTAGCATTTCCAGTGTATGGACCGTTCCAAACTGGCAACAGTCCAATCTGCACTTCGGTTTGTTTCTGCCGCCGCCCTCACGGGTTGGTTCTTGGCGCTATCCGCTTTCGGAGCGAAAAGTTCTAGCGCCCAAGCCGATTCTTCTACTCCGACGGCACTTCCGTCGTCGGGGGCGAACAGTGTCGCGACGGCCTCTTTTCGTCCGCAATTCGCGGATCCCTATCCCTCGCCTCCGGCTAATCTTCCGGACGACTTGCTCCTTGCGCCTGAGATCGAGCTTCGGACTGATGCGTTCACGCACTTCGTTTTAGGAGTATGCGCCGAGGAGTCAGGCGCTGAAGACGCATTGGGTTTCTTTCAACGCGCGCTTGAACTGGATCCGGCAAACGCCCGACTGGCGGCGCGACTCGCTGGGGATCTGCTTGGCGAGAAAAAAACTGCAGATGCAATCGCTCTGCTGAAGGCTTCTGTTTCGGCCGCTCCCAAGGAGATTATTCTTCCTGTCGAGTTGGCGAGAGTCTACTTAAACCTGCGGCAGCCGGACAATGCGCTGCCGTACGCTGAGCGTGCCTACAAGCTTGCTTCCGGTGAGTTCGCGGCGCTTTCCACCCTTGTGGAGGTGTGCGTGGCCGGAAAATTATCCCAACGCATCGACGAGGTATTGCGCAAAACCCTGTCGGCGTCCCAATCGGATTATGGATTTTGGTTACGGGCTGGAGACTTATTTCGCAGCGCCGTGATGCCTCGCGGCGTGCCTCCGGCGAAGGCCACTCTTGAGCGTGTGAATCGTCTCTACGGCAAAGCGCTGGAACTCGCCCCTACGAACGCCGGTTGTCTGGAGCGAACGGCCGACCATTACTCGCTCACTCAGCAATACGGGGACGCCTGCAGGTTTTACGAACGCGCTGCGGTGCTGTTTACCCAAGAAAACACAGGCCCGTCGGCTGTTATAGGTCAAAAATGGGCTCGTGCGTTGGTGTTGAACGAAGAACCGGAAGCCGCCATTCAGTTGTTGGAAGATCTCATCCAGCAGCATCCCCAGGAGTCAGAGCCCCGTGAGTTTCTGGGGGAATTGTATCTGCAACAGGGGCAACTCGTCGCCGCTTTAGGTAATTTCCGAACCGCGCTGGACCTCAATCCTGCTGCCCAAGAGGACCACGTGCGTCTAATCCAGCTCCAACTTCGTTTGAAACGGGCCGAAGACGCGGTCAAGGCTGCCGCTTCGGCTCGTAGCCGTTTTCCTAATGTGCCCAATTTGACGTTGCTTCTTGCCGTTGCTCTTGGAGAGGCGAAGCGGCATCAAGAAGCTTTGGAGGCATTCGATGTGGCGGAGGCCGAGTTTTTTAACAGCAAGGGAGAAGCTTTGGATGCCTCCTTTTATTTGACATACGGCGCTGCTGCAGAGCGGGCGGGCCGTCTGGAGCGAGCGGCGGAGTTGTTGCAAAAGAGCGTTGCGTTGGATCCTGCAAACGCGGCGGAGGCTCTGAATTATTTGGGTTTCATGTGGGTGGACCGGGAAACGAATATAGAGGAGGCTGGGGTGCTCATTCGCCGCGCCCTGGGGTTGAAGCCGAATCACCCTGCTTATCTCGACAGTTTGGGTTGGTGGTATTTTCGAAAGGGCGATTTGGCGTCTGCCACGAGGGAATTGCGGCGTGCCTTGGAAAGGATAAGAAGAGAGGACGCGCCTGAAGTGTACGACCATCTTGGAGACGTGCTTTTCAAGGCGGGAGATGTTGGGGGCGCGCTCAGTGCGTGGGAGTCAGCCGTGGAGTTAGAACCGTCGCTGGAGCCTGTTCGTGAAAAGCTGAAGCGGACGAAGAGTTCGTCTGTGGCTGCTGAGGAGCCTCAAAATTTGCCTCGGCCTACCTCATCCGCCGCCTCAGGCAACCCGTGAAAACTTCCTCTTTCGGAGCCCATGAAGAGCCGTGATGGTGTATTCTTTGTTTTCCAGTCTTTACAACGGCATGCCCGTCCATTTCCTCTCTCCGTCCGAATCAGGTGCCTTCTTGCCGTAGTCTTTTAAGACCGGACACGCGGTGCGGTCTTCATTTTTTCACCATTATTATGTCCAAAACGCTTATTATCGCCGAAAAGCCCAGTGTGGCGCAGGATCTTGCGCGTGTTCTTGGCAAGTTCGAACGCAATGGCGACTTCTTCGAAAGCGATACGGTCATCATTTCCTCCGCCGTGGGGCACCTTTTGGAAATTGCGCCACCCGACGGTTTTGAACCGGCTCGTGGTAAGTGGAAGATGGAAAATCTCCCCTCCATTCCGCCCGATTTTCAGCTGGTACCGATCGAGCGCAATGCTGCGCGTCTTGCGACGCTCAAAAAATTGCTCAAACGCAAGGACGTGAGCGCCGTGGTGAATGCTTGCGACGCCGGCCGCGAAGGAGAATTGATTTTCCGCAACATTATCCGGGCTTCGGGGGTTCAGAAACCCATCCGGCGGCTCTGGCTTCAGTCCATGACACCGGATTCCATCCGCAGCGCCTACGCCAAATTGCGCCCCGATGTCGAGTTGTTGCCCCTTGCGGACGCCGCCATTAGCCGCGCGGAAGCGGATTGGCTGGTGGGAATCAACGCAACCCGCGCCCTGACGGCGTTTAACTCGCTGGACGGCGGTTTTCACAAAACGCCTGCCGGTCGGGTGCAGACTCCAACGCTTGCCATCCTTGTGGAGCGTGAGGAAAAAATCCGCGCGTTCAAGGCGAAGACCTATTTTGAGGTGTTTGCAGACTTTGAAGTCGCGGCTGGTGCCTATCGGGGCAGGTGGTTTGACGAAAAGTTTTCTAAAAAAGGTGCCGACGAAGATTCCAAGCCCGAGCGGCTTTGGGAAAAAGCACGGGCGGAGGCTATTGTCGCGAAATGTCTCGGTAAGCCAGGGGAAATTCATGAGGAGAAAAAACCGACCACGCAAGCGCCTCCGCTGCTTTACGATCTGACGACTTTGCAGCGCGAGGCAAACCAGCGCTTCGGTTTTCCAGCTCGAATGACGCTTCAAATTGCTCAGGCGCTTTATGAAAAGCACAAGGTTCTTACGTACCCGCGAACGGATTCCAAGTTCCTCCCAGAGGACCACATCGAAACGGCGAAGCAAGTGCTGGATTCAGTAAAGGATTCGTCTCTCGCGGTGCATGCACGCACGGCGCTCTCGAAGGGTTGGGTACGTCCAAATAAGCGGATTTTCAACAACGCGAAGGTCAGCGATCACTTTGCGATAGTGCCCACTGGGACAATCCCAAAGACGTTGGACGATAAAGAACAGCGTATATTTGATCTGGTGAGCCGTCGTTTCGTAGCGGTATTTTTCCCGTCGGCGCAGTTTGAAATCACCACGCGTATCACGAGGGTGGAGGGGGAGGCGTTCAAAACAGATGGCAAGGTGATTGTGGATCCCGGTTGGCTGGCGGTTTACGGCAAGCAGGCGGAGTCGGAAGAGGACTCTGAGAAGGCCGTGGTAGCGGTGAAGGCAGGGGAGACGGCGAAAACGCTGACCGTGGAGTTGAAGGAGTCGGAGACCAAGCCGCCAGCGCGCTTGAACGAAGCGACGCTACTTTCAGCGATGGAAGGCGCGGGCAAGTTGGTGGACGACGAAGAGTTGCGCGAGGCCATGAGCGAACGGGGTTTGGGCACACCCGCGACTAGGGCGCAGGTCATCGAAGGATTGCTCACCGAGGGCTACATTTTGCGCCAAGGGCGGGACTTAATTGCCACGGCCAAGGGAATGTCGCTGATTACGCTGCTGCGAGATCTTCAGGCCGAGGCGCTGACGAAGCCTGAGCTGACTGGAGAGTGGGAGTTTCGTTTGCGTCAGATGGAGCGCGGTCAGTTGTCGCGTGCTGATTTCATGCGCCAAATCGGGGTGCTTACCACGGATTTGGTCGGGAAGGTGCGCGCTAGCATGGGGCGCGAAGTCTCTGGCGAGTTTCAAGCACTGGAGGTGGCGTGTCCGAAGTGCGGGCATCAGGGGTTGAAGGAGAGCTTTCGCTGTTTTGAATGTCCCGGATGTAAATTTGTGGTGTGGAAGACGATGGCGGGTCGCGAATTTGAGAGGGAAGAGGTGGAGACGCTTTTGACTACGGGTAAAGTCGGGCCGTTGGAAGGGTTTCGTTCCAAATTGGGGCGGGCATTTTCAGCCAACGTGCAACTCGACGAGGCGCAGGAGTGGAAACAGCGTTTTGATTTTGAAAGCAGCGATGGACAGGGAATGGATCTTTCTCAAGCTCCGCGTATTGCGACTTGTCCGGTGTGCAAAAATGGGCAGGTCGTGGAAACCGATGCTGCTTTTTTATGTGAACATGCGGCCACAAAAACCTGCAAGTTCCGGATGGGACGCATGATATTGCAGCAACCGATTTCTTTGGAACAGGCCTTAAAGCTTTGCACCACAGGGAAAACTGACGTGTTGCGCCGATTTATTTCTAAAAAGGGCCGTCCTTTTTCTGCAATGCTAAAGCTCGAAGGGGATAAAGTTGGATTTGAATTTGAGCCCCGTCCCGCTAAAGCTCCTAAGAAAGGGAGCAAGGCCAAGCCCAAGGCAGAAGCAGAGACTCCCGAAGGATAATCCACTTTTCTCCACCCCATGCCGCCCCAGACTGATGCCCGCTTTCGTTTGAATGTTGCAGGAATTTTGCGCGATAAGCACGGGCGTATTCTTATCTGCGAGAGGTTGGGACGCCGCGGATGTTGGCAGTTTCCTCAAGGAGGGGTGGATCCCGGTGAGTCTCTGGAGGGAGCGTTGCACCGGGAACTCTATGAGGAGATAGGCGTGGGCCCCGAACATATTGAGGTGCGCAACCAAGCGGGGCCTTACCGTTACGAATTCGACGGAATTGTGGTGAAAGGGTACAGTGGCAAGGATCAGCACTTCTTTCTGGTGCATTACCATGGTGAGGAGGACGCTATTTGCCTAGATATGCCTCATCCGGAATTTCAGGCTTTCCGTTGGATTTTGCCGGAAACCTTTGATTTACAATGGCTACCCGTCATGAAGCGGCCCATGTACAAGCAGGTATTTGCGGATCTACTTTGGATCAATTTGAACTGAACCATCCTCTTTAGAGGAGAGGCGGTTGGCACGCTAATCCAACGCGCCAAGCAGCATGCGGTTTAATTTTTTAACGCGTCAGTTTGCTTTGCGCAGCCCCGAAAACGACGTTTATCGAGTCTGAGTTCACTGTTCCGAAACGGTTCCATACAGTGAGTGTGTACGTCCCAGCGGCTGAAGCTGTGACTTTGGGGATCACTAAAGTAATTGTGGATGAGTTTGTGACCGCCCCGCGCAAGGGGCGTCCGTCCTTACTCCATTGGTAGAGGAGCGGCGTTCCCCCCGAAACCATCGCGCTGAGAGTCAGTGTGTCTCCCAGTTTTAGGCCAGCGGGCACCGCCGGTTGTTGGGTGAAAACCGGAAGCGCGGCGATTGAGACCTCCACCGGATTGCAAATGACCGAGCCGAACGCGTTTTTTGCTTCCAGCCAGTAATACCCCGCATCTGCGCCCGAGCTATTGCTCACCGAAAGGCTCTGGGTGCTGGCCCCCGTAATGGTGCTCCCGCTGGCGGAAGTTCCGTTTGCGAGAGTCGCAAAATCCTTCTTCCACGTCAGCGACTCCGCGCCGCTGACCGCCGTGGTCAAAGTGAATGCGCTGGAACCCGAACTCAAGCGCACCGAAGACGGCTGGAGCGTGAATACCGGAGGCTGCCCGATGGTCGTGGCATACACCCAGACACGATCTTGGCCCTTGGAAAGGCTAGCGTCCTTTGCGTAGGTAAACGTCACCCGCTGCGTGCCTCCGCCGCGCAGCCGAACTGTTTGCTTGATCCACCCAGTCTCGCCACTAATGAAGAGCGACTCCCCGGAATTTGCGTCTGTAGCGATTCGCCCGTTGACTTGGCACTGCACGAAGTCGCCGAAACGGTTGCGATTGCTCAAGGGTTCAGTGGATGCTTTCCAATAAAACGTCAGCACGCTGCTCGCCGCTGAATTGGAAGCGCCTACATTGGCTGGGACTGTGTAGTCGAAGTTCAGGCTGGTCGAACCGTTGTTGGCGATTGCACCGCTTTGGGCGACAGTTCCAGTGCTGCCATCCGCCCGAATCATGCTAACGCCGGTCCAAGGCGCAGCGGCAGTGCTGCTTAGGGTGCCGGAATTTGAGGGGAAGGCGTCGCTCAGCGGCAAGCCTCCCTTGGCGATGGTGATGACAAAGTCCTGCGTGACGGTACCCGTGGAGTTGCTCGCAGACAGACGCAATAGGCCCGGCCCGGAGGCGCTACCAACGGCACCCGTGCCAGTTTCCAAAAGGGGCGTGCCGCCGAGGACGCGGCTTTTTAGGTCAAACGTCAGCCCCGCGGGAAGTACGCTACTGACCATTGTGACAGAGGTGGCGGCGCTCACTTCCAACTTGGCGCTCAAAGGTGTTCCTGCCGTACCCGAAATGTTGGGGGATGAGGTGAAAACAGGCAGTACCGCGCTCCCCTGCAGGTTGCCACTGAGCGTATAGCGTCCCAGTGAACCGTAGGCCGAATAGCCGGTTACGTAGCCACCGCTGGGTTTCACTCCAGAGCCCGCTGCGCGCACGGATAGTTTGTAGGTGCCTGCTGCCAAAGTCCGGTTGATCGATGCGCTTAGTGAGTCTGGCAGGTCCGACAACGCCAGGGTGGCTCCTGAAAGGTCGGTTAGCTCCAACTTGACGTCTAGGTCGCTGTTTAGTGCTGAAGGACCGGCTGTTGCAACCAATTGACCGCCCGCCGTACTGAATTGAAACGTGTCCACAGAGTCCGCGGTTCTGAGTAGCCCCTCGGCAGCGAACGTCCCGCCGCTCACGGGCAGCGCCTGCAAGATGTTTGCAAGCTCGCCCTGTATAAATCCGACTTGGTTGGACGCTCGGGCGATAATCGCAACGTCATCCTCCGTGTTGTTGGCGAGGGTGTACTCACCTTTGCTCCATTGGACCAAATTTCGGGAATATCCAACCCCCATGATCGGTGCCCAACTGGTGGGAGTGGTCAGGCTACCGCCATTTCCGGTATAGTATTCGCTCCCCCCGAGTTGCCCATCGTGGCTCAATCCCAGCGTATGCCCTACCTCGTGAGAAATGGATTCCGCGACGCTCTTGACGGACTGATTGAACACCCAGCACACCACATCGGAGCGGAAACTCCGACCTGCTCCGCTCCAGCAATCCACGTAAGCAACGCCCCCAGAACCCGGTGCTGCGCTGTCCGTGGGGGTCACGACAACGTGCATTCTACGTCCGGCAGGTGTCGCAGCATACAGCGCGCTGTCTGTGGTCAACGTCACATCAAACGGCGCGTAATCTTGAGCGGAAATCGCGAGTGCTTCGCTCATCTGCTGGCTCGTGAGTGTGGACGGAGCTGCGTTGATGGTACGGCCGTTGTTCCAGACGGGATCGGTGACGGATTCACCATCGAAGTCCACGAAAATTACCCCCTTTGCCCCAGGGCGCGTGTTGATCACAGGGACGCTGATGGCCGCCGCCACCGCTTTGCGCGCTACTCCGTCAGTCGCCGCAGTCTTGGTCGATGTGACTGCCGGGAAACACACTAACGTGCTTAAGCGTCTTTCCACCAAAACCACGTCGGCTCCGTCCATGCCGATTTTGTATCCAACGCCCAATTCTGGCAGCAGAATCATTCCAGACACCTCCTCTGCGTTTGTGCTCAGGCTGAAGCTTCCTTTTCCATCGGCCAACTCCCCGCCGATGCGCGACCACCCGCTGTCCTCCTGCACCACGTTTACGGTTCCATTCAACGAATCTCCGCTTGCCGTAGGCAGCTCAAGTTCGTCGCCCTGTTGCAGGTTTCTCCAATCCCGCGCGTTCACCGGATCCAGCTTCACGACCCGCCCTTTGTCGGCGTCTGCGTTCAGTCCGGCGATAGGCAGGGTTTCGCCCGTTTGTGCGACTTTCATAGCAAGCACCGAACGTCGTCCACCTGTGGGCGCAGAGCCCGCCGTCTGCCCTCCTCGTGTCGTATTCGCGAATGAACCGGAGGGATTCCCGCCGTTCACCAACCCGTTAAAGACATCCTGCAGAGCTCCCAACCAAGCGGTTGTTTTCGGCGTTCTTCCTGCGGCATCTCCCAAACTCCCCGCTTTTTGCTCGGGCGTTTGGAGCGCTGAGCCATTTGGGGGAGACGCACTCTCTGGGGCTTGACTCTGAAAAATTACCGTACCAATTGCAGCGACCAGCGTGATGCTCGCGAGGCTTAGCCATACAGTGAACCGACGCCGACTGGGGTTCTGGTTTTTCATAGGGGAGCTGAGTTGCTTTTTTGGGGTGTGAAAAGCGCAGCGGGAGCAGTTTTGGCCTGCAAGGTACTACAGCAGGGGATTGCAGTTCTGCAGTTCATGACAACTCGGAGCGGATCTTTCGTTCAGTCCGTTTATAAGGGATTAGCGGCGATTTTACCCGTTAATTTGGGATGAAATCCGATTTTTCTGAGCGTATGGGTTTGGCGTGAGAATGTTTCTATTCGCGCATGCGTGTCTCGCCGCCGCGCCACCGGATCCGTATTGCCGAAATGCAGACATTCAGATAACCGATTCTGGGTGCACATTCCCCCCACTTACCAAGCGAAAGCTCAACGATTTGCCGCCCCGACCTTGCTGGTTGCTCTCCTGCTCCTAGGTCAGCCTGCGTTCTCAGCGGATCCACAACCAGCCCAAGGTGTTCCCCGTCCAGAATCCACTACCCAGTGGCGCCCTGACGCTGGATTTACCTCTCTCTTCAACGGCAAAGACCTTTCCGGTTGGTCTTATACCCCAGCCGAAGTTTTTGACGGTAAAACTGTCGCCTCCGATGAGCGTTATTCCGCAGGGGACGGGATCTTGACGGTACACCCGCAGGCGGCCGGACCGAGACTCCGGCAGTTATGGACGGTGCAAACCTTCCCAAAGAACTTTCACCTCAAGTTAGAGTTTCGGGCTTCGGTGAACGCTGATAGCGGCATCTTTTTGCGCAAGCCGCAGTTGCAGTGCCGGGACTATTGGGTGGCGGGCCCGTATTACAAATTGGGAAATTACAAGCCTCAGGACTGGAACACGATTGAAGTGCTCGTGAAGGACAATGTTGCCCATTGCACATGCAACGGCGAGGTGTTGGAGGAAGCGCTAAAATTGCCTGCTGATGGTCCTGTCGGACTAGAGGCGGATCGGGGGACAATGGAATACCGCCATATTCAAATCAAAGAGACCGAATAATCCTTTAGGACAAGCGGTTACCTTCCACCCCCATGATTAAATACACGCCAGAACAACTACGCCTTCAGAAAGCGGCTACCCGAGAAGAAGACTGGCATCGTTGGGGGCCTTATCTTGCTGAGCGGCAATGGGGTACGGTCCGGGAGGACTACTCAAGCGGTGGCGATGCCTGGGAGCACTTCCCCCACGAGCACGCCCGAACTCGGGCTTATCGCTGGGGGGATGACGGTTTGCTTGGGCTAACGGACCGCCGTTGCAGGCTTTGCTTCGCCGTGGCTCTTTGGAATAAAAAGGATCCGATTCTCAAAGAGCGTCTTTTCGGTTTGACCAATCCGGAGGGCAACCATGGGGAGGATGCCAAGGAGCAATGGTATTACTTGGACTCGACTCCCACGCATTCTTATATGCGCGGCTTGTACAAGTATCCGCAACAAGCCTTTCCTTACGAACAGCTGATCCGCGAAAATGCAAGGCGCGGTAAATTGGACCCCGAGTTTGAGTTGCACGATACGGGAGTATTTGAGGGCGATCGTTACTTTGACGTTTTCGTCGAGTACGCAAAGGACGGTCCGGAGGATCTTTTGATTCGCTTTACGATTGAAAATCGTGGCTCGGACGCGGCGCCGCTCACGTTGCTTCCAAAGCTCTGGTTTCGTAATACGTGGAGCTGGGGCGACACTCACGGTTCCACGGAGCGTAAACCATCCTTGCGCAAGCTGGATGCGCGCACGGTGTTGGCCGAACATGAAACGCTGGGGCGCTTTCTGTTTCGTATCGAAGAAGATGCGCCGCTTTTATTTACTGAAAACGAAACCAATGCTGAGGCGCTTTACGGAGTCTCTAACGAGGGAGGTTTCGTAAAGGACGGCCTTCATCGCGCGATTATTTGGGAGCAGCCCTCTGCGGTTCGCGAGGATGTAGGAACAAAGCTCGGCGCTCATTTTGAGCTTCAAATTCCAGCCCACGGAAGTGCCGTGGTACGGCTGCGCTTAACCAAAGAATCCGAGGATTTGGGGGCTACGGTCGCGTTTGACACCTTTGACGCGGTGATGGAGAAGCGGCGTCAGGAAGCCGACGCTTTTTATGGTGCGCTAATTTCTCCACGGCTCACTGAGGACCAAGTTTCTGTCGCGCGTCAGGCTTACGCAGGACTGTTGTGGTCCAAGCAGTTCTATCACTTTGTTGTGCCCAGTTGGGTGCAGGGCGACCCAAATCAACCGGCGCCTCCCACTGGGCGCGGAGACGTGCGCAACGGGGATTGGCAGCATTTTCACGCCAGCGACATTCTCTCGATGCCGGATAAGTGGGAGTACCCTTGGTTTGCGGCATGGGATCTTGCTTTCCACATGATCCCCATGGCGAAAGTGGATCCTGAGTTTGCCAAGGGGCAGTTGGAGTTAATCCTGCGCGAGTGGTACATGCACCCAAGTGGACAGATCCCTGCCTACGAATGGAACTTTGGTGATGTGAACCCGCCGGTCCACGCATGGGCTTGTTGGAGGGTGTATAAGATGTCTGGCACCAAGCTGAAGCGCGATTTAGATTTCCTCGAGCGCTGCTTCCAAAAGCTGCTGGTGAATTTCACTTGGTGGGTCAATCGCAAGGATGTGGATGGGAAACACATCTTCGCCGGTGGCTTTCTGGGGTTGGACAACATCGGACTTTTTGACCGCTCCAAACCTCTGCCTTGCGGCCACTCACTGGCTCAGGCTGACGGCACCGCATGGATGGCATTTTACTGTGGTTCAATGCTTTCCATGGCTTTGGAGCTAGCTCAAGAGCGGCCCGCTTACGAGAATATCGCGTCCAAGTTTTTTGAGCACTTTATCCAAATTGTCGACGCCATGAACGCACTCGGCAGCGATGGTCTCTGGGACGAGCGGGACGGTTTTTACTACGACCAACTGCTCATCGAAAAACACGGCTCCACTCCGATGCGGACTCGTTCGGTCGTCGGCGTCATTCCTTTGCTCGCCGTCGAAGTGCTTGATCAAAGGGTGATTGATCGTCTACCGGGGTTTAAGTCCCGGATGGAATGGTTCCTCAAAAACCGTCCCGACCTCGGGCGTCACGTCTCCTGTATGACCGAACAAATGGGCGACGACGCACGCATGCTGCGCCTCCTCTCCGTCCCTTCCCGTGAACGGCTTCAACGGGTTTTGAGCTATATTCTGGACGAGGACGAATTCCTTTCGCCCCACGGCGTTCGGTCGCTTTCCCGAGTCCATGCCCGAGAGCCGTACGGCATTTCGCTCAATGGAACGTACTATTCTATTTCCTACGAACCCGGTGAATCTCAGAGTGGTCTTTTCGGTGGGAACTCTAATTGGAGAGGCCCCATCTGGTTTCCTATCAACTACTTGTTAGTGGAGGCCTTGGAGCGTTACCACCATTTTTACGGGGACAGTTTCAAGGTCGAACTTCCCACGCATTCGGGTAATTGGGTGAACCTGAGGCAGGTATCTCATGAATTGGCCCGGCGCTTGTCCTCGATTTTCACGTTGGACGAAAAGGGGCAGCGCCCGTGTTTGGGTGAGAGTCATCCTCACGCCAACGATCCGCACTGGCGGGATCACGTTCAGTTTCACGAATATTTTCACGGCGACCATGGCCAGGGGCTGGGAGCCAGCCATCAGACCGGCTGGACTTCCTTGGTCACCCGCTGCCTCGGTGTTTTGGGGCGCGACCAGTCCGATAAATGAGACTCTCTCAAACTGCCCTAACTCGCCTAGATGTCGCCCGTTATTGTCCTCACTAATTCTCCTACCACTAATCCTAAAATGAACCTTCAAATCACACGCCGCCTTTGGATGAGCTCCGTTTTTGCTTCCGCCATGTGTCTTCTTTCCCAATCTAACTCCGCTTTCGCGGCGACTGATGAGCGCGTTTTTGAGCTGCGCACTTACGTCACCAACGAAGGTAAACTGCCCGATTTGCTCAACCGTTTTCGTAACCACACTTGCCAACTCTTTGAAAAGCATGGCATGGAAAATATCGGCTACTGGGTGCCAATCGAGGCCGCCGACGGTGCAGACAACACGCTCATCTACATCATCGCGCACAAGAGCCGTGCTGATGCTCCAAAATCTTGGGCGGCATTTGGCAAGGATCCAGATTGGCAAATCGCGCGTCAGGCCAGCGAGTTCAATGGTAAAATCCTCGCTAAGCCGCCGACCTCTATCTTCCTCAGCGCCACCGATTATTCGCCACTGATTCAACCCACAAAAGACGCTTCTGAGCGTGTCTTTGAGCTGCGGACTTACACAACGCCCGAAGGAAAGCTAAGCGCTCTCAATAGCCGTTTTCGCGATCATACTCTCAAACTCTTTACGCGTCATGGGATGACACACATCGGATATTGGACTCCAGCACCGGACAAAGAGCCTGCCGATTCACGGACTCTCATTTATATTTTGAGTCATCCCAGTAAAGAAGCCGGCCTCAAATCCTTTGATACTTTCCGCGCCGACCCCGAGTGGATTGCGGCAAAAGCTGCGAGTGAAACAGGTGGTGCTCTGACGCTCCCACAGCCCGAAGGCGTTAAGTCTATCTACCTGAAAGCTACAGACTTTTCGCCCATCCGTTAAGGGGGTAACGTCCGGTGCATGAGCGTCACTCAGGAGTTGTCTGACTCGGACTGCGGGTTTGAGCCTTCTGTTGCTGAGGGCATCCGGTCAAGATTAGCGGATTGGTTTTTGGTCACGGGACGAGAATTGCCGTGGCGTGAAAATCCGTCTCCGTACGCTGTTTTAGTTTCCGAGTTCATGCTGCAACAGACGCAGGTGGTGACGGTGATTCCGTACTTCTTGCGCTGGATGGAGGCGCTTCCGCAGCTCGCAGATTTAGCGGCCGCACCGGAGTCGACAGTCCTACATCTGTGGCAGGGGCTTGGTTACTACTCGCGTGCAAGAAACTTACAGAGGGCGGCCCAAGTGGTGATGGAGCAATTTCAAGGACGCATTCCCTCGGATCCTGCCCTTTTAAAAACGCTCCCCGGCGTCGGTGCGTACTCCGCAGGTGCCATTGCAAGTTTCGCTTTTGATCGGGCCGAGGCTGCTGTGGATGCCAACATCGCTCGCGTACTTTCACGTGTGGCAAATTATCAATTGCCGGTGGACACTCCCAAAGGCACCCGACACATCTGGCGCCTCGCCAATGATTTACTTCCCGCCGCAGGAGGAGGTCGCCTTCATACTTCCGCACTGATGGAGTTGGGTGCCCTCGTATGTGTCGCGAAAAATCCTAGGTGTCTGGAATGTCCGATCCAAAGGGACTGCGCAGCGGTTGAACCTGGGCAATTGCCGAGGAAGGGGCCGCGGCGCGCGACTGTAAAAATGGATGAATGGGCAGCCTGGATCGTGAGGGACTCAGAAGTTCTTTTGGAACAGCAGCACGGGCGGCGCGCCGGTGGCATGTGGAAGTTACCTCCTCTTCAGGAAGCGGGAACGGGACCTGTTTTGTTCGAGACGGTTTATCCGTTTACCCATCACAAAGTAACGTTGCGCATCTTTGAGGCGCCGGCTCCCGAGCCTCTGGGGGAGAGCCAGCGCTGGTTTACGCGGGATTCGGTGATTGCTGATACTGCCCTGCCTACGGCGCATCGTAAGGCGCTACAAGTCCTCTTGAATAGCGGGAAGGCCGCCTTATCGTAGCAGGAGCGATCCTCTTCTTCGGAAGGTGAGCGCTTTGTTTCATACGCCACTCCTTCCGTGCTTGCCTCCGTTCTTTCGCAGTCAATTTCCATTCCGGACCTCTGGCAACAGCAGGCTGTGAAAGCTTTGCGCGAGGGCTTGGATGTTGTGGTACACGCGCCAACTGGTGCGGGTAAAACGTTCATTTTCGAGCTTTTATACAACTCTATAAAGGGGCGCGCAGTGTTCACCGTGCCCACTCGGGCTCTTGCAAACGACAAGCTCGCGGAGTGGAAAAAGCGCGGCTGGGACGTGGGGATTGCCACGGGCGATCTAGCCGAGGGCCTCGATAGAAAGGTGGTCGTGGCCACGCTTGAAACTCAGCGTGCTTGCCTACTTTCTGGAAACGGCCCGCGCCTGCTCGTGATCGACGAATATCAGATGCTTGCCGACCCAGTACGCGGTGTGCATTACGAGCTTTCGATCGCGCTCGCTCCAGAGTCAACTCAACTGCTTTTGCTGAGCGGTTCCGTCGCGAATCCTCAGGAGATCGTGGATTGGCTTCATCGCATCGGTCGTCAGGCGCGGCTTATTTCCCATCACGAAAGGCCGGTGCCATTGGAGGAAGTCGACTTGCCCTCCCTCTCAGACCGATCGCCCGCGGCTGTCCGTTCCTGGTGGCCTCGGATGATCCGCAACGCGTTGGCCGAGGATCTGGGGCCCGTTCTGCTCTTTGCTCCGAGACGCAAGTCTGCCGAGCAGCTAGCTGGGGATATCGCCGCGGCACTTCCTCCATGCGCACCGCTTCATCTCACCGATGTCCAAGTTCAACTCGCCGGACGCAACCTGACAAAGTTACTGCGAATGCGAGTGGCCTACCATCATAGCGGTCTTTCTTTTGCGCAGCGCGCGCAACTGGTTGAACCTCTCGCGAAGGCTGGGCAGTTGCGGGTGGTGGTCGCAACGATGGGGCTCGCCGCTGGCATCAACTTTTCCATGCGGTCTGTTGCCGTTTCCGGCACGACCTATTTGGTAGGAGCGTTTGAGCGTAAAGTGAGTTCGGCGGAGCTGTTGCAGATGTTTGGGCGTGCTGGTCGGCGCGGACTCGACGAGACGGGATACGCGTTGGTGTCGCAGCATCCCCCGAGACTTTGCGACGCCCAACCCTTGCCTCTGCGCCGTAGTAATCATCTAGATTGGCCAACGTTGCTCGCTGTCATGCATCACGCTGCGCTGCGTGGCCTCCCATCTTTTGAAAGTGCACTTCGACTGAATTCCAGACTGTTTTCCACCCTTACAGTCCACATTGGCTGTGAGCATTCCCTCGCTACGGGTGAGATGCCGTGCGGTCTTAAGGTGGATTCGGAGCGTGCCCGGTTCCTGCGCCGGGGCAGAGCACAGATGTGGGGAAGTAACGCTGTTTGGGAAGCGCAACCTCCAGCGACGGAATCAAAACTATCGGATTGCTGGGTGCTACTTGGCGATGGCGATGCGGCTAAAAAAGGCGATGATGCTGCGGTAATAAGCGGTCGTTGGGTGCGCGCGGAGAGTGTCGCCGACCGGATGCAGAAGTTTGGGAAGGGCCCGGTTTGTCGTCTGCCCGGTCCGTTAAAGCGCTATGGTAGGGAAATGCATCTCGGGCAGCGCGGGGCAGGGGGAGTGTTGGTTCTTTCGCCTAAGCTGAGGCAGGCGCTTATGTGTAGGGAGGTGTCAGCTGAGGAATTGGAAGGCGTTGTACTAAAAAAGCTTGAGGGGTTGACTGGAGGCGGGGTTGCGATCGCGCTGGTGCCTCGAGGCGAGCAGCTTTTTGTGCAGCTCAGCTTTGGAGAAGTGCCGCTAAAAGCATTTATGGATTCTGCTGGCCGTACCTTGGTAGATCCCCCATTGCGTCGAATCGAACCCGCTGAGTGCGCTGAGTGTTCGCAGAGAGACTGGTGTTCTAGCGTTGCGATTACACCATCGGCAGCGATGGCTTGGCGCGAACTGGGCTTGATCGAGTCCGACGGTACACCGACGCGTCGGGGTATCCTATTCTCCTTCTTTCAACATGGAGAGGGACTTGCGGTAGCTGCAGCTCTGGAAGACGCTAATTACGCCGTTGAGGATCTGCTCTTTGATGTCGCCGATTTGCGCGGCGGCCCACGCTTTGCGCAGGAGGGAGCGCTAAGTGCCGGGCGTCTCGCTGCCGTATGTCAACGCACGTATCGTAACGCGGACTACGATCATTACCTGCAAATGGGCACACCTGCGGATTACGGCGCGGGCGCGAGCGAGGCCGTACGAGGAATTGAGCAGCTGGGATTACCGAAACAACAGTGGTTGAGTGAGACGCTTCGGATGGGAGACATCGAGCGTGCCCTTCTGGAGTGGCGCAGCATCTTGCGGCATATCGTTCACGCGCCGGATTATGATTGGGAGCGCTGGATTGAATTAAAAAATGCAGCTAAAATGCTTATATCGAGGTTTTAGTGCATTTATTTTAGTTGTAAAGTCACCTCTTTGACCTCTCTGCCATTCGCCTGCTCAGTATCCGACTTGCCATAGTCGCCAGACGCGCTTCAAAAAAATTACCCACCGTTTTACGAGGAGGAGGGATTGGATCGGAAAGAAGTTTAATCCACAAACGCGCGACAGTTTCCGGGTGAGGAAAACTGTTTTTGTGGGGACGGAGTGGCTCATTTTTGGGAAAGAATTTCTGTGCCCAACATTGCTTGGCCCGTATTTGGAAACAATCCAAAGCGATGTTTTGCCCTCCCAAACTTCGGAATACAATGCGACCATTGTGACGTCATGAAGTCCATTTCCGCTCTTACCTTGTTCCTTCTTACTTGCTTGTCTCCGTCTGTTTGTGGGGCTGAGGAAACAGAAAAGAAGCCTGTCGAGTCAGTTGAAAAGAACAAAGATGAAGCCAAACCGGCGGTGAAAGAGGTGGAAGTGAAGCCTAAGGAAACCTCTGGAGTCGTCCACATCTCTGGGAAGGAATTGCGTTACTGCGCGCAGACGGGAATGTTGCCTATCCTCAAAGAAGACGGGATGTTACGTGCGAACGTTTTTTTTGTTTATTACGCTGCTTCTGGCGACAGTGGGGAGCGCGCTTGCAAGGCTGCACCAGCTTCCCGACCGGTGATGTTCTGTTTTAACGGCGGCCCCGGTTCCTCTGCGGTGTGGTTGCATTTGGGGGGTCTCGGGCCTCGTCGGGTTGACACGCTGCTAGATGGTCGTCGTCCCGCGACTCTCGCGGCTTTGGTGGAAAATCCAAACTCGGTTCTCGACGCGACTGATTTGGTTTTCATCGATCCGGTGAGCACTGGACTAAGTCGCGCTGCGAAGGGTGAAAACGAAAAGCAATTTCTTGGCGTAGAGGAAGACATCGAGGCAGTGGGCGAATTCATCCGGATGTTTTGTGCCCGCGAAAAACGGTGGGAGTCTCCGAAGTTTCTGTGCGGTGAAAGCTACGGCGGTATTCGAGGTGCGGGACTCGCTGAGCATTTGCAGTCCAAGCACGGCATTTATCTCAATGGTTTGCAGATCGTCTCAGGGCTGTTGAACTACCAAACAATTAGCGAGCAGACGTCCAATGATTTGCCGTTTATTTGCGCGCTACCCTCGCTGACGAACGTGGCAAATTTTCATAAAAAGTTGGCGGCCGATTTACAGTCCGACCCCGCAAATGCTGAAGCGGAATCTAGGGCATTCGCTCAGGGCGAGTATGCTGTTGCGTTGCTCAAAGGCAACACTTTGCCAGACGCGGAGCGTCAGAAAGTTGCGGCAAAAGTCGCTCGCCTTACGGGGCTTACTGCGCAACAAGTTTTAGATCAAAACTTACGGATTGACCGCTGGCGCTTTCGTAAACAACTGCTCAAAGACGAGGGCAAAATCCTCGGTGGCTACGACGCCCGCGTGCTGGCTGATGACATCCAGATCGACGCTCAAGCACCCAGTTTCGATCCTTCTGCCGACTTCCTTCGCGGTGCGGTTTCCGCGTCCATCAATGCGTACGTTCGCGACACACTTCAGTTTGAGAGTGATCATCCTTATCGCGTCATGGCTCCCATTTATGGGGTATGGAATTTCAATCAGTACGCCAACCGGTTTGTCTCCATGGAGAACCGCCTGGCTGAGGCGCTGGTGCGGAATCCCCGATTACAGGTCCTCCTACAGGTGGGTCGCAGCGATCTTGTGGTGCCCCAGGACGCCATGCAGTTTAGCATCAATCAATTGCCCATTCCAAAATCGCTCCGCGCGAACCTTCGTTTCCAAGAATACGCAAGCGGCCACATGATGTACTTCAATCTTCCGGACGCAGAGAAGTTCCGGAAAGACACGGTGGATTTTATCAAGGGTGCCTGTAAATAGCTTGCAGTCAGGATTTAGTATTTTTTAAGTGTGGCAGACTTAAAAGTTCTGCTTCAAATAATGGAGTGTCACCGAGCCGATGATCTGGAGACTGGCGGCGCTGAGTTTATCCAGTGTGTCGTCCGCAGTATGCCACGGTGGATATTCAAAATCGATCACATCCAGTGATGGGATACGCGCGATCTGGTTCAAAGGAACATGGTCGTCCAGGATGGGCCGGTCAAAAATACGAAACGCTTTTTTGCATTGTAATTTTTCTGCGGAAGCGAGTATCGCCATGGTGAGTTCCTTCGGAGAGTCCTGCGGGAGGGTGATAGTAAGATCTTTGTCACCAATCATATCCCAGACGAGTCCGCACTTGAACTGCGCTGCCCTGCCTGTCTCCCGCAACTGAGTGGAGTAGTAGCGACTGCCGTAAAGGCCGTCAGTTTCTGTGAACTGTTGGATGGCCTCTTCACCATCGAAAAACACCAACTCCACCTTTGCCGCAAGGTTTGGATCAAGCGCTAACACTCTCGCGAGTTCCAGAAGCGCCCCCGTGCTGGAGGCGCCGTCGTTGGCACCTAGAAACGCGATAGTGCGGAAAAACTTTGTGTCGTAATGGGACGCGACGATAATTTTCTGAGTCGAGGATCCTGCCTTATTTCCGCGTTCCAATGGAAAGCGTCCGATGATGTTAACCATTGGTATGGGGCCATTGGGAGTTGGGGCTGTAAACTCCTGTGCTTCGGTGTTCCAGCCGCAAGCTTGGAGCGTGACAACGATCTGCGCCCGCGCTCTCGCCAGTTCCGGAGAACCCGCTGGGCGTGGCCCGAACTCAACTTGCGCGCGGACATTATCCAAGGCACGTTGCCCGCTAAACTCCGTCCAAATATCCAGCGGTATGGTTTGCGCGGGGGCCGCGGTTGTAGCTGATTCAGCAGGCAATTTCGCCTCCCGCTTACAGGCGGTGAGGGGGAGGATCGCCACAAGAGCAATCGCCAAAATTCCGGGCGAATTTCGAAACAGAACCATAGTCTCCCCTAAAGTTCTTCCTGAGCTAATCCGATCACAACGAGTAACCGCTCAAGATCATCCTGCCCGTAATAATCGATCTCGATCCGGCCCCGTTTCTCTCCATGATGCAAAGCGACGTGGGTGCCTAGGTGGCGCTGTAAACGGTTTTGCAAATTGTGCAGTGCGGGAGCGAGTCGGGATGTTGCCTTGTTATTCTTTGCACGACGAACGTCCCCCGTGTTTGCGGACTGCTGTGCGATCAAGGTTTCAGTGGCGCGGACGGTGAGTCCTTTACGTAAAACTTCCTCTGCAGCAGCCACCTGCTCTTCTGAAGAGCGGAGCCCCAGAAGCACTTTTGCATGTCCAACACTCAAACGATCCTGTGTTAGCCATGTTTGAATCTCCGGCGCCAAATCCAGCAAACGCAAGCTGTTTGCGATCGATGCCCGGCTGCGTCCGACGCGCTTTGCGATGTCCTCCTGCTTCATGGAAAACTCTTGGGAAAGCCGCAGGTACGCCTTGGATTCCTCCACGGGATTGAGCTCCGCGCGCTGAAGATTTTCGATGAGCGCGAGTTCCAAAACGTCTTTGTCGGAGGCCTCCCTGAGAATCACTGGGACCGTTTCTAATCCCACAATTTGGGCGGCTCGCCAGCGGCGTTCTCCGGCGATCAGTTCGTTGCGACCCTCGTGCACTCGGCAGATGAGGGGCTGCAAAATTCCGTGCTCGCGGATGGAGTCGGCGAGTTCCCGAAGTTCCTCCTCAGGGAAGTTTTTGCGGGGTTGCAGCGAGGAAGCTGCAAGGCTGCGCACGGGAAGTTGCTGCACGCGCTCTCCCTTTTCACCCACTGTTGAGGGGGATGCAATTGGGGTTGCTGCGTTCGCTGGGTTTGCGGCTGGAGACTGGGCTGCGGGCCGCGCACTAATCAGTGCGCCCAGACCTTTTCCGAGGGCAGAAGGTTTCGCCATAGGGTTTCAAGCTAATGAATCTGGTTGAAAAGGCAAACTCCGCGAGGGGCAATCAGAGCGGATGAACCAAGGGATGCGTAAATGACGATTGCGCAGTTTTCCAACGGACGTGGCAGCGCCCGTGTGCAGTTTCAAATCTCACCAAAGAATAAGCGCGAAAAGCGGTTGTACTTTCTGCCACCCATGCGCGTTCCCCTCTTCAGTCTGTATCTTTTCACATTTGTATGCCTCGGCATTGTTGTGGGTAGGGCCGAAGGGGCATCGGGACTTACTTTTGTGAACGATGTCGCTCCCGTACTCACGAAGGCCAGTTGCAACACGGGAGCTTGTCACGCCAAAGCGGGGAACGGACAGAATGGCTTTCGGCTTTCTCTTTTTGGCTTTGAGCCACACGAGGACTTCGAGCACATTGTGAAAGAAGGTCGCGGAAGGCGAGTCTTTCCAGCCGCGCCCGAGCACAGCCTTCTTTTGAGAAAAGCCACCAATGCCACGCCCCACGGTGGAGGTCGCAAAATGTCTCCCGATTCCGAAGATTACCGCACGATACTTGCGTGGATTGGGCAAGGGATGTCTTACGCTGAGGAGTTTACCCCGCACGTTACTGCTCTGGAGGTGCTGCCCAAAAGAGGCACGCTTGCGATGCATTCCGAGCAGCAACTGAAAGTCGTCGCTCACTTTTCTGATGGCAGCAGCAGGGACGTGACTCGTCATGCGGTTTTCGAGGCGAATGACAAAAACCTAGCGGAGGTGGACGATATCGGATTGGTAAAGGTCTCCGACATTCCCGGGAATGCGGCAGTGATGGTGCGTTATCAGGGGATGGTGGCGACGTATTGCGCCTCCGTGCCCCTCGGAGCGGTAGTTTCGGATGTTCCAAAGCCACAGAGTTTTGTAGATGAACTTGTCTTCGCTAATTTAAAGACGCTGGGAATTCCGCCCTCTGGTTTGTGTGATGACGCCACTTTTCTGCGGCGCGTTTCTGTGGATGTCGCCGGTCACCAGCCGACAGTTGCGGAGACCCGTGCTTTTCTTGCCGATTCCTCGCCAGATAAGCGTGCCAAGTTGGTGGAATCGCTATTGGCCAGTGGCGGGTACGCCGATTATTTCGCCAATAAATGGGCGGCTCTCCTTCGCAACAAGCGTCTGGATAAGGGCACCCCAGCGAGCTTCGCGTTCCACGCCTGGTTGCGGGACGGTCTGCTCGCCAACAAACCGTATGATCGCGTCGTACGCGAATTACTGGCGGCGACGGGCGAGGCGGTGAGCAATCCGCCGGTGGCTTGGTACAATCAGGTCAAAACGCCAGAGCAACAACTCGAAGACGTTGCGCAGCTTTTCCTCGGCGTCCGGATGAATTGCGCACAATGTCACCATCACCCTTTCGAGCGCTGGAGCCAGAAAGACTATTACGGACTTTCCGCTTTTTTTAGCCAGATTGGTCGCCGCCCGACTCCCGTTGCTGGGCAATCAATCGTGTTCCACAAGCGAGGCATGGCGCAGGTCGAAAACAAAAAAACAAAGGGCCTCGTTAAGCCGGCTGGTCTGGGCGGTGAGACCATGGAAATCGCGCCAGATGATGACCCCCGACTGAATCTTGCGGATTGGATGAGCGAGAAATCGAACCCCTTTTTCGCGAAGTCTCTAGTCAACCGCTATTGGAAACACTTTTTCAGCCGGGGATTGGTCGAGCCCGAGGACGACATCCGTGATACTAACCCGCCGTCAAACCCCGAGCTCTTGGAGGCGTTAGCGCGGCATTTCACGGAAAGCGGATTCGATCTCAAAGCGGTCGTCCGTATCATAGTGAACTCGGCGGCTTACCAATTGAGTGCTATTCCTAACAACTTCAACGCAAGTGATCGGCAGAATTTCTCGCACTTTTATCCAAAGCGGCTTAATGCCGAAGTGCTTCTGGATGCGGTGGATCAGTTGACTGGGGCAACAACAGATTTCGCGGACTTGCCGGCAGGCACTCGCGCGATTGCACTCCCAGATAACAGCTACAACAAGGCCTCCTATTTCCTCACAGTTTTCGGGCGCCCCGAGGCAGACAGCGCTTGCGAATGCGAACGCGTCCAATCGTCAAGCCTCTCGCAAAGCCTACACTTGATGAACGCTACTGAGGTGAAAACCAAGTTGGCCAAGTCCGATGGTCGCGCTGCTAAGTTGTCTAAGGGAGTCGATGACGCTGCGAACATCGACGAACTTTACGAGGCCGCGTTATGTCGCCTCCCTAAGGCGTCGGAGCGACAAACAGCGATAGAGTTTCTCGCCCGTCCGCGCGCCGACGCTGCCGGAGTAGCGCTGGTTCCAGCCAAGGCTCGCACTGCTGCCTATGAGGATCTCATTTGGGCCGTTCTTAATACAAAAGAATTTCTTTATAACCACTAAGCCGTTATGTCTCGCACTCGTCTCCCCTTCGCCGCCCTTCTTATTGGTTTTGCGACTTCCCTCTTGGCTCCGCAAGTTCTCGCGCAGCTTGTCATTCTTCCCGCACCTCGGTTGCTCACACTGATGCCTATGGGTGCGAAAGTTGGTGGAACCGTAGAAATTACGATTACGGGTGAAAATGTTGATGAGGAGGCGCAACTTCTCTTCTCTTCACCAAAGATTGTGGCCCAATCTAAAACTGACGCTGCAGGAGTCGTCTTGAAAAATAAATTTGTGGTGACGGTCTCCGCGGATGCGCTTCCCGGTGTTTATGATGCGAGATTGATGACCCGTTTGGGGATTTCCTCTGCACGGTGCTTTTCTGTCGGAACGTTCGCCGAAGTTACTCGGCTCAAGCCAAACACGACGTTGGAGACGGCTTTTGCGCTCGAGCCTAATTCTCTGTGTAACGCTTTTACCACGGCCCGAGCAGTCGATTTTTATAGTTTCACCGCGAAGAAAGGGGAACGCTTCGTGATCGATTGTGCCGCTCAGGGAATCGACTCGAGACTGACTCCCGTTCTAATTCTCGCCGACGGGCAGGGGCGCGACATTCGAGCGGAGAGGCAAAGCGGCCTACTCGATTTCACCGCTGCAACCGAGGGGAACTACATCGTGAAGGTGCACGGCCTCACCTTTCAAGGGGGCGGGGAAAACTTTTATCGGCTCGTTTTTGCGAAATTGCCCGAGGGCGAATCATTCCAGCGTCAGCCATCTACACGGAGTGTGGGCTCAGCTTCCGCACCTAAAAACGGTCCATCCGCTGATACTCTTATTGCTGAGGAGGTGGAGCCAAACGACAAAGCCTCTCAGGCGCAAAAAGTCACGCTACCCTGCGCCATCCACGGCCGCTTCGCGAAGGCGGGCGATGTAGACACCTATGAGTTCAGCGCCAAGAAGGGAGACGTCTGGTGGGTGGAGGTTTTATCCGAAAGGCTGGGTCTCCCCACTGATCCGTTTGTGCTCGTCCAACAGGTGAAAAAAAACGAGGCGGGCGAACAATTTTCCGACGTCGCAGAATTTAACGACATTGTTAGCCCAGTGAAGCTTTCCTCCAATGGTTATGCGTACGACGGAGTACCTTATGACGTGGGGAGCCCAGATCCTTACGGCAAGTTCGAAGTGAAGGAGGATGGACTCTACCGGTTGCAGATTCGCGATTTGTTTGGCGGAACCCGCTCGGAGCCACGGAATATTTACCAGTTAAATGTGCGCAAAGCTGAGCCGGACTTCTCGCTTGTGGCGTGGGCTTTGCACATGGAGTTGCGAAACGGGGACCGCGCGGCTCTGTCTAAACCGGTTTCTTTACGTCGGGGCGCGACTATGGGTCTGGATGTTGTCGTAGTCCGCAGGGATGGTTTTGACGGGGAGATTGAGTTGGGTGTCGAAAACTTGCCGCCCGGCGTTTCCGCTACTGGACTGAGGATCCCAGCTGGAAAAAGCCAAGGCTACGTTTTATTAACTACGGCAGAAAATGCACCTCGGGGTATGGCGCTCGCGCGGGTGTTTGGGCGAGGGAAGGTAAACGGAGTGGATGTCATCCGCGAGTGCCCGACTGCATCGATGGTCTGGCCCGTTAAGGACGCAAGTGGCGAAATTCCCTCGCCTCGTCTGATGGCCGATTTTCCAGTTTCGGTAGGTGGCGACGAAGTTGCGCCTCTGACGATCGCAGGCGCCAGTCCAGAGCCTTTCGAAGCGACTGTGGGTGGGAAGTTGACTATTCCGCTCAAGCTCACATGGCGTGGAGATTTTTCCGGAGGGCCAGTGAAACTCAAACCTCTCGGGGCTGACTTCGCAAGTATGGCCCCCGTCGACGTTCCTTCCAAGGCAGACAAGGCGGAGTTGGTGCTGGACTTGGCTTCACTGAAAACGACTTCTGGCGACTACACTCTGGCGATCCACGGCGGAGTGGTGGCCAAATACCGCTATAACCTCGGGGCACTCAAGGCCGCGGAGTTGGCGCAGATTGAAGCCGAGTCGAAAGTCGCGGAAGTTGCGGTCGAGTTACAGCGCCTCGCTGATGTCTCAAAAGCTGGAGCGGGCGACACTTCGAGTGAGACGGCGCTCGCAACCCAGGCGGCTACAGAACGCATGAAGGTCGCGGAGGCGAACAAAGGCGAAGCTGTAAAGCGCTTAAAAGCTGTGACAGAAGCAGCTGCACCGAAGGATATTGTGGATATCGTTTTTTCCGAGCCCATCCGGATTCATGTGAAGGCGATGGAGGCGAAATGATGCAGAGTTCGCGTCCAACTCGCCCGCTTTTTGCGCAATGTGTCCAGTTGCTGGCGCTGACGTTGCCGTTTTTTTGTGCGCAGATTTCGGCTGCTGACCTCGACTATTACCGAGATGTTTACCCCTTTCTGGCTTCGAATTGCGTCCCGTGTCACAACAAGAAAACCACGAAGTCGGGGCTGAATTTGGAGAGCGTGGAGTCTGCAAAAAAAGGGGGTGAATCCGGGGCGGGTTTAGTTCCGGGGAAGGGCGGAGAGAGTCCGGTTTTTCAATGGGCGGCTCATCAAGGCGAATCGGAAATGCCTCCCAAAAACAATAAGTCTGGGGCAGTGGCGCTCACTTCTGTGGAGTTGGAATTATTAAAGACGTGGATCGATCAAGGGGCCAAGGCGTCGACGAAAACTGCGTCTCGCGTTGCGCTGCACGCGCTACCCACGACAGTGCAGCCGATCTATAGTGTTGCTATCACCAATGACGGACGGTACGCCGCTTGCGGTCGGGCAGGGCACCTTTTTTTGTACGATCTCGCCACCCGACAATTCATTTCCCGAATCAGCGACCCTTCCGCCAAGGACGCCAGCGCTCATAGCGATTTGATCCAATCCGTCCATTTTAGTCCGGATGGGGAACGGCTTGCCTCTGGAGGTTTTCGGGAGGTTAAGATTTGGCGGAAGGAAAAGGTTGGTGGAACTGTTTCGAAGCTTGAGGCGGCGACAGCCACGGTTTCGACGTTGAGCCCAGATGGGCGTCGGTTGGTTGTTGCCGATTTGCGTTTGGGAGTGCGCGTTTTGGATACAAAATCCGGTGCGGTTCTCCGAATTTTGACGGAGGCTCCTGCGGCCGCGCCGCGCATCCTCAGCGTGTCTCCGGATGGTACGTCGCTCGCGATGTGCGGTGAGGATGGAAGTTTGCAGGTTCGGCCGCTTTCTGAAGAAGGTTTAAGCGCTGATTTTTTGGGTCATCCAGGAACCAGAACGTTGGCATGGACGCAGGATGGAAAGACGTTGTTCACGGGCGGAGACGATAAGTTTGTTCATGTTTATAATTTAATGGAAACAAATGGAGCCAAAGAGCTTGTTGATGCAAGCGCTCCGGTAATTTCTATTTTGCAAACTCCTTCGCCTGACCAAATGGTGATCGCGAGTGAGGACGGATGCCTGCGAATCTTCTCTCTCAAAGAGGCCAAAGTGCTGCGCGAGATTAAAACGACATCGCCAGTTACCTGTGCAATTTCTACCGATGGATTGGTCCTCGCGGTGGCATCCTCGGATGGTGCTGTTCGTCTTTTTGATGTTGCGACTGGCAAACCTGGGCTCGAGTTGCGGGGAGATTCGACGACTTCAGCGAGTCTTGCTCGCGTGGAATGGGAGGCAGCGCGCGTTGCATTGGACGTCGCTTATCACACTGCGCTCGTAGCCAAAATGGATGCCGCAGACAAATCATTGGATACGTTTACGAAGAAGGCAAACGATGCAATCGCAACGGCTAAAAAGGAGTTGCCTGATAAACAGAAGGCGCTCGCTCCCGCTTTGAAGGCGCGTGACGACGCCGAAAAAGCCGCTAACGCCGCAGAAGCCGCGATTGCGAGCGCGCCTGACGGAAAGCCGGACGCGGCGCTTCAGGCGAAGGGTAAGGAAGCGACTACAAAATTAGCAACTGCAGTGATGGCTGCCAATTCCGCAGCTTCGGCCGTGAGCGCTGCGGAAAACCACATAAAAGACGGAGAGGAGCACCTTCAGCACATTGCCGAAAACAAAAAAAAGAATGCGGCGACTCGGGGCGAATCAAATGCCGCACTCGAGGTTGCGAAAAAAGTGCAGGCTGACGCGATAGCTTTGGGTGCGACGCTTAAACAGGAAGTCGCCAAGACCGCAAGACGGGCACTTTCCGTAGCTTTTTCCGAAACTGGCCACGCCGTAGCAGCCGTTTTCTCGGACGGAAAACAGCAGGTTTGGGCGACTTCCTCCGGTGCGCCCGTGGAGTCACTATCCGCCGGAGGTAGCCTTGGAGCGGTGAGTCTGAAGGCTACGGGTGGCGTTGGTTTTTGTGCGGTTGGTTTGGACGGGAGTATTTTTCAGACAAGCAGTTTGGTAACATGGAAGCTTGAGCGCGTTCTTGGAGGACAAAGTTCAAACTCACCATTCGTCGATCGGGTCAGCGCAGTTCGGTTTAGTCCGGACAGCAAGATGCTTGCCGTTGGGAGCGGCGAGCCATCGCGTTCAGGAGATATTCTACTCTGGGAGATTGAGTCGGGTAAGTTGCTTCAAACTTGGAAGGACCGCCATGAGGATACTGTGTTGAGCCTTGATTTTTCTCCGGACGGAAAGTGGCTCGCGTCTGGCGGCGCCGACAAACTCGCCCGAGTAACGGATGTTTCTACGGGGAAACAAATTTATCTGCTGGAGGCGCATACGCATCACGTCATGGGGGTAGCTTTTCGCGCCGACGCCCGGGTGCTGGCTACCTCCGGAGGAGACGGCGTCGTGAACACGTGGGATTTGCTTTCGGGGGAGCGTCTTAAAAAAATCATTGGCTGGAATAAGGAGGTCACCGCGTTGCAGTTCTTAGGAGCATCCCAGAAGATCGTGACTTCCAGCGCAGAGAATCTGGTTCGGATCGTTTCTGACGATGGCACAGAAGTTCGCGCCATCGCGAAACTTCCAGACTTCATGCAGTCTGCTGCGAGCGCTTCGAGCGGGGCGTTGATTATCGGCGGAGGCGAAGACAGTGCCCTTCGATTGTGGGATGGCGCCAGCGGCACGGAGTTAGCCGTGTTTGCTTCCCCTTGATAAAAACCAGTTCCCCCCTCTTTTCAAACGAGCATTTTTTTCGGATCATCTCCTAATCACTCACGTTATGAACCTTGGCAACCCACGTTCCCCCATTCAGTCCTGTGCTGGTCCTTTGGATAGGCGTAGCTTTATGCAGCTCGGCCTCGCGGGTTTTGCGAGCCTGAGTTTACCCGGAATTTTTCGCGCCCGCGCGATGGCAGCGTCTCTCGCCGCGTCTGGCAAGCCGGCCCCTGCGCGCACCGCTGTCATCATGGTGTGGCAACCAGGGGGCTGTTCGCATGTGGATACGTACGATCCAAAGCCTGACATCGGTAGCGAATATCGAGGTCCGTTTAAGACCATTGCAACGAAGATTCCCGGAACTCGCATCACGGAACTTCTTCCACTTCAGGCCCGGATCGCTGACAAGTTTACGATCCTGCGTTCAATGAACCAGAAGGCCGCGGGCCATCCTGCCGGTTCGATGCAACTACTTTCTGGCGATCCTGATACACGGGATAAGCCCAAGCCTCGTCTGCCGGACTGGATGTCTGTTGCGAGTTACTTTCGCGCCAAGCAGGGCGACCGCAATAATCCGTTGCCCAACTATATCGGTGTAAACCCGGTTATTGAGTATAATGGTCCGGTTTACGTCGGAGCCGCGTACGCTCCGTTTTCAGTGACGGGCGATCCCAACCAACCGGGGTTTGAAGTGCCAAACATCGGCCTGTCTGATCAGGCGGAAGCGACCCGCTTGAGCGGTCGAGTCGCCTTGCGCAAAAGCTTGGACACCATGGAGCGCACCTTTGACACACTTGGTGAACTTGGTGCGCTGGATCAGTTTGAAGCGCAGGCTGTGACACTCCTCACCAATCCGCAGACTCGGGACGCTTTTGACCTCGCCAAGGAAGATCCCAAAACCCGTGACCGTTACGGTCGGAATCGGTGGGGGCAGCAGCTTCTTCTAGCTCGCCGTCTGGCTGAGGCCGGAGTGGAAATCCTCACAAGCAGTCTCAGTGGACCTCTTTGTGGCCGTGTCGGGAACTGGGATGATCACGCGGTGAACCATAATGTTTTTGACGCGCTTCGCTTTCGAGCCGGGGCCTATGATCAGGCGGTATCAGCGCTTATTGAAGACATTTACGCACGGGGGCTCGACAAGCGGGTGCTCGTCGTTGTCACCGGTGAGTTCGGGCGCACACCGAAGATTGAGTTCAGTCCCAGTACGGGCGTGGGCGATGGCAGCGCACCAGCGGGTACTACGCAACCGGGCCGCGATCACTGGCCTCGTGCGTTTAGCAACATCTGGGCTGGTGGTGGCATTCAGACCGGCGGTGTAATCGGTGCGACGGACAAACGCGGGGAGGATGTCGTCGAGCGCGCTTGCGGGCCGGACGATTTTCTCGCGACCATTTATCATCATCTGGGCATTGATAGCGCGAAGGAGGCCATCCACGACTTTAACGGGCGTCCTACCCTCATCGTTAATAACGGGCGTCCAATTCCCGAGTTGATAGGCAAAGCATAGAGCGAATGCTTTCCGATTTACGCCCCCCTTTTTTTTCAACCAACTTGTTCTTTATGAAATTGTTTTCGATCTTCACTTTTTCAGCTCTCGTCACTTTTGCGCAAGCCGCAGAACCTCTTACTATTAAGCTTTGGCCAAATGGTGCGCCTGGAAAGACAAGCCCGATATCGGAAGCGACGCAAAAGCTCATCGATTCGAATAAGCCCAGCCCATCCCGTGTGACGAACGTGACGGATCCCGAGATCACCGTTTACAAACCGGAAAATCCCAATGGTGCTTGTGTCATTGTTGCACCGGGTGGCGGATATTATTTTTTGTCTTGGACCAACGAAGGCACGCAGGTTTGTGACTGGTTAAACAGCATCGGCGTGACCGCTGTGCTTCTGAAATATCGTACGCCCACGCGAGACGAACCCAACCCCTTTGAAAAGCCTTCCGCCGACGCTCTTCGCGCCATCGGCCTCGTGCGTCATCACGCTGCCGAATGGGGAGTTGATCCGAAGCGTGTCGGGATTTTGGGTTTCTCCGCGGGTGGAAATCTTGTCGGCCATGTTTCCTGTGACCGCGGTGATCGCAGCTATGTAGTAGATCCAAAACTCGATGATTCCAAAGGTCCGGATTTCGCCGTGATGGTCTACGGCGGAGGGTTTCTCGATAAGGAAGATCCTTCGAAGTTTCGTTCTGGCTTCAGCGTTCCAACCGATGCGCCGCCGATGTTTTTAATCGTAGCTCATGATGACAAATCCAACCCAGTCGAGATGACTCGGATTTATCTTGAATACAAAAAGCTCGGCATTCCTGCGGAGATTCATATTTTTGCGTCGGGCGGCCACGGTTTTGGAATGAAGCCGGGAACGCAGCCTGCAAATGCTTGGCCACAACGTTGTGGCGAGTGGATGGCCTCGATGGGGTATCTCAAGAAACCGTAGCGAGTTGCGGCTGCTGAGTGCCGCTGTAAGCGTGTTGCCCGCTAGTTTTTTAACGCTTGGGTTTAGTGGAACGCACTGACTTGGGCCCCTTACGCTCCACGGCTGTTGGAGTGGTCGTGGCTCGTGTTCCCGGTAATTTGCGGCCTGCTTTGGAACCGCCGCCCTTGGCACGTGCCGCCCCGCGGGCTGCTCGCTGGCGGAGGTGTAAATCTAAAGGGAGGCCTTCCCACGGCTCCTCTTGGCGAATGCGGGCTTCCAAGAAACGGCGGTAGGGATCCTCGAGAAGGCTTTTGTCATTACAAAATAACACGATCTCCGGCGCGGGAATTGGAGAGTTTCCGCGAGGATCAGGCTGTGTTCCGTACAGCACTTTGAAGCGGCGTCCGCTTCGCAATGCGGGCGGATGGTTGGTCATTGCTGTGGCCAATAATCGATTGAGCGGTCCAGTTCCAATCCTGCGGCGGGAGGCTTCCCTGATGTTTTCAACTCGCTTAAAAAGGCGTTCGAGATCCTCTCCGGTTTTCGCTGAGAGCAGCACCAGTGGCGCGTAAGGAAGGAAGGAGAGACCGTTGCGAATATTATCAAGAACCTCGTTGAGACTGTCCTTGTCCTTGGTGCGCTCGACGATGAGATCGCATTTGTTGATGACGATGACACAAGGTTTCAGGGCTTCCTGAATGAGCCCGGCGATGCGCTTGTCCTGCGCGCTCACTCCTTGGCTCGCATCGAGGACGAGGCAGCACAGGTCGGCCCGTTGGATGCTCGATTCGGAGCGCATCACGGAAAATACTTCCACGGAGTTGGAGCGCTTGGTCTTGGGGCGAATGCCGGCGGTATCAATAAGAATGTAGTGCTGGTCACCGCGCCTGTAGGGGATATCGATGGCGTCGCGAGTGGTGCCGGAGATGGATGAAACCAAGGTGCGTTCGTCGTGGAGAATGGCGTTGGTGAGGGAGGATTTGCCGACGTTAGGGCGTCCCACCAGTGCAATTTTTAGCGGTTTGGCGAACTGTGCTGCAGCCTCGCTTGGATCCTCAACGGGCAGCAGCGCGTCGATGCGGTCTACGAGTTGGTCGAAGCCGATGCCGTGTTCTGCGCTGACGGCGAATACTGGGTTGAAACCCATTCTGCTAAATTCAGCTGGGAGGCTTTGGTGTGAGTGATGGTCGATTTTATTGACGACGAGTAGCAGCGGTTTACTGGCCTTGCGCAGCCGTCTGGCGATATCCAGATCCGTGGGGGTGAGGCCGCTTTGGCCGTCCACCACGAACAAAAGCAAGTCACAGGCTTCCAACGCGATCTCGACTTCAGCGGCGACCTGTTCGGCGAACTCCGCATCGGCTCCCGCCCCTATTCCTCCCGTGTCGACAACCTGAAATGGAACCCGCCCAGTCCGGCAGACCGCGACGATTCGGTCGCGGGTTACGCCGGGCATGTCGTGTACAATCGAAATTTTCTGTCCGACCAGCCGATTAAATAGAGCGGATTTACCCACATTTGGGCGACCAATGATAGCTACCGTGCGCATGAGACTGCGGAGGCTATCACCCGTTGTCCGATGATGCGCGTTCTATTTTAAAGACCGGTTTCTTCGGGCGGTTGAGGCGCATGACTGTTCGTTTTAACCGCCTATTTGCCGGGCCATGCCACAGGTTGACCGTGGCCTGCTTGATGCACTTCTCTTACTCCCCGAACCCAATAGACGACGCAGGAAACGACGGTGAACAAGGCGGTGCATCCTACCAGCAGGTCCAGCGCAGCGAAGGGTAACTGCCGCAGGCCCCATTGGAGCGGAACTTCTGCCCGCTTAACTTCTAACATCACGAACGTCAGCGTAATCATTTGCAGCGCTGTGGCGGTTTTCCCGGTCCAATTCGGGCGCACCGCCACTTTCCCTTCCAAAAGGACGAGTACCAGACTGCCAGCAAGCACGGCAAGATCCCGTGCGATGACGAGCACCGCAAACCACGCAGGCAGGCCGACCACCCAATGCGAAAAGCTCAGCGTGATAATCGCGGCGAGGAGCAGTCCTTTGTCCGCGATGGGATCTAAAATAACGCCCAATTCAGTGCGCTGGTTCCAGCGGCGGGCGACCCAACCGTCCAGTCCGTCGCTGGCGGAGGCCACGCCAAAGGTTGCCACAGCCCACCAGCGCAATGCTTCGTGCGGAATGCCGCTGGCAACGCTTCTGCCGTATAATACCGCTAAGAGGACAAAGACGGGAATGAGCGCGATACGTCCCAGAGTGATTTGGTTTGCTGTCGTCATAAGCGGAGACTGAGCGGTTCGAAGTGAAACCCGGGGGAGCTTTTTCCAAAATTAGGGCCGCAGCATTAGAACAGGTTGCCGAGACGCATTCCAGTTGCGAAGTGGGCCGCATTTTACTAAGCCATTTGTATGTCTGAACTTCACATTGGGGAGACCGCTCCCGCTTTTCATGCTGTGGCCGTTGGTGGCGCTTACGGGGATGGCACCGCAGTGAGCCTCGCGGATTTCGCCGGACAAAACGTCGTTCTTTATTTTTACCCGAAGGATGACACACCCGGATGCACCACCCAGGCCTGCGGCCTGCGGGATGTATGGGGGGAGTTGGGTAAGGAAGCGGTAGTCTTTGGAGTGAGCATTGATCCGGAGAAAAGTCACCGTAAGTTCATCAACAAATTTGAGTTACCTTTTCCCCTGCTAAGTGACACCAAGCAGGAAATGGTGCAAGCTTACGGGGTTTGGGTGGAGAAGAGCATGTACGGCAAGACCTACATGGGCGCAGAGCGAAGCACGTTCATTATCGATGGGAAGGGTAAATTGAAGGCGATCTTGCGGAAGGTGAAGCCAGCGGAGCACGCTCAACAGGTCCTAGATGCCTTGCGCCAGCCTTAGACCGCTTTCGTTAAATAAATTTCATCATGAAGTTCTTCCGACTTTTGCTCGTACTGCCCGCGCTTTTTTACGCGTCCTGCGCCTCCCAGCGGGCGTTGCCCAAGTATGAAAAACCTTTGGCACGGGCTCGTTTCCAAACAGTACGAACCACAGCGTATACTCATTCGGAGGCGGACCACCTTAAGTACGGGAACAAGTCTGCCCTCGGAACCCCGTTGTGTTGTGGGCCGGGCATCCATAGCGCAGCCGCTGACTGGGGACGCTGGCCTGCGGGCACCACATTTCGGATGTGTTCCACGGGTGAAATATTTCGAGTGGACGACTACGGGTGGGCAATCACTGGGCGCAATACCATCGACCTTTATAAACCCACACGCAGCGCCATGAACGCTTGGGGCGTGCGTACCGAGCGGATCGAATTGTTGAGTTGGGGAGATCCCGCCACGAGTTATAAGCGGCTCCGGCCTGCGGAGAAATACGAGCACGTGGCGCAGATGATGCGCGATCTTAAGCGTTATTGGAGTCGGAAGACGGTCCCACAAGAAGATGCAATGTTGATTGCGCAGAGAGGCTAGGGGACGCGTTCTTTTTGGCGCGTGCTCGGTTTTAGAGAGTCGCGCAGGGCAGACGAAAACCGTTTCCAAGTCTGCGTCGAGCCATCAGTTTGCATGCCGCTTTTCTACGCTCCAAAATGGCGTCGAATCGCTTCGACAAGACCTGGGATGTCGTACTGTTTGGCTTCGATATCCACGGACAGTTTTAGCTCCTTCATGGCTTGGGATGTGATCGGTCCAATGGAGGCGGTTTGCATCCCCGAGGGAAGAGGGAGTTTGAGCGCCATGAAATTTTCTGCGGTCGAGCTGCTTGTAAACGTAATAAGATCAGCTCCTTCTGCTTTGAATCGCGCGATTCCACCGCTGACGTCTTCTGTTTCCGGCACGGTCCGATAGGCGATGGCCTCGTCGACTATTGCGCCCATGCGAGCTAATTCCTTGGGCAATAAATCCCTCGCTTGCTCCGAGCGAGCCAGCAGGATGCGCTGGTTTTCAACACCGCCAAATTTCTCCTGAAATTCAGAAATGATGGCTTCGGCCACGAACTCTGGAGGCTGTAGATCCACTGCGAGATGAAAGGATTTCACGCGCTTGGCGGTGGCTGGGCCTATGGCTGCGATCCGTACCCCGCCGATCTCGCGGGCGTCGGAGTAGAGCTTGTAAAACATTTCAAAAAAGGCGTCCACGCCGTTAGGGCTGGTGAAAATCAGCCAGTCGTAAGTGTGAACGTCTTGAACGAGTTCTGCAAAGCTGCGCAAATCCAAAGGCGGCTCGATGCGTATGGTGGGCAACTCATAGACATCGGCACCTAGTTCGCGTAATTCCGAGCTTAGGACGCCTGCTTGAGACCGAGTGCGGGTGACGACGATCCGCTTTCCACGTAGAGGCCGTTTTTCAAACCACCCGAGTTTGTCGCGCAAAGTGACCACTTCCCCGAAGACGGCGACGGCGGGCGCTGTGAAGCCTGTCTCAATAATTTTCTTGGCGATGTTTTCGAGAGTGCCTGTGAGGGTGAGTTGTTTGCCCGTAGTGCCCCAGCGCACCAATGCCACGGGAGTCTCGGGAGCCATCCCGTGCTTTTGTAATTCGCTGCTGATGGGCCCCATACGCTCAATCCCCATGAGCATCACCTTGGTGCCGGGAAGACCTGCAATCCTAGCGTAATCCAGTGCAGTTTCAGGTTTTAAGGGGTCTTCATGTCCGGTAAAAATGGTCAGCGAGGAGGTGAAATCCCGGTGTGTCACGGGGATGCCAGCATAAGCGGGCGCTGCAATTGCGGAGGTTACGCCCGGCACAATTTCAAAGAGCATGCCAGCTTCGGCGAGAGCCTCAGCCTCTTCACCTCCGCGGCCGAAGAGAAATGGATCTCCGCCCTTGAGTCGGAGTACCTTGTGGCCGACTTTGGTTTTCTCGACTAACAGCGCGTTTATTTCTTCTTGGCGCAAGGTGTGTTGCCCCGCCTTTTTTCCCGCGTAAATGATTTCCGCATCGGACTTTGCCCACTTGAGTAACTCTGGGTTGCAAAGATAGTCAAAGACGATGACATCGGCGGTTTGCAGCAACTCTCGCACGCGGAGCGTGACCAGTCCCAAATCGCCGGGACCCGCTCCGGCAAGGTAGCAGACGCCCTTTAACGTGGCTTTCTTGGAAGACTTGGAACGTGCTTTAGGGGTGGACATTGAGTGCGTTGACGGTTGAGGGCAAAAGTGGCCCTAGTGCGCCGAGCTCCAGCTGGGCAGGGACGTGGAATACCGAAAAAAACGCCGGGAGCCGAGCTGGAGCTCGGTGATCCCGGTGTTGGCAAAAACAAGATTTAGTGGGCGGCGAGGAAGAGAGCCTCTGCGGCAGACCAGTTGACGACGTTCCAGAAAGCTTTCATGTAGTCGGGACGGCGGTTTTGGTAGTGCAGGTAGTAGGCATGTTCCCAGACGTCAAGGGCGAGGATTGGCGTGCCCTCGATGCCGGCGATTGCCTTACCCATGAGGGGGGAGTCCTGATTTGCGGTGGAGCCTATTTCAAGCTTCCCATGGTTTAGAACCAGCCATGCCCATCCTGAGCCAAAACGAGTCGCGCCAGCGGTTTGAAACTTTTCTTGAAAGGCTTCGAAGCTGCCAAAGGTGGATGCAATGGCCTCGGCGAGTGCCCCAGAGGGTTTGCCAGTGGAGGTCGGGCTCAGCAGGCTCCAGAAGAGAGTGTGGTTGACGTGGCCACCACCGTTATTGCGCACGGCGTTGCGGATTCCTTCAGGCAAAACGGAAAGGTCATGAATGAGTTCTTCGGCGGATTTGCCGGCGAAATCAGGCGCGGATTCCAACGCTTTGTTCAGATTGTCGACGTATGCCTTGTGATGTTTTCCGTGGTGAATTTCCATGGTGCGCGCATCGATGTGGGGTTCGAGTGCGTCTAGGGCGAAGGGGAGTGCGGGAAGTTGGTGCATAAGGTTTTGGAGTTGAGTGAGAGGAGTGTTGTTAGAAGTGATTGCTAGAGATTTAGCGGTTGAATTTTAGATGGGGAGAAGTCATCAACGCAACCGTTGCCGAGGTAAACAAACTGCTACCTTAGCGTTGTGGCTAGGGTGCGTGAGAGTCGTGCACTTGGCAAGCGCTTGGGGGCTACGCGCAAAATGCGTTTGAAATTGACGCTTCGGGGATTCGCACTTTCCTCGCTTCGGACAATCGGTCGACCTTCGTTTCCCTTGGTTCTTTGCGCTGTACTGACTGTTTTAGAAGTTCCGGAGAAGGTGTCTTCTAAAATGGAGTAACTTATTGGGCGCGGCCAAATAATGCGCCACGTATGTCAGTGGTCAGTCGAGAAAGTGAGGCGCTCAGTCCGTCGTCCCCAGCGTCGAAGGTGGCGGTCCAAAACATCGTCATTCCCAAAAAAACGAGAATGCATATTACGCTGCGCAAAAGAAAGTTCAGCACGACTAAGGAGTTAACAAAGCAGGGCTTAATTTTCAACAAACTTTGCTGATCTCTAAAAATCTTTCCGATTTCCCCCGAAACAAACTTTGTTCACTCGTTTTTACTGATTCCCCAAAGCGCTGCGCTTTCGGTACTGTCAGCGACTTGATTTATGCAAACCTTTAAGATCGCAGTGCTCGCTGGGGATGGGATTGGACCGGAGGTCATGGAACAGGCGTTGCGCGTGCTGGACGCCGTGGAAGCGCGCTTTGGATTCCAACTTCAGCGCACGGCCGCCCGCGTCGGTGGAGCGGCCATTGACGCCGATGGAAGCGCGCTGCCAGCGCACACACTCCAAATCTGTGAGGAGGCCGACGCCATTCTATTCGGCTCCGTCGGCGGCCCGAAATGGGAAACGCTACCGCCCAACCAGCAGCCAGAACGTGCAGCGTTGCTACCCCTACGAAAGCATTTCCAGCTTTTCGCCAATCTTCGCCCCGCGCTTTGTTACCCCAATCTCACGCACGCGTCGCCCGTGAAGGAGGAGCTGATCATAGGCGGCTTCAATGTGTTGTGCGTGCGTGAACTCACTGGCGGCCTTTACTTCGGACAACCGAAGGGCACGCATATGGAAAACGGCGAACCAGTCGCCATCGACACCATGGTTTACAAGCGCAGCGAGATCGAACGTATTGCGCACGTCGCTTTCCAAGCTGCTCAAGGGCGGTCCAAGAAATTGACTTCAATCGACAAAGCCAACGTGCTCGAAAACGGTGTGCTCTGGCGCAGGACCGTTTCCGAAATTGCGGCTCAATACCCCGACGTAAAACTCAATCATCTCTACGTCGACAACGCAGCGATGCAGCTCATCCGCAATCCCCAAGGCTTCGACGTCGTCTTGGCGGAAAATCTTTTTGGCGACATCCTTTCCGATGAGATGGCGATGATCACCGGTTCGCTAGGGATGCTGCCAAGCGCCTCGCTCGGCACGAAGGAACTCCCCGGCGGGCGCTTTGGCCTGTTTGAACCTAGCGGCGGCACCGCCCCAGATATCGCTGGTAAAGGTATTGCGAATCCAATCGCGCAAATTCTTTCCGCTGCGATGCTTCTGCGTTATTCCCTGGGTCAGAATTCCGCCGCCGACGCTATTGAGGCAGCGGTTCGCACCGCCATCGACCGTGGCTTTCGTACCGGCGACATTTGGAGTGAAGGGACTAACCGCGTCGGCACCGCGGCGATGGGAGACGCGATTTTAGACGCTTTGGGTTAACCCTTGGCGGCCACTTTTGAGTCGGTATCCAAAGTGGCTGGATCGCCCGGATTGTTTGTTATTCTTCCGCCACTGGGTTGGTGAGGCGACCGATTTTTTCGATCTCGATTGTCACCACGTCACCGGGTTTCAACCAGCGAGGTTCGGGCTTCCTCGCGATGCCAACCCCGCTGGGAGTGCCGGTGAGAATGACCGTTCCCGGCAGCAGCGTTGTGCTGCCGCTGAGATAGGAAATGAGCGCGGGAACATCAAACGCCATGTCGTTGGTGTTGGAATCTTGGACCGTCTCGCCGTTGAGTTCTGTGCGAATGCGTAGTGCGTTGGGGTTGGGAATTCCTGCGGGTGTGACTAGGCGAGGCCCGAGTGGGGCGAAGGTGTCGAAAAACTTGCCACGGCACCACTGCCCGCCGCCGAGCTTGATTTGATGGTCGCGGGCGGACACGTCATTGGCGCAGGTGTAGCCGAGAACGTATTCGAGCGCGTGTTCGGGAGACACATTTTTGCAGGCTTTACCGATGACCACGGCGAGCTCGCATTCATAATCCACCTCATCACTGCGCAAGTGACGGGGGAGAAGGATCGGTTGGCCGGGATGCTGCAGGGCATTAATACCCTTCACAAACAAGATAGGTCGCTCGGGTAGTTTCGCGCCGGTTTCTTCCGCATGAAGACGGTAGTTCAAACCGATGCAGAGAATCTGTGTGGGTTGGATGGGCGCAAGGATTTGGACCACGTCGGCGTGTTCATTGGTCACTGTGAAATCGCCATAAATGTCGCCTTCGATGCGCAGACTCTGGCCATCGGCTTGTTCACTGGCGTAATGACAATGGCCGTTGGCGTCTAGATAACGAATGATGTTCATAAAGATGAGGGAGGCAAAATTTGGTGAGCTTAATTCTTCCAGGGGCGAGTCTGTATCTTGATCAGCGAAGCTGGAAAATCAGCAACACGCACGCGCCATTCTATGGTTTTCCTTGGAGGTAGGACTATTTTCCTGCGCTCCATCCGCCATCTAGCATTTGGCAACTTCCTGTGACCATTGCGCTTTCGTCGGAAGCGAGATACAGGGCAGCTGCCGCGACTTCCTCTGGGCGGGCCATACGGCCATTGAGCTGGGTGGAGGCCATCTCGCGGTATGCGGCGGCCGGATCGGGATAGGATGCGATTCGGGCCTGCACGAAGGGCGTTTCCACGCGGCCGGGGCAAATTGCGTTGAAGCGCACGCCCGTATGGGAGTGATCCAGTGCGAGTGCGCGCGTGAGTCCGACGACGGCGTGTTTGCTCACGGTGTAAGCCAATCGGTCGCGCACACCGAGCACGCCGCCAATGGACGCAAGCATCACAACGCTTCCCGAGCGTCGCTCCAGCATTTCGGGTACAAACGCCTTACACAAATTAAACGGGCCGCGCACATTGACGGCGTGGAGACGGTCAAGATCGTCGGCTGTGGTGTTCTCAAGGTTCCCCACGTGACCGATCCCGGCGTTGTTTACGAGCACATCCATCGCGGGAATCTCCGCCGCCAGCGCCAGCGCCGCTGTGGCATCGCTCACGTCCAGCGCCGCGAATTGCGCCGTGCCGCCTGTTGCAGCGATGCTACTCACGGTCGCCGCGCCAGCTTCGGTGTCCCGATCTACCACCCATATCGAGGCTCCCACTCGGGCAAACAATTCAGCGATGGCCTTCCCTATGCCGGAGCCGGCGCCCGTGATAAGGACGTTTTTGTGATCAAGTCGGAACATAATAGCAGTGTGAGCAGGCAGGAATTAACCCACTCTGAAAAGACTTATTTCGTTACGGTCTTTGAGGCGGAGTCAAGGAATCCAATATTGCAACAAAAGCGGACGGTCGGGAGTTCCGAAATTTGAGGCGTTTGCTGAGATCCCTCGCCGAAAAAGGAAGGCTGTGACAACCTCACTTCCCTCAGCAAGTGAGTGAAAAATGGCTAATTATTTATGCTCCAATCACTCAGCTGCAGAATTGGAAACGTTCCCGTCTCAACCCAGCCTCGTGCAGCGACATCAAGCCCGAATGCGACTCCCAAGATGTTCCGCCGTTTTTTGTCTGAGCCAATGAAGCTCCCTTTTAGTTCACCAGTAGCCTTGTAAAGCTTGAACTGCAGGGCGCTAGGCTTTGGAGTAGTGTCCGAGGTCGGCGGGATTAATGCGGCTGTGCCAGTCGCGGAAAAAGTTGGGATCCAATTGTAAACCAAACCCAAGTCTGGATTCGTATCGTTCAACGACATGGAAATTGTACTCGCAGTTAGATAAGAGGGTATTGAAGGCGCGGCACTTCCCGCCCAGCGGCAACCGTTAGCATCATTGAAGGCCAGGAAGACAACGCCATTTTGGATTCCTCCGTCCAGTGCGGCGTTCTTGCAGTAGTACAGTTTCTCGAGTTTTGCGCCTGCGTCGCCTGATCCAATGGCTGCTTTCCAGGTTGCATTCTCATCCTGAGCGAAGCTCAGCCATCCATAGAGACTTTGCCTGTAGGAAGTCGCAGAACGGGTTTCGTAAAAGGGAGCCACGAGGGTAGTCAGGTCAAACCCATTTAGTATGGCGCTTCCCGTTCCCAAATAACCAGGGGTGCGAGTCGTCCAGAGAAGTTTACCTGAGGACAAAACCTGAATTAACGAGTACGCATGGGTATCAGTAAAGACGCTATCGCCCAAGCCTTGGTCGTCTGAAACAACACTGTATTTACCCTGAAGTAACGACAGTGAAGAGGGCAGTTTTGTAATTCCGCGCACAATTGGATGAGGATCCGAGGAACTAAGCCATGCGGATTCTGTCCCTCCACCTCCAGAGTACGTGTCTACAAGGGATGCGATGAGAGCGACTGGGCCCGGGGTGCCATCCGCGTTGGCCGTGTCAGCGCAGGCAAAATCAAGCGTGATTGTCAGACTTTGATGGCTCGCAACAGATGTTGTCCCAAGTTTTGGAGTGACTGTAAGTTTGGTGGGGTCCTGCGCATTCGCCGTGAGAGCCCCAGTGAATGAGCGGGTCACGGGCCTGTACTCTCTTAAAGAGCCATCTAACGAATAAGCGGCCTCAGTGTAGATCAGCTTTCCAGAGACTGTGCCGGTTCGAGAAACTGTCACGTTTAAGACTCCTCGATAGGTTGCCTCATCTGTGTCGGGCGAACTCGGATCGGTGTTCATGGTGGTTGAGTAAGTCCCAACCGCATCGTCCCAAGTTCTGAGCGTCACATTAAATTGGTCGCTGTCCTGAACGTAAGTTGATCCATTGTAGAGTGTGGTGAATTTAGTGGTGTAGCTGCCACCAGTTACCAAGTCCTTTAATGAAATGTCTAGCGTTCCGCTGCTTGGCACCGTGCCTTTAATCCCAGTCGACGCGCCCAGTGTGCCAGAAGTGATAGAAAAGATTTCGAAATCAATTGGAGCGCTCGCCCCAGTCTGATCTACAGCGACGCGCAGGGTAGCCGCAGTTTTAGCCACCATGGTGAGGGAACTGGGTTGCTTGGAAATGTTTATTGGCATTTTCACAGTCAGAGTAGCGCTTCCGCTCGAGACACTACCCAAAAAGTTGGTGACCACTACACTGTAGGTGCCTGCATTTACGGCTGTGGCTGCGGGGATGGTGTAAGTCGAAGATGTTCCTCCGGTGAGGATGATGCTTCCATTCTTCTTCCACTGATAAGTCAACGGAGCCGTCCCCGTTGCCGTGACGCTGAACGAAGCAGAAGAGCCGCTTGTGACCGTCACGCTCGCTGGTTGCGAGGTAATGCTCACCGGCGTGTTCACCGTCAAAGTGGCGCTCCCGCTGGATACACTGCCCAATAAGTTGCTCACCAGGACGCTATAAACCCCAGCATCTGCGTCTACTGCCGAGGCGATCGTGTAGGTGGCACTGGTGCCGCCGTTGATAAGGGCGTTTCCTTTTTTCCATTGGTAGGAAATGGGCCCCGTGCCTGTGGCTGTTACGGAGAAGGTAGCGGAAGAGCCGGCTGTGACCGTTGCAGATATTGGTTGTCCAGTGATACTGACTGGAGTGTTTATAGATAAGGTTGCGCTTGCGCTAGAGACACTGCCCAACAAGTTGGTGACAACCACACTGTAGGTGCCTGCATTTGTGGCTGTGGCTGCGGGGATTGTGTAAGTTGAAGACGTTCCTCCGGTAATGGAACTTCCATCTTTTTTCCACTGATAAGTCAAGGGCGCGGTCCCCGTTGCCGTGACACTAAACGAAGCAGAAGAGCCGCTTGTGACCGTCACGCTCGCTGGTTGCGAGGTGATGCTCACTGGCGTGTTCACCGTCAAAGTGGCGCTCCCACTGGATACGCTGCCCAATAAGTTGCTCACCAGGACGCTATAAACCCCAGCATCTGCGTCTACTGCCGAGGCGATCGTGTAGGTGGCACTGGTGCCGCCGTTGATAAGGGCGTTTCCTTTTTTCCATTGGTAGGAAATGGGCCCCGTTCCTGTCGCTGTCACGGAGAAGGACGTGGAGGAACCAGCTGTGACCGTTGCAGATGCCGGCTGTCCAGTGATGCTTACTGGAGTGTTTATAGATAAGGAAGCGTTTGTGCTAGAGACACTCCCCAACAAGTTGGTGACAACCACACTGTAGGTGCCTGCATTTGTGGCTGTAGCAGCGGGGATTGTGTAAGTTGAAGATGTTCCTCCGGTAATGGAAGTTCCATCTTTTTTCCACTGGTAGGTCAAGGGCGCGGTCCCCGTTGCCGTGACACTAAACGAAGCAGAGGAGCCGCTTGTGACCGTCACACTCGCTGGTTGGGAGGTGATGCTCACTGGTGTGTTCACCGTCAAAGTGGCGCTCCCACTGGATACACTGCCTGACGAGTTGGTGACAACCACACTGTAGGAACCCGCATTTGCGGTTGTGGCTGCGGGGATAGTGTAAGTCGAAGAAGTTCCTCCTGTGAGGATAGTGCTTCCATCTTTTTTCCATTGAAAGGAAAGCGGCCCAGTACCCGAAGCGGAAACGCTAAACAGAGCAGATGAACCTGCGACAACGGTTTGGCTTTGAGGCTGGGACGTGATCACAAGGCTCGAAGGGGCGACAGACAACGTTCCCCCAGAGAACGTAATTTTCGCCGTTCCGGAGGAGCTGATGAAGGTGCCACCATTCAAGAGAGTCAGTGACCCGACCGATACGGTATTACCTTTAAGGTCCACCACGCCTCCATTCACTGTGAGCTTCGTGGTCGATCCAAACACGCTGCCGACGCTGGACGCGAGCGATACCGCCCCACCAGACAGAACCTCGATGCTACCTGACAAGCGTGCTCCCGCGTTTACGGCCAGAGTCACATTGCTGCCAACTTGGATATTGCCGTCGAAGGTTGGTGTGTATCCTAGCGTACCAAGGGTCAGTGTCACCGTTGAGGTCGAGGTGAGTATCGTCTTGCCGCTTCCGGAGAGGGAACCGGTGAAGACTGAATTGGTTGGACTCCAATTAAACGTCCCTGAGTTCGAAATCTGACTGGTGGACAAGGCTCCTTTGACCGTTAGCGAGCCGGAGGAAATCGTGGTCGCGCCTGTGTAGGTTGACCCCGGGAGCGTCAGGTTGGATGCGCCAACTTTTACGAGGGAGCCCGTTCCTGAAATGGTTCCCGCCACGGTGCGATCGGCGCTGTTGTTGAAACGCAAGACGCCCTCGTTAGTCAGGTTTCCCACCAACCCGCCAGTCGATGTAAACTCAAAAGTACCTGTACTGCTGATTGTTGTAATGCCTGCGCTCGCCTGTAAGCTGCCCGAGAACATACTCGTGCCGCCGAAGGTCAGCGTATTAACGCCAATTTTGGTCAAATTGTAGGCGCTCGCCACCGAGCCGCTCAAAATGATGTCGCCCGCGCCTCCAATGCCGCTTGCCGTCGCCAAGGTAAGAGAACCGCTGTACGTGCTGGCGTCTACGCCACTGTTTGTGAGTGCACCGCCGCCCGCGCCCGTGCCGGATAGAATGAGCGGCGTGCTAGTCGATGAGGTGAACCCTCCTAGATCCAACACCCCACCGGAGGACACTGTCAGTGAGTTCATGGAAAACGCGCCTAAATCAGGGTCATTAATCCCTAGGGCACCGGCGCTGCCGAGAAGTAAAGTTCCCTGCGACACGGTGAAATTGCCTAGGTATTGGTTGCCCCCGGAGAGCGTCAACTGAGCTGAACCGCTTTTAACCAGCGACATGGAACCGCCAGTCAAGCCGCCGTAATAGGGGTCTCCCGTGATCGCACCACTGATCTCCGTCGGCGTGTTCACCACCAATGTGACTGATCCGCCTGCCGTTACATTCGCATTACTATCGAGGTCCATTACACCAGCAAATGTCAGGGTATCCGTGCCATTGGCACTCGCGAAGGTCGCCTTGCGCTGGAGAATGAGTGAGCCGCCCTCTGCTACGTCTGGGTCAGTAAACGCGAAAAAAGAGACCGCGTTGTGAAGTAGAACGGAAGTTGTGAGTTGACCATCTATGTCAAAAGGCGGTTTTGCGAATAAAGTTCCCCCACGGAGATTCAGCGCTCGGCCACCAAGCGGGCCTAAAATCTTCGTGATGCCGTTGGCGTCGGTGTCTGACTGACTACTCGCATTCACAATTAGCGAACCCGCGTTCAACGTGAAGCCGCCTGTGAAAGAACTATTTACGTTGGATAGCAGGAGGGAGCCTTCGCCATTTTTGGTAACAAACATTTGGAAGCCTTCTGTGCCATCCACAGCATCAGCCAGTACGCCTTTGAATATGGAGTTATCCGTAGCCGCGTTATTAATCACCAATTGGCCGGAGGTCGCATCCGTTGAAACTCCGAGGATTACATTGGTTGCCGAGCCGCCAGAGGTC
>CAIXGS010000044.1 GCA_903919125.1 uncultured Spartobacteria bacterium | reverse complement strand
TCAAATTTGAGATGCTCTCCTGCACAGCCTGACGTCCAAACGGCAGAATTGCTCTCTTTACCTCATTGTCAGCGTTTCGACTCTCCCTCGGGGCAGTAAGGGCCATGGCGCTCATTTCGCCGTAGATGCGCCCAATTTCGTCCGTGACTGGGTTCGTTACATTCTCGGGTTGAGTTTTATATTCCAGATTACGCACCAGTACTGCTTCCAAGATTCCATGACGCACCGCGTCATTAACGCGAACACTCAAGTTCCGGGCCCGCTTGCCGAAGTAGTCACGGGTCAAACGGTCGCTTATCAGGTAGTTCGTGACCTTTGAGCCCAGCCGGTCGACCTTGAAGTCCTTGGGAAACGCCCTCTCCAAGCGCCCGATGGCTCTCTGAACGGTCGCTTTGTCCATCCACTGCAGATTGTCCTCGATTTGCTCAAGAGACCGATAAACAGCATTCTGAACCCTGCTTCCAGTGAACCCCTTGCCTGCTGCCTTTTTCCACGATTGCAGATAGCGCAGAACAAAGGCACCCGTAATGTCGGGCTTCTTTGATTTTAGCTTTTTTTGAACATCGATAGCTAGATCCGGGTTGAAGAATCTGAGGGTCTGCTCTTCAGCTCCTTCAGGATATTGCTTTTCAACGATTTCTTCTGAATTTGATTCAGGAGATGGAGATTGTAGAGCATAAAGCCCATAGCTATCATTTCGATAAATAGGTAGATTTTCATTTCCAAATTGGTGATATTTTTGTATAATTGACATAACAGAGTTGGTATTTAGAGTTCAGTGAGCCCCAGGATGTGAGAGTCTTGGGGCTTTCTTTTAGGTTAAACGGGCCGTTTTTCATTTTTAATTCAAAACCACAAGGGCACTCACTGTTGCTGTGCTTCCGCTCTTAAGGCTGAGCTTGATCCCTTCTTCAAGAATTGCAGCATCCGCAATCTCCTCTGCCGTTATTCCATAAATAGCGATTAAATTGGGAAGGTAGTTGAGGATTTCAGCGCAGTAGAGCTTCGATGAGTTCAACAATCGCCCTTTTGATTCGTTTAATGCTAGATAAACGAACTCCAGGAGGTCATTCCCTGATAAACCTAATGCTTTGCCAATCCTAGTGGCCTGAATTTCACCGATCTTGCGTGAGTCGTTTTGAAGCCCTGACACTAGAGTTTCAGGCACACAGGCCCGTTTTGAGAGTTCCTTGCCCTTTAATCGAAGCGTTTTCCTTCGTGTAATAATTTCTGTTGATAGTCTTTTCATATAACCCAATCATCTCCGAAATCGGATGATTTGTAAATAAAGATTACATTTCAGCTGGATTTATTTTGCAATCTCACCGAGGGTTTTATATAATCATTATATGAAAGGTTAAATAATCATGAAAATAGAACTCGAAAACATACCACTATACACTGTTCCCGCTGGAAAATATCACGTTGTCTTCTCAAAACTGATTGAAAAGGTCGATCCTCAAACCGGCGAAACAACACTTCGGATCACCTGGGATGTCCTGTGGCCGAATAAAAGCTATTATCAGTACAAACTCGCTAAAAACTATTCTTTTGAAGAAGGTTCCAGCACTGAGTTGATCGCTGATCTGGTGAGGATATTCGGAGATGACCTCGCTTCTCTGAAAGATGAGGTCGGGAAGCTAGATACTGATAAATTGATAGATCAAGAAGCTGATGCGATTGTGGAAACGATTAAAAACGCTAAACACGAAAATCCGTTTTCAGTAGTAAGCAAATTGCTTCCATCCGGCACATTCCAATTCAGTGAAAAAGTCCTATAGAATCGGCGTGTGAGCAAATGCCATGAGCTACCTTGATTTTGAACGCGGGGTTAGTGCTGAGTCGCTTCGCAGACAGCGTGAGGCTGAAGCTGCTGAGTGTTTGAGGGCTGAGATGACTCAACGCTGGAGGGAGAGTGAGCGAATCCTCGGTATTCTGCGCACGATCAGCTCAATCCCAGAGGACATTGCCGGCATGGACCAATGGTTCAACCGAGTCCGTAAACTTGGTTCAGAGATGGATCATGAACCCAGAACCCCCAATGAGTGGTTCCAGGTGAGATTTCCAGAGGCTGTCCGGCGATTTGGAAGGGCGTTTTTCAATGAAACCAAGCCGAACCTTCATGGCGCTCAGGTGGAGATTCCCCTGATTCTCAACGAGGATTTCTTCGCCGCCATCCTCTCTGGTGAAAAGAGATTAGGGCATCGGATGGTGTACTGTCCCGGCGACGGCTTCTGGTTCTACGATCCGAGAGTCGACGCTTTTTGCCCAACAAGCGACAGCAAGGTCGAGCTTCTACTGAGCAACTACCTTGTGAAATGCGGGGAGGCGTTGGAACCTTTCGCGGATACGAGGCTGCTTTTCACTGAACACAGGCGTCCTTCGGTTCTGAATCGAATCGTGAACAAGGCCAAAACCGTGCTTGAGACTGACCAGCGATTCTTCGAAGGCGCCAACGGTCAAACGCGCTACATTGAAGGCAAGCGTGTTCTGGCATTGCTTGAGCCCTCGCCGCAGTTGTTTATCAAAAGTGCAGTGGCACGGCAGGAAGGTGCCTTGATGAGCGCCAGTGAGGCCTATCTTGCCTATGCCGTTTATTGCGATCGAAACAATCTTCCCAAGGCTGAGTATTCCGTCTTCAAGACCTCAGCAGGAGAACTGATTTACGAGCGGTTCCAGCTACGCCTGCGCCACGACATCAAGACGGACTCTGGAACCTCGACGCACGGCTGGAAACACGTTGCCCTTTTGCCTGAACACATGGAGGCATCAGGAAAAGCCGTTGAGGCAGCTTAGTCCTAGAGCCGAGGTTCAAAATGGTCCGTTTGGGCCGTAGAACGAACCTTGGAGGAGTTGGGCCGTTTGGGAGGGCTTGATCACGCTGTAAAAAGCGCCGATGGCGACGTCGCGACGGCTGTTCTCTGCTTCATTTCCTCGCGACTCGCTGCAATCGCTATAGCCCGCTTGCGCAATTCCTCCAAGACACGCAGCTTCTCAGCTACCGGACGTGCCGCTAACTGCTTCCTAAATGCTTCTTTACTCTTGATAATCTGCGCGATTTCAAAGGTCATAACTCAAGAAATTGTTGTTCAAATTTTTTCCAAACCTTTAGGAGCGCGTGGCGTTCAAGAACTTGCTGGAAGCGCTCTACGTCCAGTGTGCCGGATTCTAGGAATTGCAACAGTCGCGCTTTGTCTTTCGGCCGACCTATTTGCAGGGCGATCGCAGCAAGATGTTCCGCAGTGAACACCCTTGTTCTTACTTCTTCAACATTTACATCAACGGCTTCCTCAAGCGCCTCTTCTACCAGTGGACCGGTTGGGGGCAAAAATTGAACAGGCCAATCCGCGATGATCAAGTACTCGCCCTCGATGCGTGCCCCTCTCTCAGTGAGATATTTGTACAAGGGCTCTGGGCTTATCAACAAACTCCCCGTTTGGGGCTTAAATGAGATGAATATGTCTATGTCGAGAGTTGCAACTGGCTCGAGGTAAAATGTCGCGCCCACAGCGCCCCCTATGGCGTACCGGTCAATAATGCCATCCGCTGCCATCGCATTAACTTCCAACAGCACGTTTTTTAGATTCATCTTAGGCGTTTTCGCAGTTACTGCGCTGAGCTGGGGTACTTTTGCGGTTTCCCGTCAACCATTGAGCGCGGCGGCCTTACTCCTTTCGCCACCCTAATCGCCCAAGATGGAGAGACTACAGCACAGGCAGCGATTCTGCAGCTTTTTTCAAGGCGTCTCGCCCCACGTGCGTGTAATGGGCGCTCATTTGTTCGCTGTCGTGGCCAACCAGTTCCATGACGGCCGCCTCTGGTATGCCCGCATCCTTCATCATGCTGACAGCCGTATGACGCAGGCAATGGAAACTCAGGCCGCCCGTACTGCTGCCAACTCCGCGTCCCGGAGCATTTGCAGATTTTCTGTGAGGTTTCCTTTTTCTCAGACCGGCCTTTGCCAGTAGGTTGACGAACTGGCTTGAAATCGTTGAGGTCTTTCCTGATTGCTTCCAGGACTCGTATGCGGAGGGGTGAATCGGCCCCGTTGTCACTTTGTTTCCAACCGCCTCTTTGAGGCGCTCTAGAAGATGTGGGGGGAGGGGAAGAATCAGAGATTTTGACGTTTTTTGCGTTGTGATTCGTAGCTCGGCGCGTTCCAGATCGACGTTCTGCCAGGTGAGGGCCGCCAGATCTCCAAGTCTCTGGCCAGTGTATAATCCAAACCGAATAAGGCTTTGCCACTCGTCATCAGCCGCAGCTAGCACCTTTTGTAATTCTTCGGTTGTAAACGGTCGTCTTGTTGTGGGCTGCGTCCTTTTGGCAGTCTTAACAAACTCCGATGGGTCATCACTGATAACTCGGTCTCTGCGAGCTGCCTTAAAGAGCATTTTCAGGCACTTGAGATCGTGGTTGACGGTCTTAGATGCGAGCGTTTTGGCCTCTTGGTTGCGAAACCGGGTGATGTCTTCTTGCGTGATCGTGGTTATGTCCTCGTTGGCTTTCTCTCCAAGGAAGAGGGTAAACTTGTTCACTGCGTTTTTGTAAAACACTAGGGTTGCCGCCGAGACCTCGGGCCCCTTTGTCACCAACCATGCCTCGGAAAACGTCTTGAAGGACTGAGCGGTGAGGTCTTCCCCTGTAATTTCCTTGTGCAGGTCCGCTATGACATCTCGAACTTGCTTCGCCGAGCGTCGCTTGTTTGCCGCTGCCTCGTATGCGTCGGCAATTTTCTGAGCCTGTTTGCTGCTGGTGACTCCTGTACTCGCGTTGCGTCTCTTTCCGTTTTTGTCGATGAAGCCTGCGTGGTAGTACCGGGAGTGAGGACGCTTGAAAACGAAGGCCATGGTGTAGTACTTATACTAGTACAGTCCCGGGGTGTCCAGAGAGATCCATGATTGCGTAAGTGCAACAAAATCAGATATTGGTGGACATATGGGGATGCCTGTAGGCGAAACAGGGGTTCAACTCCCCTCGCCTCCACCACTCTGTAAATGAACAACTTACAGAATACGGTGACTCTCACTCCCCTTGTTTCTCCCCTTGTGTCCGTCTGGATTCATCTTTGTTTGGCTAAGTCTAAACGGGGCGAAAACCAAAAGGAAAAGACCTCCGTCACCGCCTGGTCTACCCCCTCAGTGGAGCGGAGCGTGTATGCCGCCGCAATAAAGGATGCGGCCCGAGAAACCCGCCTTACGGTTCAGGAAATCGATGCGGTCAGACAGGAACACCCAACCCACTGGGGGCGGATGTTGCTCAAGCGTGAGCTACGTTTGGAGCATTACCGGAACCACGGCTCAGTACCGAGAGGTATAACGCCAGGATGGCCGCTGGGGCGCAACGTGGATCAAATTGGAATGAAGTTGCACAGGAAGCAGAGGAGTGTGGCTAAGTCGCCGAAAAAGCTAGTCCAATGGCTTGCCGTTTGCCTCGCTAACACAAGCGCGTTTTAACGCCCAGCGCCAATAGAGGTTTAATGCAAAGCTGTCCACGCGGGCGGAGCTTTCGGGCTATCGCAAAGTGCGCTTTAAACGGTCAACGTCATTCTCTAGATCACGCACTTTCGATGCGAGGCTGTCCGCTTTATTCTCAGCCTCGCGAGCGCGCTGTCCAATGCTGTTTATTACAGAGCAGTAGTATTCGTCCCTTGAATTGAAGTGGGCTTCTGAAACTTTTTTATCTTGAGTTGCCCACAGTAACATTACAACGGCGAGCGCAGCCCACGCTTGTAAATTAGATTTTGGTTTTTCCATAATTCAAAATAGCCACAAGGAGCAACTTGCAGTGCATCATCATGCTGAACCCCCCTTTAAGGTGCTTGCCTTCAACTTGCAGCATTAGCTAAGGTTTCCGCGAAGTGCTCAAACTCAAAACTCATTTTTTCCAGACAACAGCCGTCTTTTTGACTGTCGCATTTACATTAACGGGTTGTGCCATAAAGAACTTCATTCCCTATATGGGGGCGCAGCGCAATTGGCCTACTGCTCCTGGAGGGTTTGTCTCAATGCACAAAGGATTTCCGATCTACAAAGGCCTTCCTGACAGGCCGTATGCTGTGGTGGGCGAGTTAACTGTGGAACAATATCCTCAGTATATGAACGCGGAGATCGCAGCATCTGGCAGGAAGTACCAAGCTGAGGCTGCCATGATTGTCGATCGGCAAACCGTAAACGGAGGGTTGATGAATTTTGGAGGCGGCGGGACCACTGTTTACCAAGGGCAATCGTCACTCCGCCCCACAGGGTTTGGAAGCTACGCTGGGACACAAACAGGCGTGGCCACCACTTACGCAAATCCAAGTTACTCAGCACCGATCTCTTGGGATAAAACCACGGTTTATTTAATTAAGTTCTTACAGTGAGATTACACCTGGCGCACGGCATGGTCTGACCACCAGCGCAAACATTGGGGCAGTAGCACGCTTCGAGGGGCTGTTGTGGCTCCCTCCGCCTGTAGAGGTGGCCTCTCTTGAGCGCTCCCCGGCCTCAGACTGTTGCCATCTGGCGCACGAAGGCGCCCTCCCCGAAGCTGTCCGACGCTTTCCTGCTATGACACAGATCTTGGTTGCCCAAAACCAATGCGTCTCATTAAGGTCGTAACCAGCATCAGGAATGCATGCGGGTCAAACCGCAGGCTGCCAACCGAGGGCGGAGATCCGGCGGAGATCCCCACGGTGGTTTGGTTCAGAAATGGACCGATGTGCGACGGAGTAAAATCCGTTGGTACGCCAAAATCTCCCGGAGCTTCAATACCGCCCGTCCTGATGGACCGGCGGTTTTTTTATGTCCCGTTGTTTTCCTGGTGCATCGAAACCCATGCCACCAATCCAATGAAAACAACCTTACCCAGCAACCTCCCATTCGAGGAGGAGACCGAAACCAAAGTCGCCACGCGCATTAATGACGAAAATCTGAACCACCACATTTGGAACAATAATGGGTCGTGGTGGGTCCATTTTACACTGCATCTGCCAGACCATACCAAAGCACGTCGGCGCCGGACGCTGCGCACGAACAACGTATTTGTGGCTCGTCGACGGAGGGATTGGTTGTTCGAGGAACTCCAAAATGCAGCACGTCAGATTTCAGGCTCCGAGTCCAACCGTGCGGCAGCCTGATCCACCCACGTCCACCCAACTCCATTATTTCACACCCCATCCGTATGACAAAAAATACACCGCCGTTTGTTGTGTTCAGTCTGAAGGCAGTTTTAAACACCGCTCAGGAACCTCCCCTCCACGCTGAAATCGAAAGCATTGGGAGATCTCTGACAAAGGACTCGTTTTTGTCTCTTTTTGAGGCGCGGCTTTCTTGGCACTGGTACCCCATAGTTTCAGCGGGTTTAGCCTCCTTCCCGTCCTTTGAAGACCTTCGTGCAGTGCTGTCCCACTTGGGGCTTCGTCTGCCAAGTCGCTCAAAAACGGTGCAGAATGTAGTGGAGAAAAACGGCTAAAATTGGATGTAAGTCGTTTGAAATGAGGAAAAAGACTTTTTTAACTGCGGAACTCGGCCTAAGGCTTGGGACTAGATTCCCGAGGACACGGGCCCGTGCAGCTTAATGTCTACCGCCGATTATTAATCCCGTTTCCGTACCAAATCTGGAGCAGCGGACGGTTTTGACGTCCGCGCTCCCAATCCTCTTGGATCAATTTGAATCCTCTTTGTTTCTTTCGTTCTTGTTCTGTTTGCGCGGTAGGATTTTTACGGCGAACGTCTTTTCCAAACTGCCAAGGGTGGCCGTTACAATCACTTTGGTGGCGCGTTGGACATTGGTTGAAGTGGCCTGAAATGTAGCAGATTTATGCCCTATCGGAATTTTTACCGAATCCGGAACCCGAAGGATTGATGGGGCTGAACTAATTAATTGAACCACGACGTCTCCTGTTTTCACTTTTGCGCTGAGGGTAATTTCTCCACGGGTTTTGCAACCACCTGCCACAGGCGAGTCCACTCTCAGTTCCTTCAAAGTGATAGCGCTCGGAATCGTTGCGAAATTTGCCGTCAGGGCGCGGTTGACTGTAGCATTAAATGTATAACTTGCAAGGCTGCTGGCTATTACGCCGCCTTCCGTCCAGTTGACGAATGTGTACCCTAGATTCGGTGAGGCAATTACAGTAACGCTGTCGCCGCTATTGCTTGAACCACCCCCAGTGGCTGTGCCACCCATGGGAGGCAGAGCTGAGGTACTTATGGTGTAAGTGATACGTTCAAAGTTGGCCACCGCACTGTGATCTGATTGAACGATGAAGGTGTAAGTTGGAGAAGTTCGAACGACTACGTTGTTCTCCGTCCAATTCACGAACCTGTAGCCTGGGTTTGCTGCGCTAAGCAGGGTGATTGTCCCACCCTCGACAAAGACACCATCCCCACTAGTTGTCCCTCCTGCACTGGGTTGCGCAACAGCAGTTATTATAAACGTGTGGAGAAAGTTAGCCTCCAGCTTCCTATTCACATCTCCAGTAAACTGGAAACTCGGCGTTGTGCTGACCACCGTACCTCCGTCGCTCCAATTAGCAAAACGGAAGCCTGGGTTCGGAACAGCCACCACTGTGGCTAAAGTGCCCGTGCTCACCTCTCCGCCTCCACTGGTGAACCCGCCTTCTGCCGGCACTGCCACCGTAGTGATTGTGACGTGAGGCTGCTGGACGACTCCAGGATCAAGAATGGCTAGCTTGTAGGTGTTACTTACATCGCCGGCATTAGCATCTGTTGAATGTACCGTAATGGAGAATGTTCCGCTTACCGAGGGTGTTCCAGATAGAACGCCAGTTGTGGCATCGAAGCTCATACCGACAGGGATAGCCCCAGAGGTAATTGTGAGAATTGGCGGAGTGCCGCCTATCACAACGGTTCGTTCCACGTAAGGCACGTTGATCTCTCCATCTTGTAGATGGTCAATCAGGCCGATCTTACCAGCGGAATCGAACCCTGCCATTTGAGCTCCAATATAGTCGCCCACTACAACGATGGTTGAGAGATCCACATCGATGCCACCGATATTTATGATTCCTACTCCATGAATTCCGTCGGGTGCGACTGAGTCTGCGAGCGCCTCACCCGTTTCCGGATCTATTGGGCCTACGTATTTGAAGAAATCATAGCGGCGAGTGATTATTTCATCGCCGTTTGGGATGCCTTCTGCGGCGCCGACAAGTTCGCCATTCGCGCCCCCATTACCCGAGTTAAAATCTGTTTGTAGAAGTTGCCACTCTACTTCGACTTCGTCTGCTTCGCCGTTTTTCCAGTTACGATCATTGGGATCGTTGGGGTCATCAGAAACGAGATCTTTAAGCTCGACTCGGTTATTATTGTGGGAAGCGGTTCTGGTTTCTTTAACCCAAGAGGCATCACCGAATTCGAGTAATGGAGGTGCGATTGGCGGTGGTGGAACAATGGCAGCCTGAACTTGAGCTGGCACGGCGAGCACCGGTGGGAAGTAGGTGAAGGTTGGTGTGGCGATATTTACCGCGCCGCCGTAAATTAATGCGCCCGATCCATTATCAATGAGCCAGTTGTATTGAATTGCGGTGGGTGCCCCGTAGAAACCGACACCGAAATGTTCACCTCCGAAGTTTACAGCTGGATTGGTAAACTGGTGCCCATCAGTTGGGCTAATCGGTCCAGACGGAATGGCTGTAAAGGCGATCCAGGAGCCGTCTGTATTTTTGGCACTTTGATAGCGTACAAATACCTTTGGATGCAGTGGATCGCTGTTGTCTTCGGTGATGACCGGAATCCCATAGTGGTTCCAATCATAGGTGTAAGTGATATCTTTGCTGTGAATATCGGTGAGAACGATTTCAAAACCATGACAAGCCACGCCTGTGTCATTAACGGCATCGAAGTTGTTGATTGAGCCGAAGGCTATACTGCCTCGGGCTGAGACACTCCACGCGAGCGATGACAGCACAAGGAACATCATGATCGGGAACCAGTTCATGCAGCCGAAATTCCGGCTAACAACTATATCGCCTAGGTTAGGGTATGGATTTCGATGGACTGCATCCGAGTGAAATCCTGCTTTGCGACTGAATCTATTTTGGAACCACAGTTGCTGAGTTTTCATAAACCTACATCTCCAGAGAATCCCACAGGACAGCGGTCTATACTGTGAGGTTTATCAGGCGAATAGACTGATCCCTTATTCCAAAACCACTCCTCGAATACCTTGGCGGGAGTAATTCACCCTTATTAACTCTACGGATCGCAGCGCTAAGTTAGCTGAGTGATTCGCAAAAAAGTGAGGCGTCCCTTCCTGACTCATTGGGAGTATCAAAGAATTAGATCGAACATCTATTTCTTCCCTTAACCCCACACTGATCGTCCCTGCGAAATTTTATTCGCTTGCAGGTCCAATACCTCGAAGCTTGCTTCGTTCGTCCAAGCGTTCAAATCCGCCAGCATACTTAAATGCCTCGGGGCTTGCCCCGAGGATCTTTACTCGCTCAAGAATCCAAATAGAAGCGCATTACACTAACCAATTCTCGCTTTGTCTCTTCAGTACAAGGCCTCGGCATCACACACCTCTCTGCCACCTGGGCACAACGGGCGCTTCGGCGCACGGACGCTTTCTCCGCGACGGGAACTATTCGATCTATGGCGATGCCCGATGAGGGAAAGGTCGCTTTTTCCAACCCAATCGCGACCATCACGCCGCTTACTCGACCAACGCGATGCTCACCAGCGTTTGCGCGCATCCTTCTCCGGACACAAATTCCCGCAGGGGGTTGCACCAAATATTATGACTCGAAAAACAAGTCCGCCTCTTCCAGCTTTACCCCATGGCTCCCCCCAATTCTCCCTCTCGTTACGCGTGGTTTGTCGTCTTGCTGCTCTGGCCTGTGGCCGCGCTCAACTATCTGGACCGGCAGATGCTTTCGACCATTCGGGAATCCATCCGCATGGATATTCCGGGCATCGCAAGCGACCAACAATTTGGGACGTTGATGGCGGTTTTCATGTGGGTGTATGCGTTGCTGAGCCCACTGGGCGGTTTTGTCGCGGATAAGTTCAACCGCCGCTGGATGGTCATTGGCAGTTTATTCGTGTGGTCCGCCGTTACCTATCTCACCGGTCACATGCACACCTATAATGGAATGCTGATTTGCCGGGCGCTGATGGGAATCAGCGAGGCGTGTTACTTGCCTGCCGCCCTTGCCCTGATTACTGATTTCCATCCGGGCGGTACTCAGGCTCGTGCAATCGGAATTCATCAGACTGGGATTTACGCAGGTCTAGCCCTTGGGGGAGTCGGCGGCTACATCGCGCAAAGCAGCTCGTGGCGAAACTGCTTCACCTGGTTTGGGGCAGCAGGTGTGGCGTATGCCGTCGTCCTGTTTTTGACGCTTAAAGACGGAGGCGCACATTCGAAAGACACGCCCAAAAGCCATCCGGGCTCAATCACCGAGACTCTACGAGCCCTTTTAAAACAACCTGCTTTCTGGCTCCTTGTCGTTTACTTTACGCTGCCAGCGATTGCGGGATGGATGACGAAAAACTGGCTCCCGACCTTTCTCGCAGACAAGTTTCATCTCGAGCAGGGCCCTGCCGGATTATCCGCCACAGGCTATATCCAAATTGCCTCTTTCGCTGGCGTTCTCCTGGCTGGTGTCGTCGCCGATAAGTGGATGGGTAAAACGCCAAAGGGTCGCATTTTTAGCAGCGCCTTAGGCACGCTTCTTCTCGTACCGGCCCTTCTGGGACTTGGCTTCGCGCCGACTCTCGGTGCGGCGATCGCGTTCATGATCGTGTTTGGAATCGGTTGGGGGTTTTTTGACTGCAACAACATGCCCATCCTTTGTCAAGTCGTTCGACCTGAGCATCGAGCAACCGGTTACGGCTTCATGAATATGGTCAGTATCAGCGTGGGCGCCGTTGCAACCGTTGTCCTTGGCTGGATGCGTGATCACGGAATTCAACTCTCTGCGGCCTTCGTTTTCGCCGCCTTCCTTTCCTTGATCGCTGCGGCAATCGTCGTGCGAATCAAACCGCAAAATCAGCCTTCAAACTAGCCGGCAGTGAGGTCTAATTTGTTGCTTAAAGCTGCTTCAGCTTTATCTGGGCTTTTTCGCCGTGTTACTCGCTCCACTCCAGCATCCTGCGAATCGGCAATTCGGCCCGCGCACGGACGGCTTCCGGTAGCACGATTTCCGGTTCGAGGTTGAAAAGGGCGTCCCGCAGTTTTTCCAGAGTGTTGAGCTTCATGTAGCGGCAGTCGGCACAGGCGCACGTATCGGTGGGACCAGGGATGAACGTGCGATCGGGTAATTCGCGGCGCAGACGGTGCAACATACCGGATTCCGTCACGATGATGAACGCTTTTGCTGAGTGAGCTTTGCAGTAGCTGATCATCTTTTCTGTAGAACAAACTTCGTCGGCGAGCAGTCGCACGGCGGTCGTACACTCCGGATGGGCAATCACTGGGGCGCCTGGATGCTCTTCTCGAATTTTGTGGATGCCCTGCCTCGTGAACTCCATGTGGACGTAGCATGAGCCCTTCCATAATTCCATCTGGCGGCCTGTTTTTTCGATCACCCATTGCCCGAGGTTTTGATCCGGTACAAAGAGAATGTTACGGTCTGCGGGAATCTTTTGCACGAGACGCACGGCGTTTCCACTGGTGCAGATCAGGTCGGAGAGGGCTTTCACACCCGCCGAGCAGTTGATGTAGGCGACCACGTAATAATGTTTGTCGGCGTTCTGGCGGAGGAAGGCTTCCAACGCTTCCGCTGGACAGGCGTCCGCCAAAGAGCAGCCCGCGTTGAGGTCGGGCAGGATGACTTTCTTGTTGGGATTCAGTATTTTGGCGGTCTCCGCCATGAAATGGACTCCGCAAAAGGCGATCACCTCGGCTTCCGTTTTTGCCGCCTGAATGGAGAGCCCGAGGGAATCGCCCACAAAATCCGCGACTTCCTGGATCTCTTTTACCTGATAATTGTGCGCCAGGATAACGGCGTTTCGCTGCTTTTTGAGTTCGTGGATTTCTTGGACCAAATCGAGACCTAGAGTCGTCATGCCTCCACGCTGACTCAATACGGCCCTGATTTCAACTCACCCGAGGAGTATCTCTGTGGCGTTTTTTGGAAATCGTCTTGTCTTCTTCTGCACAAAAGGGTGCTCTCAAAAACTTATGAAGCCCCGCGTGTTCTCCCTGCTGTCTGCGTTTGTACTTTGTTCCACCGTCTCTCTTTCAGCTGCCGAGGGGTGGTCTGTAGATTTTGAGAAGGCCAAGGCCCAGGCGCTCGCTGAAAAGAAGGATCTCCTCCTAGACTTCACCGGTTCTGATTGGTGCACTTGGTGCATCCGTCTGCGTAAGGAAGTCTTTGAGACTGAGCTTTTCAAAAAGGAAGCGCCCTCCAAGTTCGTACTCGTCGAACTCGATTTTCCGCAAGATTCCTCCGCTCAACCCGAGGCGACTCGCGCTCAAAACAAAAAGCTCCAAGATCAATTCGGGATCAAGGGGTACCCGACTATCTTCCTGAGCGACGCCTCGGGCCGCCCGTATGCGCAGTTGGGATATGAAAAGGGAGGGCCCGAAGCTTACCTCAAGAGTTTGGAGGAGGCGCGCGCCAATCGCGTCAAGCGGGACGCCTCGTTTCAAAAGGCGGAAACTCTCGCCGGACTGGATAAGGCAAAGGCGTTGCAGGAGGGACTGGCTATCCTCCCTGATGAACTTGTTTCAGCCCATTACAAGTCTACGGTGGATGAGATCCGCGGGCTTGATCCTAAGGATACCCTGGGTGTGGATTCCAAATTTGGTCTGGTGCAGGCCTTGCAAGACCTTCAAAAGCAGCTCAAGGAAAAAGCGGGCGATGGCAGCGACTCACTCCGCGCGGTGGTGGATCAGTTTGTCGCGGCGCACCCCAAACTGACTCCGAAGCAAAAGCAAATCGCCTTACTGGACGTTCTTAACTATTTCGTGCCGCCGAAAGACAATGCCGCCGCACTGAAACTGCTGGATGATGTCAGCGCCCTCGCGCCCGAGTCCGAAGAAGGCAAGATGGCCAGCCAGATCCGTGAGCGCGTCAAGCGGATGCTGACGAAGTAACTTGGCTGAAGAGAGCGCCTTTAAGCGCATCCAACATCGCGCAGTTTCAGCCCGTTCGCATCTACCCACCGGTCTTCACTTCGATCACGTCGTGCGGAGCACTTTCACGTTGCCCGGCTGGAGTCACTCGGATGTAGCGCGCTTTGGAACGTAATTCGCTCAGCGTGCGCGCCCCCAGATAGCCCATGCCACTCTGAATCCCGCCCGCCAACTGGAAGACCACTTGGTCCAACTTGGGCGAAAGTTCCTTGAGCGCCTCTATGCCTTCCGCCGCCACTTTGCGCGCCGAATCCTTCGCTGCATGCCCGTAACGCGCCGCGCTGCCGGCGTTCATTGCTGCGAGCGAACCCATGCCGCGGTATTGCTTGTAGAGCTTGCCGTTAATTTCCATCACGCTTCCGGGGGCCTCTGGACATCCAGCGAGGAGCCCGCCGCAGACCACGCCATCTGCCAGTGTCAGCGCCTTTACCGCGTCGCCCGATTTCGTGATGCCGCCGTCCGCGAGAACCGTGACTCCCAAGCGCGAGGCCGCCTGTTTGGCGACGTACAAAGCCGTTAATTGCGGAATGCCCACACCAGCGACGATCCGTGTTGTGCAGATGGATCCTGGTCCTTGCCCTACTTTCACCACATTCGCGCCGCATTCCGCCAGATATTCGACCCCGGCACCGCTCGTGACGTTCCCTGCAATAATCGTCAAATCTTTGAAAGCATTTCGCACCAAACGCACCGCGTCTCCAACGCCCGTGGAATGTCCGTGAGCGGTTGAAATCGCCACCACATCCACACCGCGTTCCACCAAGCCGCTCACGTGCCCCAGAATACGCTCTCCATCCAGCTTGCCTGCAGCCGTTCGCGAAGGCGCCAGACTCGCTCCGCACAACAGACGGAACTTCGTGTCGCGCGAGGGCTTCATTTGGGCGTTTTGCTCCTGTCGGATGCGCTCAACATCCGAGAGCGTGAAGAGGCCGCGCAGCCGATCTTGCGCATCTACCACGAGTAACTTGTGGGTGCCCACGTGCTCGGAGAAAAAACGATCCGCGCATTCAATCGGATCCGCGCCCAGTTCCGTGTCGCTAATGGCTGGGGCCATAGCCCGGGGCGTCATCACTTCAAACACCTTCTTGTTGGCGTGCCGAGGACGCACCACTTGCCCCGGAAGCAAGCCGAGAAGATGCCCGTCTTTGTCAACCACGGGGAAGGTGCGGAACGTAAAAGCCTTCTCCTCAAGATACGCCAGTAATTCGCCTATGGATTGATCGGGGGACGCCTTGATTGGATCGGCGATGAGCCCGTGCACGTTGTTTTTGACTCGGCTGACTTCCGATAATTGAGTCCGCTCGGGCATGTTGCAATGGATCAAGCCGAGCCCGCCGCAACGCGCCAGAGCGATCGCCATGTCCGCTTCGGTGACGGTGTCCATGTCGGCGGAGACGATGGGCAGACGCAGGGGAAGGTTGTCAGCTAGCAGCGTATCGAGTTGGGCATCACGCGGGAGGACGTCGGAAAAAAGCGTGGCGAGAGTGACGTCGTCGTAGGTGAGCGCGGTGTGGGAGTGTTCCCTAAAAAAGGCGTCTGCCGGCTGGTAGAACAAACTGTCCAAGGATTGGGCCGATTGGGCCGAAGGAGCTGGAGTGAGAGCTTGGGGCGTTGCGTCTGCCATAGCCAAACGTGCACGGAAAACGTTTAGACTGCAAAGCAGGAAAGCAACATTTTGGACAGCGAGCGCGGTCTCCTGATTCTCAAAGCGTTGCGGCTTCTCAGCCCACCAACCACAGCACTTTACCCGCTTCGGGGCGTACTTTTCCTGAAGGAAATTGCCCTTGGAGGGCAGCTTGCAGAATCGGTTCCTTGGCGGGATCTTTCAGTAAGAAAAGGACGAAGCGCGCCGCATTAATCAGCGGGTAAGTGAAGGTGATGCGCTGCGGAGGCGGCTTTGGGCCGATGTTGGGCACCACGAGTCGCACGGTTTCCTCCAACGCAGGAGTGTCGGGAAACAACGAGGCCGTGTGGCCGTCTTCTCCTAACCCCAGCAGCAATAAGTCGTGGGCGTAGTGCTTCTCTCCGAGCCGCGTCGCCACTGCAGAAAGCTTCGCCTCGTACTCACTGGCGGCTACTTCGGGGGAAAGTTCTCCTTTAACACGGAACACGTTGCCTTCGGGAATGGGCACTCGGCTCAAAAGTGACTCCTTCGCCATGCGGTAATTGCTGTTCGCATCTTCGGGCGGCACGCAACGTTCGTCCCCGAAAGTAATCTGTACTCGTTCCCAGGGAAGCGCGTCTGACTGCGCCGAGAGTTGTTCGTAAACCGCTCGGGGCGTGTTTCCTCCTGCCAGTCCGAGGCGAAAGAGTCCATTTCTTGCAATGGCCTCGCGGCCCGTCTCGATAATGAGTTGGGCGGCGTCCAAGTTAAATTGCGTGGTGCGCTGGACTCTGGGATCTACATCAGTTTGCATGGGACGGAAGCTTCTAAGACGGCCTCCCCCTTGGAGACAAGGCAAAGGTGGAAAAGACTGGCTTTGCGCACATGCAGGCCGCGGTCGTCGCGCAGGCCGAGTAGTTTGGCGATTAACAAGCCGATGTCTGGTTGATGGCCTACAAGGAGCACCCTTTTGCAGTGCCGGAAGTTTTCCAGAGACTCAATCGCGGTGCTTGCCGACATTCCGGGCAACGCCCAAGGCGCCGGTGTGACTTCCGCCTTCAACTTCCTCGCCACAATTTCCGCCGTTTCCATCGTGCGCAGAGCCGGACTACTCAACACCCTATCCACATTTATCTCGTGCCCGCTCAAGTACTCTCCGACCGACTCCGCCTGTCGCCGGCCCTTTTCCGTGAGGCGCCGCAGCTGATCCGTGGCAGCGAAGTCTTCCGCTTCAGCGTGGCGCAACAACAGTAATTCCATAAATTGAAAACGCTAATCTTCCGGCGAATCTCGACGCATTACATCACCATGCCACCATCCACAGTGAGGCATTGTCCAGTGATGTACGCGGCCTCGGCGCTGGCTAGAAATGCGACGGCTCCGGCGATATGCTCGGGTTTGCCAAACGTACCCATCGGGATTTGCCCTACTACCGCTTCCTTCACCTTCGCTGGCAAAACGTCGGTCATGTCCGTTTCGATGAAGCCGGGGGCCACGACGTTGCAGGTGATGCCGCGACTGGCCAATTCCCGGGCGATGGTTTTGCTGAGTCCGAGGACTCCTGCCTTCGAAGCGGCGTAATTGGCTTGTCCGGCGTTGCCCATGAGGCCTGCGACGGAACCGATGTTAATAATGCGCCCGGAGCGTTGTTTAATCATTGGGCGCTCAAAGGCTTGGATGCAGTTAAAAACGCCCTTGAGATTGGTGTCCAACACCGTATCCCAATCCTCTTCGCTCAGGCGCATGGAAAGGCCGTCACGCGTCACCCCCGCGTTATTCACCAAGATGTCGACTCGCGAAAAATCCGCGAGAATTTGTTCCGCCATAGTCGACACTGCACCGCGGTTGGCGACATCCACGGCGTAGGCCTTAGCCAATCCGGCGTGGAGTTCGTTGATTTGGTCTGCGGTACGCATTGCGTTGGCCTCGTTTCGAGAAACCACGGCAACGCGAGCTCCTTCAGAAGCGAACATCATGGCAATCGCATGTCCTATGCCTCGACCGGCTCCTGTGACCACTGCTACTTGATTTGCAAATCGCATAAATATAAAAACGTATGTCTTGGGGGATGGAAAATTGAAGCCCAACACCCTGCGGTATGGCTACCGAGTTGTCCAGCGTGAGGGGGAAAACGGTTGGGGTTTTTCGGAGAGCTTCTCTAGTCGGTCGACCTGATTTTTGACATTCTCAATATCGCTCTTTCTCTGCGGGTGCTCTTGCGGTTTGCTAGTGTAATGGCGATAGAAACCAGCCCCGCCCTCGAAACAAAAGTTTACTCGGTATCCGAGTTGACGGCCAATGTGCGTAAGACCTTGGAGAGTAGTATTGGTCAGGTTTGTGTCGAAGGTGAGGTCAGTAACCATCGATTGCAGTCGTCTGGCCATCAGTATTTTACTCTGAAGGACGCTAAGAGCCAGCTGGCTTGCGTCTGGTTTGGTGGCAGGTTCGCGGGGAGTCGCTCCATTCCTCTCTCCGATGGGATGGCGGTGCAGATACGCGGAATGCTCACGGTGTTCGAAGCGCAGGGCAAATATCAGGTGAATGTGCAGTCCGCGCAGGCGGCTGGGGCTGGTTTGCTTCAGGCCAAATTCGAGGCACTCAAGCGGCGGCTTCAGGAAGAGGGGCTTTTTGATCGGGAACGAAAACGGGCGTTGCCCTTTTGTCCTGCAACCGTGGCGTTGGTGACATCTCCAACTGGAGCCGTGGTGCAGGACATGTTGAACGTTTTGGGGCGCAGGGCTCCGTGGGTCAGGGTGCTGGTTTTTCCAGTGCGCGTCCAAGGGCAGGGGGCGGCGGCGGAAATCGCAGAGGCGATTCGCTTTGTGAATGCTGAGTCGGGAGTTTCTCTGCCGCACATTGATGTGATGATTGTGGGACGAGGCGGAGGAAGCACCGAGGATTTGTGGTCTTTTAACGAGGAAATCGTCGCCCGCGCCTTATTTCAGTCGGCTATTCCGGTGGTCTCGGCCGTGGGACATGAGACGGACTTTACGATCGCAGACTTCGTGGCCGACCATCGGGCCCCCACGCCGAGTGCCGCCGCAGAGACCGTTGTTCCGGACAGCGTTGCTTTGTTGCGGCAGGTTCAAATGCATGGAGAACGGAGTGTTCTTTTGTTGCGCAACCGCATGGCCCGTTGGCAACAGAGGGTCGAATTTTTGGAGCGCAGTGCGCTGTTTCGAGAGCCGCGTGCGAGGCTAGCGGAAGCGGCGCAGCGGGTGGACGCCACGGCGGAGGCGTTGCAGCGCGCTCTTGCGGAGCGCTTAGGGCGGCAATCCCGGCGCTTGGAGCAGTTGGCGGGCGCGGTTCGGGCGCACCGGCCGGATCAGGTTTTGGAGTTGCGTCGTCAGCAGGTGGCGACTTTGGCTGTGCGCCTGGAGCGTTCCTTAACTGCGCAAGTTCAGGCAAAGCGTCAGGAGGTCGAGCGACTTCGGCAAAAACTCGTGTTGCTTTCCCCGGAGGGCACTCTTGAGCGCGGTTACAGCATCGCCCTGACTCCCTCTGGTACCGTGATTCGCAGCGTTAATGACGTCCATCCCGGCCTGCGTATTTCCACTCGCTTGCGCGACGGCAACGTGGATTCGGTGGCCATTTAAACCCTTTTTGAAGCGAAGATTGCCATTTCTGTTTCGTCCCAAATCCATTCGTATTTTCTCCACCCTCTTCGTGAAAGCCGATCTTCCAAATCATTCCACTCGCTTGTATTTCATCCGCCACGGTGAGGTAGAACATCGCTACCATCGTATTTTTGGAGGTTCCCGTATCGATATGGAGCTTTCACCTCTTGGGCATGAGCATGCGCAGGCTCTGGTCGATTGGTTTGGTCAAACCCCTTTGGACGCGGTCTATGCCAGTCCCATGTTGCGTGTCCACCAAACGGCTCAACCCCTGCTCAATGCGCGTGGTCTCGACCCTGTTGTGATGCCAGATTTGCGCGAGGTCGACTTTGGTGATTGGACGGGTTTTCGTTGGCATGATATCCAGGAAAAGTTTGGTGTTCAGGCGTTTGACTGGTTGGAATTGTTGGAAAATGGAGGTATGCCAAACGGCGAAACAGGCTGTTCCCTTGTGAGTCGAGTCCGCGCGTGCCTCGAGCGCGTGCTTCATGATAATCCCAACAAAAACGTGGCCGTCGTATGCCACGGTGGAATTGTGCGCGTAATGCTCTCTCTCTTGCTGGGGATCCCGCTCTCGAGAATGGCGCACTTCAACATTGATTATGGCAGCGTCACGATTGTGGAACTTCAACCCGAGAAAAAGCACGCCATTGAAATTGAATTGCTAAACTTCTGCCCGCTGACTGATCGCACTATGGCGAGAGGGATCAACGCCGAACGTCAAAATCTCCAGCCTTCCATGCTCAACAAGTGAGTCGCATTTATTTCACGCTCTCCTTCATTCATAGCTTGAAGAACGCATTCAAAATCTTTTGCTCTTAAACATGGCTAAGACTGTCGTTATTGGATCAGGTGGGCGCCTTGGTGCCGCTCTCGTTCGCGCTTGGCGTGCGCTCGGTGAAGATGTGGTAGGGCTCGATCGAGCTGCCTTGTCTTTAGGGACCGACGGAAAGGTGGAATCCGTGCTCAACGAGATCCAATTTGATGTTCTCGTAAATTGCGCGGCCTTGACCAACGTAGATTATTGCGAAACGCATCCCGAAGAGGCGTTTAAGATCAACGGTGAGGCCGCCAACGACATTGCTCTACATTGCGAAGATCGAGGTGCTCGCTGCATTCATATCAGCACCGACTACGTTTTCGACGGCAACACAAGTAAGCCGTATACCGAGACCGATACGCCCGTGCCAATCAGTGTGTACGGCGCCTCAAAGCGCATGGGGGAGGAGGCCGTGCTCTCGGCTGGCGCGAGACATTGGGTGGCGCGTGTTTCATGGGTATTTGGTCCGGATCGGGTGAGTTTTGTGGATCAGGTCGTTTCCAGGGCTCTTTCCGAAAGTCGCGTGGACGCTGTGGATGACAAGTGGGCGACTCCCACCTACACCCTAGACTCAGCCACTCTCCTTCGACCCTTCCTGCGGAGGGTGGAGGGCGGCGGAATATTGCATCTCGCCAACACAGGCGTCTGTACGTGGCAGGAATACGGGCAATGGGCCTTGGATTGCGCCAAAGAAGCCGGCCTTCCGTTAAAAACCTCCACGGTCGGGGGCGTCCCAATGAGTTCCATTAAGGCTTTCATCGCTAAGCGTCCGATTTACTCCGCCATGGGGACGGAAAAATTAGCATCACTTACCCGGTTGCAGCCTCGCCCTTGGAAGGAAGCCGTCCGCGCACACGTGTTGGATCAGGTCCAGCGCGGCGTGTGGAACGCGTCCAATGGCCCATCTTAAGAAGGAGTTTCTGGATCATTCCGAAAGACATAGTGCTGTAAATTCAATTTTATCACGGCTTCAGTTTTCTCTTCGTAACCGTTAGATGCCGCACTGCGATCCTTCGCGCTTTTCGTTATCTTCGTTCTATTTTGCTGTCAGGTTCGCGTGCCAACGTTCGCTTTGAAAACATCGTCGCGAGTAGAGATTTGCTCCCTTAGATAAAATTCGCTTCGGCCGCTTAATTCAATTGAACCCAGACCAATCGAAAGCACGCCCCAAGTAGTGCGCTCGAAAATGTTTTTTCGCCGTCGTGCCTAGTGGTCTTTCAGATTGTTTAAAAACGACAGCACCAATACCTAATACTTAAAATGTTAGCCATCGGTTCGGTAAATGTCGTTCCTCTTGAGCTTTGCCCTCTATGGCCAAAGCAGAGAATCCTCTACTCGAAACGTAGGCCTCCGAAAGTTTTCTATTTTCAGAGAAATTTGGCCCTTCCTCCCCCGTGATTTTTCTTTAGTCACGGATCTTCTCCCTTTCTCCTCATCCACCTCTTTTTATGGCGTATCTTAATCAAAACTATCTCAAGCTCCGCGCGGGCTATCTGTTTCCTGAAATAGCCCGTCGCGTTAAAACCTTTTGTGACGCTCATCCCGAACCTGCACAACGGCTGATTCGATGCGGAATCGGGGACGTCACCGAGCCGCTCCCCTCCGCCGTGCGCACCGCCATGCATGCTGCGGTGGACGAACTTGGCACTCGGGAAACATTCCGTGGTTACGGGCCGGAACAGGGCTATGAGTTTCTGCGGCACGCTATCGCGGAAAATGACTATCGCGCGCGCGGAATCGCCATCGATAACGACGAAATCTTTGTCTCCGATGGCTCCAAGTGTGACTGCGGGAGTATTTTGGATATTCTCGGCGATAACAACCGTATCGCGGTGATGGACCCTGTTTACCCCGTTTACGTGGACACCAACGTGATGGCCGGACACACGGGTGAAGCAAATGCTTCCGGTGCGTACGATGGGCTTCTGTACTTGCCTTGCACTGAGGCTAACGGCTTTGTCGCCGACGTTCCCACCGAGATCGCCGACGTGATTTACCTCTGCTTTCCTAACAACCCGACCGGCTCGGTGGCTACTCGGGCTCAACTGGAAGCCTGGGTCGCTTATGCCCTTAAGCATGGTTCTCTGCTCCTCTTTGACGCAGCCTACGAGGCCTACATCAGCGATCCGGAGATTCCTCATTCCATCTACGAAATTCCGGGTGCCAAGGAGTGCGCCATCGAGTTTCGCTCTTTCTCTAAAAACGGCGGATTTACGGGCACTCGCTGCGCCTTCACTGTGGTTCCCAAAGCCTTGCAGGGCAGGACGAAATCCGGGGATACTCATCCATTGCATCCTCTTTGGAACCGGCGCATGAGTACGAAGTTTAACGGCGTTCCCTACATTGTTCAGAGGGGCGCTGAAGCACTTTACTCTGAGCAGGGCCGAACTGAGGTGCAGGCGCTCCTTTCGCATTACATGGGAAACGCCGCTTTGTTGCGGCAGGCCGCGCTCGACGTCGGATTGTCCGTCTGGGGGGGAATCAACGCTCCTTATCTGTGGGTGCGAACTCCTCCACAAACCTCTTCTTGGCAGATGTTTGATCGCTTGCTTCATGAGACAAATGTGGTGATCACTCCCGGAAGCGGCTTTGGTTCCGCTGGGGAAGGATACTTTAGAATTAGCGCCTTCAACTCTCGGCAAGCGGTGGAAGAGGTAGCTTCTCGGCTTCGGGCGATGGCTTGGTAGTTTCGTTCCTGATTTCCTATCTCTAGGTTAAATGTTTGCTGAAAAACATTTTATGTATTCGTCATTTCGAGGTGTCTCTTAATCATCAGAAAAGTCCTCAATCACCAGAAAAAACCGGATCACAGCACTTCAGTGCCGTACAGACATCCCTCTCTTTAAATTGTGAGTGTGGCCCCTGACCGTCTCTTGCCGGCTTTTTAAGTCCTTAAAGGTTGATGTTTAAGAAGAAGCCTGCTCAAAGAGTGCGAGGTGCCATTTCGTTTTTTATTGGTTCGTGCTCTGTTTGTGCCTCACAAACCGCGTCTTAGTGTGAGGAAATATCATTTTAGGAATTACTTCTCGGCGCCTCCGCTCGGCTTAATTTGCTGTTTTGGATTTTATGGGTGCTTCTAGCCCGTTTCCCGAGGCACTTGCGGATGGGGACGGCTTGACTCGGCATGGGAGCATTGTTTTTAGCCGAGTGCCCCGGATGCGCTCCCGCATTTTTCTGAGGGCAATTTCTAGCCTTGTTTTGATTGTGCCAATCGGAGTGTGGGTGCGCTCTGAGATTTCTCTTTGAGTAAGTCCTTGAAAGTACACCATTGAAACGGTTTGCCTTTGTTGCTCAGTGAGTCTGTTGAGAGCCTGATCCAGCAACCAACGCAAGTCTGCAAGCCGCAAGTGCTCCTCCGCGCTATTGGAGGGTGCGCGGCGAGCAAATTCGTAGGTGAGTCGCTCCTCGGCCCGCTCAAAGCTGCGACGTTCCCGCAGTCGATCAATGGCCCGCCTTCGCACCAAGGTGACAAGCCAAGCGGCAGGTTTAGCGCGCTGGGCGTGATAGTTTGCGGCTCTTTGCCAGACCTCGGAGAAAGCCTCTGCCACAACATCTTCGCATTCGCTGGGATTATGCAGTATTTTGAGCGACTGGGAGTACAACAGGGGAGCGTAGCGCGCCCAGAGCTTAGCGAGGGCGGAATGTTCTCTAGCTTGAAGCCTCAGTAGCAGCATCTCGTCAGTCTCGCCGTCGGACGCTGCGCCGTTAGAAGTTTCCGATGGTGATGTCTCAAACGAATGCGACTGAGTGGGATTGGGGACTTTTTCATCCCCAATGCTTTTGAATGGATCAAAGATTTCTCTCGGCTCGGCCTCTGGGAAAGGGTTTGGAGACTCGTCTAAGTTTATTTGAGAAATGATGGGATCTGTGGTGGAGCAAGCCGAGCGTGAGAGCGGGTGCGGTGGAAGGCTGCCCCAGTTTTCTCTTTCGACGGTTGAGTCCGAAGGGGAGCGGGTCGCGCATTCAGACGGGGCGCCGGATTTTAAGGGAGCGTGAGGCTCGCGAGACGTTTGTTGCAGCCCAACTGAAGGGGCGAGTGGGTTTAATAGGGCTTGTTCGGTTCGCAAAAAGGAGGTCTCAGCCCCAAGGACTGAGATGCGCGCATGGAAGGGGGCATCAGTGCCGGTTGGAGGGGCTGTGGATAGTGCCGTGTAGTTTTTGGGCAGGTTGAAGCCGGCAGTTTCACTGGTGGTTGGAGGCTTGCTAATTTTCTGCGGGACGTGGCACGAACAATCTGGGGAACTTGTCGAGGAGACCTGAGGTGGCGAGTAGAGCCGAGCAGGAGAAGAGAGCAGGGCAGTGGAGTGGTTGGCCTTTGTTGGGGAACTGGTATCCATACTAATTACTACGCTGAAAAAGCGTTTTGTGGGGTTAGGTAATAACCCGATACCATCTGTAGGGGCGGTGGAGATTGACCCGCTCGGTGCACCTTGTACCTTTTTGGCTACTCACCCACTTCGTCATGAGTTCGCTAAACAAAAAATTTCCACGACTTCTTCCCACTCCGATCACCAGCGGCATCAAAGCCTCGGATCTAATTGACGGCGCATTCAAGGCTTACAACGGGGGGCGGTTGGCCGAGGCTTGTCGTTTATTTACGCAAAAAATGCTGGCTCAGGATGGCACCGTTGGGCTCTCTCTCACGGGGGCCTTGACGCCTGCAGGGCTAGGGCGAGCGGCTCTAGTACCCTTGTTGAAGGCGGGTTTTGTGGATTGGATTATCTCAACTGGCGCAAATCTTTATCATGATTTGCACTACGGACTGGGTATGGAGCTATTTGCCGGATCTCCGTTTCTGGATGACGTTGTGTTGCGCAAAGACGGTGTCATTCGCATCTACGACGTGCTGTTTGATTATGACGTCCTTTTGGACACTGACGCCTTTGTGCGGCAGGTCATTCAGGGCAAGGAGTTCCAGAAGACGATGAGCACTGACGAGTTTCATTATTTGCTGGGAAAGTATGTGCACGAGCGTGAGTTACAGCTTGGAATTAAGGAGACTAGCGTGCTGAGTGCTGCGTATCAGCATGGAGTGCCTGTGTTTACTAGTTCTCCTGGAGACAGTTCCATCGGAATGAATGTAGCCGCAATGTCGTTGCGTTCCTCCAAGTTGCAATTTGATGTGAATCGGGATGTGAATCAAACTGCTGCGATTGTTTATGATGCGAAGTCGAGCGGTAAAACTTCCAGCGTGTTCATCCTGGGAGGTGGCTCTCCGAAGAATTTTATGCTCCAAACAGAGCCGCAAATTCAGGAAGTGATGGGGATTTCAGAACGCGGGCACGATTATTTTCTCCAATGCACCGATGCGCGCCCCGACACTGGCGGCCTGTCCGGGGCTACGCCCGCAGAGGCGGTGAGTTGGGGAAAGATTGATCCGGACACCCTCCCCGACTGCGTAGTGTGTTATGCGGATTCCACCATAACGTTGCCGTTATTGACGGCCTACGCTTTGGACCGAGTGGCTCCTCGGCCCCTTAAGCGGTTGTACGATCGACGTGACGCGATGTTGGAGACCATTCGGAAGCAGTATCTCAAGCATGGAACGGTGGAGAAAATTGGGCATCGCACGGATTTGGCGAAGGAGAAGAAGGGGCGCTCTGGGCGTTCGGTAGTAGGAGCTTCTCGCAAGAAGGAAAGCACGAAGGAAGCGGCCGCGGGGAGCCGAGCTGGAAAGGCGAAACGATAGAATCGCAGCTGTCGGGAACCTTATTTTAGTTATGCAAATCCTGCGTCACACAGACGGCAATTTTCAGGCTGCGCTGGCCAACCTTAAGAGGAGGGCCGTGCCGAGGGCTGGGGTTGAGGGCACTGTGCGTGAGATTTTGCAGGCGGTTTTAACCCGAGGGGATGCAGCCGTTTTGGAATACACAGAGACTTTTGGTGGGCCTCGTTTGAGCGCTGGCGAGATGAGGGAAGAGCGGAAGGCTTTGGTAAGTGGGAAGACGGCGCGAGTGGTGGAATCTGCGTGGCGGAATGTGCATCGTTTTGCTGTAAAGTCTTTGCGGAAGGATTGGAAGATGCGCAACGCGCAGGGTGCGTGGGTGGGGGAACGTTTCAGACCGTTTGATCGGGTCGGTGTTTATGTTCCTGGAGGGAGTGCGCCGTTGGTTTCCACTGCGGTAATGACGGTAACTTTGGCGGCGGCGGCGGGGGTTGGAGAGATTGTGGTAGCGACTCCAGCTGATGTCTCTGGGGCCATTAACAACGACTTACTTTTTGCGTTACAGCGGGCTGGGGCGACTGAGGTCTATAAAATCGGCGGGGCTCAGGCGATTGGCGCGCTGGCGTATGGGACGCAGACGATCCGGAGTGTGCAGAAGATCGTCGGGCCTGGAAATGCGTATGTGGTAGAAGCCAAACGCCAAGTGTTTGGGCAGGTTTCAATTGATTTGCTGCCTGGGCCCAGCGAGGTGCTTGTGATTGCCGATGGCGCGGCGAATCCCGCTTGGGTTGCGGCGGAACTCTTGGCGCAAGCGGAACATGGCAAGGGGAGCGGTATAGTATTGGTGACAGATTCAGGAGTGTTGCTGGATGCGGTACGTGGTGAAATCGAGAGTCAATGCGCTTCGCTAAGTCGTCGGGAACATTTGGTAGGGGTTTTGTCGCAAGATGCTTACCTTGTTGAGGTGCGGTCCATGTCTGAAGCTGTGGATCTTTGCAATGAGTACGCGCCCGAACACTGTGCAATATTGACGGCGGATGCAGATACTGTGGCGGCGGGTATTCACAATGCGGGAGCCCTGTTTATCGGAGCGTACTCTCCTGTAGCAGCGGGAGATTTTCTCGCAGGACCGAGCCATACGCTCCCCACGGGCGGTGGAGCGAAGTCATTTCCTGGTCTAATGGCCGATATGTTTCAGCGGCGGACTAGCTGGGTAAAGATGGATGAAGCGTCGCTTCGGAAGTCTTTGCGCGTGATTGAGGGTTTTAGCGCTTTGGAGGGGCTTGACGCGCATGGTCAATCCGCGTCAATCAGACTTTGAGTGATGAACAGCGAGGAGGGGCAGGCTGGTGCAATAATTTTCTATGAGTTGTCGGGCTTGCCTCTCTTGACTTGGTAACTCTGACGTTTAGAGTTTGTTTAAAGAATAATTCACGTGTCTTTGCTCACAATTACCCCTCGGATTTCTTTCGGTGCACTCCGCTTTTTTGGTCGTCTAACGGGTTCTCGCACTCCGAGTTTATTAGCTTGGATAGCGCCCGCCGTTATGTTTACGGCCGTTGTCCTGCTGGGGGCGATGCCAGTTTACGCTCAGGAGGTTTTGGACGGACTAGCGGCAGTGGTTAACAACGAGCCCATCACTTTTTCTCAGGTCAGAGAGCTTGTTTCGGCGAAGGAAAAGGCCGCTTCGGAGCAGCTTTCTGGAAAAGAATTGCAAGAAAAGATCAAGCAAATCCGAGTGGAGGCTATTGATGAGCTGGTCGATAGGCAGTTGATTTTACAGTACTTCAAAGAAAAGGGGTTTACATTACCCAGTTATTTGATTGAGGACCGTCTCAACACAATCATCCGAGAAGAACACAATGGCGACAGGGCGGCTTTCGCTCGGAAGCTAGCCTCGTTTGGGTTTACTATTGAGCGTTTCCGTAAAGAGGAAATGAATAAGATTATCGTGCAGAGCATGCGTCAGCAGGCCGTCAAAACCGCAACTGTGATACCTTCTGAAAAGTTAAAGGCGTTTTATAAGGAACATATTTCCGAGTTCACAACAGAAGAGCAGGCGCAATTAAGAATGATTATTCTGCGCTCCAACGACAAAGGGACGCCTGAACAACGTAAGCAACTTCTCGAGGAAATTCGTGGCAAGGTGTCCTCTGGTGCGAAGTTTGCGGATTTGGCGCGGTTATATTCCGAGGACAGTACCGCAGAGTCGGGAGGGGATTGGGGCTGGGTGCAACCTGGGACTTTGAATGAGGCTTTGTCAAAGGCAGCCATGGGTTTGAAGCCGGGAGAGACGAGCCGTCCGGTGCAATTAGGGTCTTCGTCTTACCTGCTTTATTGCGAGGCGAAGCGTCCGAAGGTTGTTCAGAGTTTTGAGGAATCTCGAGACATTGTGGAGAAGGTGATGCTGGGACAGGAGCGTCAGAAGGCTCAGTCGGAGTGGGTGGCTAAGTTGCGGAAAAAAGCGTACATCAAGATTTTCTGATGCAGAGTGAAGCGACTCGGGTTGCGTCTCTTCCGTGTATTGCGGTGACGGCGGGGGATCCTGCGGGCGTGGGGCCGGAGGTGGTTCGTGCGGCACTGTCCTCGCCCGATTTGGCTCGGGGTTTTAGGTTTGAGTTGGTGGGAGAGCAGGAAGTGTCCTTTAAGTCTGGGGTGCCTACAGCCCGAGGTTCCGGATGGGCATTTGCCGCGTTGGAGGCGGCTGTCGCTGGCGCTCTGTCGGGTAAGTACGCGGCGGTGGTGACTGGGCCGGTGAATAAGGAGAGAATGAAGGAGGTGGGATTTGGGTTTCCTGGACAGACTGAATTTTTTGCGTCTCGCTGTGGGGTGAAGGATTACGTGATGTGTCTGACAGGCGGGCCGCTGTGCGTAGGGTTGGTGACCGCGCATATCGCCCTGAGCGAAGTGCCCAGTCTGCTTACGGTCAGGGAGATTGAAAAAACTGGGCTTTTGCTGGCAGCGTTTTTGGAGAGGCGGTTAGGGCGACTGCCGAGGGTCGCTGTGGCTGGTTTGAATCCGCATGCGGGCGAGGGCGGCTTGTTTGGTTCAGAGGAGGCCCTTGTCATTGGTCCCGCCGTCGAGCGATTAGGCGCGAGTGGGGTGGGCAAGTTCACGGGGCCATTGTCACCCGACACGGTGTTTTACCGGGCGTCTAACGGTGAGTTTGACGGAGTGGTTTGCATGTATCACGACCAAGGGCTGATACCGCTGAAGCTGGTAGCATTTCACGAGGGGGTGAATATCACGCTGGGATTGCCTTTTCCACGCACTAGTCCGGATCACGGGACGGCTTATGAATTGGCGGGGACGGGGCGGGCGGACGCTGGGAGCATGCTGTGTGCTCTGAATTTGGCGGCGGAAATGGTCGCTAAACTGAAGGCACCTATTTTATGAGCGCATTATATCGGCGCGTCTTTGGGATAGGCTTGCAGGATACGTTTGTTTATCGCTGGAACTTTTTGTTGCGAAGTTTGTTTAGCCTTATTCCGTTGCTTGGAACTGTTGCGGTTTGGAAAGCCGTTTGTGAATCCGGGCAGGGGTTGCCGGGGTATAGTTTTTCGGCAATGGTTTTCTATTTTGTGGGGGTGCTGTTGGTGGAGAATCTGGCAAGTCCGACGGAGGATGAATGGCGAATTGCGGCGGAAATTCGCGAGGGACAAATTAGTGCAATATTAACCAAGCCGTTGGATTATCTGGCGTATCGCCTGACATTGTTTTTCGCGTATCGTTTTTTGTATTCGATTGTTACGCTGCCTGTGCTTGGGGTGGTGTTATGGGCTTTCGCGAATCATCTGGAGTGGCCTCAACATTTGATGACGTGGCTTTGGTTTAGTCTGGCAGTATGCGGTTCTGCTCTGATCCAGTTTTTTATCGCTTACGCTTTGGCGATGCTTGCGTTTTGGATTTTAGAGGTATCGACATTAATTTTTATTCTATACTCCTTTGAATACTTTTTAAGTGGTCACGTATTTCCTTTGGATTTGCTGTCCCCAAAAATGCAGGAGGTTCTGCATTGGCTGCCTTTTCCATACGAACTCTTTTTCCCAGTTCAGATTCTTTTGGAGCGCCTCGATTTTAAATCGATGGTTGAAGGTTTTCTAATCCAGCTAATGTGGGTTTGTATTACATTTGGATTAGCGAAGTTTCTGTGGATGCGCGGTGTCCGAAAGTATCAGGCAGTGGGTGGGTAAGGTTGTGGGTTGCTGGGGGAGCACATCATTTCGAACCTTTGGCGAACGTTTGAGGTGCGTTTTGCAAGGTGTCTGGGCACAAAAAAGGCGCACTCCAAAAATGGAGCGCGCCCTGATTGTTAAGTAAGTAAGGCCGGTGCCCTTGCTCCGGCAGTTGAGACTTACTCGTGCGGAGTGGTGTGTGTGGCTTCTGCCGGTGCAGCGTGCGTCTCTGTTTGAGCAGCCACTGCGGGAGTCTCGGCGGCGGCCTCGGTTGGAGCCTGATCGACCCACTCTAAGTAGGCCATTTCGGAAGCGTCGCTATGGCGATTGCCGAGTTTGACGATACGAGTGTACCCGCCTTGGCGATTGCCTGTGCGGGGGACAACTTTTTCAAACAGCGACTTGACCGCTGACTGATTGTGGTGGAGATAGGAAAGAGCGAGACGACGCGCGTGGAGCGTGTTTTTACGGCCGATGGTGACCATCTTCTCGGCAAATGGGCGCACGGCGCGTGCTTTGGCGAGGGTGGTTTTGATGCGGCTATGTTCGATCAGGCTGATGACCTGATTTGCCAGCAGAGAGTCACGATGGGACTGAGAGCGGCCAAGTTTGATGGTTTTCTTTTTGTGGCGCATGAGAAACTAAAGAAGGGATAAGGGATGAGAACTGAAAGACTGAACCTAAGACAGGTGGATCTAAGACTGGAGAAGAACCGAGCTCCTCAAGAGAAGCCCGGATGAATTTCTGAGATTCTTAGCGAGGAATGAGTGAGGTATCGCTGGCGCTGATATCGACGAGGCCGGACTCGAATTTCATGCCCAAGGAGAGCTGCAGTTGCTGCAATTTGTCCTTGATCTCGTTGAGAGACTTCTTGCCGAAGTTGCGGTACTTGAGCATTTCGCTTTCCGACTTCTGCGCCAGTTGACCCACGGTGGTGATATTGGCGTTGTTGAGGCAGTTTGCGGCGCGCACGGAGAGCTCGATCTCGTTGACACTCATATTCAAAAGCTTTTTGAGCTTTTGATTTTCCTGGCTCTGCTGGGGTTGTTCCTCCGCGAATTCAACGGCATTTTCATCGTAACCGTAGAAGGGTTCGAAGTGGCGCTTCAGAATGCTGGAGGCTTGAACGAGGCCTTCCTCTGGGCTCAGGCGTCCGTCCGTCCAGATCTCGAGAATCAACTTGTCGTAATCGGTACGCTGGCCGACGCGGGTGTTTTCGACTGCGTACTTCACTCGGGTGACGGGCGAGAAAATGGAATCAATCGCAATGAGTCCGATGGGTTGCTCAGGACGCTTGTTGGCGTCACCAGAGGCGAATCCACGACCAACGCGGACTTCGAGTTCGGCGTCAAACTTGATCTTTTTGTCCAAGGTGCAGATCAGTTGATCCTTGTTGACGACTTCGCACTGGGCGGAATCTTGAATATCACCTGCGGTGATGGCGCCTTCTTTATTGACGGAAATTGTGAGATTACGAATGTCGTGATCGTGGGCCTTGAACTTCACCTTTTTGAGGTTGAGGATGATGTCTGTAACATCTTCAACGACGTGTGGAAGGGTTTGGAATTCGTGGTGGGCACCTTGGATTTTGACCGCAGTGATTGCCGCGCCTTCCAATGAGGAAAGTAGTACTCGACGAAGCGAGTTGCCGACAGTGTGACCGTAACCGGCCTCAAAGGGTTCCGCGATGAAGCGCGCGTAAGTGTCTGTGCGCGAAGCCTCATCTTTGACAAGAGAGGACGGCATTTCAAATCGACCGAGACGAACTGGCATATAATAGAGGGCCGCTTAAGCGGCTTTGGGTTCTGAATTCACCGGGTTTCCCTTGGCGCAGATGGCGGGTAGACTAAAGTCAACCGCTCAAGGACCAACGGTGAAGGATTAAGGATGCGCTTACTAAATGGGTTGGTTAGCCAAGGGACAGAAGGTCCGTTGGGCAAGTAAAAAAGTGAGCCAAGACTATTTTTAGTGAGTCTTCAATCAGTGCAATTCTGACTAGCGGGAATTTAGAGGGATTGACAGAACTCCTCGATCCGGTCCAAGCCCTTTTTGATGATGTCCAAGCCCGTGGCGTAAGAGAGGCGGATGGTGCGGTCATCGCCGAAGGCAACGCCGGGCACTACTGCTACGTGGTGTTTGGAGAGAAGGCGCTCGGCAAAGTTGCTGGAGTTCAGTCCAAATTGGGAAATATTGGCTAGGATGTAGAAGGCGCCTTTAGGTTCGACAACAGTGACGCGAGGAATTGAGCTGAGGCGCTGAAGCATATATTGGCGGCGCAGGTCAAATTCTTGGCGCATTTCTTCCACCTGAGTTTGATCGCCCTTGATAGCGGCCAGACCGCCTTGTTGGGCGAAGGAACAAGGGTTTGAGGTGGAATGGCTTTGAATGGCGTCGATTGCTTTTGCGACGGCCTCTGGCGCGCCAAGGTAGCCGAGGCGCCATCCTGTCATGGCGTAGGCTTTCGAGAAACCATTGACGGTGATGGTGAGGTCGTAGGCAGTCTTGGAAAGGGAGGCTATTGAAACATGCTCCGCGCCATCGTAGGTGAGCTTTTCGTAGATCTCATCAGAGAGAATACAGATGTCTTCCTCTGCTGCGATATCTACGAGTGCCTCGAGTTCTGCTTTGGAATAGACGGAACCGGTCGGATTGCCCGGGGAGTTGATGATGACCATTTTGGTGCGTGGGGTCATTGCATCTTCGAAGTCCTCGGGGGTCATTTTCCAATGATTGGCTTCGGTAGTTTGGACGATGACGGGTTCGGCCCCTGCGAGACGCACCATTTCTGGGTAAGAGAGCCAGTAGGGAGCAGGGATGATGACCTCATCACCAGGTTGGCAAACGGCGAGGATCGCGTTGTAACAGGAGTGTTTGGCGCCGTTGGAAACGATGATTTGCGAGGGCTTATAATCGATATGATTATCGTGCTTGAATTTATCCGCGATGGCCTGACGCAATTCTGGGATGCCGCTTGAGGGGGTGTATTTGGTGAAGCCTCCGTCGAGGGAGGCCATGGCGGCGGCCTTAATGTGCTCTGGGGTGTCGCAATCTGGCTCGCCAGCACCGAAGCTGCAGACGTCGAGGCCTTCGGCTTTCATCGCTTTGGCTTTTGAGTCGATGGACAGGGTCAGGGACGGGGTGAGGATAGTGGCGCGATGAGCGAGTTCCATGGCAAGGTATTAGTAAGGGGCGGTTAGGAGAGTAGTGAGCGGAATTTCCGGAGCGATCAGAGTGAAGAATGGCTCTTCGAATCTAGTGTGAGAACCAATCTTCCACTAGAGATTTGAAGTTGTTTTCAGAGACTCCGATAATGGCCATTTCACGGGCTGCATTTTCTGCGGAGTCAGACGCGTGAGCGGCGTTAATCATGATCGTCTTGCCGAACTCGCGGCGGATGGATCCCGGAGGTGCCTTGGAGGGGTCTGTTGGTCCGAGGACTTCACGGGTTTTGCGCACTGCATCGGCACCTTGATAAACAAGTGCTATGCATTTTTCTGTGCCCGGAGAGTTGCGGAGTTCCTGCGGGCAGTCGCTGGGTTTGCGTCCGGCCATGAACTTGACAATTTGTTCCCAGTTTTCGCGACCGTTGATGGGGCCAAGGATTTCCCCTAATTTGGCGCGGGTTTCTGCGCTGATGGGAAGTCCGAATTCCGCCTCTAGTGCCTTGGCCGCTTGGTTGCCGGCCGGTTCTTTGAGCTTTTCCTGAAGGACTTCGAGGACTGGGCCGTAAAACTGCTCGGCTTGTGCGACGCTCATGCGGTGAACCTTGAAGCCCACGATGTAAAGGCCGGAACGTGAGAAAACATCCATCACGCCGCCAGGACGAGTGCTGGGTTCGCGGAAATTGTCTGGTTTAATGAGCACCAGAGTCTTCTCAACGTTTTCGCCCGGTGCGAAATGAACTGCAGACTCCATGATTCCGCCATCCTTATCGGAATATTGAGCCCAAAGTAAGAGGTCGTGTTTTGCGGTTTCTGCGTCCCGGGGAGCAAGCGCAGCCGGCTCGAAGTATGTCACTGAGCCATCTTTGTCCGTAATGTAATCCCCGAAGGTCTCGCGGATTGTATGTCCTGCGGGGTCGTCGTGAAGAATGTGACCGACGGCTCCTCTGATTTTGTCGACAGCATTATCGCCTTTGAAAACAAGCATCAGGACTCGCGGATGGTAGTCAGCGTTAGGAGAAAAATTGGTGAGGACGTAATCCTTAAGGAGTTCTTGTACCCCGCGGTGAGAAGGGCTGTCTGAGGTGACTAGAGTGTCGGCAAAAGCCTCCACTAGGGCCTTGCTCGGGGCGAAAATGCGGGCTGCCACCAATTCCAGAGCGGTCCGCGAGATGAGTCGTGATAAGATCGCTCCTGTCCGCGATTTGCGGATGGAGTAAGGGGTGACGAGGACGTAGGAAAGTTGTTCAGACATAGACAAAAAGGGCCCGCTGAAGAGCCCTGCGAGTCACGTATCGCTCAGCACCACTTGGTGTTGTGGAGAACGTTGTTTAACTCGATTGAGCTCTGGGCAGGCAGGACTAGAGATTTCACGGAGAGGGTGCTCCCTGATTTCTGGGGTCGGGAATCTAGTGTCCGCCGCTTCGATACGTCAACGGATTTTTAGGCTAAAATGGTGTACGGAGGCCGCTGCGCTGCCTCTCACGGGAAGATGTTTTCAAAAAATCCAGCACGATTGCGCAACTGGGTATTGGTGGTCCAGCCGAGTTCCTTTGGGGTATGTTTTCCAAGTAAAACGGAGCTCTTGAGCGCAGGCCTTGGTCCTTTGTGGGAGGAACTTGGGGCAGGCAGGCGTTGCTGGCCGGTTTGTTAGAGAATATCCGGGCTGTTGAGCAATTCAGCGATTCGGCTCACGAGTCGTCCCGCTCCCCCTCCATCGAGAACTCGGTGATCGAACGAAAGAGTAAATTGCGCTTCGGTGGCAGGCTGGAAGGTGGAGGACTCCGCATGCCAACGGGGCACGACGCGTCCGGCCCCCATGCCAAGAACCAAAGTTTGCTCTGGAAGCGGGATGGGTGTCGCCCATTCCAGTCCAAAAGTTCCGAAATTTGTCACAGTAGCGATCGAACCGCCGGTAGCATCGGGAGGGAGGCGACGGCGCCTAGCGAGGTCGACCAAGTCGTTGTAGCGTACGAGTAACTCCGACAGAGGCGTCCGGTCAGCATTGCGCAAAACCGGTACAAGGACACCATCTTCAGCCTCAACAGCAAAGCCGACGTCGATAGAGCGCGGGTGCACGATTTTATCTCCGATAAGGCGTCCGGCGAGGGCGCTATTTTCTCCAAGGGCAAGGGCAAGGGCGCGCAAGGCGTACAATGCGGGGCCGGGTTTAGGGTCGCAAGTTTTGCGATGGGACAGCATGGAGTCGATGCCTACGGGCATGCCTACGGTAGCCAGAGGCCTGGTCCAAGAGCGGCGCATGGCATCGGCGACAGCGACCCGCATCGAGGAGGCTTGGGAGAGTTTTTGCTGATCCAACTGTGAGAGGAACTTTTCAAAGTCCTCGATAGTCAGTCGTCCAGCTGCGCCGCTGCCTGCAATGCCGGCGAGATCTGCGGCGTGCAGGCCGAGTTCAGCCATGCGGGCTTTGAGTCTGGGGGAGAGAAAGCTCATGCCTGAGGCGTGGGCTGGAACAGGGAGTCCCCGTAGAGTTGGAGCCACTCCGGAGGACTGATTGCCAGTGAGGCCTCGCACAAAGGAAGTCGCCTCATCCGCTGGAGAATAGCCGTGGGGCAGAGATTCCCTGTGTTCCACCTCGGGTGTGGCTGGGACGTCGAGTCCGAGGCGGTGCGCTTCTTCCTCAGAACATTCGACGTAACCTAGCGTGTCGCCGACCGCGTAACTCTCTTGCAGCTGGGCGGACCACTCAACCACCCGGCCCGAACAAGGGGAGGTGACGCCCATGGTCGCCTTTTGGGTCTCGACCTCTAAAATGTCCTGATCCACGGCAACCTCCTCACCTGCTTGAAAGTTGAACGCTATAATGGTGGCCTCTGCTATGGACTCGCCCAACTGGGGCATGACGATTGGGATGCGTGGCATAACGAAAAATGGGAAAACGATCGGGTGAGCGAACTAACTGCGCAGCAGAACTCTGAGCGAATCGGCAATGCTACGGGCCGTGGGGCGATGAGTTCCCCAGAGGTTGGGATGGTAGGGAACGGGCGTGTCCTTGCTGTTGAGTCGCATAGGAGGAGCGTCGAGCAAGTTGAACCCCTCTGCTGCGACGCGGGCCAGAATTTCTGCGGTAACCCCGCCCCAAGGCCAAGCTTCGCCGACTGCAAGGATACGGCCCGTGCGGGCGACGGAGGCGAGAACGGTGTCGGTATCCAGTGGTTTAATGGTGCGCAGGTCTATGACTTCAATTTCCCAGCCCTCGGTGGCAAGTTCGTCAGCTGCGGCTAGCGACTCATGCACCATTGCGCTGTAGGTAACTACCGTGGCATCCCGACCAGCCCGGGCGACGCGCGCTTTCCCTGCGGGAAGGGCTTCCTTGGGAAGCGTGTCTGCTTTGAGGTGGTAATAGAGGTACTTATGTTCGCAAAAGATGACTGGATCATCGATGGCGACCGCCTCCAAAAGCATGGCATACGCGTCCTCGACGGTGGCGGGAGTCATTAGGATCAGTCCGGGATAGTGGGCGTAGAGGGCCTCTAAATTTTGGGAATGAAACGGACCGCTGCCAGGCGTGCCGCCACTTGGGAGGCGCACCGTGATGGGGCAGGGGAGGCCCGTACGCCAAAACATGGTGGCCGCTTGGTTGACTATTTGGTTGAAGCCGACCGTGGAGAAGTCGGCGAACTGCATCTCCACGATGGGGCGCATCCCTTGAAGCGCGGCACCGATGGCTGAACCGACCATGGCGTCTTCGCTGATGGGCGAGTCTAGGACGCGGCCGGGAAAGCTCTGGGCAAGGGATTTAGTAGCCTTGAAAGCGCCGCCAAAAGCACCCACATCCTGACCATAGATGTAGACGCGCGGGTCGTTTTCGAGAGCTTGGCGTTGCGCTTCGCGGATGGCTTCGAGATAGGTAATCAAGAGGGTGGAAGGTGGGCCGGTTTCAATGTTGGCCTTATTGGCCTATGGGGCGGCCTGTGGGAAGAACTCGTGAAATCAACGGCCTAGTGATTGTGCGTGGGTTGGGGCGGGTTGCCTTCGAGCAGATGGCGACTGGCCAAGGCGCACCAATCTTCTTTGGCTGGGTCTGGAGCGGGCTCTCGCAGGCTGTGGGCGACGGCTTCCTCTACAAGGGATTGGGAGTCTCTATGCCAGAGGTCGAACATCGAAGAGTCGGCCCATTTTTGGGCGAGCATATGATTTTGGGCGACTTCCATGCAGTCGCGTCCCAGTTGTAGTTCTTTAAAATGCTGGGAAATATAATGGGCATCGTCGTGTTCTCCGTGGCCGGCGAGTCGCAAATTGGAGGCAATGACGAGTTGGGGCCCTTCTCCATCGCGCGCCGCTGCGACGGCTCCGCCAATGGTTTCTAAACAGGCGCTCAGGTCGGTGCCATCGACGGAATGGCCTTTCACGCCGTAGCCGATCGCTTTGTCGATTAAATCATTGCACGCGAATTGCCGATGGTTCGGCGTCGAGTAGGCGTATTGATTGTTGGTGACTACCAGAATCAACGGGAGTTTTTCCACAGCCGCCTGATTCAGCGACTCGTGGAAGGCTCCCGTGGATGTTGCCCCTTCTCCCAGGCACGCGGCTCCGACCGTATTCTCCTTTTTCTGAAAGCGATGCGCCATGAGGATGCCGTTGACTACAGACACCATCGCACCCAAGTGTGAAATCATCGGAAGCAGCCCTTCCTTGGGGCGCCCACGGTGAACATTGCCATCCCGCCCGCGCATGGGTCCAGAGCGCGCGCCGAGGTAGGTGAGGGTGAAGTCCAAAAGGCTCTCTCCAAAGGCAAGGCGCCCTGCCTGATCGCGAATAAGCGGAGCGAAAATGTCGCCGTCGCGCAGGGCCATTCCGGTGGCAACGCTGATGGCCTCCTGACCTTTACCGAGAAAAACGCCTCCGGTGATTTTTCCACCACGGTAGAGACTGGCGATTTTTTCTTCTGCAACGCGAGCAAGTAGCATCCAGCGGTACGCTCGCCGATAAGTCTCGGGGAATTCGACGGCGGTGCAGCTTGGGCGGGGTGCCTCGGCTAATCGGAACATGTCGTGCATTGTAAAGAGGGCAGTTGGTCGGGTGCAAGATCAGGTAAACGGGTATTTATCCTTGAGAGTGCTTTCGCTTAATCGCTTCTCCGCAACCAAGTGGAGAATTTTTTTTAGTTTTAAGCCCATTAACAAGTCAGCGCCCTCTCCCAAAAGCCAAATTTAGCCCACTTTTCCCATCACTGCGCCAGCCACTGGGCGGCGTCCGCAATGACGTGCCCTTTGGTTCCCTCGTTGCGGATTTCCAGCCAACCCGATTTGCCTGCTTCAAACCGGAAGTTTCCAAGCACCTGTACCCCGTCGGGGCCCGAGGGCGGCTCCTGTTGGTTGACGTAAACGGTGGTTTCGCCCTCAGCGTGATGGACGACAATGGGAACCTTATTCGCGCGGTTCCCCATCGCGGTGTACGTGATGGCCACTCTGTAGCGGCCCGCAGAGGCGAGTTCGGGGGTATACCGCGCCTTCTGGCGACCCTTATCGGTGTTGCCGTCGTGGCGGTAGCCGGTTCCGAAGTAACCTGCACCGGCGGCGCCGTCTGCACCGAATCCTTCGAGTTGGGCCTTTGTGTCGTCAACCACGATGCCTAATAGCGTCATGTTTCCGCGGGCTTCTTTTGGATCTGGGATTAAATCCAGCACCTGTTTGTCCGCAAGCAACCGTGCTTTAAGTTTCTCCAAATTGGCGGCTTGAATGGTCGTTTTTTGTTCGATGGCCTGCACTGCAGCAGTCGCCGCGCTCTGCCCCATCACCATGAAAACTGGCTCCATACGGATGCTTCCATACGCGATGTGACTCGCGCTCAGACACACCGGCACTAGTAGGTTGGTGCATTCGGCAGCCTTTGGGTGAATGCTCCTAAAGCTGATCGGATAAGGCTTCGTTGCGATCTGGATATCGCCCTCGTTTCGCACAAACCCCTCCTTACTGACGTACCGCTGCACATGGTGTGAGTCCATGTTGTAGGCTCCCATGCCGACGCTGTCCTCGACGATCTCAGTGCGTTTGCAGTTTTTTTCCGTCATCACGTAGTCGCCGATCATCCGGCGCGCTTCCCTCACATAAAGTTGCCGGGGCCAATTGTCGTTGTCCGTAAACTCATCTTTGGCGAGGCCGAATTTACGGTACGCTTCGCGCAGCTTTTCCGGTACACGCGGAGAGTTTGCGAGTGTCCAAAAAAGCCCCTTCTGCCAGTCTTCGTGGGCCTTCCAGATGCGCTCCCTCGTGGCATAATCGGCTTCCGGATAGTCCCAGTTCATGCCGATAAAATCCGAACTGACCGCGAAATTGTTGTTGGTATCCGTCTTCCGGTTGGGCATTGCCACGGGGTTCCAGGAGACGCGTGTGTCTCCGGCTTCTGCATTGCGCAACGCCAATTCGAACCACTGCGGGTCGTAGTGAGCGGGTTTCTCCCAGTCTCGGCGGTTTTCTGGGACGTCGGTCGTACACATGCGGAAGTTGTAGGCCTGGATTTTTTGGTCGCCGGAGAATTCCAAGCCCGGACCGTGTGGATTAATTCCCGGCAAGAGGCCGCTGGAAGGGTCCCCTTTGCGCACGTAGGGGTCTACCTGTTGGGTAAACTGGTGGTGTTTTGCGCCCTCAGCCTGCACGCCGTTAATGCTCTCGTTGTAGACGCTGTTAGCCTCCCGGCCGACGTGGTAGGCGACGCCTGCCTTGGCCATCAAATCGCCTTCGTAGCTGGCGTCGATGTACATTTCCGCGGAGAAGGATTTGCCGCTTTCCATCACGATCTCGGTGATTTGCGCGCCCGTTTTTTTGACGCCGTTTTTCAGATCCAACCGCTCGCCGTACACCACCGTGACTCGGTCCTTCACACTCTCGAGCATCGCGGCGTAGACTGCGGTCGCCGCCTTGGGTTCGAAAGTCCATTGGGCGGCTTCTGCTCCGGAACTACGGGTGCGCGTTGTGAAGTAGAGTTCTGGGGTCTCCTGCTTCCAGTTCTCCGGTTTTTTGTAATACTCTCGGATGGCTGTGTAAAAATCGAGGGAGAGTCCTCCAATGGCTTTTTTGTTGCCGATGTCGGTGGCGCCAAGTCCGCCGGTGGTGAGGCCCCCTAGGAAGTGCGAGGGCTCGATGAGTATAGCGTTTTTGCCCATTCTGGCGGTTTGAATGGCCGCAGTAATTCCACCCGAACTGCCTCCGTAAATGACCACATCTGCCTTTTGGACGGCAAAAGAGCACAGTGGGAAGGCAACGCAGAGCAGGGGGACTGTAGAAATACGCATTGCCCATGCTTGCAAGAGATCGCTTGGACGCAAGCGGCTAAATTTGTAACCAATCAATTGTAAGGGTCTGCCGCTTCGAATCCGGCATAGCTCTAGCCGCGGAACACGGTGAAAAAATTCAACGTGCAAAGTGCTTTCCTCGCTGCCCCAACCTCGGTTTGCTCTTTGCTATGGATTGGACCACTTGGATTCCCTCGGAACGCGCGAACCTTTGTTTCATTATTAAGGCGGGGCGTGTGCTTCTCATTCATAAGAAGCGCGGCTTGGGGGCTGGAAAAATCAATGCACCGGGGGGCAAGTTGGAAGCGGGTGAGACTGGGCTGGAGGCTGCGATCAGAGAGACCCAGGAGGAGGTGGGCGTCACCCCTTTGCATCTGGAAGAGCGTGGGTTACTGCGGTTTCAATTTACGGATGGTTACGCATTAAGTTGCCTCGTTTTTGTGGCGCACGATTTGGTGGGTGAGCCCGTTTCGACTCCTGAAGCGGACCCTATTTGGGTGCCCGTGGACGAGGTGCCCTACACGGAAATGTGGGCTGATGACCGGGAATGGCTGCCGACGATTTTGGAGGGCGGCACTTTTACGGGCTCCTTTCTTTTTGATGGCGAGAGGATGGTAGAGAAGGACGTGCGCATACACGGCCCGTTTCAGGCGGAGCGGGGGCGTTTCGCTTTGGTGGCTGGGTGTGGTTTTGTGGGTTTGGCGACGGCGCGTCTGCTGCACCGGGCGGGTTGGCGGGTAGTGGGTTGCACGCATTCAGCGGAGTCAGCGGCGGCGTTGGCGGGGGAAGCGTTTCCCGTGGTAGCGTGTGATATTTCACAGGAAGCGTCGGTGGAATCCGCTCTGGGTGGGATGCACGGGTTGGACTTGGTGCTCCACTGCGCGAGCTCGGGCAAGGGTGGCGCGGATGCGTATCGCCAAGTGTATTTGCGCGGTGCTCAGGTGTTGGGCGGAATTCTTGCGCCGCGAAACTTTATTTTCACCAGCAGCACCTCGGTTTACGCCCAAGTGGATGGGGAATGGGTGACAGAGGAAAGCCCCGCAGAGCCCCCGCGCGAGACGGGGCAAATCCTTTTGGAAACCGAACGCTGGGTGCTTTCTCTTGGCGGGTCAGTGGCCCGTCTAGCGGGTATTTATGGGCCGGGACGCTCCGTTTTATTGCGCAAATTCTTTAGCCGGGAGGCCATTATTGAGGGGGACGGTCGGCGCTGGATTAACCAGATTCACCGGGACGACGCCGCCCGCGGACTGCTCCATCTTGCGGAAAGCCGTGCGCCCGGTTTGTTTAACTTGGGGGATAGTGTGCCTCTAGAGCAGCGTGCCTTGTACGAGGACTTGGCGCGGCGCTTCAACCAACCGCTGCCTCCGGAAGGGCCAATCAATCTGGATCGCAAACGAGGTTGGACTCACAAACAGGTGAGCAATTCCAAGTTACGGGCACTGGGCTGGACCCCAGCGTTCCCTTCGTTTTTGGATGCGGTAGAACTTGATCCTGATTTGGTCGCCGGCGCCCGTAGCGAGTAGGCGGGGCGAGCGGAACAAGACTGGAATTGCTTACGCCAATAATCCGATAACGGCCGTATAGCCGTGGACAAAGTTTGCCCCGCAAACCGGTCCAATCTCGCCATTGCAGAATAAACCAGTGGTCGGGATTTGGCCGAAATGGCGTTGGAGGGCGAGCGCATCGTGGTCCGGGTTGCCGAAAAGTCCCACGCCCCGGCCGCCACAGACAAAGACTAGAGCCGCGAAGGGGCGCACGCGCTCTCTGGCCTTTTGCGCGAGGAGATGATCGAGCTCCTCGTCCGCCGAATGCTTGTCCCTCAGTTGAAATTGCAACGTCTGCCCGACTCTCGGATAAGCCGCGAGCTCCACGGCTCCGGAATCCGGGTCGGCTCCCAGAAGGTTGCGAATCAGAAAGTCGCCCGTCTTAAAGTCGTCGACGTACTCGTTGACAGCGAGGCCGGCGAAGATGTTTCCCGCTGCGTGCGCCTTGTCTTCCGAGGTCAAAGATTCGAAGGATTCATTAAGTCGCTCGTAAGCCGGCAGCGAACCTATAGAACTCACCACGTTTTCCTGCGCCCCCGTGATGGCGTGGGGTTCGCCAATCGGGCGGCACCCCTGACTAACCACTGCGTGCAATTTTACTCCGCCTTGGAGCCCAATAAGAACTCCGGCATCCACTTCCTTGCGGTTATGGAAGACGAACACGTCGTCCCCGCGCTGCCCGCCGCTGAGTAGTCCTCCGAGCATTGGCACTTTAGGAAACGCTTCGGACCACGTCCTCAACCAAGGTTCGGTGGCGATTTTCATCGGGTTGCCCAAAACGATCCAAACATCGGAATCCCTGCCGGTGGGAAACGCGTTTTTCCATTCCAGAGCCGTGAAGTTGTCGGACTCGTCCTCCGTGAAAGCGCGGGCGCACAACTTGGTTTCCGGAAGGGAGAGCAGTTGGATAGAGAAACCGGACGTGCCCTCGGCCTCCTTTCCGGTGCCCACGAGGCTTGTGGCACTGCCTCCGACTATGAGGTTTGCATGGGCGTGAAGCTGAAGTAATTCCAAAAAGTCCGCTAGATGCGGTCGATAATCAGAGGTGACAAACGCGAAGACCAAGCTGGGGTTTTGGCCAATTTCCTGAAGGCAACCCCGAGCGGCGTTGATGACAGCTTCCTCCGAAAAGGGCTCAAGGACGAGGCGAGAAGCAGCGGCGTTTGGCATGGGAAAGAGTTTTTGGGCCTACAGTGTTGGACGGGCTTTGTGCCAAGGCGTGGACTGCTCGTAGGCGTGGGCGATTTGGAATAGGTTAGCCTCTTCCAGCGGCTTGCCCAGAAGTTGTACCCCGATTGGGAGGGGCCGTCCATCCACTTGGGCGAAGCCGCACGGGAGGCTCAGGCCGGGGATGCCCGCGAGGTTCGTGGCGATGGTGAAAATATCGGCTAAATACATTTTCATCGGATCATCCGAGCGATCGCCGATTTTGAACGCGGTTTCCGGTGAGGTCGGGCAAATCAGCGCATCCACCTTTTCAAACGCACGGCTGAAATCCTGTCGAATTAAGGTACGCACCTTCTGTGCCCGAAGGTAATAAGCGTCGTAGTAGCCGCTCGAAAGAACGTAGGTGCCGAGAATAATTCGACGTTTGACCTCCTCCCCAAAGCCCTCAGAGCGCGAGCGAATATAAAGATCTTGCAGGTTGCGTACCTCCTCAGCGCGTCGTCCGTACCGCACGCCGTCGTAGCGCGCCAGATTCGCGGAAGCCTCTGCCGTCGCGATAATGTAGTACACCGCAACGGCGTATTCCGTGTGGGGAAGCGAGACTTCCACAATTTCTGCGCCCAAAGACTCGTACTGGCGTACCGCTGCCCGCACGGCGGCATCCACCTGAGGATCAATTCCTTCGATGAAATACTCCTTGGGCATCCCGATTTTGAGCCCCTTAATGTCGCGCCCCACCAAGCGGGTGAAGTCCTCCGCTGGCAGCTCCAAACTCGTTGAATCCTGTGGGTCCCTTCCCGCCAAAACGCTAAGCATGCGTGCAGAGTCTTCGACCGTCTTGGTGAAAGGGCCGATTTGGTCCAGCGAGGAGGCGAACGCGATCAGGCCAAATCGCGAAACTCTCCCATAAGTCGGCTTCATCCCGACGCAACCACACAGGGACGCCGGTTGGCGGATGGAACCGCCTGTGTCCGAGCCTAGTGATGCAAACGCTTCATCTGCAGCAACAACAGCAGCAGATCCACCGCTGGAACCGCCCGGAATGCGGGTCAAATCCCACGGGTTTGCTGTGCGCTGTATCGCGGAATTCTCCGTGGAAGAGCCCATCGCGAATTCGTCCAGATTCAACCGCCCAAATGGGATAGCTCCGGCGGCGCGCAGTTTGTTGATGACTGTCGCGTTGTAGGGGGCGGTGTAATTGCTGAGTATTTTGGACGCAGCCGTGCACGGTTCTCCTTGCACGTTGATAACATCCTTGATGGCAATGGGTATTCCGCCAAGGGGTAGGGATACATCCGCCCGCTCCGCCTCAGCGCGGGCAGTTTGGAAGTTACGCGACAGGTAGCCACCAACTTTTGGATCAACGTGGGCAATGCGCTGTTCAAGAGCCTCCAGAGCGTCTACCGCAGAGCAGTCCCCAGACCGCAAGCGGGCTTGGAGGGCTGTCAAAGTGAGAGTATGCAAGTCCATGTGGGGCAGTATTATTCGATGACTTTCGGAACGATGATCAGGTGGTTTGCCTGTCTGGGCGCATTTTGCAGCGCCTCTTCGCTCGTGAACCAGTCTCGGGGAGCGTCCTCTCTGAAAACGTTGTGCAGCGCGGAGGAATGCGCCGTGGGTTCCACGTCCTCCACATTAACTTCCCTCAGCTTCTCCACGTAGACAAGAACCTGAGAGAGTTGCGTTTGAAAGCGGGTCGCCTCGGCTTCGGAAAGCTCCAGTCGGGCAAGTTGGGCGGTATAGCGGACGTCGAGTTTGTCACTCATTGGAAACGAAGAATAAACAAGGCGCACCCATAGGTGTTCAACATTTTATGACGTAGTTCTAATGCTTCTTTGTTGAGGAGCCGACTCAGTCCTCACTTGGCTCTCAGTCAAGTTACGCGTACGCTTTGGATATGATCGTCCCTTTAGCGGATTTGTTCGGCGTGGCTTACGGCAAATTCACCGCGGTTGCTTACAATATTAATAACGCTTTTAATAACGCTTAGCAGACCTTGGGACTCTTTCGCGGGTGCATGGATTCCAGTGCCCCTTTCATGATTCAAATTTCCAAAGGTGCCGGCAACGATACGGATAAACGGATGTTCAAAAATCACTCCCCACAAAAACGTCATGTTGGGATCCGCTGATGGGATTCAAGCGTTACACCTTTCCATATGCGAATGAAAATTTTACGACTTATTTTACCCTCCGTTGTACTGCTAAATTGTGGCTTCAACTTTGTCGTCTCGGCAGTTGCCCCCGAGTTGCCAGTTCTTCCCTTGGTGAGGGCTTTGGCGCTTGCTCAGGAACAGTTGGATATTCGAGGCTTGGAAAAGACCGTGTTTATTGAATCGGTCGTTTTGGAAAAAAGTTCGGCAATGAGCCGCTCACGGCATTGGACCATCCGCTGGTCGCAAGCGATTCCTGCCGCTTTGGGGCGCAGCGAAACCGGTGCGGAGGTCGATATGGAGGGGCACGTCGTGCGACTGGTCAAAAACGCTGGGGCCGCAGTCTATGTGAAGCCCGGTCAGTAGTTTCGCGGTTTCTCTGGAAAATCCTTCATGGACTGGCTCGCCCCCGCCAAAATAAATCTCTCGCTCCGTATTCTCGGACGTCGACCAGACGGTTTTCACGATTTACGCAGCTTGATGGTGCCCATTTCCGTTTTTGATGAGTTGCGCTTCGAACATAAAGAGGACGGGGACTTGGAGTTTGTGTGTGCCGCACCCGAAATCCCGTTGGACGACTCAAATCTCGTGGTCCGTGCGGTGCGCCTTTTCTGTGGGAGCTTCGGCTTTTTGCCCCGGTTACGGGTGGAATTGGTAAAACAGATTCCTCACGGTGCAGGTTTAGGGGGAGGGAGCAGCGATGCCGCGACGACTCTTCTAGCGCTCAATGCGTTGTTTGAGACGCATCTTCCTCGCGAGACGCTGGCGGAACTTGCTGCGGAACTTGGTTCTGATGTGCCGTTTTTCCTCTATCAAAGTGCCGCTTGGATCAGCGGGCGAGGGGAACGCGTCGAACCGGTGGCCTCTCTGCCAAATGTTCCGCTCTTGTTGGTAAAGCCGCCCTTCGGGGTTCCCACGCCCTGGGCTTATCAGCACTGGAAGGATTCCGAGGAAATACCTGGTGTTTTATACGCCCCGCAGCGTTGTGACTCCGGGGAACTAGTCAACGATCTGGAGCGGCCGGTGTTTCAAAAGTATATCCTTCTTGCTGACCTCAAGACTTGGCTTTGCGCTCAACCGGAAGTCGAGGCGGCCCTGATGTCGGGTTCTGGATCGACGGTGTTTGCGGTGCTTCGCGAAAAGGCCGACGGTTATCCCCTTGGCGAGCGGCTTGCTCAGGAGTTCGGCACGGCTCTTTGGGTGTTTTTGTGCGAAACCCTCGCGTGAGGTTTTCTTGGGTTAAAGCAGGAAACGAGGGAAAAGCCGCGCCACCAAAAGCACTTCGGCGAGCCCCAGCAGGGATACCACGCTGATTAAAATCGACCAACTGCGTAGAAGTTCGCCTTGGGTCAGCCCGCTAAAACGGTTCACCACCCAGAAGCCCGAGTCGTTCATCCAATTGAGGAATTTCGACCCAAACCCGATGGCCACCATGATGTAAATCGGGTGCACTCCGTACCCCTCGCTGCCCGCTACCGACTGCATAATTCCCACCGCTGTGATCGTCGCGACCGTGGCAGAGCCTTGCACCACGCGGATCGCTGCGGAAATAATCCACGCCAGAAGTACGTAGTGCGTAGTGTTGCCGCCGGCGAACGTCCTGATCGCGTCGCCCACCCCCGAATTCTTGATCATCGCCCCGTACGCACCACCAGCGGAGACAATGAGAATAATCACTCCCGCAGTTTCCAAGGGTGGCCCCAAGACCTTGCTCACATCGCGCAATCCGGTTCGTTTCTGATGAGCGAGAAGTGCGAGTGCGAGAATTCCAGCAATAAAGAGAGCGATATTTTTGTTTCCTAAAAATGTAATCAGCTGCGCCACTTCCGGTGAAACTTGCGAACGGAACAGACTCAAAAATGATCCACTCGCAATGAGCCCCACGGGCACCACAACCGGGCTCACCGATGCCAGTAAACTCGGCAACTCACTTTCAGGTCGAGCCGCCAGCGCGCTCAGCGATTCGAGGGCCGATCCAGGCAATTCCCGCACTGGAACCACCATGCGGCGGTTCATCCAAAGCGCCACTCCGTACGCTCCGAGCGCTGGTAAAATACCGAAGGCAATCCCGCCCAAAATCGCGACCCCTAAATCAATTTTGAGTGATTCTGAAACAAAAAGCGGTCCTGGTGCTGGTGGTATGAGTCCGTTGGAGATGGCGCCGCCGGCGCAAATCACTAGAACGTATAAGAGATAATGCTTCTTTGTGCGAAGGCTCAGCGTCCTTGCCAAGGGGAGAAGGAGCATAATCACCGTATCGTAAAAGACCGGAGCGCAGAGTGCGAAACTGCACGTTAAAAGTGCTAACCCCGCATGAGCCTCTCCAATTAGTGCAATGAATCGGCGGATGATTTTTTCCGCAGCGCCGCTTTCCATTAAACACATTCCAATGACGGCTGCCGCCGCGATGGTGAATCCGATTTTACTCGTTGTTGCGCCAAACTCCGTCATCACCATTTCGATGGCTTTGGTGAAACGCTGCTCACCGGTTTGGTTTAGTGCATTGAGCAACCCCACAAGCATCGCAGCGGAGATGAGCGCAAAGAAGGAATGCACGCGTAGGAAGCCGATCACCAAAACGATAAAAAGAACGCTGATGGCCAATCCGCCAAGCGGTGAAATAATGAGGGCGAGGGGATATGGATTCATAAAGGGGGAAGCCTATTCGCCGTTATTGCTGTCGAATCCCAGAAGCCTTAGCGAGCGTAATCCAATTTGCAAATGTCGAGGCGCCGTTGCTTTTCGCTTTATCTTTGTGCGCTGTTCTTTTATCGCCGCTAAGTGTCAAATTCTCTAGCTATTGGATTCGTTGGAACAGGCGTGATGGGGCGTAGCATGGCTTCCCATCTGCTTCATGCTGGCCATACTGTGCATGTTTACAATCGCACCCGTGAAAAGGCGCAAACTTTGCTCGATGCCGGCGCGCATTGGCACGAGTCCCCCGGCGCTGTGGCTGCTGCTGCGGATGTTGTGATTACAATGCTTGGATTTCCCATCGATGTGGAGACCTGTTATTTTTCGGAAGGCGGCATCTTGGAGAAAGCTAAGCAGGGTGCGCTTTTAATTGATATGACGACCTCCAGTCCCTTGCTGGCGCAGCGCATTTCCGTAGCGGCTGCAGCTCGCGGCTTGGAGGCGTTGGACGCCCCGGTTTCAGGCGGGGACATCGGGGCCCGCGAGGCACGTTTGGTAATCATGGTTGGTGGCGAGGCTGCTGCTTTCGAGCGAGCCAAACCTGTGTTGGAATTATTGGGCAAGAACATCGCACTTTTGGGGGCGCCAGGAGCTGGTCAACACTGTAAAATGGCCAACCAAATCGCAGTTGCTGTCGGCATGGTGGCTTGGTGCGAAGCGCTCGCTTACGCCCAGAAAGCTGGATTGGCACCCGCCGCCGTCCATCAAAGTATCAGTGGCGGCGCCGCTGGAAGTTGGGCGCTCACCACGCTCGCCCCGCGCGCTCTCTCCGGCGACTTCGCTCCGGGCTTTTACGTTAAACACATTCTCAAAGACATGCGCATCGCTTTGGATAGCGCTGCGGAGTTGCATCTGGATCTCCCAGGACTCGCCATCGCTCGCAAACTTTACGAGCAGGTCGCCGAGCGGGGGTGGGAAGATTGTGGAACCCAAGCTCTTTATCGTTTGTACCTTGCCCAATGAGCACTTCACCTCTTTTTCGTAAACGAGTTCTCGCTGGAGAGTGGCTCGCAGGCACCTTCCTCAATCTGGGTTCCCCTTTGACGGCGGAAATCGCCGGTCGCGCCGGCTTCGACTGGCTCATGCTCGACTTTGAGCACGGCCCAGGTTCGGACGAGACCCTGCTCCAACAGTTGCAGGCCGTTTCGGGAACTGCCGCCGCTACCATAGTCCGTTTGGCAGCGAATGAGACGCCACGCTTTAAACGGGCGTTGGATCTCGGCGCTGGAGGAGTGATGGTGCCCTACGTTAATACTGCTGAGGAGGCGCGCGCTGCTGTGGCTGCCGTTCGTTACCCACCCCACGGCATTCGCGGGGTGTCCAAGTTTAATCGGGCCGCTGGTTTCGGGCAGGATTTCGACGACTACTACGCGCACTCTCACGAGCGTTTGGTGACCATGGCTCAAATCGAAACCCCTGAAGCGCTCCTGAATCTGGACGCAATCGCCGCCGTAGATGGAGTCGACGTTCTTTTTGTGGGACCTTTGGATTTGACCACCAATATGGGAATTCAGGGACAGTTTGAACATCCCGCATTCGTCCAAGCCCGTCTTCAAGTTGCTCAGGCTGCTCGGCGAGCTGGGAAAGCGGCAGGCATTCTGGCCACAGCGCCCACGCAGGTGGCAACCCTGCAAGCTGAGGGTTATACTGTGCTAGCCTTGGGCAGCGATGGGGCTGCCGTTAGTGCGGGTTTGCGGCAGGCTTTGGTTTCACTTCGTGCCTGATAGCTCCCTCTAGCTTTTCATCCTCCCTCAACTTTTTATTTCCAATGCGTCTCGCAAAAATGCACGTCACGCCGATCGCCCTCGGTGATCCGCCGCTCCTTAATGCAGCTGGTTTGCACGCGCCCTACGCGCTGCGCACCGTAGTAGAACTCGTGACTGAGGATGGCATTTCCGGGTTGGCTGAGGTGCCAGGTAGCCTATCCGTCGATGCCCTGCTCAATGAGGCCCGCTCCGTCGTTTTAGGGGCTGATCCCTTGAATTGGCACGCACTCAAGGCTCGGTTGGAAACCTATTTTCAACCCGAGTCCTCTGCTGCAAGGGGAGACGCTCCTTGGGATCAACGTAAAGTCGTGCAGGTTTTCAGTGCCTTGGACGTTGCCTGTCTGGATATTGCGGGAAAAGCGTTCGGCGTCCCAGTCGCGACGCTGTTGGGCGGTGTCGTCCGCGAAAAGGTGCCGTATTCCGCCTATCTCTTCTATAAATATGAGGGTGCCGGTGGCGTTTTGGAGTTCGGCACGGATCCCAATGCCAAGGGCTGGGACGCCGCCCGCCAACGTCCTGCTCTGGATGCCGATGGAATCGTCGACCAAGCGCGCGCTATGGTGGCGGAGTTTGGCTTTCGTTCCCTCAAACTGAAGGGCGGTGTTTTTGAACCCGAGATAGAGGTCCAATCCTTGCGTGCTTTGCGCTCTGCCTTCGGTCCCGAAGTCCCCATTCGATACGATCCCAATGCCTTATGGACGGTGGAAACTGCTATCCGCTACGGTAAGGAATTAGAAGACGTTCTTGAATACTTCGAGGACCCAGTGCGAGGACAGCAGGCAATGGCTGAAGTGCGCCGCTCCGTGAAGCTGCCCTTCGCCACCAACATGTGCACGACATCCTTTGCGGACCTTCCGGGAAGCGTTCTTTCCCATTCTGAAGACATCATTTTAACGGACCATCACTATTGGGGCGGGCTCCACTCCTCGATGGAGTTGGCCGCATTTTGCCGGAGCTTTGCTCGGGGGATCTCGATGCACTCCAACAATCACGCCGGAATTTCCATGGCCGCCATGACCCATCTCGGCGCCGCTATGCCCAATTTAAGCTACGCCCTCGATACTCATTATCCTTGGCAGTGGGAGGAAATTATTATCGGTGGACGGCTTCCTATCGAGGACGGATGCGTCTCACTCCCCAAAGGCCCCGGACTCGGGGTCGAGTTGGACCGTCCCGCTTTGGCGCGCGCCCACGAGTCTTATTTGCGTTGCGGTTTGGCGGAACGCGATGACCAAGTCGAGATGCGAAAGAAGGTTCCCGAATGGACCTTCAAAGCCACTCGCTGGTAGGCCTCTCGCCTGATCGCACAGGTAGGCATTCTCGGCCCGTTCGGAGGCTTTCCGGCAATTTTTTCGACTCAAAGACGGTTCAATAGCCAGCAACAGCGCACGAAAGCCCCCGCTTATCGGTTTAAAATGGGATTAATATCACCTCTTTAAGTTTTCTGGAGTATTAGGTTTTGTACGAAACGTTTGCTTCAGAGTGCAACCACGGGCGACCAACCAGGGAAAGCACGGCCGCTGCATCTTCCCAAAAGCGACGCAGGGCCGGCTCCATTGCTTTGC
>CAIXGS010000043.1 GCA_903919125.1 uncultured Spartobacteria bacterium | reverse complement strand
TGCCGGGAAAGGAGGAACTGAAATACTCCTTCGAGTTTGGACACATCTTTGCGCCAAAGCCGAGGTAGCTCGGCCGGAATGGTATATCCAAAACGAGGGGGAGTCGGATGGTCTACGCTGATCGGCATGGCGAAAGTATCGACCCATTTGTCAAAGTTGTCAAGTTGGACAAACCACGCAAGTCATCACTTCATGCTTCCCTAATTTTCAGGCACTTACGCATTCGGTTTATCTGGAAAATAGGATTATCGCAGGGGACAGACACTCCGGTAAAACCTTTTCCCACCTGATCACGTCAAGAACTGGCAAAGCCACTGGAAGAAAGTGGAAGAAAGTGTCTGTCCCCTCGCCCCTCCCGAAGACGTCCAGCACGCGGGTGATTTTGCTGGAACCCATTGCGCTCCGAATGCTGCGCGAGTGGTGCGCAGACGTGCCCGCAGACGCTCCGTTTGAGCCCAAAGGCCACCGGAAGCGGTTGGAACGGTTGCGTGATTCTGCTGGGTTGCGCAAAAACTGGCCGCATGATGTTTTGCGTCATACCTTTGCGACGATGCACTACGCCATGTTTCAAAATCGCGCCCAATTGCAGGCGCTCATGGGGCATTCCGGATCTGAAAACACCCTCTTTCAGCACTACCGTGCGGTTCTCACCGTAAGCGGAGAGACGGTAACGGCACGCATGGCGGAAGAGTTTTGGGGGCTGACTCCCAAGAGATGCAGACCAACAAATCCACCTCGGTGAGGTTTGCAATGCTCTGAGTTCTAGGAATTGAAAGCTTTGTCCCTTGTTAGTTGAGCGCTGGGCGCATAGAGCTTGGTGATGCGCGAGGCGTGGCATAATCCTGAGTGCGTAATTTGCAACTGAACATACAATGAACGAGCCCAAATGGTACTATTTCAACGCGAACAATGAAACCATCGGGCCATTTTCTAAAATTGTTTTGATTGAGCTTTCGCAAGCTGGCCAGATCTCCAACGAAACGCTTGTTTTCAAAGAAGGCACAGAGGCATGGCAACCGTTTGGCGAGGCGTTCAGCGAACCACCTGAGCCAGAGCCTTTGCCCCCTGAGCCTAGCCCAGCGCCAGTAGTGACTTCTGTTCCTAAATACATAGCGCACCGAAAAAAGCGTGATGTCGGCTATAAAGAACTCACCGGTGGCTTAGTTCAAATGGCTGCTGTGTCAGCTGTTCACGCACTCGATTCTTTGAACACTCCGGAAAGGCGTGCTGCTGATAATAAAAAAATCAAAGGTTGCTTGATTCCGACGGTCGTTATTTTTGTTGTCTTGGTGGTGATCATCATCATCAACGCGCCAACTAGCGAAGAGATAAAGAAGAGAGATGCACAGCGCGAGGAGGATCGGCTCAACGAGCTGGCCAAAAGAGATCGCGAAAATGAGGAATTACGGAAAGAGCAAAACCGCGAGATGATGAGGCGTTATATCCGCGCTTTTCCCAACGGAAGATGACGGGCACCAGCCGGATTGATTCTGATTGTGAGCAAAGTTTCCCTCACGCCCTCCATTTAATCCCGCTCTCAAGTGTCCGATTTAGAACGAAAAGTGTCTGTCCCCTGCGACCCCTGTTCTTAACTTTAATACCCCCTTTTAAAACCCGTAAAAAATGACGGGTAGCCCTCAGACATTTTTGAGGTGAAAATTTGACGGGCCGGACAGTTGATGTCTGCCGACCCCAGGAACAGGCTTTTGATCAACAAAGGCGACACCCGCGCATAATGCCGGAATATGACTGGACGCGACACACGGAATCGTGCAAAAGCAATCTTCCCTTAATGTTCCCGCGTCCAGGCTGAAGAAATCGTGCCGAGGGGTGAAAAGCAATTTCCTACCCGTTACCCGTAGAATCAAATGAGATACATCAAAGTAGCCTTCATTGTTTTCATGTTGCAAATGAATGCCTGTAGCGTCTTCATGGCGGCCAAACAACCGGGTAAAAAGGACGTCAGCCTGTTTAGGGTTGGCACCCCTCGTGGGATGTTGCTCGCTGAATTTGGGCTCCCGCTAGTTGCGGAGGAGAGAAACGGGAGAAAATTCGAGATATACAAATTTGTGGATGGGTACAGCCCAGGAGCTAAAGCGGGCAGGGCTGTTCTACACGGCACCGCCGACATCCTCACCTTCGGAATTTGGGAGGTTGTGGGAACCCCAACGGAAGGTGTTTTCAACGGTAATGAAAACACGTTTCGGGTGCGTTACGATAAAGACGACCGAATCGATGAAGTTGTCGCTCTTAAAAAGTGAACCCACTTTTTGCACCATTATTAACGCTCCCGCGTCCAGGCTGAAGAATTCGTGACGAAGAGAGGAAGTGTCTGTCCCCTACGGCCACCCCTTCATTTTCTTTCATTTTCTCTGACACAAACAGCCTCAAATTCCATGAAACCTTCTCTTAAACCTGCGATAAATCCATGCGGTGGATGGCTCTCCTTGCTCTCCTCGAATCAGCCGCGAGCACTAGACGGCACTTGTGGTATGGCTGTCAGGATCCATGGAAACACTCAGTGAACATTATGGCTCCACACTGGAACCATGCGCGTGCGGGTTTAAGAGAACGAAAAGTGTCTGTCCCCTGCGACCCCTGTTCTTAACTTTCGAAACTAGCGGCGCGTTGGATGTCATCCGGCCAGCTACACACCAGATCCATAACCTCCGACAAAATGACCTGTCGTCGCACGCCTCCGACTTCGAGCAACAAGATGACCGCAAACGCAAGTAATCCGGTTGTAGCAAACCACCCCCCAACACGCATGGCCGCAAGTAGAATCTTTCGACAGAATGGGAAGCTTGCCGCACTTTGTCGTTTGAAGGTCATCTCAGCGTTGTCGCACGATGGCGGCGGTCAGTGGGGCTAGAACCAGGGCGGCGAGGCGTGTAATGGTGTGTTTCATGCGAGGAATTGTGTTTCCCGATAACCGATTTCGTGTCCTTATTCGCGCGCTTGAGGTAAGGCGGCAGTTTTTTTCATCACAACTCATGTTGAACTGCATCACGACGTCGGCCGATCCAAAGGAAATGGAGCGCCACGATGCCAGGCCCCGCTGCAATCGCTACTGGCCCCGCCCAAGCCTCCAAAGGCGGAGTTTGTCCGGACACATAAACTGAATTCAACAACCAGAGCCACACCGCGGCAACGTAGGCCAGCGCTCCCGACACTTTATGCACAATCGGGAGATGGCCATTCCTCGTGACTGTCACCCAAACCAAGCGCCAAAATGCAATTGCCGCCAATGGTGCACTCAGCATCATCCAAAGCCCAATGAGCATCCCTTCAAGAAAACCTCGAAGATCTGTGGCAATTGAAGCTTTCAATCCGACAAGATACTGGAAAAAGCCGACGATTGAGCCTACGACCATCATACCCCCACAAAGCAAAAGAAACGGCGATGTCATCAGCGTCAGTAGCGTTGCAGGCAGTCCAAAAATGGACGCCTCAGCAAGCAACCACCAGCGGACCTTTGTTGGGATGGGATCCATGTTTATTTTTTTATTCGGTCAAGGACATCAGCCGTGAACCTTTGGGTTTTCGTGTAGATAGGAATTTTTAAGGCCGATTAACTTGCCCTGAGCGTGGGCGGGATGATTCCTGTGTGTGGGAGCGGCTTTGAGCAGGTTCATTTTTTTGAGGGAATAGAGAACTAAAAATTCGCCAAGATGCCTCCGCAGCCAGAGCGTTGGGCATCTACTTTTGCAGAGCTTTGACCAGTTCACCTTTCTTCACGGAGGTCATCTGCTGCGTGCGCCATTCGGCAGTTCCCCATGCAGCGTTTACTGGGGTGATGCTCAGCGTGGCACCGGCTTCGAGCAGCGTTTGTTGCACGAGCTCTGGTTTGATATCGCGCGGCCGCAGTTGGCCTTGCACAGCGTGGGCAGCGATGGCTCCGGCGGCTTGGCCGGTGAGCAGTGTGGAGGGCTGCAGGCGGGTGGCACCGCTGGCCATGCGGGATTGGGATAGATTTTTCTCAGCTGGCAGGAACCCGTCGATCTTCTCCGGGATGAAACACTCGAATGGAATGGAGAATGGTCCGGCCCCGCGTTCCCCGAACTTGTGCGGGATGTCCTCGGGGCGGTCGAACTGGGGGAAAGGGAACGGGGACAGACACTGTCCCTCTACATGCGTCATGCCGGTTGCTCGGCGATGCGCCAGTACCCAGCCCGCCGCATTCCGGGCGCGGCTCAGTTCTGGCGTTAGCCATCTGCAGAAGGTCGACAGTAAAGGCAAAGTTCCTCTGAATATTGCCTAGATCCGGCGTTCAGAGTACGTTCATTCCATGACACAGAGACAGTTCTACGATTGGCAGACCGCCGGCGGCGGCGGCGACGTCATGCGTCTGGTCCAAACCCTAGAACAAGAGGAAATTCCTTGGTGTATGATCGGGGGACTCGCAGTCAACCACTGGT
>CAIXGS010000042.1 GCA_903919125.1 uncultured Spartobacteria bacterium | reverse complement strand
TCTCTCGGACCATCCCCCCGCGAGTGGGGAGAACCGCAGTAGTCACACTCGAGTTTGTGAAGGGTGCGGACCATCCCCACGCGTGTGGGGAGAACCCATCCGTCCAACCCGCTATTGCTCTCCCAAACGGACCATCCCCACGCGTGTGGGGAGAACGCGTCCACAAGTTGCCCAATCACGCTTTTAAGCGGACCATCCCCACGCGTGTGGGGAGAACAATTAATCGCATTTTGACGCGGTAGCGCAAGGCGGACCATCCCCACGCGTGTGGGGAGAACTAATTGAGTGAGTGAGAGGCGCAACGGTTGCGCGGACCATCCCCACGCGTGTGGGGAGAACACCCCGCGGAATATAGAGCCGCAGTGTGTGGCCGGACCATCCCCACGCGTGTGGGGAGAACTTTTATTAGCTAACAATGATCACTGATCTTATCGGACCATCCCCACGCGTGTGGGGAGAACTAAAATGCCTTGCAAGTCTTGGTCGGTCACAGCGGACCATCCCCACGCGTGTGGGGAGAACTATAGAGCCGCAGTGTGTGGCCTATGCTCTCGCGGACCATCCCCACGCGTGTGGGGAGAACTGATTGCTCTGTATATGAGAGTAAAGCTTGCTCGGACCATCCCCACGCGTGTGGGGAGAACTTGCCGCGCTCCCTAACATCTACTGCTCCACGCGGACCATCCCCACGCGTGTGGGGAGAACCCTCATTTTGACGCCACCGATCTCCGCGCCTACGGACCATCCCCACGCGTGTGGGGAGAACTCTCAGTTTGCAAATCGTATGGTGAGTAAGGCCGGACCATCCCCACGCGTGTGGGGAGAACTGACTTGCTCACCGTTTCAAGCGCACTGATCACGGACCATCCCCACGCGTGTGGGGAGAACAGACGTAGTGCAGACAAAGACGCGCACGGGTGCGGACCATCCCCACGCGTGTGGGGAGAACCATGGGCGAGGAATTTGACTATTTGGGGCAGACGGACCATCCCCACGCGTGTGGGGAGAACGGCTCGCGCCGTTGAGCTTGGCTTACTGCCGGCGGACCATCCCCACGCGTGTGGGGAGAACAGCAAATTCTGAACAACTTACACCGTCACTCCAAACGAAAATAGCTCTTTTTAAAAGGGAACATTTTCAGCCTCCATCCACTTTTCAGCGACTATCCATAGCCCCGATAAAAGCACGCCCTTCCGACGCACTTCGCCGTGCATCTCAATTTTAAAACCTTGGCAGTTGTTAGCAGACGAAATCATCAGTAACGCGACCCCGTCCGCGTTCCGCTTGATGTAACTCAAGGTTTTCTCCTGTGTGCGACGATTCAGCGTTCCTACAAATACGTTGGGTTGCGGCTCTATAAACCACCGCTTCAACATCCCCCGCACCGCGTCCGGAGTGTCATGGGCGATGATGACTGTCATGCTATTGCAGACGGCGGTCGGCTCGGTCCAGAGTTTAGATCGGTCTCTACCGTGTCAAATAACGCAGCGAGATCCTTTGGTAGGCGTTGTAGAATCCGGCATTCCTCAACGCGTTGCTTCAACAAAGTCCGGACTAATTCTCCGCTATCACTGGAATTCTGGCGCATCGCCAAAAATGCAGCAGGGATACTCGTCTCGTGTTTATACAAATCGGCTACATCGTAGATGAAGGGTAGCGTCCCTCCGTCGTGGACAAAACCCAAACTGGGAAGATACCCAAGCGAACACACCACTGCGGCAACCAGCGCATACAAACTCGCGTTTGCCGTGGATAACGCGCGATTGATCCCATCCGAAATATCCCAGTTGCTGCGGTCGTAATTTCTGCCTTTCCAGGTCACTCCATACTCCTGCCCGAACTTTGCGTACAAGGTTCGCACTCGCATTCCTTCCATGCCTCGTAATTCCTGAATATTCCGCCCTTCCACATCAGCCTCGGGAAAACGCATCAGAAACATCCGCCGAGCAATTTGTGTCCGCCGCTTTTTATCAGCCCACGCGGCGGCGTGTAGCCGAGGCATCTCGTTAGTGTGGTTTGGCGCGAGACCAAATGCGTAAAACCGCATTCCGTCTTCTCCGGTCCAGCAAATCGGGGTATTCGATTCCGAACATGCTTTCATGGCGGCATGGGTAATCGTAGTTCCTGGGCCAAGAATTAATGCAGAAACCGTCGCGACTGGGATTCGGCATAACAGTCTGTCTGCGCCGATCCACTTCACGCTGGAATCATCAACTTCAATCCGGCCATGCTCCAGATATAGTGGAGTCCAGCGATCCTTGGCCGGAGCTAGGCTCTCAAGCGGTGGACGTTCAAAGATGGGCATAGACTAGCGTTCTTTGGGAATCCGGCTGATCCAGCGCGACGTATGGCGTTCTCCAATCGGCTGTCCATAACCCACAGGCATGTCCTCCAGAGGCTCAGCTCCGGATTCGCCTGCGGCTACTTCGAGCACGTGGTCAAAATGTTCGAGGCGTTCCTCGCTGGGATAACCAGTCTTTTTGAGAAGTGTGCACCACGCTTCAGCAGGGGCGCTTCTTTTTGCGGCAAGAACGGGCGTTGCCGGTAGACAACATTTCCGACCAAACCAAATCCCCCACTTGGGATTGGTAAGCGCCTCCTCAATTTCAGCAAGCAACGAAGTGTCGCCTTCCAGGAGCACTCCGAACCGAGCGTCCAAAAGATAGTGACGGTGGGTCAAAACCGTCGCGTCGTCCTCAACTTTGCCACTTGCGCGACGAATCCCGGTAACGGTGTGGTAATCGTCGAGCCGCTGCATGAGCCTGTCTTTTCCACGGTAATCCTGCCTAGGCAGTGTCACAACAGTTACCCTAATTGGCGCAAACCGCGCTACTAGAGCCGACTCGTTCTCGCCGTGCTTATCGATTCCTGAAGCAGCGGCAATTATCCCAAAAATGCCGCTTCGGGTGGGATGTAAAGCCGTAGTGCGCCGTGTGAATCGTGAGGCAAAACCCCACGATTGCATCGGCCCGTCTAGCAGCAAGGCTATGCAAGCGTTAGCGGACATGGCGGGTAAGGGCGGCACAGAAGTCATTAAGCGTTTGCCCCGGCAACTCGACTTCGACATCACAATGAATGCCCCACGTTTCTTTGAGTGCCGTGTGGTGTGTTTTGAGGTGCTCAATCGATTCGTCAACGAGTCCTTTACCTTTGGGACGGATAGGATTTTCAAAAGCGTTGATTAACTGGACTGGTTGCCCAGCCGACTTAAACGTTCCAAGGACGTAAGAGGGTTTCACATGAGCGTTCATGGAGTTTTTCCGGGCACCGGGAATTGCTTCGAGTGTGGCTCGGATAAATGCGCCGACGACTTTTCGACGTTCTTCAAGTGCTAGGGCACCGAGATGGGACTGGTCTGCGAGCAAGTCGAGATTCAGCGCGGCGTAGCGGTAATAAACCGCCGAGGAAAATTCGAGGGTTCCTATCATTCCGGCTCCGGCGTCCTCGCCCTTGGATTTAAGATCATCCACTGCGGAATAAAAATCCAAGTCGTTGTCTGACTTGTGAGTCGAAAGTGCGTGACTGAACATGGCCGCGCCTTCCAAGGTGAGGGAAGGTAGGCTCGCGGCCATACGCCCGAAAATTGCAATATCCGCACCATCCTCAAGTCCTGCGGATTTGCAGAACTTCTCCAGATTCTTCTCATAATCCTTGGCCTTCGGCTTGTCCTTCAACAACTCCGCCACTTTACCTGCAATCGCCTGTATTTCTGAAGGAGCCAAAAAAACGAGCGTTCCCACCTGGGGGGAGCCACCTTCTTTGAGCGATTTCGGGTCGAGTTTCGCCAGTTTATCAGCAATGTTCTTAGCCGTTTCTAGCGCAAGTCCCTCGTCGGCAACTCCGTGTTTACTGAGAGCCGCGACCAATGGTTCCACAATTAGCTTGGTGCGTGCTCCGCCGAACCGTGCGTCCGGTAGATTACCTTGGGCGTACTCACGGATGGCGCGTTTTAACGCCTGACTTGAGATTCGACTGCGGTTGACGCCGCCAAAGACGGCGCTTTTTGGAGACCCCACGTCGTCGCGGTTGAGGCAGGAAACAGGGAAGGATTGTAGGATGTGTAATTCAATTAGTTGCATGGGTGCGGAGGTATTTGAGGTGTGTGTGAAAATGGGTAAGCTGGATTAAGAAAGAGGCGTCAAGGCAAGTAAGCCGAACCCGAAGGCTTTGGCGGAACCGATACCTTGGCGGACCGTTTGTAGAAAAAGCGTTTCATCAAGAACGTTCAGGGTGCCCTGAAACTCCACCGCCGTGTGTGTTCCGTGAGCGCCCGCTTTATGAAAAAAATCTCGGCCCCGAGGAATGGTTCGGAGAGTTTCCGGATCAAAGACAAATCCACCCGCCTCGGCTTTCCGCTGGAGCCATTGGATTAAATCTTCGCGTTGGGTGATTGGAACCCGCCGCCCGTTTTTCTTTCTGGAACCGTCAGGGTTATCGACTCGGAGTTTTTTTGTGGGATTTGCGAGCAAACTGAACCGGTACGATTCGTGTGAAAAATAGTCGGCCGGGATGTGTTTGGTGCCAAAACAATCGGTGGGGCACCAATCCGGCTTGGAAGGTTGGGTTCTGGACAAAATTAGAACGCGGTGGGCGTCTTCTTTCTGATCCACACGGATGAGGAAATCGCGTTCAGCCCCATCGCGTCCGCCAAAAGCCTGCCAGATGCGCTGATGCCAGTCGTAAGAATCCCGAATTTTGAGAAGGCGCACGGCGTCCTCATACGAAACAAGCATTTGGGTGAGGTAGAGGGACTCACTCATGGGGCGCTCACCGTAGAGGGTTCTGTTGCGGGTTGTCCGGTCTCACCTGTCGAGTCATTAGCCCGCCAGAAAGAACGTGCCCACTGGACTCGGATGTCTTCCGCGTAAAATCGCCAGTTCCAAAGATCGGCAAACAGGCTTTCGTAGTTCACTGGAACTCCCTTGCTGGAGGCGAGGCGTATCCAGGAACGCAGTTGGTCTATCACATCCTCCACGTTGCCGCTGGCGAGCAGTCTTCGGAAACGGCGTTCGGTACTTTCCTCGACCTTTTGGGAATCAATCAGGCCGATACGTCTGCAGGTGTCCCCTATGTTCCGGGCGTTGGATTCTTCGGAGTGCGTGGCGTAAAATGCCGCGATTGCCAAAAAGACGGGGTTGCCGATGTCAGCTCCGAGACTGGCGAGGACGGGGTAAGCGTCGACATGGAGTCGCGGGTTATTAGTGAGGCCACGGCGGAGGGCGGCGAGTTTGCCTCGGTCTTGGCTGATGCGACGGAGGCCGCCCACAAAACGTGCGGCGTGTTCCTTGGGATTACGGGTTGTTTCACTCATTGGCGGCAGTTGTGGGTTGAGGTTTCGGGTGGAGGTAAAGTTTGCGCAGACCACGGGCATAGGCTTCGATTTGGCGTGGCGTTTGGCGGGCGCAGGATTGTTCGTATGAGTCTTGAGCAGCGGCTTTGACTGCTTGCCCCCATTTGCAGGCGGGAAGGTCGGCAACTAGGTCGACGTTTCGAGCGAGTTCGAACAGATCGGAAAGGTGTTGCTCCAACCGAGTCCAGAAGAACTGAGTGGCTTGGTCGTAAGCAGGCGACACGACTTTCAGCGTGGCCGCGAATTCTTTGAGCGCATTTTTGAGTGCGAATTCCCACTCGTTGGCAAAACTCACGCCACGTTCATAAGCGGCACGTCCAAACTCAGAAAACATCTCTGACGGGAGGGGGTAGACGGATTCGATAACCTCCTCGATTTTGGCTTTATCCGTGACAAAGGCCCCCACCCAAAGTGTTGTAGATAAGGAAGTAAAATCATGGTTTAAGGCGATTGGACCACACACTGCGTCTCCGTCCGATCGCCGTTTAATCGTTATAGCCGAGAGTTGACGCCAAAGGCTGCGACCAATGGATGCGGGTAAAAGTTTCAACTCCTTGTCGGATTTTCTGACAGCCGCTGTAGCCTCTCGATAGATTGGGTAAATTGGATAATCGAGGCCGTTGGCCAGTATCACAGACCCCCCATCCTCGCTGAGTCGGATTGCTCGGCTGAGGGGAACCAAGCGCCCCAAATACGTGCCAGTGGCGTTCTTAACAGCCGCTAATTCTGTTACGCTCGAAACCGGCAGTTCCCAAATGGGTGATCCCCAACCTTGGGGCCCATAAAAGTCAGTTATTGTCTCTTTAGAAAGCAAGTTGAACCGCAGCGTTTCCAGTAGATGGGATCCTTGGACCAGAGAGTGAACCATGCTAGATGGGGTACAAGGCGCATGACCACTGGAGCCCCTACCCGGAGTCTCCTGCCCATTCCAAAGAGCGACACCAATCCGGCCCCCTGGAGAGAAACACTGAAATGTCAGCAAATTCAGGGCGGCTCTAGTGTTATTCACAAGCCGATCCTCAGGGGCGCGGTTATCAAAAATTGTTGGGTTGTTCCCTGTGGCTAGAGTCAGATCAAGTTTTGTTGACGCATTTCCTTCGTCTGTCTCCTTGCCCGGTCGCAGATTTGGTAATTGCAAAAACCTAGGGCCGTCGCCGAGTAACTCAAAGCTCCCCTCCCATTTTTCCAGATAAGCTGCAACCTTCGGCTGGATCGTCGGTTCACAATCCTCCCAAGCAGCCTCATCCTTTGGGCCATCCAATGCTGCTTGTGTAATACAAACCAGCAACCGCATCAGAGCGATCCGTTCATGGGGCTTCACCGAGAGATCACGCAGTTGATGCGCTTCGGAAAACAGCTCCCTCAGGCTAAACAGGGCGCGTGAACCATCGCTTCGCATCGCCGGAATCCACGGGTTAATAGTCAAATTCATCGTCTTCGTTCCGTTCAGGTTGAGAAAAATTTTGCTGCACTTTTTCCGTAAAAATTCCGAGATCCGGGGTGTACTTCATCGACGAAGGTTCGTCGTTAAAAAAACAGATTCCGTTGTCTGCAAGTTCCGCAACAACACATTCCGTCGGGCCGTGTAGTTTCAGCCAAGAGGGGGTGTTGGCTGATTTGGGCACCATCCATTTGGGGGCTCGAACCGTCCAAGTGTGGACAAACTTTGCAGACGCACGCCTCCATTCCAACTCGCCGATTTCAACTGAATCACCGTTTAAGGACGTCACCGTGACGTTTCTGTTCGAGCCGGTCATTATCGATTTCACTAGTAACACGGGAGTTGTTGGAGCGCCTTTGCGCCGTGTTAGCACTTCCTCGGAATCGCAAAGTGCCGGACGCCCAAGCACTAAGGTTTCGGCCTCAGCGAAACTGGCTAATTCGCGTTTATCCTTCTCAAGCGCCTGATGCAGTTCCCGGCAGGGTGCCGATTCGTCGTCCGCTTCCGCATAAGTTTCCTCCAAAAGCGGTCGGATATCTGAAGGAAGTACAAGAGTGTCTCGGGTGCGCCAGACCTCCGCAGTTCGCAGCAGCACATAGGGCGCATAGACTTTTGCGCTCCGTCCCAACGCACGGGCCAGGTCCACTGCCTTGTCGGCACTCGAGAACTCCGGGATTCGCACCCAAAACACGGGGGCCGTGGTGTTCCGTGACGCACGTTCGTGACGCCACAAACGGCCTACGCGTTGCAGCAACATATCGGTGGGAGCCAAGTCCGACACGATGAAATCCAGATCAATATCTACACTCTGTTCCACCACCTGCGTTGCGACCAAAATGCTGCCGCAGTCCTCCGCGCGATTTTTCCCGAGTCGCTCCAGCCAGTTCTCTTCGAGTTCTGCTCTACGCTGAAAGGGGAATCGACTGTGGAGCAAACCCAGACGAACCGTTCCCTCTCGAAGGTTCCCAGAAATGGCCCGATAAGCTTGCTGTGCTTCGATCACGGTGTTGCGAATCCAAAGTACGTGTTGACCGGATTCAGCGCGTTGAATCAGTTCGTCGATAGTTTCCTCCTCGGAGGTCGCATTCGTTCGGAGCTTCACCTCCCGTTTGGAATGCCATTCCGTACTAATATGCTGGCAATTTCCCTGAGTGTCTCCACTGGTCAAAAGCGGATAAGCCGTGGGCGACTCAGTTTCGTTAAAACCCGCTGCGGCAAGTAATTCGCGACGGCGAGCGGCGGTTAACGTGGCGCTTAAAATGATGACGGAACACCGCAAATTCACGAGTTCACGAATCAGTGCCGTGATTAAAGTCCCCGTGTAAATGTCGTACGAGTGGACCTCGTCCAAAATGACGACTTTTCCAGCCAGAGCAAAACGACGGACAAAAAAATGTTTCACAGCCACGATGGCCTGAAGCGCCTGATCGACGGTTCCGACTCCGTAAGGAGCGAGAAGTGCTTGTTTCGCGGAAGCAAACCAAGAGCGTGCCTGATTCAGATTATCGAGAACGTCGCTACGGTCAGTCGCGTCACGAGCAGGGTACGAGGGACGGAGTTGGATATCGAAGGAGTCTTCCAACCAAGCATTGCCGTGTGCCAGTCGGAAGGAGGCAGTTGCGTCCAGCGAATTTCGGAGAAACTGTTCCACCCGCCGATGAATGCGGTTACTCGTCACTTGGGTGGGTAGGGCAAAGTACAGCCCCGCATTGTTACCTGAAGCGATCAGTTGCTGAGCGGCAAACAAAGCGGCCTCGGTTTTCCCGCAACCCATCGGCCCCTCGACGATCATGATTCGAGCCTCGGGAGCCAAATCCGCGACAGCAGACTGAAGGGCGGTGGGGACAAACTGATCCGTCGGACGACTTGCAAACGCAGTTGTAAAATTTGTTTGGCGGAGCTTCCCACCAGGCCAGCCGATTTCATGCAAAGCATGTTTGGCTCGCGTGCGAGCGTCCTCAACAGAAAGACCGTGCTCGGGAGAAAACCATTTTTCATTGGAACCGATCCAGTCCGCGAATGTGATAAGACCAGCGAGCAGCCACACATCCGAGTGATTTTGCGCAAAGTCCGGATTCACGCTGATGGTTGGGAGCGGTCCAAAAAAATTAATCAAACGATCGGCCACTGCTAGGCGGTTCTCCTCTGCCCACTGCGCTGCGGCTTCGATCGGTTGCTTTACATTTCGCCCCTTCGGTTTGCCGTGGTGAGCCCCAACGGCAACCGTCCAAAGCTTCGCGGCAGTGCTTATCTGCTTTTGGAGAAAAACCTGACTCATTAGCGCGTGGTCGCTAACGGACATCGCCTTTTCTCCTTCACCAAATTTAGGGAGGTCGTGCTGTGTTAACCAAGCGGAGCATTTTACCTGAAAACCGAGCGTAATTTTTCCAATGTCATGCAGGGCAGCGAGCGTTACTGCACCGGCGGGTAAAAGCTCACGAACACTCTTCGGGAGCATCAGCCAGATTACCTCGGCCACCGCACCGACATTGACGCAATGATCGTGGACAGAGATCCCGGGAAGGCCGCTGGAATTGGTTTTCGCCCAGAATATTTGATCGCTCGCGCTCATTTATGGGAGACTGTGAAATCTAAAGCAGGGGGATGTATTTAAACACATATTCCCAGATGCACAGAGTGCTAAGGGGCATGAACAAAGCAACTGAATATTTTTTAGAGCCACGCGTTCCTCATCGGGAGTCGCTGCAAGCGTATGACGCAGAGCGTTGATGGCGTCGAGAAGGGCGGTTGCTCCTTCAGGAATGTACGTCTCATCGTTGAGTTCAGGTGCCTCGGATATTGGGGTAGCAGTTTCTGGGATAGCGCAATCCGTGGAAAATAAAACCAACGAGAGATTGGCCTGCCCCAGCACCTTTTTTTGCAGCTAAAGGAAATCGTTATAGCCAGCGATAGCTGCCTGCCGGTGTTTATCCATTGATCCGGAGCGGTCCAAAGTGTAGGCGATTTCTGTAAGTGATTTGCTCATGGTCGGCGATATGTGGGTAGGTTGTGAATGGGGCCACAGCCATTATCACACATTCCTCCGGCGCAACTGGGGCAACTGACAATCTCCACATGAGTGCATCCGAAAAATCAGCTCCTCAACCCGGCTCAGAACGACAATATCATGAAACCCGCTTTCGCATGCCGCTCGACGTTGCGTCTTGGCCCGCGAAATTTGCACTAATCACGGGCTACGCCACAACGGGCGAAGTTTGGTCCGATGCCCGAAACCGGCAAGCGAACGACGCGCTAGAAAAGGTTCTCATTGCAACAGGAAATTGGATGGCACCGATAACGGGATACTCCCCATTTACTGGCCACGCGGAACCCGGATGGGCAGTTGAGTTGCCGTTTGAGAAGTGCTGCGACCTTGGTGTGCAATTTTTGCAGGACGCGATTTACTTTGTGGAGGGCGGCACGCTTTACGTCAGCCCGTGTGCACCAGCGAGGAGAAGGCTGGTTCCAGTCGCAATTTTCAATGACAGGCTCGATTCGAGGCTGGGAAGTTGATCTTCAAATCTGGCAATTAAGGCTCACGCGGAATGTTTGTCTCCGCGTCCTCAGGTTTCAACGAGGGACAAGAATCACCTTACGGCTTTTCTGCAACCACCTTGCCATCGACCCACAAGTAAATTGGGGTTCCATACCTTCGCGCTGTCTTACGAGCAACCTGACCAGCGCGCCGCAACGCCCGCTCAACTTTAGCCGCAAATGTCTGGGGGAGCTTGCTTTCACTTGTTTTCTTCATATTGATTTCTCCAGCAGTCGAGGTGCTTTGCCTGAATTATCAAACACCGTCCATGAGTCAGCCAAAAGACGGTAGTAAGTCTGAAAATTTTCCCACCCGCGAACGAACCGCCGAAGTACGTCCGGTCGGGGAACATTATGCCCGCCCTGCCGCACGCGCGCTGCAATCCGCTTCAATGCTAGCCGTGTGGACGCCAAGCGCAAAAAAACCACCTCAATATGGTAACCGTTCTCCTTCCACCGTCGAAGTCGCCCCTTGTACAGCAGCCCACTGAGGGTCGTTTCAAAAGCAAAGTCCACACGCGCCTGTGCTAGACGATCCAGTTCTTTCAGAAAAATCCGCCCTGCTGAGACGGTAGCCGCATCCGGTTGCAAGGGTGATAATCCAGCCGCAATCAAATCTACGTTTACAAAGTGAACAACACCAGCATCCTTTAGTAAAAACTCCCTTGCGAAAGTCGTCTTACCGGCTCCATTCGGACCAGCGATCACAATGCAGCGCGGTTGATCGATAACTTTCATTTCACAACGAGAAACTATCGCCATAAGCCTACTGCTACGAGTCCTTCTTTCAATATTTGGAGGTGGCAGACTTTCCGATGCGTCCAAAGAAGTAGACAGAGTCTGTAAAAGACCTCGACCACTTGTCATCGAAAGAATCCGCGCGTTCAAAGGGGTAGTTGAATTGCGTAGTGTTCGAGTATTCGCACTCCCCTTGGTCGCTTAAAGCGATTTTTCAAATACTCAAAAAACTGAACTTGGCAGTCGCTTGTGCATCAGTCGAGGCACTCACGATGGGTCGGGCCAAACGACGGCAGCTCCGTATAGCCTCAAAAGGAGTGACACCTTATCCATGCAACCTGCCAACCAATCCGTCGCGCATAAGTGAACCATCTATTCCCTAAGGGGTAACCTGTGTGTAACCACACTAATAGATTCCTTTTCCACGGTGGTGGCTCATTTCAAAAACGTCACAACCAGAAGCCGAGGCTTTAGTAGAGACATCCGGCTCCCTCTGAAGCATCCCGACGCTGGCTCTGCCGTCAGTCGGCCGAAAAACTATCAATCACTTCGATGGTCCACTCGCTGAATTATATCCTGATCGCGGGACGGTTTCGCAGGTAATGCAGATTTTGTCACCTTGGGGGGTGAGATGACGTCGGGTTTCATCACGTGGCCCAGACTTTGTTGACACCCAGCCGCCCAATGTACAGCGCCCGTGAGATGACGTCGGGTTTCATCATGTGGCCCAGACCAAAACCTGCACTACCTGCAAAAGCCTGTTTCTAAACTAGAAGACGACAAAACTCAGACGGGCGTCCGCCTTTCGCTCCAGCCATGCGTACTTCTATGGCGAACACCGAGGGGAACAGCGCACTAAGCTGCCGGATTTCGGCCTCTGTAAACGTGTTTCTTCTCTCAAGGTCTCGAGTGGTGCACTCACCGCCCGAATTGTGCAGGACTTGAATTAGGCGGTCTCTCCGATCGAGCACGGCCGCCTCTCGGCACTCCCGGTTTAGATCATAGCCTCGCGCCACAATCCAACGCACAAGCCTCACGGCCCGCGTTGCAACTTCAACAGACAACTCGCAGCAGATTGGGTTTTCCATTACCGCGATCACCACAGCCAACCGCAACACTTGTTCACGCCAACGGCCAAGTTCTCCCCGAAGGTCGGCATGCGAGCAGTTAGTCAATACAACGCCTTCATTGTGAAAGGCTCGCACTACCTCACGCGCTCCATCCGAACATCGGATCTCTTTCGGACACCCATGCTCTACAGCCTCGAAACGAAGCTGTAGAATTTCGCGAATCCGAGTTCTCCAAGCTTCTTTAATCCCAGAATTCAACTCCCGGATCACACCGTCATCTGCGACGGCTTTGAACGAGAGCGAAACGGGAAGAATCCGTGTAAAAAGCCCCCTGTCTCTTGCGTCCTCATTGGCTTGAACTCGCCCCCAAACATTGGGTTGGATCAGAAGCAATATGGACAATAGAGGCGCTTTTAATGACACTGAATCTCTTGTGACCCTGCTCGATTTGTGCTCGTCGCTGGTGAATGCCTTCAACCAGAGATCGCAATCTGTTTCATTTTTACCGCTCCGATATTGCCCCATTGCTGAACTGAGGCACTTGCCTCCATCCGTGGAGAATACGAACTGTGTCTCATTGGCAACGTTTCCCAAATCCCGTTCAAGCGATTCGGTTGTTGTGTCTTCGGTAATCAGAGCCGGATTGAACTTTAACTTTTTCTCCAACGCCGCGACTTCTCTAGCCAACGCATCACGCTCCTCCTTTGAAACGCTTGAGGCGGGTTTGAATAGGATGCTGAGCTGGCACGCCTTCAATTTGGCCTCAGCTTGAAGCGCAGGTAAGTCTTCCTCCTTCCACTTTCGTTCACGTTCATTCTCCCACTCCGAAAGCGGAGAGATCAGCGCCTTGGCGATTGAACTCTTCCCAGTCGCAGGAGGTAACACGAGAACCAGATACAAGTTCCCGTAGTTCCCATGACCGTTCACCGCCCCAGTAAGCCACCACCCTTTCCCCAGAGTTCCAGCCGCCACGCCCAAAGCGCACAAGCCAGGTAGCATCGGAGGAACAGCATACACCTCACCCAAACTTAGGGCCATGTCTCTCATCACGGCCGGAAGAGCCTCAATAGGAAACTCCTCTTCTACTCCAGGGATATCGAATAGCGAAACCGATGGAAAAGCCTTTGCTCCGAGCGGCACGATCTGCCGGTTAATATCCGCAATGCCCTCCGCTATATTTGGATCAATCATACAGCCTCCTTTTCGCAGATAGGGGTTAGATTAGGATTTGGATTAAGATAGAGTAATTCCTGCCATCGATCTTTTTCCTCTCGCCTACAGCCTGGGAGACGAGTCAGACGCACTGCGGACATTGCTGCGGGGTCTGCCCCCAGTGGCACCAATGCCGGTTTAATAACGGTGTCACGAAACTCATCCCACTCTGCTTTCGTGCCTGCATTTAAACGAAGGAGCGCGTGAACGCTTCGTCCGCCGCTATCGACGATGGAAACGATTGGGAGGCGCATTTGAACCAAGGCGGCCAACCACATGGATCGATCCGCATGGTCACTCTCCAAAAGCAAATGCCGCCACGATGTCACATTTTCGGTAGATCGTTGGGACAGTTTTCCTTCGGAGTTTAATGCCATCGCCCCATTCACCGGCTGCGAAAGGAACCAAACACCTCGGAGCTTACCCGTAGTCAGGTAATCCAATTCGCCCCCCTGAAACTCCGTACCTGAATGTCTCCAAAGATAACCCTGAGACTTTTGGTTATCAAAGCAGACCACGTACTCACCCGGATTGAATAGATGATGAAGAAACTGTGCGGGAGAAACGGTCTTCGGTGAAACCGGCGACCGCGCGCCTATCCACGCATCATCTACCCCGATTAGTTTCGCTGCATAACTAGCCAACAGCTCGGGCAGGAAGACAGGCGGTGACAATTTAGGCCCTGCTTTTACCGCGACAGAACTGTTATACAAACCAGCAGCGCCCGGCGGCCTCCATGAGCACGGTGCTGCTCTTCGAATTGCCCTCCAGATTTCAGCATCCGAAACCGGCCGCCCACAATTGCGTGTGATGCCATGCAGTAATCGGTAGATTGCTAACTCGTCCCGATAAGGGTGCAGGCATCGTGCCAGCCTGAACAGATGAACATTCACTCCTTGCCCTGCTTGCGGCATGTCGTTTATCAGGCGCTGGATGAACTCCGGTTCGGGCCGTGCCCGGCTGACTAGAGTATTCGCCGCTGCGGATGGAGATCTAAGACGTTTCATCTTAGCGACCTCCATTCGTAACAGGCTGCACTTCTAGGATATCGAGCGCCGAAAGCACCCTATCTAGATGATAAAAGATCGATCGATGCCCCGTCTTTGTGAACGGGATCATTCTCGCATCTCTCCACCGTCGTATGGTTTGAACACTAAGACCGAGTACTTCTGCTAAGGACCGGTCACCTTGGATTAGTTTTTTTACTTTCACAGCGGGCAAGGTGGGACTTTCCTCCCTCGCCGAATTTTCGCCTAATCCGATTGATTAAAGACCGAATTCTGAAAGCAGCACTTTAGCATGCTTAACTGCTACCCCCCAGTTGCTTCTAACATACAAAGCACCATCCCCAAGCTCGAGATGCGTAAATACTTCTGCGTCTCCTTGATTCATCTTTTTTGAGATTCTAAGAGCGCCGAGCTCCTTCAATTGAACTTTTAGCTTATTTATCGATGCTGACCGCCCCCGCTTCCCCCTGGCTTTAACAACGCTCCCTTCGGATTCATTGTGTTTGCGAGCAGCGAGCTCCTTTTCAATCACTCCGAGCAAAGTGGTGAAGTCTTTCTTCATACTTTGTGGGGAACGGCTTAAATCAAGACTGACTACAGCAGTGACAATTTGAGACGGCTCTTCTTGATTCAATGAATCGTGAGATTTGCAAAGGAAGGTGACTTCAGATTTAGTATCAATTTTTTCTCCGTAATTATCTGGTTTAGAGGTGAATGAATCCATATCGACTGAGAAATCAGGATCATCAAACAAGTCGCCCTCGCTTAATTGTTTGTTCAGATCGTCACGTCTTGTTTTTGACAGGTTTAAAAATGGCGTTTCCGGCCACTCGGGCGATCCAAGCAGTAACTGAGCGTTGTTGCGCCCGATTCGCCCCTTCCTCAACCAGTAGTTAGGATCACCCGATCGATATCTGTTCACATCAAATAATTTAGCGCCATTCCGAGCAGCTAATACAGCAGCTCGAAACGAAGAAATTTCCCGAGTGTATTCCCACACCCAGCACAAAAAAACTTCTGCGTAATTCTCAACTTCTTTTAGCGGAGTGAAATCCCATTCGTTTCTCGGGACATTCGATTTTCTGCGTGCTTGTTCGCTCATGCTTTCCTTAAGCTGTTAACTTTGATTAACTTATCTGGAGAAAGAGACCAAAACTCAGCCGCCTGCACCTCTGTTGTGTGTCTGCGATAATGGTTTACTAATTGTTCTTTGGTCCGATGGCCCATGTTATCCCGGCAGCGATCTTCGTCTCTATATACTGTCATCCAGTAACTTGCATAGCTGTGTCGCAGCGCGTTCTGTGGCCAGGGATCAATCCCAGCGGCTCTCTGAATTTGACGTCGCCGCTTTTCCAACTTTCGAGTCGGAGTCACAGGCCCCATCTGGGGCGGCTGAATGTAGATGAGCCATTGACTCAAGATGGGTTCAATGACGATGTACCTCTGACGACCTGTTTTAGCGACCTCCGCTGGAATGTGAATATGCTTTCCTCCGTCTGCAAAAACATGGTGCCACTGGAGCTTGCGCATCTCATCAGTTGGACGAATTGCAGCGAACAAAGCCAGAACGTAGTACGGAAGTAATTCGCGATCTTGCTCAATACACGTACAGAGAAGGCGTGTGACTTGGTCTGGAGTAAGCACACTTGGCTCATTCTGTCCGGTATCGGCCTTGCTGAGTTTTGCGCGGATGGGAACCTCATCAAGCCACTGCCGTTCCTTGGCGTACTTAAAACACGCATTGAGAACCCTCAGCAGCCCATTCTTAGCGTGTTTGTGTTCTGGAAGAACAGCGGAGGCCAAAGCCCCTTCCACATTATCAGGAGTGATGTCGCAAAGGAGCATGGAATGAAGCTCCGCAAACCGAGGCAGCGCCTGGCGTATTTGGAGAGCATACTTGCGACTCGTAGGTTTACCGTTTCGAGTGCGATTCAGGGTCCACGTTTGCCACTCCTCGAATGCATCCTTGAACAGCTTGCTTCGACTCCGGCGATCTCGTGCAGTCAGGAACTCATCCACTGCTTGTAGCAGCACAGAGGGGTCACACGACGGAAGCCCCTTTCGCAGAAGAAGAAATGCTTTGGAGGCAATGTCTCGTTCCATACGAGAAAGCTCCATCGCTGCCGTGCCATCATTCAAGAGCCGAGTGGTACCAGCTTTTGCAAAAGCCTCAGCCTCAGTTTTTTTAGTAAAGAAGCGGCGCTCTCGCTTTCCGCTTCCACTGAGTTCGGGCGGAATGCTGACGCCCCACTTGTCCTTCTGCTTATCCTTCCAGATTTTGAACCTGCTCACGGCCATGCATAAGTTAGTGTCAAATGGTGCCAACTTTTACTAGCACAATTGCTGACTTTGCAGCAGTATGGACGAGTATAGTACTCTAGAAAAGGCACTTACAGAGGCGCGGAAGCCTGATTCGTAATCAGTAGGTCGCGGGTTCAATTCCCGCCACTGGCTCCCTTATCATAAGGGACTTACGCAAGGCGTTGAAAGTTTTGACTCTCTCAAAGTCGAAAAAGTACTGTTAAAGTACAGTTAAAAACGACGATTCTGTCGCCGCTCCCAAATAAATGACGCGCTTTCGCGTCAATTCCGAGTGGAGTCACAGTTAAGGTACAGTTATGCCGCACAAGTGGCACCAAATTAGGAGTTACCGCCCCATGCGAAGTCCGCCCCGAGACTTTTCCATGAAAATCTGCCGCACTCCTTCCGCGTACGGCAGAGGGCTCGACATCACCAACCCGTCGCGGTGAGCACCCGCAATTGAGACCCTCGATGTTGCTGCCCCTAAACTGTCAAAAGCCGCAATCCCATGGCCTTAGCAACCGCCAACTGACGCGCATCGGTTGTTAAAAAAGCCTCTGCCTGTGCCAATTTCGCCTGAGCGCAATGGAGTATGTCGAGAGAGCGACAACCAACTTCTGGAGTGTGCCGAGCGGATATGTCCACCGCCAGAGACGCGGTCGCTTCCCAATCTGGATTCATTCGCCTTAGCGATCCTGCCTCCAGATCAGCGATGATTAGGGATTTTACAGCGCCAGCCTGCTCCGGTGTTGCCCTGCCTTGGAACACCTTCAAACTCAGAGCATTTGTCAACTCGAGCTCGTGCAACAAACTGAAGATAATCACTTTTCCAAACACAGCGGCCGCCACGGAGGCACTGTCCGGCTCCGGGTAGTACAGTTTCACCAGACAGCCGGTATCCAAATAGATCATGCTCCTACTCCTCGAGAATCATGGACAATCTCACTCAACGGAGTGCCCTCAGGTTTGATTCCCCAAATTGCTTGGGCCCGGCCGACGTAATCGGGAGTTTTTGCATTCAGATCGTGTGTCAGAGGCGGTACAATCCGCGCAACGATGTGACCAGCTTGGACAATCTGGACCTCTTCGTCGCTAGCCAGCCAATGGAGAATTTGAGGCCATTGCTCTGGGACCTGTTCAGCAGTCGCGGTTTTCATGGTGCTAGCCTACACTGGAGTGCCAAAGTAAACAACACTTCGGCCCCTCTCGTAATTTCAACTGCACCCGCACCATAAGCCCTAGCCTCTGAGTTTGCCGCGCCGCATTGGAACTTCCTGCGCTCTCTAGTCTTCCGCATGGTGTTCGACGCCCTCCACCGATGCGCTCGGAGTCGTCGCTTTCCCCACCCCGGTCTTGTAGCCCTTGCGCCGGGGTGCCCAAGCTCTCGCCGTTATTCGACACAACTCCAGCGCAGTCCTATCAAGCTCAGCAGAGTTACGCCGCTCTCCAACGGGAAATTCCTGTTCCAAGATGCTCGCAGCTTTCTCGAGCCAGTCCGATAGACGCTTAACTTCGCCTGGAGAGGAGCGGACCGCCTGAAAATGCCGTGCCACGCAATGGACGAATCTGGGAAGTGCCTCGGAACTCACCTCTACCAGGGGATCCACCATCGTGGGCTTTGTGGAGATGAGATTCTCCCGGTACTTCTTAAAAAACGCATTGTTAAACGGCAATCGGGACTCGGCAGCCACGGGAGAGATAGCCGGATCATTCTGTAGTAACCACTCGGGGCAAACTCCAGTTTCCATGCTGATCCTAAGGGCAATATCCCGAGTCATGTGAATGCGGCCGGCACTGACCTTGTTTACCCAACTTGCTGAGCGGCCGATGATCGAGGCGAGCTCCGGTTCTCCTCCAAAGGGGCCCAGATGTGAGCGCAAAACGGCGAGAGTGGTACGGTTCTTAGAGTGAGCCATGGTTGAAAGTACCGCTCCGTCAAAAAAAGCGCAACATTTACCCGAAATGAGTTGCATGACCTAATATGTTTGTGATGGAGTGATTGATATTATAGCGGTCAGCACGCGCACTCACTATGAAATCAACGCTCAAAATCTCCGAACACCGTCACAACGGTAGCCTTCAGTCCCGTGTCTACTACCCTAAGGGTTCTCTCAATAATCCGAAGGGCGGCTACAAGTGGTATCGATCCAAAGCTCAAGCCGAGCTCGCTATCCTCGAACACAACGCCCTCCAGAAACGCTTTGGAGAACTCGCGAACGACGTCACAATCCAGGAACTGGTCGAAGCCCGCCAAGCTAAGGAAGAACTCATCGGCACCGGAATCACGCTACTGGACGCCGCACGACAGGTTAAATTAGCACTCGATGCAGCGCTCGAGTCCAGATCAGTCGGAGACGGCCTAACCGCCTACCTCGCTGATGTCCGAAGCAAGTTTGAGGAACGCAAGAAAAACAGTCCCCGCTGTGAACCGAGGCACTGGCGTAGCGTAAAGCGGACAATCGCACGCCTTGAGAGTCTGAATGATTTTAGCCTCAGGGAGATCACGGCAGAGGAGCTGAAGCCCCTGTTTTCGGGCCTAACGAAGTCTTCACTCCAAGGACACCTCCGCAACCTTCACGCCGCCTTCCAGTACTGCATGGACCACCGCTGGCTGGAAGAAAATCCGGCTCTGGGATTGAAGCGAATGAAACCCGGCAGGGCGTCTGAGAGGAGGATCGTTCGAACCTACCGTGTTGAGGAAGTCGAACGGATCATGACTGCCACAGTCCGTGTAGATACGAGGCTCGTACCGTACCTCGCGATCTGCTTCTTCGCGGGTGTGCGTCCTGAGGCGGCGATGAAAATGAAGTGGTCCGACGTAACCGCCAATGGGTACCTCTATGTGCCAGGCACGGCGAACAAAAGCGGTCACGCGTACACCAGCAAGATGCAGACCGCTCTCATCCGCTGGCTTGAGTGGTGGGAGACGCAGGGACACCAGCGCATGGGAGACATTCTACCTGTGTCGGGCTCAACTCTCAAACGGCAGCGTAAGTTGATCCTGAAAGAAGCCGGTATCGAACGCTGGATTCAGGACGGCACACGCAAAACTTTCGCCACGGCCCACAGGGAGACGTTCAAGTGTAAGCTCCTGACCAGTGCGGCGCTTGGTCACAAGGGCACCACGGTCCTCGACGAGCACTACGACAGCCGCCTGATGACCAGCGAAGAGGCAGCGAGGTACTGGCAGATTCTTCCACCAGAGTCAGCAATCGTGAGCGAGGAGGCTGCCTAATCATGAGCCTCACTAAAAATTTCAATCGTACGATTGCAGGCGCTATTCAGACGAACCTCATCAAACAGCTTGGGAATCAGCGGCGACAGACTCCCAAGAAAACTGTCTCGCCAGCCGTAGAACGAAAGCCAGCTCCGGTCGCTCTTGAGCAGCGGCCCGCATCAAAGTACGTCGACACGAAGGCTGCCTACCAGCATCTCGGTATTTCCAAAGCGAGCTTCTTCCGCCTCAGAAAGCTGGGGCACTTCTCACCATCGCCCGTCACCGGACGATACCACCTTGATGACCTCGACCGAGAAGCACGCGGCCATAGCGGCAACGAGATTAAGCCAAAGATCGCCAAGACAGCCCTCGACAACGCAGCCGAGCGCAGACCAACGAAGCACAGGATCAACTTACAGCCCGCATTTATCAACCTCCTCCCCAGTACAGTCAGACACAGCAGCAGCAAAACCGCCTATGAAAAACAGTCCTAACACCGACACCGATAGCAGCCTCCATGATCAATTTCCCAGCGTACGTCCAGCTAGAGCCGTCAGCAGCTACCCGCTCAAGAGAACCTTTCCGGACGCACCATTTGGCACTGTTCCCAGCGACGCGCACCACAGCGATTCCGCTCAGTCGCTATATTATGATAGAACCCTCCTTCATACCCGTCCTCTCTCCTGTTCATCCTTAGAATCCGCCCCTCTCACTTCAGTTACCAACGCTCAGTCTCCGGTTAAAGATTCCCAGGTCGCTAACGCCACCAACGCTAACCTTGGAATCCGCAATTACGTCATCGGTGATCTGACTAATGACGAACCCACCCAGTCTGACCATGAGCATCTCAGGTTTAACGCCCCAGAGCTTTTTAACCACGCTGATATAAAGGGGGCTCGTGACAGGTATTCCCTAAACTGGCTTAACGTCGCAGAACTTCTCGCCAACAAGGACTGCCTGGATCGTCGTGCCCAGGATCTTCTGCGCATGTTCGTGAAAAGCAAATGGGACAGTGCCTCTTGGCTCGAAAATGGACTCAAGTCGACCAATGGAAAATTATCCCAGGCTCTCCTACTGCTCATTGCATCCGAGGCGTGGCACATCGTTCCCAACGCTTACACGATCGTGGAGTCCAATCTCAGGAGCAAGGACGGCAAGTATTCTCCAAAGGGCTGCAAGAGACGATTCATTTCACCAAGGGCTGCACGCGGGCAGATTCTGAAGTTCAAAGATACATTCGCTCCTGAGCGGCTGTTTCCTAGACACCATGCCTATCTCGTCCTCTTTGAATCGCCCGAGGAACTGCGCAGCGTAGGGCACAACCCTGGCCATCGTCGCGAGGACTACGACGCGTTCTTTGCCAAAAATCGGCAGTCGCTAATGGACTGGAAGCGTTCAGGGAAAATTCGCGCTTTCTTCCTCAGCCATGAAATCACCTGCCTCTCTATCCTGGAGCAGACCTTCAACCCTCACTCTCACGCTGTAGTCTGGGTGGATGCTGAAAGCGACGCCAGCTTCATCGACGAGTTCACTGAGGCTGGTGAATTGATCAAATACAGAGACAATCCAAAGACAGAATGGGCTGACTTGAAAAACTTCCTTTACTACATGATGCGGGCTCACAGCCTTGCGAGTGTCTACGAGCGGGAATTCAATACAGAGGACCCTGTGAGCTTCAACAAAGCCACGGTCGAAGCGCTCCACTCTCTTGTCCAACTCCAGTGCGGCGACGGAGGCGGCCAGGGCAAGCAGAAGCTCTACAAGGCTGGGATTCCGACTAGGAAAAAGAAGTAGCGGTTCAAGGCTTATCTCACCAGAGCTTCAACAGCGTCTGGATGAAAAAAGGGGGTTGAACGGCAAATGTCGATCAACCCCCTTCGTCATGTCTACCACCAAAGACTCAAGAGCCGCCTCGCATTCGCACGGAAAGGGCTCTCTCTGGCCACGGACGCGCCTTCTGGTACATAAGGGCCTGCAGTAGACCAAGTCCTCTGAAACACCAATGAACCGAGTGGCTCCAGTATGGAGCCATATGGTTCTAAAAATGCGTGAAGTCGTCGGCAGTGGAGGCTGGTATCAACGGGAGCTCCCTCCCGAACATTGGGGAGAATCAGAGAAACGCTGCCTGCCAACGCCAACCTCGGACGCCGACCGAACGGAGTCCTACGCGCTTCACCGCCCGGCACGAATTCTTCAGCCTGGACGCGGGAGCGTTAATTCGCTTCCCGCCGCATGGACTGACTTAGCGTCTTCGCAGTGTAGCATGAGGTGGGGGTCGAGCGAGAGCGGAGCGTGCTCGAGCACTCGTTGGGGCTGATGAAAATGGCTACGCCTCTTGCCACAGGGGGGCGGTCGTTTGTCTTCCGCGAGATGAAACATTTGTCCCTGCACTTCTATAAATATCAACGATTCTGACCCTCGGAGTTGAGCAGGCGGCCTCCAAATAAACTGCTGCACAATCCGATCAGAAGGTACTCTTGGGATATTAACGTTGGCGGCCACATGCCAACATCAGTTCGACCACACGTTCTAGCAAAAAACTCTTTGCCCGAACTACATGCGATGTAATTGCAAACAACAGCTAGTCCGGCGCGTAGTAGCTTATTTTGTGCTTGCTGTTGCGTTCGCATGCCATTAAGCGTGCGGAGCGCGACACAAGGTAGCTCGACTCAAGCTTTTTACTCTATCCTCTAGAATGAAATTCCATGCTCTAATTTTAAATGTATTGTTTGTATCATTAAGTATTATTTTTAATGGGTGCAAGGGTTATGGGGAATCCAATTCATACATGTCGAGCCGGGCAGGCTCACACAAAGGTGAGGCATGTAGTCAAAGAGATTTCGTAAACTCGTTGAATTTTTCTTCTGTTAGAACAGTAGCCATTTTTCCAGTCACTCAACATTCACAGGATCAAAATCTAACCAAATCAGTTTTAAAAATTCTGAAAAGCAAAGGTGTATTGGTGCACGATTTCACGGAGAAAAGCTCAAAATTTATCTCACATGACTTCGCGGCGGGAGAACCAGTCAGTGCAGTGATGGCAAGAACTAATAGTTCAATCCAAGAATTTGCATTTTCATCCGAAGTTCAAGGCAGTAGGCCTGAATGGGTCTTAGTGCCCGAATTCAAACAGGTTCAATACGGGGGTACAAACATTTATACCGGAGAGACGTCCTTTGGGTGGCCGGTAGCATGGGCCTCTCTCAAATTACTCTCGCCTCGTGATGGGGGCAAAACGTGTTCAGCCCGGCTCGCCAGCAGACGTCTTGAAGGTGAACCTAACTGGGACATGCTCGCTGAGGAGTTGATTAAAGAGTTGTACCAGTTTAAACAACAGTAGGAGCAGCGGTCTATGAGCATCGTTCAACGAATGGCGTTAGTATTGCCCTTATTCCTTTCTTCGTGTGCACAAACTGTTGAAACCCGTGTTACGAATTTTCACACCTTGCCGCCAAAGGGTGCTGGGCAAACAGTTTCCATAACAGCCCCAGCGAAGAAAGATTCCCTCGAGACCAGACAGTATGTAAGTGTAGTGACCGAACACTTACGTAAGTATGGATGGATTCCGGTTGAGTCAGGAAAACAAAGTCTCAGTGCACAGTTCGACTATTCCATATCTGCCCCTCGGATCGTCACTGGAACTGCACCGATTATCGGACAGACTGGTGGCGGAACAACGTATTACAGGGGCAATTTTTACGGCAACACGTACTCAAGTACCTCGGTTACCGTTCCAAATTATGGCGTTGTAGGATACCGCCCTGTTAGCGGCACTGTTTACGATCGATTATTCACTCTGAAAATCACGGACAGCTCAGGCCAAGCAGTTTTAGATGGCAAAGCAAACAGCACGGGTGCTTCTGGGGACCTTAACGAGATCTTACCAGAAATGATTAAATCATTTTTTCAAGATTTTCCTGGCCGCTCTGGAGTGACTACAGTACGCAATTCTCACTGAGTTGTGTATGATTTCCGTTTGGCTTCTGGAAACCCTGCTACACACAGGCTGTTCCTCAGAATTTGAATACATCTAGCGGAATCGTCGATAGCGAATTCATAAGTAACTAATATCCTTTGTAAATCTTTTGAAGACTCAGTCGTATATTCCCTAAACGTTAGCGATTTTCAACTTCACAGCAGCATTTCAAGATAGGTATGCATCACGTTGGAGACGCGGCAAACTTTGGCGTAACTCCAAAGTTCGTCCATGGTGAAACGCCGCAGCCGCCATCCTTCCCGCAATGCTTCAATTGCAACGTCCAGCCCGACCTTGTTTCTGAACTTAAAGCAGTCGGCGATGGTTTTGGGCACACTGTAAACCTGCACACGCACGCCCTCGACGGAGTGGACTTCAATCCCTGCGGTCATGGATTCGCCGGAGAAATGGAAGACTCGCAGTTTCGTGCCTGTTGAAACCGGCGTCCACGTTCCCCTCTCGATGGCAATCCAAACTTCATGAGGGAGTTGCGTGGTGAGTCCGTGAAAGCTGAGCGCGGAGACAAGGCAGACAACGCCGTTTGGTAGGTGGGTGAAGGATAGGCATTTGCTTTTCACCCCCCGGCACGATTTCTTCAGCCTGGACGCGGGAGCGTTAAAGGCTTGCAGCCAGCGCAGTGTTCGAAAGAAGAACACACACAGGTGCAGCGGCAAGGAACTGCTGAATCAGTGAAAATGATTTCATCATCGAGTTTTGGTTACTTGGCAGAAGCCGCCGCTTTCGAGATCACCGCAAGCCAGTCGTCAGCGGAGGGAGCGGTGAGACTGCCCTTGCCGCCACCATTTAGCATGTCAGCACCTTTTGCAATCGGCTCGCATACTAGGAAGTCAACGGCATGGAGCGCGGCCAGCGGTGCAAACAGCAGGGCGGTGAAGATGACAGCGATGGTTTTCATGGCACAAAGCGGAAGCGGTAGACACGTCTCAGCACGCCGGGGATGAGACAGAGGCAGAGAAGAAGCAGCGATTTCTTCAGGGCTTCACGAGTCCTTCGGGCAGCTTGGCGAGGCGTTCGATCTCGGTTACTTCGTGGAAGAACCACGGTTTGCCGTCCTTCACTTTGAAGATGATCGTCCTGCTGGCGTATTTGAGGCCGTCGTGCTCCTTCCAGTCGCTGAAGCGATAGAAGTCTCCGCGCCAGTCGAGACGTTGGAGAAGAGAGGTCTCCTTATCGAAGTAGAAATCCATCGCGGGCGTGACGCTGCCGCTGACGCGGAGACCGAGGAGTGCTTTTCCCTCGTCGGTGAGATCGGGGATGATTTCGAACTTCGACTTTTCATCGACCAGCAGGTCGAGCGACCACGCGCGCACGTCGTCCTTGGCAGGTTCGACTCCGCGTTCCTTTTTGTTGATCCACCACTTGTCCGGCTGAGAGAGAATGGACTCGCGCGTAGAGCGCTTCTTGCCCTCGGCAGGCTCGGGTGTGCTGCCAAAGTGGAAGATTTCCTTGATGCGAAAGATTTTGAGCAGCTTGTCCTTTCCTCCGACGGCGATGAGGACTTTTTCGACGACCGGCTTCGGATCAGCGGTCTGAGCCTGGGCAAAGGCGGTGAGTGAGAGGGCAGCAAGCAGGCAAAGGAAACGATGGTTCATGGAGATGAGGTTGATTGGAATTGAGCAATCTAAACGGGCATCGAAAAAGGAAGTCATCTGAATGACCAGTCTGGCTTATGATTCGACTCTAGGTGGGGCGTTGTCTCATAGGAAATCGCTTTTCAACCCGCCCGCGACGGCGAGCAAACGCAATGCGTGGCATAACCGTCGGTAAATCGCACGCCGTTCTTCGCGATGCTGTCGATGTTCGGCGTCGGGATGTCCTCGCAGCCGTTCACGCCGATGTCCGCATAGCCGAGGTCATCAGCGAGGAAGATGAAGATGTTCGGGCGATGCTCCGCAGCGAATGACGAAAGGGCAGTGAATGCGAGAAATGCGATCGTTTTCATAGTGAGGTCATTGGTTCACTTCTTCCACAACGCAGTCAGTTCCGCCTCGGTCACGGAGCCGTCCTTGTCGGCATCGAGCTTGTCGAACAGCGCGGCGGGGAGTTCGTCGCGACTGAGTTTGCCGTCGTTGTTCTTGTCGCGTTGCTTGAAGGGGCTGCTCATGCCGCCAGCGGGGGCGGTCTGGCCAGGGGGCCCGGTCATCGAGGCGGCGGGTGCAGTCAGGCCGCAGGCTTCGTTGGCGAGGGCGAGAAAGGCGGGATAGGTGGGCGCTTTGTAGTTCTGAGTCTGCACCATGAAGAGCGTGAAAGTGCGCTTGATGCGGTCCACGACGAACTGCGTGCCGTCCGCGCCGCCCCAGCCGTAGCTGCCCGCGCCGTTCACGATGCCACCGAGGCCGTATTTCATCGTGGGATGCTTCAAATGGTTCTCGAAGATCAAATCGACCGTTTCCGGCTTCAGCACGCGCGCGCCGTCGAGTTCGCCGCGATTCAGGATCATGAGGCAGAGCCGCTCGTAGTCGCCGATGGTGCCGAACAGGCCGTGTCCCCCGAGGAAGAGTGTGGGCTTGATGCTAACGTTGGCGAGGTCGGTGCCGGGCACGAGCAGGCCGGGGCTGGGCTGGCCGTAGATTTGGCAAAGGCGTCCCACTTTCACTGTCGGGACGTGGAAATCGGTGTCGGGCATTTTCAGCGGACCAAAGAGGCGTTCCTTCAAGATGACATCGAGCGGCTGGCCGGTGAGGGCTTCGAGGTAGCGCCCGAGGATGTCGAGACCCATGCCGTAGTTGTAGCTCGTGCCGGGCTGGAACATCAGCGGCTCCTTCGCCACCACCTCGGAGAACTCCTTCAAGGTCACGCCCGGCTTCGTCATCGCCTGATAGGCCATCGCCGCCGCGGCCTGACCACCGCCGTAGCCAAGCCCGCTGCTGTGGCTCATCAACATGCGCGGCGTGATGGCTGCCTTCGCCGAGACGACCGCGCCGCCTTCCTTCACCTTCGGCTCCGCCCACTCGGGACAATGTTTCGCGATGGGTTCGTCGAGACCGAACTTACCTTCATCGTAAAGCGTGAGCGCGGCGAGCGCGATGACCGGCTTCGTCATGCTCATGAGGCGGAAGATGGCGTCCTTCTCCATCGCCCGACTCTTCTCGATGTCCGCCATGCCAAAGGTCTCGAAGTAACCGCGCACGCCGTCCTTGCCGATGATGGCGCTGATTCCCGCGACGTTCTTCGCGGCAACGTGCCGCTGCATTTCGACATCCAGCTTGGCGATCACTTCCGGCTTGAGTCCAGCCTTCGCGATTTCAGGCCCATGCGGACGCGGCTTGAAGTTTTCCACCGGCGGCAAGGACGCGCCGGTGGAAACGCCCATGCCTTTCCATTTGGAGGCTTGGGCGTGGACTTGAACCACAGAGGCGCAAAGGACACAGAAGATGAGAATGGAGTCGTGAAGTTTTGGAGTCATGGGTTGGAGTTGGAAGTCTTCGGCTTGGTTGGCACGTCCTTGGCCTGCTCGTAGGCGCTGAGTTCGTCTGCGGTGACGGTGTCGTCCTTGTCGGCGTCCATCCGGCCAAAGAGGAAAAAAGGATAGGAATTCGCTTTTTGCCCCCGGCACGATTTCTTCAGCCTGGATGCAGGAGCGTTAAGGGAGAATTGCTTTTCTCCGATTCGACGGGTGGTGTCGAGCGAAATACGGCCATTATGTGCGACTTGGGCTTTGGTTTCCGGCAAAAGACCGGCTTTGGTTCAAAGCTCGTATCGTTCAACTTGCGCACCAGTTCCTAGCCTCAGTTTTATAGTCAATTTAGGCAATGGAGCACTCTCGCTTGGGGCCTCAGCGTTTCAAACGGTTCTGCCCACCTCTCCAATGCTCAGGCGGTGGACTCAGTCCGTGTACACGTTTTCGTAGTCCGGCATCGGGTCACTCCTGTCACAGGGCGAACTACGATGTTCCGTTTGCTCTACAGGAGGCGCTCTGGAAGGCGCCATGCGGGGCGTACCGCTCCAAAGGCCCATATGGCGTAAAATCCTTTCAATCACCACACTCTGATGAATCAACGTGATCACTTCCATTTTATGCTGGCAATGAGGACACAGCAACGGATCGGTGTGCCAAACCTTCAAGAT
>CAIXGS010000041.1 GCA_903919125.1 uncultured Spartobacteria bacterium | reverse complement strand
CTTGGAGGTCTATTTCAATGCAATCCGACTTGGTAGTTTGGTTGAGAATTTTATAACCACTGATTCCGATGGAGTTAAGGAGGCGCGACATACTGGGATTCTATCCCCTATGTCCCCAATCTTTGATCAAGAGCCCTCATTAATGATTGTTCAACTGCCCCCTTAAGCTGTCCCAAAAGCGGCCTCGGCTTGCCAGGGCAGCCTTTGCCGAGGCAACTGCTTCCTTGAGTTTCACGGGGTCGTCGTTGCAAAGGGTCGTCACCAAGCGAAGTGCTGCTGGGCCATGCTCGTTCCCATCGAGTTCGGCGTGGCGCTTTAGATAATAGTGAAAAATAGGCGCACGATCCTCACCGATCCCGAGTTGATCCAGCAGGGAATTAAACATTCCGGGGATCACGTTCTCCCGCCCGAACGAAAAAGAGGCGGCCACACGGTGCGCTTCCCCCTGCTTAAGTAGTGCAAAAGTGTCGCACATGAAGGCTCGAGAAAGGTCGGGAACGCACGGCGCATCCAGAGCTGCCTCAAGACCCTTATTCCGAACAACCTCAATAAATTCACTGATTGCTCCAGTATCGGCCCCCACTTCTCTCATGGCCATCAGGTAGAGGTCAAAGTGGCTTGTATGCGAAGCTTGAGCTCGATGCGACTTGGGCAACTCGTCGCACTCCTCGCCCACTACGATCTCATTAATCAACCGGACTAAATCGCCATGGGCACGGGGCAGCCACGGCCAAGTCGCAGGGGCAAGCGTGGCTTGGAGAAACTTCAACAAGGACATGAAATCCCACACCGGAAAAACATGATGTTCCATGAAAACACGAAGCTGGGCTTCCGTCCTGAGGTCTCCAAAAATTGGATGCGATTCAATAATCGCCAAAGAAGACTTCAAAGCATCAGAAAGTTGCTGTTCTACGGGCGTCAATGGATGGGTCATCGAGACACATTATCACGGTCATCCAGCCCGAGAGGTCAAGACAAGTGCGGCGAGCTCTGATTTCCATAGCAGATACCAACCGAAAACTAAACTCGTCTTCTGCTGTTAAAATTGCTTTGGTTCTTTGGAAACCCTCGCCGCTCCTAGCGAGCTGAGATGTGTATCGCCAAGATTTACCGTTGCCCCTCGGTACCCTTTTCTTGGTCTGATCGAGGGGCTCTAGAATCAATGACCTCCTCCTTCATCCCAATCTCGGGTGCCCCCAAACTTTCCATTCACGCCGACCGGCCATCAGTGGGCCGCGCAGCTGCGGAACACGTCGTGAAGCTCCTTTCGCGAATTCTTAGTAAGCAGAGTCGGGCCCGAGTTGTGTTTGCCTGCGCCCCCTCACAGGACCAGTTCCTAGAGTCGCTCGTAGAACTTTCCAGCGAGCGTGTGGACTGGTCCAGAGTCACCGGCTTTCACATGGACGAGTACGTCGGCTTAAGCGAATTTCATCCCGCCAGTTTTAGAAAATACATCGAACGTCATTTTCTCTCCCGCGTGCAGCTCGAGAACTTTCACCCAATCGCAGGCGAGGCCATCGATCCCGAAGCCGAGTGCGCACGATATGCCGCACTAATTGAGGCCGAACCCATCGATTTAATCTGTCTGGGGATCGGAGAAAACGGGCATCTCGCTTTTAACGACCCGCCTGTAGCAGATTTTAACGATGCAGCTTCAGTCAAAGTGGTGGAACTCGACCTGACTTGCCGGGAGCAACAGGTTCATGACGGCTGTTTTTCACAATTGGCAGAGGTGCCGCTGCGTGCGATCACTCTGACGATTCCGGTATTTCGACGCGCCGCTCACTTAAGTGTGGTGGTTCCAGGAGAACGCAAGGCGGCGGCGGTGCGGGGAACCTGCCAAGGGGAAGTCTCCACCGAATGCCCCGCCAGCATTTTAAGAACCAGGGACGGAGTGTGCCTTTTTGTCGATCGCGCTGCAGCGGGGTTGCTAAGCGATTAACCACTGCCCAAAACTCTAGGCGGAAAACAGCCTCCGCTATCAAGGCCGATCGGTATCCGTTAAATAACGGGCCATTGGGAATCAATAAATCAGCAATGTTAAAGCGTCGCATGCTAATCAACTGCGGCCCTTGGTGCTTCGAGATCTGCAAGTTTGTCGGAGCGGATGTCGGCCCGCAAGGAAGGCAAACTGACCGCAAATTCAAGACTTCTATGCTCTTTGCATTAATTGTGGGTTAGGAAGCATTATTTACTGCACCGAGACTCTCCGACAAAAGATTTGCAAAAAACTTGAGCTTATTTTTGGAAATGGATTAAACCATTTGATAATCGCACTCGAGACAGCGTTTAATGACATCTATCGGGTTAAACATCATCACGTCAATGATTGATAACCATGGAACGAACGTTCCACCAAACTGCTGATAAGTTAAAGGCTTGGATTCCAAAAATTTTAACTCAATATTTTTCTTTAAGAAGTTTTCTGCTGAATACACCTCCCGCCCTCCAATCGCATTCACGTAAACATCAGCACCCATCGCCGAACACAGCGCTATGACTCTCTCTTCTTTTTTTAAAGAGTGATCAATTGGAATTTGAGATGTTTTAGAGATCTGCCGCGTGATGCCCAGGCGGTCGCAAGCTTGTTTTATCGAATTCTCTAGGAATCGGAATAAATTGCGGTCCGGATATTCCAAAACAGACTCTACTAAAGCCATGGTTTGCTCGAAGTGCGGACTTTTTTTGTAAGCGTCCTTTAATTGGTTTAATATTTTATCGGCCTTGAAATCGGCTGCGAGTTCGCGTTCACAAATATTTTTGGTTTGCGAGTCGCCTTTTATTTGTAAACTAAAGAAAGCGTCCCTCCCATTTTGAAGATAACGATTTCGGCTAATCCATCCGTGCCTTGTGTACTGATAATTATCACAAATCACAAATTGATCAACAGCCCCAAGAAGCTGAAAATACCCTATATAGGGAAACAAATACGGCTGCATAATTGCTATCTTCATTTTATTCCTTAATTATGTTGATTATTTTCTCCAATTCCGCCATGAGCAGATCGGGATAAATCGGCAAGCACAGAACCTCGTTTGCCGCCTTAATGGCGACCGGTAAATTAGAATGCGCCGCAGAGGGAAGACTGCGATACATTGGAAACTCGGTAATCAAGGGGTAGAAATACCTGCGCGCATGAATGCCATTCTGTGCGAGCTTATCGTAAAGTCCGTCGCGCTTGAGCGGATATTCTGGCCCTACAAGAATTGGGAAATAAGAGTAATTAGCGACTTTTTCACCAGCGCTTTGGAGGCACCGGATCCCCGGCACACCGCTCAATTGCTCGCGGTAAATTGTATCAATAGCCATCCGCTTTCGAAGCGCTGCCTCAATTCCATTTAATTGCAACATCCCAAAAGCCGCATTGATCTCGCTCATCTTCCCGTTGATACCAGGAGCCACCACCCTGACCTCGCTGACGATGCCGAAGTTTTTAAGGTTGTCTATTCGCTGTTTTATCTTGGCATCCGGGCAGACAATCGCACCGCCCTCGAATGTATTGAATACTTTGGTCGCGTGAAAGCTCAACACCGAGAGATCCCCATGGCCAAGTACACTTCCCGATTCCCCGTGCACCCCAAAGGCGTGCGCGGCGTCGTAGATGACTTTTAGGTTATAAATGTCGGCAATTTTCTGGATGGCCTCTACATCGCAGGGATGTCCATAACAGTGAACTGGCATGATGGCCGTGGTCTGGGGCGTTATCGCGGATTCTATTTTGGAAGGGTCAATATTGAGAGTCTTCGGGCAAATATCGACAAACACGGGCTTGATGCCGTTCCACAAAAGTGAGTGAGCCGTGGCGACAAACGAATATGGCGTGGTGATCACTTCGCCCGTAATCCGAAGGGTTTGCAACGCAGTAACCAAAGCGATCGTCGCGTTAGCGAACAGAGAAATATGTTTCACCATGAGGTATGTACAAAGCGCGGCCTCGAGTTGCTGGTGAAACGGACCGCCGTTTGTGAGGATTTTGGTTTCCCATATTTTTTGTAAATAAGGGATGAACTCTTCCAGCGGCGGCATAGCCGGCTCCGTGACGTAAATGGATTTGTGAATCATCGCGAACTAGATTGGGTTTGTAATACTCCACGAGGGGGCGCGATGGTTGCTTTGAGCGGCTGATTCCGTTGCCGCATTCGGCTCTGACACAAGTAGGAGAACAGCTTCCGAAAGACCCTTGTCCAAGCACCGGGATATCCGAAAAAAAGTCTGTCCAAGAACACGACAAACCCCACGGATTTGGTTAGGATTCCAGCGTGAAAAAGCGCTCTCACCCTGAGCGTGCTGTAATGTTTCCGAGCATACTCCTCAAAAAAAGAACGATAATCGCTGATACGGCCCCGCCCTAAATAAGTAAGAGATAAGTGGAGGTAATGACGCTCGATTTCAAAATTAAGCTCACTGGTGTAATCTCGTTTTAAATAGCGATCAAACTTTTGAATAGTAGATAAAATTGAATTAAAAAATGTTCTCTTCTTTTGCAGACATTGCATTTCCGTAGTCCATGAGAACGGGGTGTCCCGCCGATAAGCACTCATCACTCTATTCAAGTAGAGAGCGCCTCCCTTTAAGCTTCCCATGACTTGAAGAAAATAATCGCCCACAGGAGCCTGCCGTAGAAAGTCGTGCACGCCCTCAATAATCGAACGCTTTATGACAATAGAGGCCGTTGGGCAAAAGTCGCCTCCTCCCATAATTACGTCGCGCGAGCTAAATATTTTTGTTGTTAAATGGTGAAACGCCGTAACTCGGTTTGTGCGGTTTGAGCCAGATAAAATTTCAGCCGCATGAAAAGATATGTCGCAATTTGGCCGGCGTTGCATCTCATCGATCTGAATTTGGAGCTTCTCTGGGTCTGTCCAGCAATCGTCCCCCTCGCAAAGAGCAACATACTTTCCGCTACATAGCTGAAGATTGTGCAGCGAATTAGGCATGGCACCTATATTTTCATTGTGCTTGATGTACCTGATACAAAAAGCTTTTGAGTGTTCCTTAATAATACGCCTTATAATCGCGTCTGTCCCATCAGGCGAATTATCGTTTGAAATAATCAATTCTATATCAAAGTTTGTCTCCTGCATGAGTACGCCGAGAATCGCCTCTTCGATATATTCCTCGTGATTATAAGTAATCATCGAGACGCTCACTAATGGTTTATGGTTCATAATGAACTTCGTATGATGTACACTTGCGAATTGGAGCAGCGCAGAGATCATTTTACACGGTCGCCAACTCGGATACCGCGAGAGCCTCGAAACGCCTACCTCACGGCCTTCCGAACCGGGCTCAAAACCAAGCCAACCAGCCCCCTCTCCCCCTGTGACTTTATTCTCTCCACAAGGAAGATCGCTCCTGACTCTCGTGTCGCGCTTTACGTTATTACAAATAAGGCTTCAGCTTGACCCTCAAGCAAAACCTCAGCGTCCCACAAGCACACGGGCAGCCTTTTTCGTGGCGTTTTCCCTAACGACACGCTCTTCGAGGAAACCAAGGCAAACCCTGTGAAAAAACTCGTGGACTCCGCCAAATTAGAGACCGGGCGGGTGCCTGAGAACAGCACCGGCAGCGGGCCGATTTCTGGTTGTCCATCGCGGCCCTTCCCTTTGACCTGTATAGCCGGTATCGAAGCGAAGGCCTGCTACACTCAGAAAGACGTGCCCTTTGCTAGCGTAAATGGTGATCCACTTCCCTTTCCCTGAATTGCCAAAGCTTCGAAACCCATACGAGGTCGTCGCGCCACCCTTTAAAGCACCCGCGGCGGCTAAAACATAGGACGCCGCTCCGGAGCAATCGTAGCCCTTGGCGGGTTCACCACCATGCCCTCCGCCATAGCAATACGGTGACCCAACGATTCGGTTGGCCGCGGCTATTGCCAGACGAACCGCTTCGGGCGCTTTCTCCGGAGCAATTGCTTGCCCATCACGGAGAACCGCGGTTTTTCCTCGAACATAGCTGTACTCGTAACGAGAACTTGCGCAGCTAGCTAGAAATAGGAAACAAAGAAGATAGAGAGGCCGTAGCGAAAACATGCGTTATATGCAGTTACCGCGTCCGCCGATTTTTGGGGAGCCTTTTTGTTTGCTGAGGGGAATCGCTCCACCTTTGGGGCGGGAATCCTCCGAAAGAAACAAACCCTCGCCCCAAGAGATCATACCTTTTTTTCAGAAGGCTTATTCAGAACAAGCACATGAATCCCAAATTGGTGCGCATGAACCGGCCGACCGTCGCCTGAGACCACTTGGGGCTATTCTACCAAAAAACTACAATGTTTCCGTCACGGACAAAAGCCACTCCTGCAGCATGCCATAAAATTGCATTTGAAACATAGCGAGTCGCTCTGGTCCCTCTCCAACATTGCCGTGCTCCAGTTGCTCGTCCGTAAAACGATATTTCGCCGCCAGAGAAAGCCTCGCTTGGTTGATCGCGTGAATCCAAGCTGGCGCGCTTTCTTGGGGAATCTCCAGCTTAAAGCTTCGCTGCCCTTCCGGACGGATCTTTAAGCAATCTTCCAAGACCCGATCCCGATTGAGTTGGAAATGCGCCTCCAGCTCTGGTCGCACAAACTCTGCCCAATCCGCATCAGCTTCGGGTTGGCGACCCTCGGTGAGGCTGGGGAAGAGACGCGGCTCAGAATCCGGCTCAGGGGATCCGACTTGGGGCAGATCACGGATCAGAGCGACCAGAAATTCATCCAACCCGCCAAGGAGAACAGAACCGTCTTCGTTAGTTTGGAATAACAGTCTCTGAATCATACGCTTTGCTCCAAGGTTGCGAGCAAAAGATACGCGTGGAGTTGCTGGACATATAATTCGCCCCTTTCGCGGTTTCCCGACCACACGATGGAGCGCCCTTTTTTGTGAACCTCCCACATGTGTTTTTCAGCTTTAGCCTGCGAAAACTCGAGTACCTTCACGAAGACCTTAACTACATAACTCATTAAATTGACCGGATCATTATGAACCACTACATTCCAAGGTTGCTCTAATTCAATGCCTTCCTCTAGCTCTGGGAGCTCAACGCTTCCGTTACTCGGGATAGCTTTGTTGATGGTGGATAGGTCGAAAATATTTCGCATGGCTGAAAAAGAAAATGGGGATACGCATAGAAAATACCCCCCATGACCTCAATTATTACGCATTTCCGGCTTACTCTGCGGGTGGAGCGACATTGATAGCGTCGATGAGTTGTCGGAATCTCCCGAAGTTTTTATGAACGGGCACAAAAACTAAACGAGGAAGGGCGGCGAGTTCAGGCTCATTCTGCTCTTCAGGAAGCGCGACGGTTTGCTCCAAAACATGGTCGCCCACAATATCGTGAAAACGTCCGCGTAATTCGACCAAAGCCGAATCCGACAAAGGGTAATTCATCCTAATTACAAGGCGATTACCCACCCAGCGGTAGGAACGGAAGTTGCGATAAAATTGCTCAATTTCCGAGATGGCGTCCTCGAGATGATCTGTGACCTTGAACAGGTGAAAATCCTCGGGGGAAACCAGCCCAAGCTTTAAAAGGTATTCTGCAAGAAAGCTATTCCAGGTACGCCAATAAGTGCCATTGGGTTTGTCCACCATTACAACCGGTAAGATCCGCGCTTTTCCCGTCTGCATTAAAGTTAAAACTTCAAATGCCTCATCCATGGTCCCGAAACCTCCTGGAAACAAAACAACAGCGTGAGACTCTTTTACAAAATTTAGTTTCCGAGTAAAAAAGTAATTGAAGTTTACCAGCTTAGAATCGCCATCAATGGTCTCATTGGCCCGCTGTTCAAACGGGAGCCGGATATTTAATCCAAAAGAGGACTCCCTCCCAGCCCCCTTTTGGGCCGCGCCCATAATTCCGTCCCCCCCGCCTGTGATGATCATGTAGCCAAGTTCTCGAATCCGCGTCGCGAATGCTTCCGCCGCTTGAAACTCCTCCTCTCTGGGGTCTGTCCTTGCCGATCCAAACACAACCACCTTGCGCCTATCCCTGTACGGAGCAAATACACGAGAACCCGCTCTCATTTCCCGCAGAGAGCGATTGAAAAGTTTGAGATCCGCCAATGGTGTTTTGTCCCGACCCAATTTGAGGGCTGTGATGATCAGCTCAGAGATGAGGCCTGCTGTTTTTTCATCGCCCCCCCACTCCTCGACCAGAGAAGCAATACGACGATCAAACTCTGGATCGCCGCAGGATCTCGTCGATTTGATGGGCAGGGCGTGGATGCCACCTCCGGTAAAATCTTGCACAATATTGGAAAGGGGGGATGAGGTTTTGCGGAGACGCCAAAAGCCCTCCATCCTTTGAGGACAAAATCTCCGTCGGCGGGATTTTACCGCAACGCGGACGCTCTCTCAATGCCCAACTCAAAATTTGTCCCCTAGCTCCTGCGCTTTTGCGCACAACAAAAAAGCAATTCGAAGCAATACGCGTGGGGGTAACGCGAAGAAACCCCGCTTCGCCCAACGAGCACCTCGTTCCATTCCGGCAGCAGCTTCCCGATGCACGCCAAACAAACTCATCGGCGTTCCATCCCTACCAGTAGAGGCGCAGGTGCACCACGTGGCCACGCACTCCCACACTCATCCCCATGCGCCGACCCCTCACTACGGCTTCGTGCCAACCTCCCGCAGCGAGCCAAGTGTACCAAAGCCGCGTTTGGACCGCGTCGAAAAAAGGCGCTTCAAAGAACTCACGCGCCTCGCTTAATCCGAAGTCGTCGTTGGTCAACCAATCCAAATAAAGTATACCATCCAAACAGCTCAAAATACCCCGCCTCCACGAGACTCCCCAATCCAGATCGTCCCATCTCTCAAAAAGCAGTCTACCCGCAGCGTCCTCAACGGGGGTTTCTCCCAGCGCGTCTTCAAAGTATTCCCTCACATCAGCCAAATTCGGCGACGTGTCTAGCTTGAGACTTTCCGTGCGGAATTCGTTCACCAAATCGCCCGCCTGCCGTAACGCAGCCGGCACCCACTCCGGAAGATGCGCCACTCGCTTTCGTTCCTCCGTTTCACCATTCAGAACATCCCCGCCCATTCGCAGGTTCGCGCCGCCCTTGGCCTCAGCAGCGAACACACGACACGGTGACACAACTTCGTTTTGCGTGGAGTTACAGATCAGCAAAGGCCCGCGCTCGCTGCATCCAACTGCAGACGCATGTCTTCCGCTAGAAAGCCCCGAACCGCACCACGCATCCAAAGGTTCAAGCCAAAGCGTGCCTGGTTTTGGACGACGCATAGCAAGGGGTGAGTTCGATGAACTTCGAATCGGCGAAAATTTCTCAAAAAGGAATCCGCCATGGGAAGGTGAGGCCCCTCGGCGAAGCGTGTCGGCACGCACGGTTGGGAATACGTCGGTTAGGACCTCTTGCGAGTCGGGACAAAAAGAGTGCGACGTGTAGGGCAAATCTTCGGGCAAATCTTCGGGCAAGTCTTCGCACAATTCCTCGGAAGAAGAACCCGGCCCAGGCGGGACAGTAGCATCGCCCTTTTGGTTTGCGAGGAATGCGTCCACTCCAGTTGGAACCATGTTGACACTCGCCGCGCCAGCATCTGCCCAAAGGATGCAAGACGCTCCGGCCATAATGACTACGACTAACACTCGAAGCCGAAACACATCAAACGGGCGTACAAGCGACTTCTTCGGCGGCACAGCGGAGTTTCCAGCTCTGGAATACCGAGCCCACAGTCTACGAATAAAATAAATCCAGCGAGAAACTTGCCTCCGAAAAGGCATCCCAGTTTCCTTGCCGCCTGCGCCTTCAAGAAGTTCCCAAGGAAGTTCCCAAAAAAGTGACCTGAGAAATTTTTCAACCCAGACGCCGTAAATTCTGACCCACCCCGAAAGTGTTGTGCAATGCATCGCATCCCTCCCTTCATTGCTACGAAAATGAAGGCGAAAAGGTTTGGGAAATGTGCAGCTATTTAAGGGCTAGCAATATGGTCAGCCCAAATTGGAACCAAGAAATTTAAAAACCTAAAAATTCGTGCATAGCCATGGGAAAAGGGCATCCACGAACTGCGCTCGCGACACGCACATCATTCCAAACTAAAACACTACCTTTCGGTAGTTTAACTCGGCTTCACAGGATCGTTTTCGCCCCGGTGGGAAAGCGCCATATACACCGCGGGCACGACAAAAAGCGTGAGCAGCGTTCCGACAATCATACCCGTCACCAGAACAATACCGATACTGTTGCGTGCGCCCGCTCCTGGTCCTTTGGCGATAACAAGGGGGAAGTGCCCAAAGACCGTTGCTACCGAGGTCATTAAAATAGGCCGGAGCCGCGTTGAAGCCGCCTCGATCACGGCATCCAACTTGGAAGCGCCTTCCGTGCGAAGTGTGTTGGCGAATTCTACGATGAGAATCCCGTTCTTTGAAACCAGCCCAACTAAGGTAATCAAACCCACTTGGCTGTAGATATTGAGCGTCGTAAACCCGAGGAACGAGAAGAGCAAGGCACCGGAAAGAGCCAACGGTACCGACCCCGCCAAAATCACGAGCGGATCGCGAAAACTCTCGAACTGTGCGGCCAGAACGAGAAAAATTAGGATGCCCGAAAACGCCAGCGTCAGGAGCAATTTATTGCCTTCCACCCGGAGTTGGCGGCCTTCGCCTGCGTAATCGATTGAATATCCCTTGGGTAAAATTTTAGCGGCTTCTGCCTCGAGGGCCTTGAGGGCCTGATCCAAGGTGATGTTGGGAGGAATGACTCCCTGAATTCGCGCACTATTGAGCTGTTGAAACCGGTTCAGGGTGCGGGGCTCGGTCGTGTTGCGAAGCGTCGCGAAGGTGGACAACTGCACAAGCCTCCCTCCCGGCCCCGTCACATACAAATCCTTCAATTGGTCCGAGTTGAGTCGACTAGCACGCTCCAATTGCGGAATTACTTTGTAAGAGCGACCCTCGATAGAAAAACGGTTCACATAAGCGCCCCCGAGCATGGTACCCAAATCAGCGCCCACTTGGCTGAGATTCAACCCCATGGAAGCGACCTTATCCCGGTCGAACACAACCTCGGTTTGGGGAAAGTCGAACTTCAAATCAGTGTCGGCGAACACGAATAATTTGCTTTTAAAAGCAGCAGCAACAAGAGCGTTGGCAAATTCTAGCAATTCCTTGGGCTCCGCGGTAGAAGCGATCACGAATTCCACCGGATAGTTCCCTCCGCCGGGCAGTGCCGAAGGCGTAAAGGCGATGACGCGCACTCCGGGAATTTGCGCGGTTTTTCCAAAGACTTCGCCGACCATCTGCTCGGTCGAACGCTTACGCTGGCTCCAGGGTTTGGTTACCAAGCCGGAGAAACCGCCGAAAGCTTCAATGATCTGAAAGCTCGTGGAAGTTTCAGGAAGCGAGAAGTACACGTCATTCACTAGCGATGCGTACAACATCGTCTGATCTATGGTACTGTTGGGAGCGGCTTGAATCACCCCAAGGATCACCCCCTGATCCTCCTTCGGAGCGAGTTCCTTCATGGACAACATGTAAAATGGCACACCCAAAAGCATGATGATTCCCGCCAAAGTCAACGTTACCGGCCGCCAGCGCAACGTCTCGATGAGTCGCCGCTTGTACCATTGGCGTAGCGCGTCAAAGCGCTGGTTTACCCAACCCCCGAAGCCCGTATGGGAATCCTGCGCCCGTAACAGTTTGGACGACATCATCGGCGAAAGCGTTAACGCGACCACGCCGGACACGACCACCGCCCCAGCGAGCGTGAAGGCAAATTCCTTGAACAAGGTCCCCGTGAGTCCCCCTTGAAGGCCTATGGGCGCATACACCGCCGCCAAGGTGACCGTCATCGCAATTAACGGCCCCACCAATTCCCGCGCCGCCTTGATCGCCGAGTCCATCGGCGAAAGCCCCTCCTGCAAGTGGCGCTCGACATTTTCCACCACCACGATAGCATCATCCACCACCAACCCCACCGAGAGCACAATCGCCAAAAGCGTCAGCAGATTGAGCGTAAAGCCCATCGTCTGAATTAGAAAAAGGGCACCTGCGAGCGAAAGCGGAATTGCCACAACCGGAATGAGGATCGAGCGCCAGTTACCTAGGAAAAGGAAGATCACACAGATGACGATCAGTAGCGTCTCGGAAAGGGTCCAGAGCACTTCATGAAGCGCGTCGCGGATATACCCCGTTGCGTCGTAGGAGAGGTGGACGTGCATGCCGCTTGGAAGTTGCTTTTCAATTTGCGGCAATTCGTTACGAACAGCGGAAATAACGTCGAGACTGTTGGATGTTGGGAGCACCCAGACGCCCATGAAGATCGCCTTCTGACCAGAGAACCGCACATCGGTGTCGTAACTTTCTGCTCCCAAAACAACGTCCGCCACGTCCTGAAGGCGAATGATGCTTCCATTACGCTCTTTGAGAACCAGATTCTTGAACTCGTTGACGGACTTCAAGTTCGTGTTCGCCACCAGATTGACCGTGATTAACGTGCCTTTAGTGCCCCCCAGTGCGGAGAGGTAATTGTTGGAGGAAAGCGCGTTGCGTATTTCTGTTGGAGTGATTCCAAGCGCCGCCATGCGCTGTGGTTTGAGCCAAATACGCATTGCGAAGGTACGGGCACCGAGGATGTCCGCCTTTTGGACTCCGTTAATGGCCGTGATACGCGGTTGAACGGCGCGAGTAAGGTAGTCCGTGATCTGGTTGGCCTCCATGCTTTCGGAGTAAAACGAGATGTACATCAAGGCGAACTGACTGTCCGACGTGGTCAACTCGATAGAAGGCGCCTCTGCCTCAGGCGGGAGTTCGTTGCGGATTTGGGCGATCTTCGCCTGAACTTGAGTGAGCGCGGCGTTGGTGTCGAAGTTCAGCTTGAGATGCGCAGTAATGATGCTAAGCGACTGGGCACTCTGGCTTTCTAAGTAGTCGATTCCATCCGCGCTGGCGATAGTGCGCTCCAAGGGGGTCGTCACGAAGCCTCGTACTAGGTCGGCGCTGGCGCCCACATAGCGCGTCTTGATGTTGATCACAGCGATGTCGCTACGCGGAAACTGGCGGACATTGAGGGAAAAGTAAGCCTGAATCCCCGCCAATAGCAGGACAAGACTCACCACCGTGGCAACTACCGGGCGCCGAATGAACAGATCAGTAAAATTCACAGTGAGATGGAATGGAGTGCAGCGTTACCGCCATGGTGCCCCAATGGAAACCCTTCAAGCGAGCCTGCATGCTATCGTACTCCGCACAACTATTCTTTATCCCTGATATCCAAAGGGATGCGCCAGATGCCATTGCCAAGCGCTCTCTATAATGCCCTCAATGGCCCCGAATTTGGGCTTCCACCCCAGTTCGTCGTGGATTTTCTCAGAGGACGCGATCAATCGCGCGGGATCTCCGGCGCGCCGCGGTTGTTCCTGCACGCGGATCGCCTTGCCAGTCACCTTTTCACAGGTGGCGATGATTTCACGCACGCTGGTTCCGCCGCCTGTTCCAAGATTGTACTTGGCTGATTCCTTTGAACCGAGCGCAAGCATATGAGCCTGAGCGAGGTCTAAGATATGAATGTAATCTCGAATGCAAGTGCCGTCTGGTGTCGGATAATCCGTCCCAAAAATTGAAACGGATTCTTTTTGGCCAAGTGCCACTTTAAGCACATTGGGAATGAGATGCGTTTCAATACGATGATCCTCACCAAACCGCTGACTCGCGCCCGCCGCATTAAAATAACGCAGCGCTACATACTTAATTCCGTGCAGTTCGTCATACCAACGCAACATTTGTTCAAACATTAACTTCGATTCGCCATACGGGTTAATGGGACGTTGCGGGAAAGTTTCGTCAATAGGGACGCGTTCGGGAGTACCAAAAGTGGCGCAGGTGGAGGAGAAGACGATTTTGCGCACGCCGCAGAAGGCCATGGCCTCTAGGAGATGCATCCCACCTGTGACATTATTGCGGAAATACTTGGTGGGGTTGGTCATGGACTCCCCCACAAGTGCATTGGCAGCAAAGTGCATCACGGCCTCTGCTCCGGATTCCGCAAGCGCGCTGCCCACCTCCGCTGGGTTCAACAGGTCGCCCTGCACGAACGTTGCCCGAGGATCCAGCGCACCTCGATGCCCTTCGCTCAGGTTATCGAACACCGTCACGGAGTGTCCTGCATTAAGGATTTCCTCGACGCAAATGCTTCCAATATACCCAGCACCACCCGTAACAAATAGTTTCATATCCCTTACTATCCAATAGCGATGAATCGGCACGCGAGCAAGGAAGAGCAACGGGGAAACCAGCGGGAGGAAGCGTTATTTTTGAGGATATTGTTATTTGTCAAAAAGAGGGCTAGCGAACGCATACCTTTTTGCAGTAATACAGGTTGCAATCAGACTTATGACTTTGCGCACGCTTACTCACACATTACTCCTTGCGGCCCTCGCACTTTCCTCCACTTCTTGCGCCGCTTTCAAGAAAAAGAAAAAGTCCTCAAGCGGTAGCGATTCGGATTTCGTTCAAGGAACACCTCTCGGTGGCTCCGACATGGCGGGCGGCGGCGGAAACCTCGGCAGTCCGCTTCCGGAACGCTCGGAAGGATCCTCCTTCACCTCTTCAGGCGTCGACCGGCATCGTTTTGCCCCCGTTCACTTTGGATACGACAGCTACACCGTTGGTGGTGCCGAACAGTCCAAGGTTGGAGCGGTAGCCGCAGCGCTGAAAGGCTCCTCCAGTTCGCTCATCATCGCTGGGTTCACCGATGAACGCGGGACAGCGGAATACAACCGCGGCCTAGGAGAGCGCCGGGCACAGGCAGTGCGCCAAACGCTTATTGAGAAGGGCCTTTCTGCGAGTCAGATTCAGACTGTCAGCTTCGGTTCGGAAATGCCCGTGGACTCTGCTTCCAACGAAAGCGCATGGGCCAAGAATCGCCGCGCCGAATTCGGTGTCGGTAAATAGTTCCCGTTCACCCGTTAGGGAATTCTCTCGAATCGCCGCACACGCAGTTTAGAACTGCGGGGTGTGCTTCGGTGCTCCAGCAAAGTTTGTGGATTATTGCGCTCGGCGTCCAAATGGACGCTGAAGGCTAAGCTAGTCTCGTGCGGGCATGCTTACGGACTAGTTCTAAACTTGAATGGAAAAACCCTAAGAAGAACTTCAGCAAACCATTATCCCCCAAACAATGAGCCTCCGAAATCCCCGAAATTGCCGTCGTTTTTCCTCATCTCGAATGCTCTTGGCACCCCTCTGTCTCTTTGGAGGCGCCGCCCTTTTGACGGCACAGAATCCCCCCCAGAATCCCCCCCAGAATCCCCCCCAGAATCTTCCCCAAAACGCAGCGAGTGAAGCGGCCCCAACGGTCGTCCCCACAGAGCTGTTTTCCGTTCCAGCCGACCTCGAAATCACAGTCTGGGCCACGACGCCGTTACTGAACAATCCCACGAATATCGACTTTGACCGGTTCGGGCGTCTCTTTGTGGCTGAGGGGGTTAACTATCGAGGCAAATCGAAGCGTCGGCCCGAAGGCGATCGGATCGTGGTGCTGGAAGACACAACCGGCGCCGGCAAAGCCGACAAAAGCACAGTATTTGTTCAAGAAGCAGAGTTGCTTTCGCCCTTGGGCATCGCCGTTCTGGATGACAAAGTGGTGGTATCCCAACCGCCCGATCTTCTCGTTTACTCAAACACGAAGGGCGGCACACATTTCGATCCCTCCGTGGATAAGCGCGAGGTCTTGCTGACTGGGTTCAACGGGCGCAATCACGACCACAGTCTGCATTCCCTAACCGCCGGCCCTGATGGTCTATGGTACTTTAACCAGGGAAATACGGGCGCACAGTTTACGGATAAATCTGGCAAAACATTTTATCTTGGAAGTCCTTACGCAGACTCACACTCCATTGCCGGGCGGCGAAGCGATGATGGTCACGTCTGGATTGGCGGCGCCACCATCCGTATGAATCCCGATGGAACTCACGCACAGATCGTCGGCCACAATTACCGCAACAGCTACGAGCAGACGGTTAATTCGTTTGGCCAGATGTACCAGAGCGACAACGACGATCCGCCCGCGTGCCGTGTCACACCGATTCTGGAGGGCGGCAACGCGGGCTTTGCATCCAAAAACGGCAAGCGTACTTGGCAGGCGGACAAGCGCCCCGGTCAGGACACTCCCGTCGCGGAATGGCGACAGGAAGATCCCGGCACCATGCCCGCCGGGGACGTGTACGGCGGCGGTTCTCCCACAGGCGTGGCCTTTTACGAGAACGGCGCGCTTGGGGATAAATACCGCGGCTTGTTGCTGGCTTGCGAAGCAGGCAAGAACGTCGTCTTCGGATATTATCCCAAGCAGGAAGGCGCTGGGTTCAAGATGGAGCGCTTCGATTTCGTGACGTCCAACAAAGCCAAGGAGTTTGCCGGATCCGACTTTTTAGGCGGCACACCCTCGAACAAGATCGAGACGTTGTTTCGTCCGGCGGACGTCGTAGTAGGCCCTGATGGCGCGATTTACGTCGCGGACTGGTTCGACGCGCGGGTGGGTGGACATGGAACTTTAGATGACCAGTTGTGCGGGACCATTTACCGGATCGCGCCGAAGGGCTTCGTTTCCAAAGTGCCAAAGTTCGATCTCGCAACCACCGAGGGTCAGCTTGCAGCGCTCAAGAGTCCGGCAGTAAATGTTCGCTACAGCGGGTTCATTCGCCTCAAGGCGCAGGGGGAAAAGGCGGTGCCTGTGGTCACGGAACTTCTCAAGGACTCCAATCCGTATTTGGCGGCCCGTGCGATCTGGGTTCTCGCTCAAATGGGCCCGAGTGGCGAAGCCAAGGTGCGCGAACTTTTATCCTCCAAAGACGAAAATGTTCGGCTCGTGGCGTTCCGTTCACTTTTGCGGGCTGGGAAAGACGTGGTGCCTCTGGCTACGCGGATGGTTAAAGACGCTTCCGCCGCCATTCGCGGAGCCGTCGCAATCAGCCTAAGAGACGTTCCCTTTGCGCAGAGCGGCCCAATTCTTCAAGAAATCGCGCAAGGTTACGACGGCAACGATGCCACTTATTTGGAAGCCTTGGGGTTGGGTTCCGAAGGCAAGGAGAGTCAGGTCTATGCTGCTCTGCGGCCGCATCAGCCGAAGTCGGCAGATGATTGGTCGCCCGCTTTTGCTCGGATCGCCTGGCGGCTCGGTTCTGCGGAGTCGGCGGTAGAATTACGCGATCGGGCGGTATCCAAGAAGCTTTCGTTGGAGGATCGCAAATTGATGGTCACCGCGCTTGCGTTCATCAACGATCCAGCCGCAGTGGAGGCAATGGCTGATGTTTTCGCCAACAAAGACGTTCAGGATTTGGAGGAGACCACGAAGTGGTGGCTCACCAGCCGCCGCACTCAGGAGTGGCAAAATTACCCCGTGGACTTGGCTCTGGAAAAACGGGGCGTCTCGCTTCCCAAGCCGGCTGGATTAGTCAGCATCGTTTCACCCGATCCGCTCATCACGACTTCTACGTTGCCTTCCGTAAAAGATATCGTGGCCCTCAACGGAAACGTCGAACGGGGTCAGGCTGCCGTCGCAGTGTGTTATAGCTGCCACAAAATCGGTGCCGCAGGCTCGGAGTACGCACCTGATCTGACGGCATTTGGGAAGACCCAACCTCGCGAGGTCTTGGTAAATGCCATTGTAAATCCCTCTGCGGAGATATCACACGGCTACGAAGGGTCTCGCGTGGAGGCGGGTGTGAAGAAGGGCGAGAAGTGGAGCATCAGCCACACCATCGACGGGATTGTCATCTCCGACGCGGATCCGATTGTGATCAAGTGCGTGGGCGGGATGGTGCAGAAAGTGGAACGCGCCAAGCTGGCGTCGCTCAACAAGCTGCCCCGCTCGTTGATGCCTCAACCGGAAATGCTAGGCCTCGACGCACAAAAAGTCTCCGACATCGTGGCCTATCTCCAGTCGGATATGATCAAGTAGACGGCCACCTGCGTTTCATCGCCCCGTGGTTTACGAAAGACGCGGACACCCAGTCGGCACCGTCTACAACTTTAGCGCCGCCTGGCGGTAATGCTCGTCCTTGCGCCCCCCAATGCGCGCGACCGTCGCGTCCGATAAAAAGACGGGGCCGCCCAAAGCCGCCGCCCCTGCAAAAATACGTGCCGCCTTGACCGCCATAAACATAGCGGCCTTAACTGCTTCGGGAGAGGCTCCAAGCGTGATCACCCCATGGCTCTCCAACAAAATCACCCGTGGAGGAACGCCGTGCCCCTTAATAAACATTTCCGTCTGGGTGCGAATCTCTTGCCCCAACCACAGCCCCGGATCCGTGTACGGGACGAACACTGAAGCCGGACCGCAGCACACAATTTCATCTGGAAACGTCCGCTTCTGAGCAAAGTCGCGGGCGCGCGGGGAACAAAGTACCGCGTTAATGGCGGTGGGATGGGTGTGACCGACAAACTCCACGTTGGGTAACGAGAGAAAGTAGGCGTGGAAGAGCGCTTCCACCGATGGTCGACGGGCCTTCGGATCGAGGCGGCAACCCATCACAGCGCGATCCACATCGGCGTCAGTGGCCTCGGCATGGTTGAGCAATTCGAGCAATGGAGAGGAATTACACTCCACAAGATCTTCGGCACCAAGCGTTCCCAAATTGCAGCCGCTAGCCTTGACGAGAAACCGTCCCGACTCAAGACGGGCGGACGTATTGCCTTCACCCAAGATCGCGAGGTCGCGATGTTCCGCTCCCAACTCGTGCGAAAGCGCGAGAAGCGCGGCCCGTTTTTCGTCCGTAATATTCATGGTTAGACGTCTCCGCAGATGAACACTTCTAGCCCCAACGCCTCCATGGCGCTGGCCTTGGCGAACAACCCCAGCCGAGCCGCTGCCTTATCGGGGGCGTAAACGACTTGAATGTGATTCGACGGATGGCGCGCCATCATCTGATCCCGAGAAATGCCCTTTAACACCGCATGCATGATCGGCCATTGCTCGGTTGTCAGGGCCCAACGCTCCTCAGTCTCGTGTTGCGGCAGTTCCACCACCTCTCCCAAACCCGTGTCAAAACGCAGGACACCGTCGACCACATACACACGACTCCACACGATCCAACCCGGCTTGCTGACGCCCTTTAACGTACCACCGCCAAGCCGGAAATACATGGCCGGCTGACGCTCGCTCACTGCTCCAGCCCAGCCTCCAATGAAATGTGCGGGTGGTGCCGCGCCTGAAATCAAAAACACCCACACGTATTCCTCTCGTCCATCCTCAAAGCGGTAAGAACGCCCCCAGCGCAGGTCGTGCAGCGTATTCTCCGGCTCAAAACCCAATTGCCGCCACAAGCGATAAGTCACCAACCCATCCAGGCCCGCGCATTCGTCCACCTCGTTAAAGTGGGGCAACGCCTCCCCTTCGTACAATTCCTCATCGCCGCCGAGCTGAAATACAGGAGGCCGTAGCGCATTGTTCAGCGTTCCCTCAACCAAATCAGAAGCCGGCACTAAATCCTTCAGTCCCTGCTGGTATTGAATACCAATGGTGGCGCATCCGAAGGTTTCCGCGAGCCGCACGGCCGCGATGTACATTTTGCACTGTAGTAAAACTTGTTTGCGGGTCAGGGAGTCTGCCTCCGAGCGCCCGAGTTTGAAAACCACACCGTGCTCCACGTACCAGTCGTACACGGTAGCCGCTTCTTTATCGGAGACCTCCAGCATTGTGGCATAAAGCGAGGACTGGCTGAGACGCTCCTTGAACACGCCAACCTTGTGTAGCAACTCATCTGGAATGATCGCATTATACATCCCCATACAGCCCTCATCGAACACTCCCATGATCGCCTTATACTTCAGCAAGCCTTTCGCAAATCGCACACCCTCGCGCTTCGCAGGGCCGGGCACTTTGCAATCCGCCAATGGGCGCACGTGAGAAATGTCGTGCTTGAGGCGGCCCTTTTCGAGCCAGCGCTTGAGGCCTTTGCGGAAAAAGTGGTCGTTAAAATGTTCGCTCCAAAGCGTACTGTATTTCACCCCGGCTTTTTTAAGTGAGCCGTTCAGGTTCAACATCCCCACTAGGCCAGGCCACGTTCCACTCCAATTTGCCAACGTCAAAATTGGACCCTTGTGAGTCAAAAGCCCCGGGAGGACATGGTGACTGTATTGCCAAACAGCCTCCGCCACGATGAGAGGAGCGTCTGGCGGGATACTCAGAAACACCTCCATCCCATACTTTTGACTGTCGATAAACCCGTGCCCTTTCGCCGCATCGAAAGCGTGTGCACGTTGCAACGTCCAGCCTTCAGCTTTCAGCGCCGCCTTAATTTGCAACTCCATCGCGGCTTGAGCAGCTTCGCATTTCTGATTCGCGGATTGGCGCAAATCACCGTTGGCAAGGAGGTAGACCGTTTTCATTAAAATTGGATATAGCAGGCTGTCTCCTCGCATCTTCGATAACAAACGACCTTGCTGCAACCCTGTCCTGCCTCTGGTGCACCTTTGCACTCAAATCCCGAGTCCTCGCAGACCTCGTTGCCCAATACAGCCTCTACGCTATGCTGTACGAATGCCCTTCGAGCTTGCCTCCGAATATCAACCCTGCGGCGATCAGGGACAGGCCATCGCCAAGTTAACCCGCTCTCTTGAGGCAGGCAACCGACACCAGACTCTTCTCGGTGTAACAGGTTCGGGGAAAACATTTACCGCTGCGAATGTCATCCAGAATCTCGACCGCCCCACTCTGGTCATCTCCCACAACAAAACCCTCGCCGCCCAACTCTACTCGGAGTTCAAACAGTTCTTCCCCAACAACGCGGTGGAATACTTTGTCTCCTACTTCGACTATTACCAGCCCGAGGCTTACATCCCCACTACCGACACTTATATTGAAAAGGATTCCTCCATCAACGAAGAGATCGAACGTCTACGCCTCTCCACCACGTCCTCACTTTTAACACGCAGAGACGTGCTCGTGGTCGCCTCCGTTTCCTGCATCTACGGCCTGGCTTCGCCCATGGACTTTCTCGAAATGCTACTCACCATTCGCTCAGGTCAAGTGCTTGCTCGCGAGGTGCTTTTACTCAAGCTCATCGAGATGCTTTACGAACGCAATGACTACGATTTCGGTCGCGGAAAATTTCGTGTCCGAGGCGACACCGTGGAAATCCAGGCGGGCTCTGAAGAGGACGAGGCCGTTCGCATCGAATTTTTCGGAGACGAGGTCGACCGGATTACGAAGTTTGATCCGCTTACGGGGCACGCTTACGGACAACTCACCGTGTTTACATTGTTCCCAGCCAAGCAGTTCGTCACACCGGCGGAAAAGCTGCAAACCGCAATGCGCTCCATCCGTGTCGAGTTAGATGAGCGGGTTCCATGGTTCGAATCACGAGGGAAATTGCTTGAGGCGCAGCGCATTAAAATGCGAACTGAATACGACTTGGAGATGATGCAGGAGATGGGATTTTGCAGCGGCATCGAAAATTACTCGCGCCATCTCACCGGTCGACCGCCGGGTTCCTGTCCCTACACGTTGCTGGACTTTTTTCCAAAGGACTACCTGCTGGTGGTGGACGAATCGCACACCACACTTTCGCAAGTGGGCGGCATGTACGAGGGCGACCGCGTGCGCAAGACGACCTTGGTGGAACATGGTTTTCGCTTGCCTAGTGCATTGGACAATAGACCTTTAAACTTTCCTGAGTTCATGGGAATGACGAATCAGGCCCTCTACATTAGTGCGACTCCGGGTGTGTTTGAGATGCGAAACTCCATCGTGGGCAACACCACCTTTTTACCACTCCAAAAGGCGGGCCTCGGCGAGAGCAATGACGCTCCCCTCAAGCGCATTTCCGCAACCGGCACGCCTGTTGAGCAGTTCGACGTCACGACTCCAGGTGCCGTCCTGATTGCTGAACAAATCATCCGCCCTACTGGCTTGTTGGATCCCCAGATTACGGTGCGACCGCTGCAGGACCAGATCGACGAAACAATCGAGCTCTGTAGGCAACGCACTGAGTTAAAAGAGCGCGTTCTGGTGACGACACTGACCAAGCGGACCGCAGAAGAATTGGCCGAGTACCTTAAGGACGTGGGGTTAAAGGTGCGCTATCTCCACAGCGATATCGACACGATCGAGAGGGTGGAGATTCTACGCGGTCTGCGCGCTGGAGACTTCGATATTCTTGTGGGGATCAATTTGTTGCGTGAAGGCCTTGATCTGCCGGAAGTGTCACTCGTCTGCATTTTAGACGCGGACAAGGAGGGCTTTTTACGCTCGCAAACTTCTCTCATTCAAACGGCTGGTCGCGCCGCACGCCACATCAATGGTCAGGTTTATTTGTTCGCGGACACAGTCACCAAAAGCATACGCGCACTCCTGAACATCACGGAATACCGGCGCGCCAAACAGATGGAATACAACGCGAAACATGGGATTACACCGCGTAGTGTGCAACGGGCGGTGCAGGAAAGTTTGCACACAATTTTGCGAGGGTCGGATGGGAGCGCGGAAGGCGGGACGGCTTCTGGGACTATGGATATCGCCGAGACTCTGCGCGAGTTGGAGGCCGACATGGTGAAGGCGGCGGGGGCGTTGGAGTACGAAAAAGCGGCATTGTTGCGGGACCAAATTCGCGAGCTCAAGGGCACCTCCGGCGTCGTACCCACCCCGCAAAAGAAAGTGAAAAAGCCCGGAAAATTCTCGAAGAAAAGTAAATAGCTCAGAGCTGAATACGATTGCCTTTCAACCTTCCTCGTCACGCCCACAAGCAAGCTAAACGTTGCCTTCCCCATTGAGTGCCTCGCTCACCGCGTCTAAACTTTCATCATGTTTACGCTCCACAAAGCCGCCAGCAGAGGCCACTCAGACTTCGGTTGGCTTGACTCCAGACATTCCTTCTCCTTCGGAGATTATTACAACCCCGAATCCATGGGGTTCAGAACGTTGCGTGTCATCAACGAAGACCATGTTGCAGCAGGCAGCGGCTTCCCAACGCACCCTCACAGAGACATGGAAATTTTCAGCTACGTAGTCTCCGGAGCGTTGGCGCACAAAGACAGCATGGGCAACCAAAGGCAGCTTGGCCCCGGCGAGATCCAGATCATGAGCGCGGGTTCCGGTGTCACTCACAGCGAGTTCAATCCCTCCGCAAATGACTCCGCGCACTTCCTCCAGATCTGGATTCAACCAGCGCGCCAAGGCCTGACTCCCAGTTACTCCGAATGGAAACCGGCACCCGGCTCGGAGACGCGCGCCAAAGTGCTCCTCATCTCACCGGATGGGCACGAGGGTTCCGCCACCATCCATCAAGACGCTTGCGTTTACAAAATTTCTCTCACCAAAGGGCAACGCATTGGCCACGCCCTCTCCGAGGATTGGGGGGTGTGGATACAAGTGATTTCCGGGAGTTTTGTTTCCGGAAATGGAGCCCGAGTTGAAGCGGGCGATGGCCTCGCCGTGGAAGGCGAAACTGAGCTACTTCTGGAATGTATCGAGCCGCTGGAAGCGCTTCTATTTGAGCTGCACTAACTGGTCCGCAAAGATGACGGGCTTTCACCCATCATCTGACTCCAGAAAGGGTTAAACCAGCAACAGCGCGGGGCTTTCAAGCAGTCGCCGCAGCTCCGCCAAATACTGCGCACCAACCGCCCCATCCACCACGCGGTGATCTGCGCTCAGGCCAATTGCAAGACGCTGACCCGCCACAATCGCGTCGTTTGCCCCCACCACGGGCTTCTTCACAATGGCACCGACACTCACGATGATTGCCTGCGGCGGGTTGATGATGGCGTCGAAAAATTCGATCCCGTAAGCCCCCAAATTTGAAACAGTGATCGTCCCGCCTTGGTACTCATCGGGCTTCAATTTTTTGGACCTTGCGCGAGTGGCCAAATCTTTAACCGCCAAACTCAGAGCCACCAATGACTTAGAATGTGCATCTCGCACCACTGGAGTCACCAACCCATCGTCTACCGCCACCGCAACGGAGAGTCCCACGGAGCCAAATTGTAAAATGGAGTCGCCATTAAACGCGGCATTCACCGTTGGCACTTTCACTGCGGCTGCAACAACCGCCTTTAAAACAAAATCGTTCACCGTCAGCTTGATGCCGGTTTCAGGATCCACCCCAGCGTTCAACTCTGCGCGCATTTTCATCATCGGCGCGGCGTCCACTTCGATGTGGAGATAGAAGTGAGGAATGGTCGTTTTGCTCAGCAAAAGCCGATCCGCAATAATGCGGCGCATCCCACTTAGGGGGATGACTTGGTCACCGGCCCCAGCCGCAGGCACGAGCACGGCTGTCGGCGCAGTAGCCTGCGCAACAGGGGCAACCACAGTTTGCACGCCGGGCTTCGCCTGCAAAACGTCCTTCGCGATAATGCGCCCGCCCGGGCCCGTCCCTTGCAAAGACGCAAGGTTGGCACCGCGTTCTTTGGCCAATTTCCGCGCCAAAGGCGAGCTTTTCACCCGAGCTCCTGGCGCCGAGTGCGTGACTTCAGGCGAAGCGGCGACAGCTTGTCCTGTAGCGGAAGCTGCCGCAGAGGCTGGTGCGGTTGGTGCGGCACTTTTGACGCTAGATGCTGGGGAAGCCACACTTCCGGGCGCAGGCGGCTTTTCCCCTTTACTGAGAACCATCGCGATTTTCGAGCCGATGGGCACTTTCTGGCCGATTTGAACCAGGAGCTCGTGGATAATTCCATCCTCAAAGCTCTCCATTTCCATCGTGGCTTTGTCGGTTTCCACTTCTGCAACCACATCACCCATAGCGACTTTATCACCGGGTTGCTTACGCCACTTCACGAGGGTGCCCTCGGTCATTGTGTCGGCAAGCTTGGGCATTTCGATGTAAGAGGGCATGTTGGCGGGTGAGTTTGGGTGAAAAAACTGTGGGAGGTTTAAACGAAGGACGGGCTAAGGAAAAAGGGAAAACTTTTTGAGGCCCTGCTTGATTCAAACACCTATAGCTTGGGAATGACTGGTGTTCAGGTTTTTTATGAGGGCCGCGTGCAGGGTGTGGGCTTCCGTTATTGTGTGCGCCAACTGGCTTGCGGCTTCGATGTTTCCGGTTGGGTGCGCAACCTTCCAGACGGGCGCGTAGAGCTTCAGGCTTGCGGAGAACCCGGAGAATTGGAGCTTTTTGTCGAAGCAATCCGCGAGAGCGAAGTGAAGTCTCACATCCGAAAGGAAGAATCCCGCTCAATCCCATCCTTCACCTCCCGAGGCTTTGAAATCTTGGACTAAAGGTGGACTAAAAGGCGCCCTCCTTCGGGCCGGCGCCACTTGAGGCCGGTGAACTAAACTCGCCGCATTCCTAACGCCTCGAGGTTGCATCCGAGCGCAGTATGGTTACATTAGACGGCTCTCACCCTGCTCATGAAAGCTATCGCAACCTTCGCGGCCCTGTTTTGCAGTGTCTCTCTCACCTTCGCTCAAGACGGGCTCATCCAACACTCAACCGCCTCACCCGCAGGGCCGCTCGTCTCTCTGGCGACGCATATGCCGCTGCTACCACCCTTGTCAACGCCCTCGGTGATGGCGCCCATTGCTGCCGTCACTCCCCTCGATGCAGGAGCACCCGCAGCAACCAACAGCGCCGCTGACTCCGAGGACTTGTCCGTAAATAACCTCTGGGAGTTGTTGCGCAAAGGCGGTTGGGCAATGATTCCCCTCGGCGTCCTGTCGGTCATCGTGGGAATGCTCGTTATCGGCTTCACCCTCACGATTCGACGCGGAACTATTGCGACACGCCAATACATTGGCACGGTGGAGGTTTTGATCCGTAAGAAAGATTATCTCGGGGTTCTGGCCGTCTCCAATCGACATGGAGAAGCCCTCGCGAGAGTGGTGCAGCGGGCGTTGGATTTCGCCACCAAGAATCCAGGGGTGCCATTCGAATCACTGAAGGAAGTTGCTGAAGCGGAGGGCAGTGCCCAAGCCTCTGCGATGCAGCACCGGGTGGCATACCTGGCTGATATCGGAATTCTCGCCCCCATGGTGGGCTTGTTTGGAACCGTGATCGGGATTATCCATTCCTTCGCTGCCATCGGTAAGGGAGGGGCCTCGATTTCTCGCGACATCTTGCTCGCAAGCGGCGTTTCTGAAGCGCTTATCGCCACGGCTTCTGGGCTGGTGCTGGCGGTGATTTCCGCAGGATTCTACGCAATTTTCCGCAATAAGGTTCAGGGACTCATCTCGGAACTGGAGGGAGCTTCCAGCCACGTGATGGGCCTTCTGGCGGCCAGCTACCAACGCCGCCGTGAGCCGGGTCGTGTGGAAGACGAGTTTTAACCCCAGAGGTTCAATTCGCACCTCAAGCCTCACCGCCCACCGCTCCCATCCCTTTTTATGAAATTTCGCTCTCGCAGTGAACCGACAGCCGTCGCCTTCCAGGTCGCTCCCATGGTGGACATCCTTCTGGTGCTGTTATGTTTCTTCGTCGTCACTTGGAGCATGGCCCGCAAAGAAAATGAACTCGACGTGCGAGTTCCATCAGCCCAAGCGGGCCAAGAAAGTAACCCAGTAGTCAACCAGACCGTCCTGAATATCAAGGCGGACGGCACCATCGTATTGGATCGTAAAACCATCACCAAAGATGCGCTTCAGGCTAAACTCAAAAGCCTCGCCGCACTGTATCCAGACTACGCCATCATCCTGCGAGGCGATGTGAAAACCGACTATGATCACATCGTACAGGTTTTGGATACCTGCCGCGCGGCCGGAATCTGGAACGTCGCATTTGCAACAAACAAAACGGACTGACCGTAGCCTCGGCTCGCTTGAGATCTTCGGATCGCGGACTGTGTGCAACTTCGCGGAATAGTCCTTTCACAATTTTGTATGAAAAAAATCTCGGTGGCTGGGATGCTTCTTCTTTCAGGGCTTCGGGCGCTCGCGCAAGTCCCCGACGACGGACCGCCCCCGCGCGCAATCCCGGTTAATTCCGGCGATCCCAAAACGGTTCCGAAAGTCATTCCCGTAGTTCCGATTATCCCCGGAGTGCCGTTGACTCCGTCGCCCCAGAAACCAGCGCGCGATGCGGCGCCTCGCCCGCCCGCTCCGGAAGATTCCCCAGATTTCCGTGGAGATTTAGGTGGAAAGCTCGACATGCCTTCCAAGTCCCAGCCGACCGCCCCACAACCTACTCCCTCTTCTACTCCAGCATCCACGGCTCCCACTCCCAACCCGACCCCCTCGCCTTCTCGCCCTCTTCCTCAATCCGCAAGCAACGAGCAGCGCCAACTGGGTCTCGCCGATTTCTACTACACTCAACAGCAGTGGGATTCTGCTGCTACCGAGTACCAGCGTTTCCTCTTCGAGTTCCCACGCTCCACTCAGCTGGGGCCCGCCCTTTACAGACTGGCGGAAGCTTACATGAAGCTGGGCAACACCAATTCTGCCCGCTTGTATTATCTTAAGCTTGTGGAACTTCCTCACCCGGGTCCAGAAGCCGGCGTGGCTGCTTTTCGTCTGGCCGAGTTTGAGCGGCAGGAAAAAGATTTCGGCCTCGCCGAAGCACACTATAAGCTGGCTGCCCAACTTATCGCGGATGCGAATGTTAAAATCAGTGCGAGATACTTTTCAGCACGCTGTCTCCAAGAACTGAACCGCAAGACGGAAGCCCGCGTCATCTACCAGACGCTTGCGGACATGGCCGATGCGCACCCGTTCCGGGAGGTCAGTCAATTCCAAGCCGCCTTGCTCGGAGGGGAAGCGGGGCGCACTGAGGATTCCCTGATGCGCTTTGAAAAGCTCGCAGCGGAAGCAGTCAATCCGGATATCAAAGCGGAGGCCATCACCCGCGCCGCGTTGACATTGGTTGAGTTGCCGGATCACAAAAAGGCGCTCGCGGCCTTGGAGAAGGCTCTGAAAATACCTGAGACGGCTAAATGGCACCCCATCTTGCAGTTGGGCATTCTAAAAACCTGCATGGCATTGGGTGACAACGAGCGGGTTATCGCTGCTTACCATGCTGCCGAAGCTACAATTGACAGCACTCAACTACCTGAAATTCAATTAATTGTCGGCAACGCACACCGCGCACTCAAACAGTATGCGGAGGCTGCCACGCTTTACACCAAACTCATCGATGCCGCTCCGGTCTCTCCCGCAGCAGCCACCGCGCGTTATGAGCGGCTAGTTTGCTACTACAATTTAGAGCGTAAAGAGCTACCTCAAGATATCGACGCCTTTCTGGCCACTAACCCAGCCCCGACGGAGGCGAACAACGCCCTACTGATGAAGGCGGAAACCCTCCGGCTACGCTCCGACTTCCCCGGTGCCGCCGCCGCCTACGCGCAAGTCACCAAATCAAAGCAGCTCAAATCAGAGCGTCAGAACGACGCGTTAATGCGCTGGGCGGAATGCTCCGTCCGCGCTGGAGACGCGCAGGGAACCATCGCCGCATCGACGGCCTTGCTCACCGCAGCACCCAATTATCCCTTGGCTGGAACGGCTCTTTTCTGGCGGGCCGAGACCCAGCGAAGCGCGAAACAATACGCCGCGGCTGAAAAGGATTACGAAGAGCTTATCAAACGATTCCCCGCGTCCACGGACCGCGAGACGGCTCTCAAGCAGCTCGCTTTGTTGCGTGGCGAACAGAGTGACAACGCAGGCATGACTGCAGGATTTGAACGCCTTCTCAAAGAATACCCCGAGACATCCTCCAAGGCGGAGGCGCATCACTGGATCGGCCGCTCGGCCTTTGAAGCAAAAGATTACAAGACCGCGGTGCCGAATCTCATGGAGGCCCGCAAACTCGATCCCGCTAACTATTTTGAGTCAGACAGTTTGCGGCTGATTTATTGCACCTACAACCTTAACCTTCCAGAGGACTTCTGGCTGCGCGTGCAAGAGTATCTTCCGCAAGGCAAGTCAAAGGTATCTCCGGACCTTTTGCGCTGGTGTGCCCAGTGGCACATTGACGCCAAACAATTCGCGAAAGCGGAGCCCGCACTCTCCCTGCTCTGCGCCGGCGAAGAAGTGACGGATGCAGACTGGCTCCAACTGGCCAACGCGCGGCTCGCATTGAAAAATCCGAACGGAGCGATTGAGTCAGCAAAAACGTATATCGCTCTGGTAAAACATCCTACATCAAAGGCTAGAGGTTTGCTTATTCAGGCAAAAGCCCAGCTTGAACTCGGTTTAAGCGCGGACGCCCAGAAGTCAGTCGACGAAATGATACGCGTCCAGCCCGAAGGTCCGCTCAACGCAGAGGCTCGAATTGTGGCTGGAGACATTCAAGTCGCGCAGAAAAATTTTGACGCTGCAGCGAAATTATTTGAGAGCGTTTCCATTGTTTTTGATGATGACCAAATCGCGCCGGCCTCGATGGAAAAAGCCTATTACGCCTACCGCTCCGGTGGAAAATTAAAAGAGTCCCTGACTGTTCTAAACCGGCTCCAAAGTCGTTATCCCGAGTACGCACGGGAGCACCGTTTAAAGTAAGCCCAGCTCCGAATCATTCGCGTCTGGCCGAGGCCCGACACCTCGGCGAGCTACGATTCCGCTGGGGTGGAGCATCCGTTATTCCGACCGCCGGCGCCCTTGTTTTTCGCGGCCTTATCCGCAGCCCTTGGCGTGATACTCGCCGATAGCTTGCAGTGGCCGCTCGCCCCGCTGCTCGGAATTAGCACTGCCGCAATTGTCTTCGCCTGGCTCTCCCCAATTCGCGGCATCAAGCTGGGTCGCTACCTGTTGTTATTGGTCGCGTTAGATGCCGCTGGAGCACTTCATTACCAACGCCACATTCTTTCTCCCTCGCGCGCAGCTGCGCAAGCTCTTGCGCCAGATGTCCCTCGCACCGTGACTCTCACGGGCCGTGTCCTCGAAGTTCCAGACGACTCCCAGCGTTTCCGTCTCAGCGTCCACACTGCAGAGCCCCAGCCGCTCGTCCCGCAGAACACACAATTACTGGTACGCTGGAAAGGAACCTCTCCGCAGTGCGGCGATGTAGTGCGTTTTAGAGCGCTGCTGCGGCCCATTCCAGCCGCAAGGAATCCAGGTCAATTCGATGCGGCGGAGTATTTCTGCCGCCAGGATTTATGGGCAGAAGCCGACCTGCTTCGCGCGACAGACGGGAGCATCCTTTTGCCCAATACGCGCTGGCAAATCCAGACCTGGGCAGCGCATCTCTCCGCCGCCATTTCAGAGCAGCTCCGTCGTGGAATTGAAATGCGACCTCAGACCCACGCGCTAATTTCCAGTATGGTACTGGGCGTTCATGCCGGCTCTCTGCTCGAAGCGCGGCCTTGGTTTCGAGACACGGGAACTCTTCATTTATTTGCAGTCAGCGGCCTTAACATGACAATGCTCGCCGCATTTCTCGCAACGACGTTGCGCCTAGCAGGCCTTGGAGCGAGGCCCGGTTCCCTCATGGCGCTGCCGGTGCTCATGGCCTACGGCATTGCAACAGGAATGGGGGCGAGTTGTGTGAGGGCCATGGTAATGTGCGTGCTTATCCTCGGAGCGGATTGGATCCAGAGGCCAGCCGTGGTACTCAACAGCCTCGGCGGAGCGGGACTACTCCTCTTATTTTGGGACGGTAACAATCTGTTCGAGGGTGGCTTCCAACTCTCCTTTGGAATTGTGCTAACGCTTGCCCTTTGCGTTCGCCCGCTGGCCAACCGGCTCCAACGCATTCTGGAGCCGGACGCTCTCCTACCAAAGCGACTTTGGAACTCGTGGCAAAAAAACGTCATCTCCCTTGGTCGCCCAGTCGCCGAAGCCTGCTCCGTCAGCCTCATTGCGTGGATCTCCGGAATGCCGTGGAGTATCTGGCTGTTTCATCAAATCACGCCAATCGGCATTCTCGTGAATCTCGTCGCGGTTCCCGTCGCGTTCGTAAACCTAGCCCTCGGCTTCCTAGCCGTATTTTGCGCGCCATTCGGTCCTGCAACGCCTGCGCTTAACCGTGCTAATGCTTGGGTCGCGGAACGGCTGTTGGATTTTGTCCGCGGTGCCAGCGAGATCCCAAAGGGGCACTGGGCGGTAGGTACCCCATTCAAAACACCGCCATCGCTCGTCGTATTTGACTTTGGCAGAGGTGGCGCGGTTCTGCTGCGCGGGAAATACAAGCGCTGGCTTCTGGATTGCGGGAGCGAAACAGATACCCGCAACACCCTTGTGCCAGCAGCACATTCCTATGGCATACAGACACTTGATGGACTCCTACTGTCGCATGGAAATGCCGCACACATTGGTGGAGCGATCACCGCTCAAGAAGCCTTCAATCCCAAGAGGATTATCAATTCGCCTTTGGAAGACAGCTCTCTTTCCCGGCGACACATCCTGGAATGGTTCGCCGCAAACCATATTCCAGTCCACACTACCAGTGCGGGCGACTACCTCGAGGCAAGCGATACCGAGTCACTTGAGGTGCTCTATCCGCCAACAGGACTGGCCGCCGGAGTCGCGGATGACAAGGGCATCGTCCTCCGATGGACCACGCCGAGCTGGACAATTCTTTTCACTGCGGACGCCGGCCTGCCGACCGAACGTTGGTTGCTGGCAAACTCGCGAGAACGCCTCCACGCCGATGTTTGGGTACGGGGCACCCACAGTCGAGAGATCACCGGTACGGACGACTTCGTGCGGGCCGTCGGTGCCCGGCTCATTGTGGTTGAGGGCAGTCGCACAGATCCACGCTGCGAAGCAAACAGGCTCTGGGCCGTGCGCCAACGCCAGTCAGGCGCAATTGTGTGGCTTCAAGAGGCGTGTGGTGCAGTGGAAGGCTGGGAGGGCCCTGAGAGACGTTTTCGCACGTTCCTGACCGGTGAGGAACTACGTTGGCCCTAAAAAAACAAGGAGAACCAAACTCCTTCCATCGAGGGCTGTCGATACCTGCCCGACGGCGACCATCCCTCCAAATTAAACGCGTTCATGAGACTGGCTGCTGGTCATCGGCTTAAACAGTTTTTAGAATTCGAGGAACTTATCCCCTTCGAATGTCCAACGCACTTCAGGCGCTCCGCGCCCCACACTTTCTTTGGCTAGCCCTTAGCTGGCTCACAAGCACTTCACTCGCCCTATCCCAGACCACGGGCAAACCAGCGTCCGCACTTCCAAAGCTTCCAGACGATCCAGCGCTCGCTCCGTTCGGCCTGTACCAAAACACCGCGCCTGGTCCAATCCCCACTGCGCCAACGGACACAACACTTCCTCTGGTGCTCCACAAGGGCAATCGCATTGCTTTTGTCGGCAACACTTTGCTTGAGCGCGCACAAGACTTTGGCCATCTCGAATCTGCCCTGCATCTCGGATGTCCTCAAGATGAACTCGTGATACGCCATCTCGCTTGGTCAGCAGACGAAGTCGACCTGCAACCCCGTCCCGAAAACTTCGCCTCCCTCTTTCAGCATCTCACCCACGAGAAGATAGACATCATCGTTGCCGCGTTCGGGTTCAACGAATCTTTCGGTGGCCTAGAAAAGTTGGATTCCTTCAAGGACCGGTTAACGAAATGGGTCCAGTCTGTGAAGGGCAGCGCTTTCAATGGAAAATCCAGCCCGCAGCTCGTGCTGCTCTCGCCCACGGCTTGCGAAAACCTGCCAGGCATCCCCGCCGCTGATCTCAACAACGCAAACATCGAGGCTTACACCTTCGCCATGGAGGAGGTTTGCAACGCACAAAATGTGGCATTCATCGACCTCTTTCATTTCACTAGCGGCAAAACGCTCCCAGGCAACCCACTGACCATCAACGGAGTACATCTCACTAAATCAGGCGATGCTCTGGTATCCGAGCGCATCTACCGCGGCCTCTTTCAATCATCACCACCCGCTCCGAACGAGGCCTTGCGCGAGGCGGTCGTTGACAAAAACGCCCAGTACTTCCGTAGGTATCGTCCGCTCAACAGCTTCTACTACACCGGTGGCCGACGCAAAGATTACGGTTATCTCGACTTTCTGCCCGCGATGCGAAACTTCGATCTCCTCACCGCCAATCGCGAGCGCAGGATCTGGGATCTTGCTCAGGGCAAACCAAGCACGCCAAGCGCTGTCGACGATTCTAATCTGCCCGCGCTCGAAGCCGTCTCGAATGCTAGGGGGGCCAACGAATGGTTGGATCCGGAGCAGGAAAAAAAAGCTTTCCGCGTCGACAACCGATTCGATCTCAACCTCTTCGCGTCAGAAGAACAATTTCCAGATCTCGCAAAGCCCATCCAGATGCGCTGGGACAACAAAGGCCGGTTGTGGGTTGCCTGCTCCACGACCTACCCCCACGTTTATCCGGGAGGTGAACCCAGCGACAAGGTCATCATCCTCGAGGACACCGACCAAGATGGGAAGGCGGACAAATGCACCGTCTGGGCGGATCATCTGCACATCCCGCTTTCCTTCGAACTCACCAAACGCGGCATCTACGTTTCTGAGCAGCCGTATCTCACTTTGATCGAGGATACAACGGGGGAGGGGCGTGCGAATCATCGCGAGAAAATTCTCGCTGGCTTCGGCACAGAGGACAGTCACCACGCACTCCACGATTTGGTTTGGACGCCAGACGGGGATCTACTCATGCGGGAATCCATTTTCCATCATTCGCAGGTGGAGACCGCTTACGGTCCGGTGCGACTCCAGAATAGCGGCTGGTTTCAATTCACCCCATTCAGTCAACGACTCACCACGTTTGGGAGTTATCCGAGCACCAACCCTTGGGGAGTTACCTTTGATGATTGGGGCAATCATGTCGGCAGCCATCCGATATTCGCAAACGCTTTTCACGCTACCAATCCACCTTATCCCCAACAACATCCCTCTGCCGGAAAACTTCCCGCCTACTCTGGTACCTGCGGACAAGAGTTCATTGATTTTCCAAACTGGCCATCCGAATTGCAGGGCTGCTTCATCAAGGCTCGCTACAAACCCACCAACAAAATCGAACTCCACCAATGGATTGAGTCCGACGACCACTTTGAAGAAAAGTTTATCAGCGACCTCCTCTTTTCCGAAAACTTGAGTTTCATCCCCGTCGACCTCGCGTTCAGTCCGCGCGGCGAGCTCTTCCTCTGCGACTGGTACAATCCCATTAAAGGGCATGCCCAGTATTCGTTGCGCGATCCACGCCGGGACCGAACTTCGGGGCGTATCTGGCGGATCACGCCAAAGGGAGCACCGCTTCCCGCCGCGCCAGTGGTAGCTGGAGCCTCAGTCGAAGCGCTGCTGGCTCAACTCAAGCGGCCCGAATATCGCGTCCGCTACTGGGCGAAGCGAGAGTTGCGCGAGAGGGGCTCAGCGGAGGTCGCCGCCGCTCTGGATCACTGGCTGAGCGGACTGGACACGAAAGATCCCAGGCACCGCCACCATCAAGTGGAAGCGCTGTGGATGTTCCGTGGACTGGGTGAATACCGACCCGCCCTACTCACAGAACTACTTAGTTGTGAGGAGCATCACACTCGAGCTGCAGCGGCGAGGATGCTCCGCCACTGGCACGACCAATTCGCGGACGGCGGCGCCTCCGCACTCGTAAAGGCTGCCGCCGATCCAGTCGGCTTGGTGCGTTTGGAAGCTGTCATCTCGGCTAGCTATGTCGGCTCCCGCGCTGCCTTTGACGCCGTGATGCCTGTGATGCACAGCCCGATGAGCGATCATTTGCGCTATGCCGTTGTCACTGCATTCGGTTCTGAGAAGCTGCGCCTTCAATGGGAGCAGGATGCAGCGATGTCTCTCATGGTAAACGCTTTCCTTAAGAAATCGACTCGACCGGACAAAATGCTACTCGACCGCAAGCCGCACAACCCCCAGGAGATCGCTTTCGACGCAGGCAAAGACGTTGCCACCATCGAAATAGCTACCATCCCAGAGCGGATGCTGTTCACCCCAAATGAATTCACAGTTAAACGGGCTCAACCCGTGAAGCTTGTCATCAACAATCCAGACCTGATGCAGCACAACTTTCTAATCGTCCAACCGGGCGCGCTGGAAGAGGTCGGTGTGGCGGCAAACGAGATGGCAAAAGACCCGGGCGGCATCCTTAAAAATTTCATACCGCCCTCCGACAAAATACTGCAAGCCACCAAGTTGTTGGATCCTAATACCGGCACAGTCCTCCGCTTCAACGCTCCCAACGAGCCGGGCGTTTACCCGTTTGTGTGCACATTTCCAGGACACTGGGTAATCATGAACGGGAAAATGATCGTCCAGTAGCGCCGGAAAACGCATCCTGAAAGCGCTGGATTCCTGAGACTTAACGATCGGCTCAGAACCTTTGCTTGAGGGAGTTCATCCCGCATCAGGAGGCGCTTCCCCATTCAAAACAATTCCAGCTGGGGCGAAGGCGGGGCGAGTTCGATCACAAGTTCGATTGGGGCAGCAGAAAAAAGTGGCGCCTCCAAAAGAGGCATTCTCTCGTGTCCAAACGCGTCCTCTTCAACCGTAGAGGATTGTCGGGTCACAATCCAAAGCCTTGGCACGGCCGCCTTCGCATCTTTGGCCTCCTCACCCGAATCCCACAACCCCCGGATGACCAGCCCAGCAGACACTTCCGCCCAGTGCATCCGACCATCGCGGCGGGAACGCTCCGCAAAACGCGTTGCTGGAATATCCACTTTGCGGCAACCTTTTCCCAGCCACCACGGAAGAATTTCGCTGCGCGCAAAGCCGCTCCAAACCGCAGTTTCAGCCCGCTGTCCAACCCATGCAGAAACAATACGGCCCGGCCTAAACTGTTTTCCCAATGACTCAAACGACGCGCACATCTGACTAAACAAGCCGCTCGAGGAGCTTTTGGAAAGCACGACAACAGACCAAAATTCTATTCTAATGCTCGCTAATCCCACAGCAAAAACAGAGTTGTCTTTCTGACTCAAAATCTTGCTTCAAATTGTCCCTCCCCAACTCCTCCCGTTCCTCGCCCTAATGAAAATTTCATCCCACCCGCTCTCACTTTGCGGACTCGCAATAAGCTGCGCCCTCGCAAACTCCGCCCTCGCCGCCGAACCCTCAAGCGCAAAGTCCTCGCTGGTTTACCACGATCCGGCGCCGAAAGCGTACGACCTGACAGCGCGCGCCAGCGTTCTGGACCCCAAGGCTCAGCCCCATCCAGAGATCAATTTCCTTTTCGAAAAAGACGGCAAGCCCACAGATACGGAGCGCGCCAATGTCGATACCCGCGTCGCCCCGCAAGGAAAACTCGTCGTGTGGTTGATGGGCTACAACGCAGCCCTTTTCGAGCGGCTTAACAGTTACGGACTACACGCAATCCAAGTGAGTTACGCGAACGGCTGGTTCGCCAAACTTAACAAGGAGCCGGCGCCGGCCGACACCCAATATCTGGGTAACATCCGTCTAGAAGCCACTACCGGCATCGATGCCAGCGAGGCCGTTTCCATCCCTAAGCCAGACTCCATGATGGAGCGCGCCTTTCAATTTGTAAAATGGCTCGCCAAGACTAACCCAGAAGGCGGCTGGGATTATTTTCTCACCCCAGATGGCACCGGATTGAACTGGGAGAAAGTGATCATCTCGGGTGCCTCACACGGCGCCACGTCTTCGGCGCGTTTCGCCATCCAACAACGAGTGGATCGCTGCGTAATGTTTTGTGGACCGCGCGACCAGTACGAATCCTGGCAGGGATTGAGCTCCGCCACGGCCCCCAACCGGTTTTTCGGGTACAGCCATGTACTGGACGGCGGCTGGTCCGCAGACCATTATCCGAGATCATGGATTCTATTGGGGCTCAATAAATTCGGTCCAATTGTGAACACCGATGAAGCGAAACCGCCGTTCGGCAATTCCCGCCGTCTCATCACCACAGGGGACGTCAAGGGCGACGCCGCGCGCGCTCATGGCTACGTGACTCCCAACGCGAAGAATTCCCCTCGCGATGCCGCCGGCAATTACACACAAGACGCGGTTTGGCGCTACATGTTCACGTCACCCGTCGAAGAAGTGGGGCAACCCGTTGCACCCGAAGCGAGCACGCGGATGGACCTGCGTTCAAAGTGAGCTTGCCCCTCCAAGGGCTGAAAGCGCAGCCGGCGTGCGCTTCGAGAGCTCGGCTTCTGAAGAACGTCTCATCGGATATCTCCGGATCTAAGGATCCCGTTTGCCAGTATCGCCCTTCATACCTTACTGTTCAGTCTTCTCATGGAAAAGATGATCATTATCGGCACAGGTTGTGCAGGGCTCACCGCGGCAATATACGCCTCGCGCGCGAATTTCGCGCCCCTCGTTTTGGAAGGCCACGAACCGGGCGGCCAACTCTCCACCACCACACTCGTGGAGAATTTTCCGGGATTTCCTCAAGGCATTGATGGGCCAGATCTTATCATTGGAATGAAGTCGCAGGCGGAGCGCTTCGGAGCGCGGTTTGAATACAGCACAGTCACCGAATTTGAGCCCGCTGAAGGTCATGTGCGATTAAAGGTCGATAGCCACTGGCTGGAAACCGAGACACTCATTATCGCCTCGGGCGCTTCCGCCAAATGGCTTGGGTTGCCCGACGAAAAGGCGCGCATTGGCCACGGACTCACTTCCTGTGCGACATGTGACGGCGCCTTTTACCGCAATGTCCCAGTGTGCGTCGTAGGCGGTGGCGATTCAGCCTGCGAAGAGGCCACTTTCCTCACACGCTTCGCTTCGAAAGTCTATCTGATCCACCGGAGAGACTCTTTACGAGCCTCCAAGATCATGGCTGATCGCGCCCTCAACCATCCTAAAGTTGAGATCTTGTGGAACAGCGCCCCTGTGGAATATCTCACGGATGCAGAGGGCGAAATGCGCGGCGTGCTGCTCAAGGACACTGTCACAGGAGCGGATCGCGAACTTGAAGTGAAATGCGTTTTCGTCGCGATCGGCCACACGCCAAACACAGCGCCTTTCAAGGGCAAGCTGGACATGGACGCTGACGGCTATCTCATTCAACACAAGACCACACACACCAACATCCCCGGAGTCTTCGCAGCCGGCGACGTCGCAGATCGCACTTATCGCCAAGCCATTACAGCTGCCGGCCAAGGTTGTGCAGCAGCCCTTGACGCGGAGCGGTACCTTTCGCATCACAGTTAGTCTCGAGCAGTAGAAGGCTGCACACCCAAACCCGTATATGTGGATAGTTCGCTTGGCGCTTCGTCGCCCCTACACCTTTGTGGTCGCGGCGCTGGCTCTCTTGCTGCTGACCCCGCTGGTGTTGTTGCGCACCCCCACGGACATCTTTCCGTCCATCAACATTCCGGTTGTGTCGGTCATCTGGCAGTACGCTGGGTTGAATGCGCAGGAGATTGAGCAGCGAATTCTGTACGTGCACGAGCGCTCGCTCTCGGCGACAGTCAACGACATCGAGCACATCGAGTCCAACTCCTACAGCGGGGTGGGTATCATCAAAGTGTTTTTGCGCGACGGTGCGTCTGTGGATGGCGCAGTCGCCCAGATTACGGCCGTTGCCCAAACCGTGACCCGCTTGATGCCACCTGGGCAAACCCCTCCGCTAGTGATTCGCTACAGCGCCTCGACCGTGCCCGTGCTTCAGTATTCCATAACAAGCAAAACTCTATCTGAGGGAGAAATTTACGACACAACACTCAACCAGATTCGTACCGCCTTGGTGACTGTTCCAGGTGCTCAAATTCCTTGGCCTTATGGTGGACGCACCAGGGTCGTATCGGTCGATTTGGATCTCACCGCACTGAAAGCACGAGGGATGACTGCGCAGGACGTAGTCAACGCAGTGAGTAGCCAAAACCTGATCATGCCCAGCGGCACCGCGAAAGTTGGGGACACCGAATACGATGTGGAGGTCAACGTGAGTCCGAGGGCTTTGGAAGAGCTCAACGAGGTGCCCGTGCGCACGGTGGGCGGGACTGTAATCCGTTTGAAAGAAGTCGGACAGGTTCGCGATGGCTCGCAGCCCCAGACCAACGTGGTGCGCCACAATGGCACACGAGGGGTACTGCTCACCATTATGAAAAGCGGCATGGCCTCCACCCTGAAAGTGGTTGAGGGAGTAAAAGCGCAGATGCCCAGAGCGCTTTCGACAGTCTCCAAGGATTTGGTGGTGACGGAATTCTCCGACCAGTCCAGATTCGTGCACGCCGCCATCCAAGGCGTTTTGCATGAAGGTCTCGTAGCCGCCGCCCTGACCGCTCTCATGATTTTGCTCTTCATCGGGTCGTGGCGCAGCACCGTGATCATCGCGCTTTCCATCCCGCTGGCGGTGCTCAGTTCTGTCGCCGTTCTCAGCGCGCTCGGAGAGACGATTAACCTCATGACGCTCGGCGGCCTCGCTCTGGCTGTGGGCATTTTAGTGGATGATGCCACTGTTGAGATCGAAAATGTGCATAGGCAAATGACTATGGGTAAGCCACTTACTCAGGCGATTCTCGATGGGGCAGAGGAAATTGCACTTCCGGCACTGGTGTCCACGCTGTGTATTTGCATCGTATTCGTCCCGATGTTTTTTCTCAGCGGCGTCGCACGTTACTTGTTCGTGCCGCTTGCAGAGGCCGTCGTCTTCGCGATGCTCGCGAGCTACGTGCTCTCACGGACCATTATCCCAACAATGGTCCAGTGGTTCTATCGCAACAGCTCCTACGCAGGCCACGGAACAGGAGCTTTGCCGGGCGGCCTACTGCGCCCCTTCGTTCTTTTTCAACGGGCCTTCGACCGTGGCTTCGAACGTTTCAGAAGTCTGTACCGCTACTGTCTGAGCGCCTGTCTCGAAAGGCGGGCAATTTTCTCCTCAATCTTCCTACTCATGTGCGCAGGTTCGATGTTCATCTTACCCCTGCTCGGGCGAGACTTTTTCCCCTTGGTCGACAGCGGTCAAATCCGCCTTCATATGCGCGCCCGTTCTGGAACCCGTATCGAGGAGACTGCCCAGTTGGTGGAAAAGGTGGGGGAGACCATTCGCAAAATTATTCCGGAAAAAGACTTGGACGGGATCCTCGACAACATGGGCATTCCTAACTCAGGCATCAGTCTGAGTTACTCCAACAACGGTTTGCTCGGTACCGGAGACTCCGATGTGCTCATCTCCCTCAAACCCGGCCACGCCCCAACCTTCGAGTACGAACGCCAGTTGCGGGACCGCCTCAACCGCGAATTCCCAAGCACCCTATTTTACTTTCTCCCCGCCGACATCATCAGCCAAACGCTCAACTTCGGCCTCCCAGCGCCGTTTGACATCCAGATACGGGGCCGCGATCAGGACGGCAACCGACTCATCGCCGCGAAAATCTCGGACCGCATTCGCTCCATTCCCGGAATAGTCGACGTGCGGATTCAACAGCCAGCCGACCTGCCGCGCCTTCAAATCAATGTCGATCGCGAACGCGCCGCTCTGATGAACCTGAGCGAAAAAGATGTGGCGAACTCCATTTTGCTCAGTCTCAGCGGCAGCGGTCAGGTCCAGCCCATTTTTTGGCTGAACCCGAAAATTGGCGTCCAATACCTCGTAAATTTCCGCGCACCCGAAGCCGCAATGAGTTCGCTAGAATCTCTCGCCAGCATCCCGATCACGCGAAGTGCGCCAGGCGAGGGCGATGTCCAACTTCTTAGCAATCTATCCTCCGTACAACGCACCCAAGCCGCGCCGCTATTGAGTCATTATAACATTCTTCCGGTGATCGATGTGTACGCAGGGGTGGCCGGAAGAGACCTTGGAAGCGTGCTTTCCGAGCTACAGCCCGTCCTTGACAGCTTTAGCAAGGAGTTGCCACGCGGTTCTTTCATCGAAATGCGCGGGCAGGCGGAAACGATGCGCTCGAGCTTCCTCGCCCTTGGTTTTGGTCTTTGCGGAGCGGTGGTGCTGATTTATCTTTTACTCGTAGTGAACTTCCAGAGCTGGCTGGATCCCTTCATCATCATCATGGCGCTGCCCGGAGCCGCGGCTGGAGTGGCCTGGGGCTTGCACCTCACTCAAACCCCTTTGAGCGTTCCCGCATTGATGGGCGCGATCATGAGTTTGGGCGTCGCCACGGCGAATTCCGTTCTCGTTATTAGCTTTGCCCGGGAGCAATTAGCGGAAGGGCTCTCCCCCGTCTACGCGGCCTTGGAGGCTGGTTCCACACGACTGCGCGCCGTAATCATGACGGCCCTTGCGATGATGATAGGCATGGTTCCCATGGCCCTGGGCGCGGGCGAAGGCGGTGAACAAAACGCTCCCCTAGCACGCGCCGTCATCGGTGGCCTTTTTCTCGCAACCATCGCAACGCTCTTTTTTGTTCCCGCAGTCTTCGCGCTCCTGCATCGTAACAGACCGGCTCGTGGCCAGAACGAGGATATGCTCGTTGAGGACACCCTGCTGGCGCACTAAAACTTTTTTCGATGAAAACCATTGCCCCACCCAAAGTCGGAATGATCAGCCTCGGCTGTGCCAAAAATCTCGTCGATGCGGAGATCATGCTCGGAGGCATTCAAAAGGAAGGCTTTGGGCTCACGGCAAATGCGGATGAAGCAGATGTGCTCATCGTAAACACTTGCGCATTTATTGACTCTGCGAAAGAGGAGTCTATCGAGGAGATTCTTGATTCCCACCAACAGCGCGGCCTGAAAAAACGCGCGGGCCAGCGGCTCATCGTCACCGGTTGCATGGCGCAGCGCTTTTCCTCCGACCTCTCCAAGTCGCTCTCCGAGGTGGACGCATTTCTCGGGCTCGACCAAATCGCGGACGCCGGAAAAATTGTGCGTCAGGTGCTCGACCGCCCGCTGCATCCGGACTTGGCTCCCGCGTCCAAGGCAAAGGCGAAAGCGCTCACGAACGAGGCATGGGAGCCGTTGAATCTGGTCAGCCGCAAGCCTGTCTACATCCCCGACTGGGATACACCTCGCGTGCGACTCACCCCCAAGCACACCGCCTTCACCAAGATCGCGGAAGGCTGTAATCATCCCTGTTCGTTTTGTGTGATTCCGCAAATGCGAGGCCGTCACCGTTCACGCACGGTGGATTCCGTCGTCCAAGAAGTTCGCCAAATGGTGGCGGAAGGAGTCAAAGAGATTAATCTTATCTCACAGGATACCACGTACTTCGGGATGGATTTATGGGAGGAAAAGGCCGGCCCTCGCCAGCCAGTGGACTCCGCTCGGGGCACCACACTCTCGCATCTGTTGCGCGCCTTGAACGCGCTCGAAGGCGACTTCTGGGTGCGTCTTCTTTACACACATCCAGCCCACTGGAGCGACGAACTCATCACGACCATCGCACAGTGCGAGAAGGTGTGCCGCTACATCGACATGCCCCTCCAGCACATCCACCCGCGTATGCTCAAGCTCATGCAACGGGAGACCTCCAGCGAACATATCGAGAACCTCATCGTACGGATCCGTGCGGGGATTCCCGGCATCGCCATTCGCACCACTTTCATCGTTGGCTTCCCGGGCGAGACCGAAGAGGAATTTGAGTACCTCTTGGATTTTATCAAGCGCACCCGCTTCGAGCGATTGGGCGTATTTACTTACTCGCAGGAAGAAGGCTCCAAAGCAGCGAAGATGGAAGGACATCTTCCAGCCCGTACAAAGCAGGCGCGCTTCAAAAAAGCGATGAAGCTGCAACAGCGTATCGCAGAAGAACATTCTCAACAGCAAGTTGGACGCGTGATCCGCGCCTTGGTGGATCAACCCGGCGTGGCTCGCGGCCATTCCGACGCCCCAGACATCGACGGCCGTATTCTCTTGAGCGAAGACGCACCACTGGGCGAGTTCATCAACGTGCGCATCACCGAAGGGCAACTGTACGACCTCCTCGGCGAACGCGTGGAGTAAACGGCGCACTAAATTTGCTGCGACGATCCGGCGAGTTGGAAAGAGCAGCCGTCTAAGCTGCTAATCGCCTCCGAGTTCTAAGGCCTTCTCGTCGCGCCGCTCGCGGAAGAATTCCTTTAACAGACTGGCACATTCCGCGAGGCGAACCCCGCTCGTGACATCGCAACGATGGTTCAATTTTGGGTGCTGCAACAAGTTGAGCAGGCTGCCCGCCGCGCCGTCCTTGGGCGACGGACAGCCGAAAATCACGCGCCGCAACCGTGTATGAACAATGGCCCCAGCGCACATCGCACAAGGCTCTTTCGTCACATACAAGTCACAGTCTGTCAGACGCCAGTCTTCCACAACAGACTCGGCCTGAGTGATGGCAAGCATCTCGGCGTGCGCGGTGGCGTCGACTAATTGTTCCACTTGATTGGAGGCCCTCGCGATGATCCGCCCGTCGCGTACAATCACGGCTCCCACAGGAACTTCGGCCTGCTGAAAGGCACGCTTGGCCGCTCTGAGCGCCTCGCCCATAAAATATTCGTCACTGTGCAAGTCGATCAAGGGTTCCATGAGTCTTAAATGAATTTAGATGGGAATTTGTTTGCTTTAGCTTGCCGGAGCGAGTTGTATTCACACCCCTTTTCAAAAAACCTCATTGGAGGAAATCTTATGTCAGCCATTATCGCGAAGATCAATCAGGAGCAGATGAAGTCAGAAGTCGCCCCCTTTAAAGTAGGCGACGCCGTTCGAGTCCACACCCGCGTGGTCGAAGGTGACAAGGAACGTATTCAGATTTACTCAGGGATCGTGATCGGTCGCAAGGGCTCCCTCATGAACGAGTCTTTCACGGTACGCCGCATTTCGTATGGTGAAGGTGTGGAGCGCGTGTTTCCTCTGCATTCGCCTCGCGTGGCGAAGGTTGAGGTGGAGACCGTAGGGGTAGCTCGCCGGGCCAAGCTCAACTACCTGCGTCTGCGCAAGGGCAAACAGGCAATGGCCGTTCGCGAAAAAGCGCGCTAGAATTAACTCGGCTTTTCACAGCGCCCAAACGCTGCGTCACGCCCACAAACCAAGCTCTATGGAGGCGCGGTGCTCCCTCAACTATGAGGTTCAGCTCCGCGCCTCTGGTTTTTTACGGATAGCAGGAGTAGACGAGGCGGGACGCGGGCCTCTTGCTGGCCCTGTTGTCGCGGCTGCGGTGGTTCTTCCAGAGGATTTTACCCACACCAAGCTCACCGACTCCAAGAAGTTGTCACCCAAAATGCGGGAGCGCATTTACGAAGAATTGCTGGCAAACCCAGCCGTCACCCACTCGGTAGTCGCCTTGGATGCGCCGGAAATCGACCGACTAAACATCCTGCGAGCCACCCACGAGGCCATGCGGCGCGCCGTGTTACAACTCTCTCAACCTCCAGATCATGTGCTCATTGATGGACTCCCGGTCCGCCCCTTTCCCTTCGCCCAAACCGCGCTCGTCGGCGGGGACGCACTCAGCCTGAGTATCGCGGCGGCGAGTGTCGTGGCAAAAGTCACTCGCGATCGGCTGATGCTTGCCCTCGACGCCGTTTACCCACAATACGCTTTTGCCCAACACAAAGGGTACGGCACCGAGTTGCACATGGCGCGATTGAGGGAGCATGGCCCTTCTCCAGTACATCGGCGCAGTTTTGGACCGGTGTCGCAATTGGTTCTCGCGCTGGAATAAAAGTATGTCGCTTGCGGAGTCGTGCGCCAGTGGAGGACTGGGCGTGGAAGGAGAGCGACTGGCGGCTCGTTTTCTCCAAAAAGCCGGATACAAAGTGCTGTACCGCAATTACAAGCCCACTTATGGAGGCGAGGTCGACTTGGTTTGCAGGGCGCGTCTGCGCATGGAACTTGTTTTCGTAGAGGTTAAAACGCGTTCAAGCGAAGCTCACGGTTCCCCTGAAGAGGCCGTGGATTGGGAAAAACAGCGTCGCATTGTGCGCGCCGCTCAGGAGTGGTTAGAACAACTCGAGGTGGAAGACGTGACAGTCCGCTTCGACATTGTGGAAGTTATTCTACACGAAAACCATCGGGAATTGCGTCACATCCAAAACGCCTTCACCGCCCAAGAAACCCGTCATCCTGGAAGTGCGCCGCTTATCCCGGGGGCCAGCCGAGGGGACGTCCTCCCAAAACGTGGACGTGGAGGTGGGGCACAGACTCGCCGCCGTCCGCCCCGTGGTTGATCACGACTCGGAACCCCGTGTCGAGCACTCCGGTAAGGCGGGCTACCTCCTGAGCACCAAGCAGAAGCGAGCCAAGTAATGCGCAGTCCTCGGGCTGGGCCTCCCCCACGCGAGGGATGAGTTTTTTTGGAACGACCAGCACATGCACTGGCGCTTGGGGCTGTATGTCGTGGAAAGCCAGCCACTCGGAAGTTTCCGCCACAATTTTTGCGGGAATCTGCCGGGCGATGATTTTTTCGAACAATGTCATTTTATCGAATGATGAAGGTGACTTTCGCCGCCCCAGTCGCCTTAAGTAAACAGCCTCGAATAAACTCCACTAACTCGTCTGCGACAGCCTGGCAATGCGTGCTCCAGTTCAAGCGCCCGAGCAGCAATTTGACCGCGACGTGCAAGTCCTCGAACACGATATGCGTAGCCAGCCCGCTGGAGAGCAAACGTTGGCACCCGACTTCGCAGGCCTTGAAGAAGCCCATATGAAAGCCAGGTGGAACTTCCCGTACCAAATCCACCAGCGAAGAACGCAGTTCTAGACCACCGCGTAGAAAATGCGGAGCCACTTCGCCATAACCAATCCCCCGCAACACTCGGTTTACAGCCAGCTTAAAATGCTCCATTGTATAGGGTTGAGACGAACTATTTGCTCGCAAAAAATCCGTAACGCTCCGAGCCACATCGACAGCCGGCCAATGCTCATAACCAGCGGCGAAGGCGGCCTGCTCAAGACTCTGCGCCAACCAGCCAAGCTCCAGAGCCACGGCTCCCCCCTGTCCCAAGTGAATCAATTGTGGAGCGTCGCAAAGACAAATCATGGAGTGAAGAGTTCGGGTTGCAGCGTGCTAGGTTTGGCTCGGGTTCCGAGCAAATGAATTTCGTCAATAAATTCTCCGATATCCTCGAATTGTCGATAGACAGACGCGTACCGGACATAGGCAATTTCATCCAAGGCATGAAGCGCTTCCATCACTTTGGCTCCAATGATCCTGCTCGGGAACTCCCTTTCCAGACCCGCCTCCAAGCTGCTGAGAATCTCGCGCGCAGCTTCCTCGATTCGCTCCAAACTCACCGGGCGCTTTTCGCAAGCTTTCACCATCCCGCTCACGATTTTCTGTAGGTCCAACGCTTCAGAACGTCCGTCGCGCTTAAGCACCCGCAGTTCCACGACTTCGATCTGCTCATACGTGGTGTAACGAAAACCGCAGCCAATGCACTCGCGACGACGACGGATGCTTCTTCCGTCCTTCGCTGGACGGGAATCAATCACCTTATCTTCGAGCACGCCGCACTTGGAGCAATACATTATCTTGTGTCCTTTAGAACCACGTCTCCACTCTTCCACAAGCCGTTGTGTCTGCAAGCGGAATCGTTCCGTCTTTTTCACTTCCAAAGCCCCCGCCCAAACCTAGCCTTCCCCGCCCATCCCATTGCCAGCCGGACCCCTCACTTGGTACAAAAACCCATGCAGCACCTCCTCCACTCCGTCGCTACCCAAGAGGAACTCTCTCGCGAGGAAATTTTTAGCGCCGTATCCTGGCTGGCCGATCCCGCTGCGCTCCCCGAACCTAAATGTGCTTTTCTCGAAGCTCTGCGCGCTAAAGGCGAGACGGCCTCCGAAATCGCGGCGTTTGTGGAAGCGCTCCTGCACATGGCGCGCGACCCGGGCATCGACCCAGCGCGCCTGTCCGGTCCGATGCTCGACGTGTGCGGAACCGGAGGCGATCGACTGGAACTGTTCAACGTGTCGACCACCTGCATGTTTGTACTGGCTGGGGGCGGCGCGGTTGTCGTAAAGCATGGCAACAGGGCGGTGACTTCACAGTGCGGAGGGGCCGACGTATTGGAGGCGCTTGGCGTGCGGATCGACCTTCCTCCCGACGCGCTGCGTGAATGCGTCTACCGTCACGGGTTGGGGTTTGTGTTTGCCCCGCTGTACCACCCGGCCTTTGCAACGATAGGACCCGTGCGCCGCACACTGGCAGAGCGCGGCGTATCGACGGTTTTTAATTTGCTGGGGCCGTTGCTCAATCCGGCGCGGCCTGCCCACCAGTTGGTCGGCGTGTATTCCTGTGAATTGCTTCCAAAGTACGCAGAGGCGCTCCGCCGCTTAGGCCGGCACAGGGCTTGGGCCGTCCACGGTTGCGGTGCCGACGAACTCACGCTCGCGGGCGCGGCCCAAGTCATCGCAGTGGAACACAACGCGCTGCGGTCATTTTCCGTAGATCCTCTCGAGCTGGGATTCGAGACCGCGCCGGTGAGCGCTCTTAGAGGCGGAGATCGCACTCAGAACGCGGCCATTCTTGAAGGAATTGTATCGGGCTCGTTAAAGGGACCAGCAACGGAAGCGGTTATTCTCAATAGTGCCGCCGGGTTTGTGGCGGCGGGATTAGAGAGCGACTTGTCAGCAGGAATCCTCCGAGCTAGAGAGTCCATAACGAGTGGTGCAGCGTGGGCAAAACTCGATGCGCTGAGGACATTGAGCGTCTAAGGGCACTGCTTTGAGGGTTTTAGCCCTTGTTTTAATACTTTGCGGGTTGGAATTATCTAAACGCAAAGATCCGATTATGAATCTTCCCCAATAACGAATGAACGGAAACGGACTGACTTTTACAATTCGGCCCCTTCCTGGATCCCTGGGATATGTTAAACTGTGGTGATGAGGATCTTTCTTAACCTCCTTTGGTTCTTTTGCGGCGGGGCTTTGAATGCCATTCATTGGTATTTGGTTGGCGTCTTGATGGCGCTGAGCATTGTGGGTCTGCCCTGGTGTCGCGCCTGCTTTATGTTGGGGACTTTCTCGATGTGGCCCTTCGGAAGGCAGGTCGTGAGCCGACGCGCGCTGACCGGCCAAGAGGATCTGGGAACGGGCGGTCTGGGACTCCTCGGCAACATCCTATGGCTAATCTTCGCCGGATGGCATCTGGCCGTTGTCCACCTGACCCTCGCACTAGGATGCGCCCTCACGATCATCGGCATCCCCTTCGCGCTTCAACATGTGAAACTCGCGTTTGCCTCGCTCGCCCCCATCGGCGTGTCCGTGGTGGAGTCTCCCTGAAACGACTCAATTGGAGGAAAGTTCCGTTGCTTTTTGCGAAGAAGGCTGGCACGTGGCGCGTTTCTTGCTAATTCCCGTGCGCAAGTTATCCACCCTTCTGCGCTATGCCTCTCATCAGTCACAACGGTAAACTCCGCGGCAATTGGGGACTCTTTTTAGTCCCAGCAAATCTTATCTTCGGTGTGACGCTTTCTTACAGAATGCGCACAGGAGAAATCGTCCACGATCTCTTCTACTGGGTAATGATTTCTATCATGTTCGCGGACTTCCTTCTGGATATTTCCAGCACGAAGAAACACCGCATGGAGGTCGTCAAAGACTTCAAAACCGTTTTCCGCCTTTATTCCAAGGGCTGGATGATTCCGGATCTTTTGGCGGCCATTCCATTTGAGTATTTCGCCGATGTTTTTCACTGGGAAAGCGACTGGTACCTGCTGCTGAGAGTGCTTCCTCTGACTAAGACCTTCAAGGTGTCGGCCGTGCTTGCGGATCTCCAGATGATCCTCCAACTCCCCCGCGCCATGATGCAACTCATGTCGCTCGGATACTGGGCAATTCAAGCCATTCACGCTGTGGCCTTGGGCTGGTGGTGGGCAGGTGGCTCGCCGGATTCCATCGACACTGCGCCTGCAAAAATCGCTTGGGTTTGGGAGGACGACCGAAAGACTCAATTAGTTCAAAAGACCATCGCGGAGGCAGAAACCCGGAAGTTTACCAATTTTGAGGTGTACCTGCGTTCCCTCTACTGGACGGTCACCACGATGACCACCATCGGTTACGGGGACTACAGCCCATCGAAGGACAACAACCAGCAGATTATCTTCACCATTTTCGCACAGATCGCCGGGGTGTCCTTCTACGGATACATCGTCGGTAACATTCCAGTTTTGATCGCGAATCGCGACGCAGCACGAGCCGCGTTTGAAAGCCGCAATGAAATCATTAACGAGTTCATGCGCATCAAACAGTTGCCTATCGGCATGCAGGATCGCGTTCGCGACTATTACCAGTACCTCTGGGAGTCCCGCAAAAACGTGTCCGATTCCGAGGTTCTCGGCACGCTACCGCACGCTCTTTCCGTCGACGTTCTCGTTTTCCTCAACAACGACATCTTGCAGAAGGTGGAGTTCTTCAAGGGCGTAAAGGAGATTTTCATCCGCGAAGTCGTGGGTATGTTAACCACAGAAGCCTATATCCCCGGCGATTACATTATCCGCGAGGGAGAATTCGGTACTCGAATGTATTTCCTCACAAACGGAGCGGTAGACATCATCGTGAACGGCAACCGCGTTGCGGGTCTCACCACGGGATCGCCTTTCGGTGAAATGGCTCTGGTCTCTGGGGATAAACGTAACGCCAGCGTTCAGGCCACTACTTACTGCGACGTCTACGTTCTAGACCGAAGTGGCTTCGATCAATTGCGTTCCCGTTACGAAGACTTCGATAAGAACGTCGTCGAAATCACAGAGAAACGCGCTGCGGCAAACCGTAAAGCCAAGGAAGAACGCGAACTCGCCGCCGCTGCCAAAGCTGCTGCTGAAGCCGCCGCCAAGCCTGAAAATGAATCCGGCCCAGAGGCCAACGCGTAACAAATAGAGTGCGCATCGGTTGCGCGTGGTGAATTCCACGCGCAACCGGGGGCCCGAACGGCGACCCGCTCCGCAGAACCGCGCCACTAAGCCGGATAGATGCGGAGGATTCGCTTCTTTTGAGCGCTTAGCTTCGCGCACGGTCTTCAACGCGTTTCCAAACCCGTCTTGGGCACCGAAAAAACGAGTCGAAGACACTCGCTTCCCGACTTCTGCTGTTTTTTTCCTACCGTTTCCTATCGGATCCGGCAGGTCTGGAGAACAAGCTCGACCGTCCGACCAGTGGCGCCCTGATGGCCCCGTAGTGCATGGATCGCATTCACCCCCAACGCCTCGCAGCGAAGGGGATTCTCAAGCAGGGCTGAAACAGCTTCCTCCAAAGCAGACTCATCTACCACCTGGACCGCTCCCTCTGCGGCTAGAAGCAACCGCACCACAGCTTCGAAATTTTCCATGTGCGGGCCAAATACCACGGCCTTTCCAGCCAGCGCAGGCTCAACAGGGTTCTGACCACCCGATGCCGTGAGGCTTTTGCCAACGAACGTCACGCTTGCCAACGCGTACCAATCCGTGAGTTCACCCGTGGTATCCACCAAGAGGACCTCCCAGGGCACGGCGGAGGGAAGTGCGCTCCGGAGAACGACGGACACTTGCAACGCCTGTAATTCCGCAAGCAACCCAGCAACACGCTCCACATGCCGAGGAGCAATGGCGAGGCGCAGCGTTGGAAATCGGAGGCGCAACCGCTTCAAACACTCCACCAACAAGACCTCCTCTCCATCGTGGGTGCTACCTGCCACCCAAAGCGGGGCGTCCTCAGGCATCCCAGACGTGCTCAAGAGTTGCCGCAACTCGGGAACGCACGACGCCACCTTTGCCGTCTGGTCAAACTTTATGCTCCCAGTCAGGTGCAATCGCTCAGAGGCCACGCCGACCGCTTCCCAACGTGCACGATCCTCTTCGTCAGGAATACCTACCCACTCTAGAAGTTGGAAAAACGGCGCTACCCATCGCTTGGACTTGGCAAAACGCCCCGCAGATCTCGGCGAAAGACGGGCATTCGCGAGCATCACCGGTATCCCACGGGTGTGACAATCGGCCATCAGATTTGGCCAGATTTCTCCCTCCACCAAAACGAGCCCAATAGGACGTATTAAATCAAGTACGCGCCGCACTACACTTTGACTGTCCACAGGATTGTACATAGGGAACAACCCATCCGCAGCCTCGGCCGAAGCGAGGGCGTATCCGGTAGAAGTCGTCACGGAGAGGACAACAGACACCTCGGGCACTGCCACCTTCAAGGCGCGGACAAGCTTCAACGCCACGAGCGTTTCACCCACACTGATGGAACGAATCCAAAGCCACCGCCGACTTTTAAGCCGCACACAGTCTTCCCGTTCAAATCGCCCTAAACGTTGGCCAAATCCAGACTGAAAATTTCCCCGCCGAAACATTCGCCGCAAAAAGCCCGGCAACAACAGCGCTGCGGCAAACGGTAGGGCAAGCCGGTACACCAATAGGGAACGAGTCAACTCTTGGCGGGACGGGGCAAAAGGCTTGAGGGTGGCTGGGGGATTAGGCCGATCCATGGGAAAATGAGATCTAAAAAATTACGCCTGGTGAATCGGAATTCCTACCGGCCTGTAAGCCGCATCGCTTTGAATCCAGAACCCGAGACCTATACCATCTCTTTCAGGTTTATGGATGATCCAAAAGACCTCAGCGCCTGGGAGCGCGGAGCACCAGCTCCGCAATGCCTGTCTGGGCTTTTGGAGCGTCAAAGCGGAGCTGGGGCTCCGCGTTCCCGGGAGAGGAGGACCAGTTATCTTCAAGATTTGGTATTAGACTTAAAAACACTCGCGAAAACACTCTTTCCTTAACCACAAAGAACGTAACGAGCGCAGCGGTGACGAGTCGGAAAAGCTTACAAAAAGCAAAAGCCCCAGCCTGTGAGGGACTGGGGCTTTGCAAATGTCACTTTGAGTGAATTTTACAGGTGGGAAGCCACCGCGTGCTCCAGCTTCACGATGTCTGCAGCGAATTTCCGGATGCCTTCCGCAGTTTTTTCGGTAGCCATGGCGTCTTCATTGAACAAGAAACGGAACGTTTTCTCGTCAATGTGCACTTTCTCGATGTGGGCAGCCTTAGCGGCAGCCGCGTCGAGCTTGCGCACAACAGGTTCCGTGGAGGCAGCCAATTTCGCGAGCAAATCAGGAGAAATGGTCAGCAGATCACTCCCCGCCAACTCCACGATCTGAGAAACATTGCGGAAGCTTGCTCCCATGACTTCCGTCTCATGACCGAAGTGCTTGTAGTAATTAAAAATAGTGGCAACCGACTGCACCCCGGGATCTTCAGCGCCTGTGTAATCGCGCTTATTGGCATTCTTGTACCAATCGTAGATTCGGCCAACGAAGGGAGAAATCAACTGCACTTGGGCGTCGGCACAAGCCACGGCCTGCGGCAGGGAGAAAAGAAGGGTAAGATTACAATGAATCCCTTCTTTCTGGACGATTTCTGCCGCCTTAATGCCTTCCCAAGTGGACGCGATTTTGATCAATACGCGGTCTCTGGAAATACCGGCTTTTTCATACAATCCAATCAACTGCCGCGCCTTGGCCACCGTCCCTTCGACGTCGAAAGAAAGGCGCGCGTCGGTTTCCGTAGAAACGCGACCGGGGACGATTTTCAAAATCTCCAACCCGAACGCGATAAGGATGTGATCGATGATGTCATCGAGTTGTTTGGCTCCGGTCAGGCCGCTATTTTTCCGATCGGCAATCGCCGCATCCAAAATGGGGCTATACTTCGGGTTCGTGGCGGCTTGGAGGATCAGGGACGGATTAGTGGTCGCATCCTGAGGTTTGAATTCACGCATGGACTCAAAATCGCCTGTATCGGCGACGACCTTGGTGAACTGCTTGAGTTGTTCAAGTTGAGAAAGGGTACTCATAATTTTAGGGTGATAGGGTGATGGGACTAATTTTGATCTGCTTTAGATTGAAAGTGAGCAACTTACAGGTGTATGGCATGACCATGAGCCTGCCCCGTCGCTTCGTGAATCATCTCACTCAACGTCGGGTGCGCATGGATCGTGCCTTCAATTTCGTCGATGGTCGCCTCCAAAGTGATGGCCAGACCTAGCTCCGCGATCAGTTCAGTAGCTTCCGACCCAATGATGTGCGCACCTAGCACTTCGCCGTGTGGTTCGCCGAGGATCAGCTTCACGAACCCCTCGATTTCACCAATAGCACGCGCTTTACCGCTCGCCGCGTAAGGGAACTTGCCCACTTTGAACGAAATACCCTTTTCCTTCGCAGCCCGCTCCGTCAACCCAACGCTCGCAACCTGAGGCTGGCAGTAGGTGCACCCAGGGAAGGTCCCGACCTTCTTGGGTTGAAACCCAGCCTGAAACATTCCGTTTACTGCTTGAATCGCCTCAAAACTAGCCACATGCGCTAGCCATGGCGGCCCAATAATGTCGCCCGTCGCGTACACTCCGGGCACATTGGTCTCATAACGTTCGTTCGTCTGGATGTAGCCCCTCTCGTTCAATGCAAGCTTCAGCGCTCCACCAGGATGCAACGGTTGTACGCCGATCGCAACCAAGCACACGTCCGCTTCCAACTCCTGCCGCACTCCCTTTACATCTTCAACGGTAATTTTTACCCCGTGTTCATCCGCCTCAGTTTTGACTGTCTTATGCGAAGTTAACACCTTGATTCCCTGCTTTTTAAAGGATTTTTCTAACTCCACAGAAACCTCGGAATCTTCCACCGGCAGCAAATTCGGCAACATCTCCACCACCGTTACCTTGGTGCCGAAGGCGTTGTAAAAATACGCAAATTCCACCCCGATTGCCCCTGCACCAATCACAATGAGACTCTTAGGCTGCTGAGGCAAAATCATCGCCTCCTTGCTGGAAATGACCGTCTTACCATTGAACCCAAACCCCGGCATCGGCCGAGGAAGACAGCCCGTGGCGACCATAATCTTGGCAGCGGCAAGCGTCTGAACCGCGCCATCGGCGGCCTTCACGCTCACCGAACCCGCTTTATCCAAGGAAGCCTCGCCCTTGATGTAGTCGACCTTGTTCTTTTTGAAGAGAAACTCGATCCCACCCGCATTTTTGTCCGAAACGTCCCGCGAACGGCTGACTATCTTCGCCCAGTCGAAAGAAACATTGTCTGCCTTGAGCCCAAACTCCGCCGCTCGATGCGCGAAAATGTGATACAGTTCAGCGTTGCGCAGCAAAGACTTCGTGGGAATACAGCCCCAGTTCAAGCAAGTGCCGCCCGCCCGCTCTTTTTCCACGCAAGCGACTTTTTTCCCAAGCTGCGCTGCTCGAATCGCCGCCACGTAGCCGGCCGGCCCGCCACCTATGACAATCAGGTCGTAGTTCATACGCGCCGAACCATGGCTAGACGGCGAGACACGGTCAACTCTCCTTGCATGAACTCTACGCGAAGTCTTCGCCGATGCAATCCGTCGCGACCTCAACCGCCCTAACGGAAACTTCTGCGCATAGGGGTCTCAAGCGAGTTTGGCGCGGCCGCACTCCCCTTGTTTGCAGCAGGTTCACTTGCGTTCGCGCGCTTGGCTTTGGCACTCTTTTGCTGAATGACTGGCGTGGAAGCGGGCTGCCCCTCCCCATCTCCCGAGGCGAGGTGCCCGGAGCGGTGCATGCGCCCAGAGCCGTGATGCATCGCAGGCTCTTTGGCGGAGCCTTTTGCCGAGGGAGCCGCCATCATTCCGTGGCCACACTTCCCGCACATTGGGCAATGAGCGCAACTGGAAAGGAAAACCAAGGCAACCAACCCAGCCGCCCCGAGGATCAAACGCGGAATGAAACCGGCATTTAAGCGAGGAGCGGCGCCCTGAATTTGGCCGGACTCGGATACGACAACCCCTACAGGAAGACTTTGGCTCAGTTGGATCGATGCCTTGCTCGAGCCCGTGGATTGGATGCCCGTGCCAGAAAGGAAGTCTCCCAAAATACGAGCCGACCGGCGCACCAGCCGCGAAGCGCTGGAAGCAATCGATAGATGAACAGTCTTGGCGACCTCTGAGAGAGTAGAGAGCTCTCTGGCAGAGTTTACCAAACATGGTAGGGCTATGAGCTGGCCAAGGCGCTGGACTATGACATGGCCAATGTGCTGGCCAAGGCGCTCGGCTAGCTGGGGCTTACTGCATAGGTTGCCAATAAAGTCTTTAGATGTTTGCATTGAGTCCTCCTTGATGTTGTTGATTCCATGTTCGCTACGGAATTCGGTGGGGAAAAAGTTTGGGGAAAATGAGTAAAATTCAGGTGAGATGCCCCTCTAGCCCAAAATCTGCTTCATTTAGGGTGAAATTCTCCCCTTAACCCATCTTTTGCCGCCTCGGATCACCTCAAAAATTATCTAAAAAAGAGTGAATCCACTTCAGCTTTTAAACCATTCATTTTCAGACACTTTTTCAGGCGCTGGATTCCTTAATTTAAACCATTTTTTAGGCTCAAAACCGACCTTCGCGGCCTCGGGAAGCCGCACTCGATACGTACCCATGAGATCTCGCTTTAGATCAATCAACCAACTCGCTTCTCTAGCCCTCTTTTTAGGACTGGTAGGGGCTGCTTCCGCAAAAACGGCGGCTAAACCTCAGAAAAAAGCGGCTTCCACGCCGAGTTCTTTGGTGGATAGCGAAACTGGACAAGCGTCCCCGATTAAACCGGTTTTAAAGGTCGAACCGCAGGAGATGGCGCGCCGCTTCTTCAAAGAAGCCCTTTCTCCCTACGGAGAATGGCTTGATTTGGGCGAGTATGGCCGGTGTTGGAAGCCCAAAAATGTAGATGAAAAATGGGCACCCTACACAGTCGGTTCTTGGGCCTACTCCCGCTACGGTTGGACATGGCTGAGCAACGAAGACTTCGGTGGAATTGTGTACCACTTTGGCCGCTGGGTGCGTGCCAAAGAAGAAGGCTGGTGTTGGGCCCCCGACTTGGAATGGGCAGCCTCATGGGTCAGCTGGCGCTACGGGACTGAAACCATAGGCTGGGCACCACTTCCGCCCAAAGCCAAGTGGAATCCCTCCACAGGAATCGGCATTTGGGCAGACCGCGAATACAATACTGGTCCCGACAACTACGTATTTTGTTCCATCAAGGATTTCGACGAGACAGACCTCAGCACTGTACTGATCGATGCCTCGGAAAACGGCGGGTGCGTTCTACACACCGTCAACATCACAAACATCTCGGAGTTGGGAAAATCCATATTTGTGGGTGGGCCCGCGTACAACTGGGTAGCAGCCCGTGTCCGAGGCGAATTACCGGTAATCCGCGTGATGAAGGAGCGCAGTTTGGTAAAGTTCAGGGAGCAGCTGCGTGAGTCCGCGGATAAGCCGGCTGCGTTCAGGGATGTGATTCAGGGGCAGAGGGTCACGATGGTTTCTCCGGAGTGGGGACTACTCACCGACCCGCGCAGGGCGGATGCGTTGGGATTTACTGGAGAAGTGGAAGAGAAGGACAAAAATGTCTCCAAAGTGGTCTGGCTTGAGGGCAACAAAACACCGGCGGTAGAGGAAGAGGTGAAAGAAGCACCCGTGAGAGAGGTGGCGGTTTTGAGTGGCTGGGAACCGCTCCGGGAAGAAGAGAAGGCGTTGCTTCTGGCAAAAATGGCCCGAGAATCCGCAGGGATGTCTCCCGAGACACACCCCGCCGAATCGTTCGACGCCAAGCGAGATATGCCTGGGGCACATTAAAGCGGGCATGCCGAAGCGCGTCGAAGCTCGTCTCTCTCGCTTGCGAGACCGACCGAACTGAGCGCGTCTCCCCTTAGCTGAGCGTCGCCTTGGTCGCCCCCGTCGAAATGCCTCCGTCCACTAGGAGCGTCTGACCGGTAACATAGCGACTGGCCTCCGAAGCCAAGAAAATGACCGGCGCATCCAGATCATTAGGGGCACCTGGACGTTTCAACGGGATGCGATCACAGAGGTAAGCAAGCCATTCTGCGTTTTCGTATAGCACCTTGTTTTGATCGGTACGAAACCAACCCGGCGCGAGGCAATTAACGGTAATCCCGTGTTTTCCCCAATCGTCGGCGAGGCTCATGGTCAACTGTTTAACGCCGCCGCGGCTCGCCCCATAAGGTGCCAAGCCCGCATAACCGGCCACGCACGTAACCGAACCAATGTTGATGATGCGACCATAACCATTGCGGATCATCGAGGAAGCAACCGCTTGGGCGGTGAAAAACGTGCCGCGCAAATTCGTATCAACAACCAGGTTCCAATCCTCCCAAGTCACCTCGATGGCAGGCTTACGCACATTGCAGCCTGCGTTGTTTACTAGGATGTCTATTTTCCCAAAGGCTGCCTCCACTTGCGCGACCGCCTCCTGAATGGAACCGTGATCACGAACGTCCAGCGCGGTGGCAAAGGTCCGGCGTCCGAGCGCCTCAATCTCCCGCTGAAACGGCGCCAGCGAGTCGGCATTGCGACTGGTCATGGCGATGTCCGCACCTGCGAGGGCAAGGGCGCGAGCGAGGTACTGTCCAAGACCGCGGCTAGTGCCGGTAACGAGTGCCACACGGCCGGTTAAGTCGAAAAATTGCATAGAAACGCTTAAGTTAAGGATGGAGGACGACTTTCATCAGGCCCGCCTCGTGCGAGTAAAGGCGCTCAAACCAGCGAGGCCCATCCTCAAGCGGCGCAAAGGCGCTGAGCATGGGCTCGACCTGAATCAGACCGGCCGCGAGGAGTTCGATGCACGCAGGGATTTCTCCGCCAGAGGCGCACGAGCCTTGAAGACGAATTTGCCGCGTCACCACGGATTGCAACGGAAGCTCGATGCGCGGGGCGATATTGCCCACAAGAGTCACGGTGCCGCCTTTGCGCGTGCTTTCTATCGCCGACTGGACGGTGACGCTGGTTCCGACGCATTCGAAGGCGACATCGGCGCCTCGGCCGTCAGTCCATTCGCGCACCAAGGCAGGAACATCCTGGTCTTTGGCGAGGATCGAATGGGTCGCGCCTAGGCTCAGGGCTGTGCGCAAACGCCCTTCGTCGACGTCCACAGCGATAATCTTGCGACAACCAGCGAGCCTCGCGGCCTGGAGAGTCAGCAAGCCAATCATGCCGGCGCCAACGACCACGGCGGTATCGTTAAGTTCCACAGGGGTAAGATGAACCGCATGGACTGCAACGGAAATCGCCTCAATCATCGCGGCCTTCTCAAACGCAAGCCCGTCCGGCAACCGGTAAAGCACCCGAGCGGGGACCGTCACAAATTCCGCGAAGGCACCCGCACGACGATAGTCGCCACAGGAGACGCCCAGCACCTGACGCGCATCGCACAAATTGACTTGGCCGCGTTTACAGAAATGGCATTGACCGCAGGAGATAGTGGAATCGAATGTGACCCGGTCACCAACGGCGAAGTCCCTGACATCACCGCCAACAGCCGCTATGACTCCCGCTGCCTCATGGCCCATCACCAGAGGCGGGATGCGACGACCAGTGCTCCCATCGTAGCCGTGCACATCGCTGCCGCAGATGCCGCAGGCGCGAACCTGGATCAGGACTTCGTCAGCAGCGGGAGTAGGTTGGGGCAGATCCTGTAATTCGAGTTGGCGGTATTGGGAGAGAACGAGAGCTTTCATCAAAACGAGTTGTTTAAAAATGAGGCCGCAAAATCGGAGGAAAAAACGGCGAACACGATGAAAAGATTGTGACTATGAATAGCGAATTGCGATGATGAATTTAGTGTGCCACCCCAAGCACAACTGGAACTCATGCTCAAACAACCGATAGTCTTTGCCCCCATTTATCAGGAACGGCCGTGGGGAGGCCGAGCGCTTCAGGAGCATTACGGGCGCCAACTGCGACCCGGAGCGCTTATCGGGGAGGCCTGGGAAGTGGTGGACCGTCCAGAAGCGCAAAGTGTCGTATCCGCAGGAACCCATGCAGGGGCCACATTACACTCACTCTGGAAAGATCACAGGGCTGCGGTTTTCGGTGAAACCGCCACGGAAAGTGAGCGGTTTCCTTTGTTAATCAAACTGCTGGATGCTCGGGAAACGCTTTCCGTGCAGGTGCACCCCCCAAGGCTGGAGGCGGGGAACACCGGGGCCGAGCCTAAAAATGAATGGTGGTACATTCTTGAAGCAGAGCCTGGCGCGGCGGTGTACGCAGGCTTTAAGAAAGGAGTGGATCGAGCGGCTCTGGAACACGCATTGAAAACGGGCGAGGTGGAGTCGCTACTGCACCGGATTCCAGTGACGAAGGGAGACTCCATTTACATCCCAGTGGGGCGCTGCCATGCGATTGGAGCGGGGTGTTTGATTGCGGAGGTGCAACAAAACAGCGACACGACCTACCGTATTTTTGATTGGAATCGCGTGGGCTTGGACGGGCAGGCACGCCCTTTGCACATCGCTGAATCTCTCGCGTGCATTGCGTTTAGCGATCACGAACCCTCGTTGGAGCCTCCTTTGCGGCAGGCGGCGTTCGGATGCGAATTTTTCGGCGTGGATTGGCTCGATTTAAAGGGTAGCCGCTATCTCGCAGGAGAGACGGGGCCCCTGTTTATGGTGGTGGAGGGGGCGGTACAAGTGGGGGCGCACCGAATGGTGAAAGGCGATTGGTTTGTCCTGCCGGTAGAGGCTGAGGTTGTGGAGTTTGTTCCCGAAACAGAGGGTGCAGCCCTGTTACGCGTCAGCCTTCCTCACTGAAGGCGTTAAATTTACACAAAATGCGGTTGAGAAGCCGCAGAGTTGGCGGATAGTGAAGGGGCTATTATCGGCAACTCCCATGAACCGGCCTTCCCACTTTTTGGCTCCACGCCGCCCAGATCGTTGCACAACGCAGCGCAGTTCCCCACGCGGTTGTTCCTCCGAGCGTTTGGGGCATACAGTGGTTGCGGCCGCCGTTTTTTCCATGTTGAGCCTGTCGGCTTTAGCTAGCCCTGGGCTGACGATTTACAACGGGCAGTTCGCCGTCGTGCGCGACACTGTGCCGCTGGAACTCAAGGCCGGTGAAAACAGCATCCGCTATTCTGGGGCGACGGCTAGCTTGGACCCGAGCACGGTCATTCTGAGAGATCCGTCGGGCAAGGTTTCGCTTTCGATTTTGGAACAAAACTACCAAAACGACCCAGTCAACCAGCTCACCTTGCTGGATCGATACGAGGGGCAAGTCCTGAGCTTTCTGGTACACGAGGCGCAAAAAGGAGATCGTGTCGTCGAGGGGAAAATCATCCGCAGCGGTTACGTTCCCGGAGGGCAGCCCGTCGAACCGATGATCGAGGTGGACGGCAAGATCGTGTTTGAACTTCCTGGCCGCCCACTATTCCCCGCGGTCAAGGACGAGGGGGTGCTGCTCAAGCCGGTGTTGAGTTGGAAAATTCAAAGCCCCGAGGCCACCAGTTTACAGGCGGAACTCGCGTATCTGACCCAAGGACTGGAGTGGAATGCGAGCTACAATTTAGTACTGCCCGAAGCCGGAGACCTCGCCGATATGAATGGCTGGGTGACCATGAACAACCGCTCTGGCAAACAGTTCGAGAGTGCCCACATCAAGTTGCTCGCTGGAGACGTGCACCGCGCCCAAGGGCCACAAACATCGTACAAAATGCAGGCCCTGATGGCTGCGGCGCGAAGTGATGCAATCGCCGAAGTTTCCGAGAAAACATTCGACGACTTTCATCTCTACACCCTGCCACGTCCCACCACCTTGCGGGATCAGGAAACCAAGCAGGTGGAGTTTGCGCGCGCAGCGGGAATCCCGACCCGACGAATCTACCTCTACGACCCGCAGGCTGGCGTGCAATTTTTCGGCCACATCATGCTCGAGGGTGAATGGGGAACGACGCCCTCAAAGAAGGTGGAGTCGCGCTTGGAGTTCACGAATTCCGAAGCGTCCAAGCTGGGAATGGCGCTACCGGCTGGGGTGCTGCGCGTCTATCGCAAGGACGGAGAGCAGCTGGAATTCGTGGGGGAGGACCGACTAGATCACACGCCTCGCAACGAAAAGGTTCAAGTGAAGCTAGGCAACGCGTTTGATCTCGTAGGTGAGCGCAAACGGACGGACTTCCAATTAGATACGGCCCGAAAGACGCTGGACGAAAGCTTTGAGATAAAAGTGCGCAACCAAGGGAAAAACCCGGTCGAGATTCACGTCGTGGAACACTTTGTGCGGACTGCGAGTTGGAAGTTAACGGCGAAAAGTCACGAGTTCCGGCCTTTGGACAGCCACACGATGCAGAGCGTGGTGCCAGTCCCGCCGGAAGGCGAAACGGCGGTCACGTACACGGTCCGTTATACTTGGTAAAGGAGCGCGTGCATTCGGGCACTAATACCAAATCTTTAAGAAAATTGGTCCTTCTCTCCTGGGACCGCGGAATAGAGTAGGGAGACGCGTTTGGTAAACCACCCACACGCGTCTCCCCCTCATCGAACCGGACGGGCGGATTTCCCGCATCCGGCTCTCGGAGGCTGTTCTCCGGTTTGCTTCATGATTTTCCGTAGGCTGCATGGTGCG
>CAIXGS010000040.1 GCA_903919125.1 uncultured Spartobacteria bacterium | reverse complement strand
TTTGAGCGAAAGCCTCAATGTGTTGCTTGGTGGAACGCTAGGCGCAGCCTCAATCACAAACGGAACTTTGAGTCTGCTAGCGGCTGGAACGAACAATGCGACGACGCTGCGTGTGAGCCTGTCCGACTCTGCGAGTGCCGGGCTCAAGACTGGTACGGTGTCCGTGAACTATGCCTCAGACGGAACCGGGACGAGCGGTTACTCCGCCATCAGCGCCGGTTCACAGACCTTGACGCTGAGCGGCAACGTATACCGTCTTGCGGTTGGCAGCCTAAGCGCGACGACGCTGAATCTGGGAACGATCCGCGCGGGTGGCACCTTCTCTAGCGGCTCGATTACTATCAACAATTCGGCGTCCACCGATGGGTACTCCGACTTTTTGGGAATGAGTGGCGCGGCGGGTGTTGGGCTGACGCTAACTGGCGGGAGTGCGACCTTGAATGCGGGCAGCGCTAGCGCGATGAGCGTGGGTTACACAGGAGACACCACGACGGCTGGATTAAAGAGCGGTTCGCTGACGTTGACGTTGAACTCGATAGGCCAAGCTGGGACGGGTCTTTCGACAGTCGGCCTTGCCAATCAGTCTGTTGCAGTCAACGCGACTGTGTTCCGCGTGGCGGTTGGGACGCTGGCGTCCGGCGTGTTTAACCTAGGCGCGGTCCGCGAGGGCGATGCCTTCAGCGTTGGAACCCTTTCCGTGACAAACATTGCCGCGAATGATTCCTACAGTGAACGGCTGAACGTTTCTCTGGCAGGTGCAACGGCTGACGCCTCCATCTCAAATGGCACGCTCAGCGCTCTCGCGGCGGGTAGCAGCGACGTCACGACACTGCGTATTTCGTTGAGCAATACGGCCACCGCAGGGGCAAAGAGCGGCACGGTTTCCACACAGTATATTTCGGATGGCGCGGGCACTAGCGGGTTGGCGGCGATTTCGGCTGGCTCTCAAGTGGTGACTCTCAGCGGTACGGTGTACCGTCTGGCGTCGGCGGTGCTTAGCGCTTCGTCTTTGAATCTTGGCAATATCCGAGCTGGCGATTCTCTGGGCGGAAGCACTGTTAGCGTAACCAATAGCAGCAGCAATGATGGTTATTCAGACCTGCTGGGAGTCAATGTTGTGGGCACTAACGGGTTTGGATTGAGCGTCGGCACGTTGTCCTTGGCTGGCGGCACCTCGGCGATCCTATCGGTGGGGTATTCCGGTCAGACGGATACGGTCGGTACGATGAGCGGCACCCTCACGTTCGGTTTGAATTCTGTGGGCCAGTTTGGAACAGGCCTCGCAACGGTGTCACTTGCCGATCAGAGCGTGGCCGTCAATGCCACCGTGTACCGTCCGGCAGTTGCTCAACTTGCCAACAGTGGGACGACTCTGGCCAGTGGCGGCACTTTGAATTTAGGAAACATTCGCGCAGGGAGTACTTTTGGCACGGCGACTTTGGATGTCAGAAACACGGCGGTTTCAGATGGCTATTCCGAAGGCCTCAACGCATTCGTGGGTGGTATAGATGGTTTAGCGACCGGCATCGGAAGCGTGGGTACTTTGAGTGCCGGCAGTGTCTCTCCAATCGCGTTGACCCTTGGGCTTGGCTCAGGAACTTTTGCCGCCTCGGGCATCAAAACCGGAACAGTCTCGATTGGATTTGAAACCGACGGTACGGGTACCAGTGGTATTGTTTCCGGTTCGTTGGTCTCACAAACGGTGTTGCTAACCGGCACGGTTTACAGTCTGGCGACCGGTTCGCTCAATGCCACATCGCTGACGTTGCCCTCCGTTCGCATCGGCGGCACGTTTGCCTCTGGCAGCGTTTCGGTGAGCAACTTAACCACCAACGACGGGTTTAGTGAAAAACTGAACGTCCTGCTCGGACTCAGTACTGGTTCCGCCTCCATTGTGAGCGGCACGCTTTCCTTGCTTGGAGCCGGGTCATCTAACGCAACGAGTTTGAAGGTCACTTTGAACGACACCTCCGCTGTGGGCACTAAGACGGGCACCGTTGCTGTGCAGTATGCTTCCGATGGCAGCGACACTAGCGGCTTCAGCGCCCTTGACACCGGCACTCAGACGCTTTCCGTCAGCGGGACTGTGTACCGTTTGGCGAGCTACAGTATCAACCCAACCACGCTAAACTTGGGTACGATTCGCGCTGGAGCTAACACGCTTTCCACGGGATCAGTCGTCATCACGAACACTGCTGCGACAGACGGCTTCTCCGACTTGCTGGGTGTTCAGGCATCGTCTGCCAGCGGCTTCTCGCTGACAGGTGGCTCTGTCACTTTGGTTGCGGGAGTGGGATCGAATCTGAATTTGGGTTACACTGGTGACACTTCGGTGGCTGGGTTCAAGAGCGGCACATTGACCCTGGCGTTGACCTCAGTGGGACAGAGCGCTGATTTGGCAGATGTGTCGCTTGGTAGCCAAACGGTCAACATCAACGCCACCGTATTCCGCACTGCTGTTGGCGCTTTGGTCAGCAACGGAACAACACTGGTTGACGGTGGAACCCTCAATCTCGGGAACATCCGTCTGGGTCAGTCATTCGGAACCTCAGGCTTGGATGTGCGTAACGTGGTTGTTTCGGGTTCCTACTCTGAGAGCCTCAATGCGGTGATTAGCGGCACGGCTGGCCTCAGCAGTGGTACTGGTAGCGCGAGTTTGGTGCTCGCGGGTGGGACATCTACCAACGCACTCACGCTCGGCTTGGGTTCAGGCAGTTACTCGAGTGTTGGCGTGAAGTCTGGAACTGTTGCGGTTGCTTTCCAGACGGACGGCGCTGGCACTAGCGGCTTGAGTGCGATTTCTGCGGGTTCGCAAACGGTGAACTTGACTGGAACGGTGTACCGTCTGGCGACTGGGACTCTCGCTGCGGGCAGCGTGAATCTGGGCGCGATTCGTGAAAACCAAACGTTCAACTCCGGTTCGCTTGGTGTGTCAAATACGGCGAGTACGGATACCTTCTCCGACGATCTCGCGGTAGCAGTGAGCACGGCTGATGGCGGACTGCAGGTGTCGGGAGGCACTTCTAGGCTTGCTGCTGGTTCTACTGCAGCGTCGAGTTTGCGTTTTGTCTACGCTGGCACAACGGCTGCCGCTGGGGCTGTATCATCTACTGCCACGGTGGCCTACACATCGAAGGGCCAGCTTGGTACTGGTCTGGCGGATGTTTCTGCTGGCACTGAGATTGTGAATGTCAGCGGCTCCATTTATCGGCTTGCCGTTGGGTCGCTGACGGCAGGAGGCACCGTAAATCTCGGCTCCGTACGTCTTGGTGAAACATTCGCGAGTAGGGCTCTCAGTGTTACTAACAAGGTCGCTACGGATGGTTTCTCGGATGACCTTTCCGCCGCTATCTCCGTGACTGGTAGTGGATTTATCGCATCTGGAAGTGTGAACGCTTTGACTGCGGGCGGAACGGCTTCCTCGAGTCTCACCATCGCGGCTGCGGGACCAAGTGCATCTGCCGGACTTCTCTCCGGTACGGCCACGATCAGCTACACCTCTCTCGGTCAGGTGGGGACGGGCCTCGCTAACGCCACTCCTGTGATTGCTTCCCAGACTGTGGCGGTCACAGGCACCGTCTTCCGTGTGGCGGTTGGGACGCTGGTATCCAGTGGGAGTATCTTTGCGAGCGGTGGGACGTTGAACCTCGGGAATATTCGCGAGGGCGGCAGTTTCGGAACGACGCTCTTGGATGTGCGTAACGTGGTGGCCTCGGGCTCGTACTCGGAAAGCTTGAATGCAGCTATCAATGGGACTGGCGGATTTGGCAGCGGCAGCGGTAGTGCGAACTTGGTGGTTGCTGGAGGAACTGCGACTGGCTCGCTGACGTTGGGCCTTGGAGCTGGGACCTTCGCCACAACGGGAGTGCAGAGCGGATCAGTCGCCGTTGGGTTCGTCACCGATGGCACTGGGACTAGCGGTTTGGGGACGTTGGCGGTGGGAACGCAGACGGTGAACTTGACTGGGACGGTGTACCGTTTGGGTGTGGGTTCGTTGGCGACAGGCTCGCTCACGTTGGCTGCGGTGCGTGAGGGCGGCACGTTCGCTTCCGGAACGCTGAACGTATACAACACGGCAGCAACGGACGGGTTCAGCGAGATCCTCAATGTGTCGCTGGGCGGGGCACGAGGCGCAGCCTCAATTACGAGCGGATCGTTGAGCCAGCTAGCGGCTGGAACGAATAACGCGACGACGCTGCGTGTAAGTTTGTCTGACTCTGCGAGCGCCGGACTCAAGACCGGAACGGTGTCCGTGAACTATGCCTCGGACGGGACCGGTACGAGCGGCTACTCGGCCATCAGCGCCGGTTCCCAGACCTTGACGCTAAGCGGCAACGTGTACCGTCTGGCGGTTGGCAGCCTAAGCGCGACAACGCTCAATCTTGGAACAATCCGTGCGGGTGGCAGCGTGGGTGGGACCACCTTAACGGTGACCAACAGCGCGGCAAACGACGGCTTCTCGGACTTGCTCGGAGTGAGCGCCGGAGCGGGGACAGGCTTCTCGCTGACTGGCGGGAGTGCGACCTTGAGCGCAGGCAGCGGTAGGGCGATGAATGTGGGGTATACGGGAGAGACCACGACGGCTGGGTTAAAGAGCGGTTCCTTGAACTTGACGTTGAACTCACTCGGTCAAGCGGGAACCGGCCTAGCGACCGTTGGCCTCGCGGGTCAGTATATCGCAGTCAACGCGACGGTTTACCGCCAGGCGGAAGTGAGCCTCAACGGTGGTACCGCAGACCTGACGCTGAACCTTGGCCGCGTGCATGCAGGCGGTTCGCTCTCCGCTTCCACGCTGACGCTCGCGAATAGCGCGCTGAACGATGGCTTCTCCGACGATCTCCTCGCGCAGATGACCAGCACAGGTTCGTTAAGCCTTAGCGGCGCTCTGGCAGGCGGTTCTGTCAAGCTGAGCGCGGGTGGCAGTTCCGCCGTTTCCGTTCTCTACTCGGGCGACACCTCTGTGGCCGGAGTGAAACAGGGCGCGCTCACCCTTTCCCTCACTTCGAAAGGACAGACAGGCACCGGGCTCGCCGATCTATCCTTAGGCTCTCGCTCTGTAGCCGTCACTGGCACTGTTTATTCTGGTCAAGGGGTATGGGCAGGTGCTGCTTCTGGTTCGTGGACGGGTTGGAATAACTGGACGCAGCTGGGTGGGCGTCCCGGGTTGGACGGCGCTGCAAGCCGCAGTGTGGATTCGGGATCTGTCACGTCCGGTGCGCAGTCCACGAAGGTAGATCTCGATGGAAAAACGGTTGAACTGGTGAGCTTGTCTCTCAGCGGGGCTGGGGGCGTGACATTGTCCAACGGGACGGTTTCGCTCAGCAGTCTGGGATCGGGAACGGCGTCAATCTTAGCCTCCGGAGGAACCCATGAGATCTCCGGCCCTGTAATTATCGCGGGGACGACGAATTTCACCGTGGATACCAGCGCTAAGCTCACGATTAGCGACTTGGTGTCTGGGCCGGGTAGTTTGGTGAAGTTGGGTGCAGGGACGCTCTTGCTCTCGCAAGGCTTCTCGATGACATCGGATACGTTCATCAAGGCCGGCCGCCTTGAAATCGGCACTATAGCTGAGGCCAATAGCGTAAAGCTCTTCGGCTCCTCGCTCTCCGCTGGTACCTCCGCTTCTACTGGTGTCATCTCCTTGGCTGACGACGCGCAGATCGTCTTTAATCTGAGTTATGATTTGAACATTCCCCACGTCACTATTCAAGGAGGCACGGTTGGCAGCGTCTTAAGTCTCAGCGGATACTCCGTGACATGGAACGGCGGCACCACCGTGCCACCCATCGTGGAAGTGCCTAAGGGTAGCACTAGTGATCCAACGACCTTGCGGAAGGGGGAAACTTTAGAATTGAGCTCCGGCACGATCTCCTTCACGGCGACGAGCGGAACGTCAGGCTCAACGGTGGTGAATAACCCAGTGAGCATTGGGTCGGTGGCCTCGGTGGAGATTAAGTCAGGTACTTTGGAGTTAAGTGGTGCGGTCACGGGTTTTGGTGCCGTTAAGAAAGAGAGCGATGGCACGCTTGTTCTCAGCGGTACAAATACCTATTCTGGCGGCACCGAGGTTGATGGTGGTTTGCTGGTTGCAAAAAATGGGAATGCACTTGGTTCAGGCTCAGTACAGTTGGGGACTTCCGGCGCACTGGTACTGAATCCCGTTTCCGGTGGAACCGTCATGACGTTGAGCAATTCCATAGCTGGGAGCGGCAAGCTTCTTGTCGGCGGGAGCGGCAAGGTGGTGCTCACTGGATCTAACAACGCTTACACTGGCGGCACGGATCTCAGCGGCGGCACACTGGAAATCCAGTCCACCGGAGCTTTGGGTACCGGGGCTGTGAATGTCGGCAGTGCGGCCTCTCTGAGCGTCAACAAGGAGTCTGGCCAAGTCACACTCAGTAATACGTTGGCAGGTGGTGGCGAATTGTTGAAGTCCGGCTCTGGAACGCTCGTTGTGACGGGGACCAACACGCTTGCGAATGGCACCGCGCTAAAGGCGGGTACATTGCAGGTTTCAAGTGCTGCGAACATAGGCGCCTCACTCAGCCTCGCCGGAGGTCAGTTGGCTTTGGCGGGTAGCACCACCACTACTGGTACTTCGTCTTCGGGTGCGCCGATTTCCGTGACCGTAGAAGCGGTCGTGGTGGTTCCTGTTCCTGTGACTGTGGGTGGAGATGTCGCGGTTAATGTGGGCAATGGGGGCGGTGTATTTGGTGGGACGATTTCGGGTTCCGGTACTCTCACCAAACAGGGCGCAGGTGCGTTGACGGTGTCGGGAAATATGAGCGTCCTCACGGGACAGACACTGACTGTCAGTGGCGCTCAGAGCGGTGCGAATGGGCTGACCAAGTCAGGCAGCGGAACCGTGGTGTGGACGGGTGCAGGCTCGCTGCAAGGCACTATGGGAATAGACGCAGGCTCCTTCTCCGTACAAGGGAATCAAGTGCTTAACAGCGTGACCACTTCTGGTGGAGGAACTTTAGTGCTCGCTAGCTCGGTGAAGGCTACCGGCTCGGCTATTTTGACCGGGAGTGGTGGCACTACAATTGTACAGGGCAGTCAGACGCTGAGTCAGCTCAGTAATCTTGTCGTCGGTGGTAGTGGTTCCTCAGGGGTGAAACTGGACGTCTCCAGTCTTGGGACAGCGGGGTTGGTGGTTGGTGGTGGCACTCAGGCCCAAAGATTAGAGGGTAGGGGTACTATAGTGGGAGTGCTGCGACTTTCCTCTAACGCCACTCTCGCCCCCGGCAATTCCATTGGTACACAGGAGGTTAAAGGCAGTGTCACTTTCTCTGGAGGCATTTACGAAGTGGAGTACCAACTCTCAGGCGGGACACTAGGTTCAGATCTGATGCAGGTTATTAGATCTGGTGCCGAGGCCACCTCAGGTGTGGCCAAGTTAGCCGACGTCACCGTTCGTCCAAAGCTTTACACGGATCCAAAGGCCAAAACCATGCGCCTCACCGATTTCAACCCACATTCCTCTGTGATTGTTTCAGCTGAAAATGAGTTGTCTGTCGGGAGTGATGAACAGTTGAAGCTCGATCAAATGGCTGCGGTTGCATCAACACCAATGATTAAAGCTTCATTCCAGATCGTTTCGCTCGGTTCTATTGATAGCGTGCCCACGGGTGCGGCTGCGGCTGCCGGCACGCGCAGAGGCCTTCAAATGACCCTACAACGGGTGCGGTTCTCGCAAATCGGCGGAGCGCTCACCGGTTCCCGCGCGCAGATCGGCGGTGCTTTGGACCGGTTGTTGTTGGCGTCTGCTCCCACTGGGGCGGGTGCGGCTGCAGCTGCTCCCAACACCGAAGAGAATCCTGTGCTGGCTTTCGTACTTAAGCAGTTGGAGCTAGACCCCACTACCGCTTCGATCTATTCCATCTACGACCGACTCAATGCGCAGATCTATGCGGAAAACTACACCTTGGCTCTCGGGCGGATGCAGGACATTCAGAAATCACTTTCCGACCGTTTAAATTCGCTCGGCACCGTGCTCACGACCCCGGGTGAGCTTGAAGTGTTGGATCAATCTACCGGCCTTGGCAACTCATGGAACGCTTGGACTAGCGTCTACGGTAGCTCTAGTAATCACAAAGAGGACCTTGCAAATGGTGACGGCGGCTCCTCCCGCAATTCTTTCGGCGATGTGACATCCGTAGAGCGCCGCTTTGGTCGTCTGACACTCGGCTTCTTCGGTGCCTGTGGAACATCCTCCACACAGTTGAATTTGCCCTCCTCAAGAATCTCCTCCGATAGCTGGCACTTGGGGATGTACATGAGCACGCCGCTGACATGGCGCCTGTTCTTGGATCTCACCGCGTTTTACGGCAATTCTGATAACGTTATCCGGCGCACCCAATTGGACACCGGCGCTGAAAGTCGTGTGAAAACCGAAACCCAAGAGTGGCTGACCCAAGTTGGGATGGGCGCTCAACTCGCAGCAGCGGGAAGTCGCTGGAGCATTGTTCCGACTGCCCGGCTCGCCTTTGTCGGAGTGCATCAAGCTGGAATGTCGGAACAATATGTCGGCGCTTTGGGAGTCAACACGAGTGCGCGCTGGGATACTACGATGCTTTCCAAGATGGGCGTGGAAGTTTCAAGGGAAGGTCGGATTATGAAGCAACCCGTGCGAGTGAGCCTTTTAGGTGCCTGGGTTCATGATTTCTCCGCCGCCGGACGTAGTCAGGAAGTGCGTTGGCAGGGAGCTCCCGACATTTCGTGGACAGTCAGCAACAAACGCCGTAGCGCCGATTCCTTGCGCTTTGGCTCCTCAGTGGAATTCACATTGGGCGAGCGCCGTACGTTGCGCCTGTACGCGGAGCAGGACTTTGCCGAAGGCAACCGGGTGCTTCGCGGCGGGGCCACCTTTACGATTGGGTTCTAGAAAACTCCGCACTGTCGGCGTTCTTTTTCCGCAGCGCCAGCGGGATTCTCAACGCCGCCACAAGACGTAAACAACCCTGAAAGGGTTGAATCAAAAAACCTCTCGGCGGCGGCTTCTATGGGGACTGGCGTGCTTCTTTGAGCGCTTTGAGCTGTCCCGCCAAATCGTCTGCTGCGTTCAAGGAAACCAAACGACCAGAGGAGTCTAGCAGCCAGCATGTAGGCACTGCGTTAATTCCCCAGCGCCTCGCGAGAGGACTGTTCCATCCCATCCCATCCCATCCGATAATCCAACCCTCGCCGTGTTCCTGGCGTGCGCGCTCCATGGCTGAGCGGTTATCGTCCACGCACACACACACACGTTGGACATCCGGCCAGGACCGCAGCACTTCGTTGGTCGCTTTCCACCCTAGAAGTGAGCTCTGTGCCCCTCCACTCGCATAAAGCAGGATCACCGGTTTGCCCCGCATTTGCTCCAAACTCACGGAACGTCCATTCACATCCGAAAACTTTAACTGCAAGGGCTTGCCCAAAAGACCGAGCTTCCGAAAGTCGTCTTCGATTCGGCGACGCAGCGCTGCATCACGGGTATGTTTTTTGGCGTCTTCCAAAAGAACACGTTTGAGTTCAGGATCCCGGTCGAACTGGGTCGCCACTTCCACCAAGAGTCTAGGCACTCTGGGATCCGAGGGAAACCGGTCACGAAACTCGCGGGCCGCTGCCAGAAGTTCGGTTCTCTGTTCTTTGGACGGGAGTCTGTTGCGACGCATCCATTGAGAAATCCGCTCGAAGGCGATGTGTGCCATTTGCTGTGGGCCCGCCTCTCGCTCGAGACTTTCAAGCAGAGCGTCGGCTTGCTCTTGCCGTGTCGGGTCGCTCTCTAATTCTGCCCGTAATGCCAGAACGCGGATCAATCGAAATTTTGCCTCGAAGGTATGTTCGGCGGGTGTCAGTGCGAGAAATTGTCTGAGGGCAGTTTCTTGTGCCTTGAGATGGCCGCTGAAACGTTCCATGAAACGGTTGGGCGCCTCGGTTCCTGCTTGTGGCCCTGAATCTAGGCGAAGGACTTCGCGCCATGCAGCTTCCTGCGCTGGAGTTAATTGCGTCGATGGTGCAGCGGGAATAGCGGAGGCACATAAAGGCGCGATGCACCAGAGGAGGCCAAGCCTAGCGGCAGAATTGCGCATGGTTTTGTTTAAAAAGTTAGTGGGAACTTTCACGAATCAGCAGGAATCAACGGTCCTCGATGTTTCTCATGGTCTTACCGAAAACCCATTCGATCCCGCGTGCGAGACGCTCTTCGATGTGATCCGCATGGCCATCAGGCGACTCGTAAAACTCGACCTGTGAGTAAGGCTTTATCAGACCGCCAAGAAGCTTGGCGCCCTTTTGCGCTCCAAATTCATCATGCTCAGCCCCATCCAGATAAATTCTGTGGAACGGCATGAATAAGTGAGGGTTTCGCCGCGCAATGAACACCGGATCCTCTTCCAGCCAGTTTTGCCAGACCTCCTCTTGCCAGTTTCCATATTCATCGTATAGCCAATGAAAATGCCCTGGCTCATTGGGACCCTTGGGAGCGTACGCAGCTGACAGTCCCAGCATGATCTGCACCAGATTGTGGCCCGGTAAATCCTTATCCTTCCCGAAAGTAGTGTATCTGCGGAATGCCTCTGCGGTCACGGAACGCACTTCAGGGGCTTCTGCTAGAGGACGATGCGTGACCTCAAAATAGGTGTCTGGGGAAAGTGCAATGATCGCTCCGAAGCGTTCGGGAGCCATCATCGCTAGGCGAAGCGCGCCGAAGCCTCCACTAGAATGGCCCGCAATAATGCGATCGCGCGGGGTTATGGGGGTGCCAAAACGTTTCTCCAAAATGGGGATAATTTCCTCCAGCACATAGTCTGCGTAATTTCCTTGGGCCGTGGAATTTAAATATTGGCTTCCACCCCAGCGGGTTTTGCAGTCTGGGACGACCATGCGCAGGGGAATCCCGCGATCCGCAAGTTGTTGAAAAACGGCAGCGAAAAGATCTCCATTGGCTCCAAGAAAGTCCTCAGAAGAACCAAAGTATCCGGGTAGGTAATAGACTGTGAGAAGCTTGGAGGTGAACCTCGGCAGTTTCGGGGTGAAAACAGCCACCCGCCTCTGCACAGGATCGCCTTGGGGATTTCCATCTAACGCCTTGCCGGGAATAGAGATTGCCTCAAAATGAGAAGATGCCGCTGCGGGCTGTAGCCCACCCAAGTCGCCTAGGCTGAGGAGGCACGTCACCACAAAAATAGGAAATGAGTGGGGAATACGTAAAAAACCCATTCCTGACATTCTCACCATTGGGAGAATGTCGCAACCCCGAGGGCGGTGCATCATAGGAATTCGAGTTCAAGGTGTCGGGTCTCATCAGGGAGTGAGTGTCCCGAGGTCAGTCGTTATCCTTGAAGAAACACTTGGGCGGCTGCCATCGATTCAGTGTGCGTGAGACTTACCAAGATTTCGCACACGCCACGTTGCGCCGCGAGTTCGGCACCCTTGCCAGAGAGTTGTATTTCTGGAGCCCCCGATGCGGTGTGGCGCACTTCGATATCCAGCCAACCAAGTTGTGCGCCGATCCCAGTAGCGAAAGCCTTTGAAATAGCCTCTTTAGCTGCAAACCTCGCGGCGTAAAACTGTGCAGGAGAATGCTTGGACTTGCAATAAAGCTGCTCGTGTTCGGTGAAGATACGCTGAATGAAGGGCTCGCCATGACGCTCGATCACACTCGCAAAACGAGGAACTTCTACTAGATCAAGACCGACTCCCAGCATATGCGGGCGTGAAGCCAAGTTCATTCCTGAGGTGGCTGTGAGGGATTCATGAGTGCGAGCATCTCGCTCACCGCAGCTTCCATCCCGATAAAGAGTGCCCGCGAAACAATGGAGTGTCCGATGTTTAGGTCTGACAAGGGTCTCACATCCCGGATGAGTGCGATATTTGAGTAGTTGATTCCGTGGCCGGCGTTCACCTGTAAGCCAAATGCATGCGCCTCCCGCGCAGCGCTTTCAAGACGCTCTAGCTCCTGCGTTTGGTTTGCTCCCATAGCATTGGCGAAGGCGCCAGTGTGAAGTTCAATCATCTCAGCGCCCAACTTTGCAGAGGCCTCTATCTGTTTGATTTCAGGTTCAATAAACATGCTCACCCGAATGCCCGCCCCGCGCAATGCCATCACCGTATCGCGAAGCTCCGAGCTTTGGCCCACTACATCCAATCCGCCTTCTGTCGTAATTTCCTTTCGACTTTCCGGCACCAAACAGGCTTCGCGAGGGAGAAGTCGCAGCGCGATGGCGAGAATCTCCGGGGTGTTGCCCATTTCAAAATTCAGGGGCAAGTGGATATGTTCCTTTAAACGAAACACATCCGCATCCTGAATGTGGCGGCGATCCGAGCGCAAATGAATGGTAATGCTGTCTGCCCCGCCATTTTGGCAGGCGATTGCCGCGGTCAGCACATCGGGCTCGCAGTTGTGTGTGTCCAGGAGGTTCGGGTAACGGGCCTGGCGTAACGTTGCCACATGGTCGATGTTGACCCCGAGTTTTAGCGCGCCATGAGTGGATGCATTCACGCTTAATGTCTGAAGTGCCGCGTGCCGGTGCAAAGCATAGCCATTCCTCGGGAATTGGCCGCTTCGATGACTTCTGCGTCGCGCAGAGAGCCTCCGGGTTGTATCGCGCAAGTGGCTCCCGCGTCTGCTGCTGCGATGAGTCCGTCTGCGAAGGGGAAGAAGGCGTCGCTGCCAACAGCGGAGCCTTTAAGAGATAGGCCCGCATCCTTCGCTTTCCAGATTGCGATGCGGGAGGCGTCGATACGCGACATCTGGCCTGCTCCGATACCGAGCGTACGGTCTGCCGCCGCATAGACAATGGCGTTGCTCTTCACCTGCTTAACGACGCGCCATGCGAACAGCAGTGCCTTGAGTTCCGCCGCGGTCGGTTCGCGCTGGGTAACGGTTTTTCCCTCAAGGTCTACGAGGCCCGCACAGGGCCTGTCTCGGGTCTGTTCTAGCACTCCGCCCACAACGGAACGCAGCACCATTTCCTCGCTGGAATCCTTCGTGAAGACGGAGCCCATTTTTCGCATCAGTCGGAGGTTCTTCTTTTTCTGGAGAAGCGCTCGGGCATCTGGGTCAAAGTCTGGGGCGATGATTACTTCACTAAAAATCTCACTGATGGCGCGGGCGAGCGATTCGGTGAGTATTTGATTGGTAATGATGATTCCTCCAAAAGGCGCTTGTTTGTCAGTCGCAAAAGCCTTGTCCCAAGCCAGTCGCAGATCGGGATCTGAGCCGACTCCACAGGGGTTGGTGTGTTTAAGAATGGCTACGGTGGGCTCGTCAAATTCTTCAATTAGCTCAGCGGCGGCCGAGATGTCCAAGATGTTGTTGTAGGAGAGATCCTTGCCGTGGAGCTTTTGGAAGAAGTCGTCGAAGTGACCGTACAGTGCCGCCTTCTGATGTGGATTTTCGCCGTACCGCAACCGAGCGGTGCAGGGCAGGGAGAGGGAGAGGGAGCTCGTGGCCTCTTGGGCGTTGTTAAGATAATTGGCAATCGCCCCATCGTAACGGGACGTGGTGACGAAGACCTTGATACCCAAACGCTCTCTTAACTTGAGCGTGGTTGAACCGGCGTTGGCCTGCATGCTTTCCAAGACATCCTGATAGTCGGCGGGATCCACGATGACGGTGACTGCGCGGTAATTTTTCGCGGCAGAGCGCAACATGGAAGGTCCGCCGATGTCGATATTTTCGATGGCCTCTTCGAGGGTGACTCCGGGCTTTGCGACGGTTGCTTCAAAGGGATAGAGGTTGACGACGACCAAGTCGATGGGCTGGATGTCGTTCGCAGCCGCCTCTGCGCAGTGCTCGGGGTCTTCACGAAGATATAGTAAACCTCCGTGGACTTTGGGATGAAGCGTCTTTACCCGTCCATCAAGGATCTCGGGTGAGCCGGTGAATGTGGAAATGTCCTTTGTGGTTATTCCGCTTTTTCGAAGCAACGCAGAGGTACCACCCGTGGAAATAATTTCTACTCCCATCGCCTCCAGTTCACGCACGAACTCCACTAAACCGGTTTTGTCGGAAACGGAAATCAAGGCCCTCTGAATTTTCATTTGTGCCTCAGATTAGGGAGTCGGTGGCTCGCTGGTCAAGGGAGCCGATGGGGGCTCGCTATCCAGTGGTGCGAAGGCCGCTCGCTATCGCGTTGATGGAGAGTAATAAGTCGGGCAACATTTTGTCGGCACCGGGCGTGTCTCCTTTCCGGATGCGCCCCCGCCATTCGCGTAGCATCGCCACTTGCTGGCGGTGTAGCACTCCGAGGGCTTCGCTGCGAAGCTCCAGAGTTTTAAGCATGCGAGGACGACTGCCGGACAATGATTTGCCTCGGATGACCTTCAGCATTTCATGGGTTCGGCTCCATTCTTCGCGGATAATTTTCGAGAACTTCGTACGCAACGCCCGGTCCTCCACCAAGCCCTCATAAAGTTCCATGAAGAGCGGATCCGCGCTAGCCAATGAGGATTCAACGTTGGTGAGAACGTAGCGCCAGAATGGCCAGACGCGCAGATGCTCGGAGAGCGATTGGACTTCCTCGGGCGACAATGCGGCGAGGGCGCTTCCCATCCCAAACCAACCTGGGATGTAATACCGCGCTTGGCTCCACGAGAACACCCAAGGGATTGCGCGCAGATCTGCAAGACTCGGTTTGCCAGAGCGGCGCGAGGGCCGGGAACCGATCCGGCTGTGCTCCAGAGCATCGATGGGTGTGGCCTGTCGGTAGAACTCAAGAAAACCATCAGCATCAAGGAGTTGGCGGTATGCCTCTCTGCTGGTGGTAGCAAGCTTTTGCATGAGAGCAGCGAACTCCGGCGCTTCCTCGGCAGGCACTCTGTGTCGGGCTGTGGTGGCGGCGACTCCCGCGAGAAGCATTTCTAAATTGTACGTGGCAGTTGCGGGGTTAGCGTATTTTTGTGCAATGGTTTCGCCTTGCTCGGTCAGGCGCATTTGACCACTGAGCGAGCCGTGGGGGAGGGCCTCTAAAAAACGGTGGGTCGGACCGGCTCCACGACTTACCGTACCACCTCGGCCGTGGAAAAACCGAAGTTCAACGCCCGCCTCAGCTGCGACCTGTGCCAGACGTTGTTGGGAGCATTGCAGAGCCCACTGGCTCGCCATGATTCCCCCATCCTTGTTGCTGTCGCTGTAGCCCACCATGACCTGCTGGATCAATTCGCCGGGTCGGGCCGCCACTTTGGCGTGATGGTTCAGGCTGAAGTGTGTCACTGGCTGTTCTAAAAACACCTTCAACATTTGAGGCGCACCCTCCAGATCCTCGATGGTTTCGAAAAGAGGAACCACCGGAAGCAAGCAGACAATACCCTCAGGAAAGGCACGTAAAAGTCCGGCTTCGCGTGCTAAAAGATAAACCACCAAAAGATCGGAGAGCCGGCGAGTCATGCTCACAATGAGGGCTCCCACACCACTGGTTCCAAATTGATCGATGTGCGCAGCAAGAACTCGGTAACAACCCAGCACTGCGTCTGCCTCGGGGCCAGCGCTGGCTGAGGGATGTAAAAAGGGGCGCGGCGAACGCAGTTCTTTTTCTAGAAAGCGTAATCTTTCAGTCTCTGACCAATCCTCCCAGTCATCTGCAGACAAACGCGTTGCACCCAGAAGCTGGGTAAGGGCTTTGGAGTGGAAAAGCGAGTTTTGCCGGATATCTAGTTTCGCCAAGTGGAGGCCGAATACCTCCACGCTGCGCCGAGCCGGCAGCACGTCGGATTCCGCCAGACGCCGTGCACCCACCTGAACTAGCGATTCGTGCAGGCGGTCCAGGTCGGCGAGAATCTCTTCGGCATGACGGTAGGCACCGTCGGTTTGGCGCAGCTGCGCGAGCTGGCCATGGGTCCGCGTGACAGGAAGCCGCGCGATCATGAGTTCCACAAACCAACGCCAAGGCTCGTCCTTGCGGGAGAGACCGGGGAGGGCGGTGCCCAGCGCGGCTTCGAGGCGGGCAATTCCCTCTTTCAAAAGAGTCGGCGGCGACTGCATCCAGGCGGAGAGCGAAAGACGTTCCGACAAAGAGGTAAGCTGTTCTGCAATCACTAAAAGCGCGTTTACCCTGAGGCGCTCCAGGGTCTCTCCAGTGACTTCTGCCGTCACGCCTGGATGGCCGTCGCGGTCGCCGCCGACCCAAGTGCCGAATCGTAAACGAGGCAAAGTCCCGGGCTCGCTCAGGAGAGCGACATCGTAGCCGGCATCCATCCAAGCCTGTCGCAGACGTTCATCCAGAGCCGGTAGCACGGCGGGGAAAACGTCGCGCAGGTAGTGCAGCACATTTCGCCGCTCGTCGGTGAGGGAGGGTTTTTCGAGCAGGATTTCCCCAGTACGCCAGAGTCTCTCGAGGGCCGCTTTTACCGCTTCGCGTATGGTTCTGGCTTCCGCTTTGGGAAGGGTGCCGCTGGAGACTTTTTCTAGTAAGTCAAACAAGACCCGGTGCTGATCTAAGACGGAAAGTCGTTTTGCCTCAGTTGGATGTGCCGTAAGTACAGGCTCCACTCGGACTTTACGCAATGTGGCGGCTAGCGTTGCTCCGTCCGCGCCCTCTTCGCGTAGTCGGGCCAAATGTCCCCCCCAGGCGCCGGGTTCAGCGGAAAATCCGTCCACGCGTTCCCGCAATGCGCGTGTTTGAGCCGCCGCATTTTCCTCGACCATGTTCAGCAATTGAAACGCGACGGAGAGCGCGAGACCAAGCCGCGGAGGCGCCTCCGAATCAAGGGGCGCCTCGGCTCTCCAAGGGAGATGTTGGGCGAGTTCTCCGAAACCCATCTCCACCAAGACTTCCCCAAAGCATTCCACGAGATAATGGAGATCGCGCTCCATTCGCGAAAAACCTAATTGCACGTAATCTGGCGCATCAGCACTCATACGGGAAATAGATGTATGACGGATCAACCAAAGAAAACGAGATTTATTCCAAAAGGCTTGGAGAGGACGTTTGCGCTTGGGTGCACGCAGCGGCGACGCACCTTCGCCGCTTACTGTGCACGAGGCCCCTAAGAATGCTTTGCATGGGTGCAAAGTAGATCCGTCCTCGGATCAATCCCCCAGCGCGCAGCCACAGATTCTAATTCTGCCGTCAGCTCCCAACGGTCCGGGAGCGACTCGCCCTGATGCTCCGGGTTTCCTCCCTTGAGGGACATACAACCTTTGTTGTTCCCCAGCGCGGTAATCTCTTGGACCTCCTCAGCGCTTAGCTGAAAATCCGGTAGGGCCGCTAGATCGTCCACTTTGGATTCAATGCTGCGGGCGCCTTCTCCGATTTCTTGAATCAAAGTGGGGATGACGCTTTTGACGGGCTCATGAGAAAGGTTCCAAGCGCATGCAAGCTGTAAAAGACTCAAGCCGTGGCGTTTGGCGATTGGCAGTAAGTGTTCAATCTTGGCGGTGCCGCTCTCTACCCAACCGGGGGCTCGATAACTGCGGTGATCGTACTTGGCAAACTCATGGCCCGGTTTGACGTCCCCGTGGAACAGGCCGCCATGATCCACGACGCGCGTGATCAGCTTGATGTTCTGTTGAATGGCCCCCTGCAGACACAGGGTGCCGGGCCAGGGTTCAAGCGGGTTGAGAATGACCATTGCCCAGTCCAAGAGGGGACCGAAACGCTCGAAGCAAAGTAACAAGTCGAGCGAGAAACCGTTCGCCGGTCCGGGAGCAACGCCAAGTCTGTGCGTCAGCTTTTGCTCCTTCACGCGAGCCATGCCCTTCCAAACAGCGTCGCTGCTGAAGCCAGTAAAATCTGGGTTATGGAGCATGAGGCAGTCGAAGTGGTCGACACCGCAACGTTTAAGTTCCTGTTCAGTAGCCATTTCTATGTAGTCAGCGAAGTCGTTTGGCTGGCGCAGTAACGGGTCTGTGAAGCGTGGGAAGCCCTTGGAGCCCACACGTTCACCCTTGTAGAAGTCGTGGCCGATCAGTCCCACCAAGCAGTAAGAATCTCGTGGTAATCCGCTCAGTGCGCGGCCAAGCATTTCGTCAGCGGCGCCGTTGCCGTAAACATCGGAGGTCATGAAGGTACGGATACCGGACTGATAAGCGTGCTGGAGGACGCTGATAAAGCGTTCATCGGAAAGTGGTTCTCCGAAGTGCATAAAGCGGCCACCGTTCCAAGTTCCGTAAGCTGTGCGGGTGATATCCATAGGGTGTGCGGGAAGATTACCCCGTTTTGCAGCGAGGTTAAGCCGCAATGTTGCCACTTTTTTTATTCGGGGCATGCTGAGGCGTGCCAGTTCCACTCAAAGCCCAACGCATCCCTGAGGTGCTTCGTGTTCTCGCCCAAACATATCCTGAGGCGCACTGTGAACTCAATTTTTCAAATCCGTTGGAGTTGTTAATGGCGACTATTCTATCGGCTCAATGCACGGACGTCCGTGTGAATCAGGTAACGCGCAAGTTGTTTGTTAGGTGCACGAGAGCTGAGGATTATGCAGCCATTCCACTATCGGAACTCGAGGCGATAGTGCAATCCACCGGATTTTTTAGGGCTAAGGCGAAAAATCTTAAGGGCTGTGCGGAAGCGCTTTTGGAACGGCATCAGGGGGAAGTACCTCAATCCATGGAAGCACTTACGGCCCTACCTGGAGTGGGACGCAAGACGGCGAATGTGGTGCTCGGAGACGCGTTTGGCACGCCGGAGGGGGTCGTGGTGGATACTCACGTGCAGCGCCTTGCAGCGCGGTTGGGCTTCTCCAGACACAGCGCCCCCGAAAAAATCGAACTGGATCTCATGCGCTTCGTGCCGAAGCCTCAGTGGGCGGTATTAAGCCACTGGCTCATCTGGCACGGCAGGCGGCGTTGCAAGGCGGTTAATCCGGACTGCGCGAGTTGCGAACTAAAAGGGCTTTGTCCCAGCGCGGGTGAGAAGGCGGTAAATATTGGGAGGAAAGAGGGTTCTCGCAAGCGCACAGGGGCGGCACGCAAGCGCACTGCCTCAACCCACAAGAAGCCTGCTGGGAGCATCTCCCGGGGCGGCGCATAGGACTTCAACGGCTTCGCCACCGCCAAGCGCTAGGCGTTCGCGGACCGTTTGCAGGGCGAGCGCTGGGGTGTTGCAGTCTTCGCTCAAATGCCCCAGCAGGACCCGACGCAGGCTCCCACCAAGAATCTCCGCAAGAAGTTGTGCGGCTGCGTTATTCGAAAGATGACCGTGCCGCGACAGAATGCGCTGCTTAATTGCCCAAGGCCGTCGGGTGTCGTTGTGAAGCATGGCCTCGTCGTGGTTGGCTTCGATGAGCAATGTATGGACGGTGCGTACGCGCTCGAGAGCCATGCGTGTGGCGTAGCCCAAGTCGGTAAGAAAGCCCACACCCGAGCCGTTGTGTTGTAAAACAAAGCCAACGGGCTCGGCGGCATCGTGTGGTACAGAGAAACTCTGGATGCGCAAATCGCCCAGATCAAAATCAGAGCCCGTGGTGAAAATGCGCCATTGGACGCCTTTGCTCTCCTCTTTAAGCGCTTCTGCAGTAAGACTATTTGCGAATATCGGAGTGCCATGGCGACGGGCCCAAACTCCGATGCCCTGAGCATGATCTGAATGTTCGTGGGTGAGCAAAATGCCATGTAGAGAATTCGGAGAGACGCCGATGATTTCGAGTTTCTGGGCAATTTTACGCGCGCTGAGACCGGCGTCTACCAGCACCCGAGTGGAGGCTGTTTCCACGAGTGCACAATTTCCTGAGCTACCACTGGCGAGAACGGAGAGATGAAGCATGACTGACTTCCGCGAGTATGGAATGCCTGTGGACGCGGGGCAACGGGAAGCGTGTGGAATGTTTTATTTTTCAACCCAACGAAGGGTACCCGCGTTCTCCACGTTTTGCAGAGTTGCACTCAGTGGGGTTTCACGCTTTTAAAAGGGGTAATGGGTTTGTTTCGCCGAATCATGGGCGCGTACTTCAATGGACCGCCTTCGAAGCCAGAAGAAATAGTGTTCGAGCCGATAGACGGCCCCCTCGACGTGCCCTCAACGCTGCCGCCCTCAGCGCAGCATCCCTTTTTGAGTAAGCGCGGGATTCTCCAGCGGGTGGCGCTTGCGGAGCTTATGCCGCGGGTTCCCTCTCAATGGAAACGTGCGGGGGATTGGACGCCAGAACGTCTCGTTGAATTGCCTGTGGAGGCTCGGCTAGACGTAGGCGCCGAGCGACCACTCGCATTTTCGTTGCGTTATCTGGTTCGCCAGTACCCGGAACATTTCCGCGATCCTGGTGCGGCCGAGCGAGATGTAGGGTTTGATCTTTCTCTTGAACCTATTCGAGAACCGCTTCCACAGCAGACTGATATACCGCTGGAGTCTTTCGCTGAAGCGGAACAGGAACGGGGCACTTTTTCGGATTGGGAGGAGGAATTGCGCGCTTCGAAATTGACGACTGCCGAGGCGCGAGAAACCATGAAGGCGCTACGCGGCGTCCGACTGCCTCCCCCAGAGGGACCAACCCCAGCCGCATTTGAGGCTGTTTTGGAGCAGAAAAATATAGCGGACTCGCAGCCACTTTCCTCTCGAGGTGCTCCGAAAACAGCACCGCCTGCGACGGGTTCGAACTCGAGATTAAGAAAGATTTTGGAGGCGTATGCGGAGTCCGTTCCGGAAGCCGAGCGCGTCGCATTGCCTGAGCCTGCGCGTGTCGCCGTGGAGGTTCCCGCAAAGCGTCAGGTGCTTGAGGAGACGCCAGCTCGTCCGTTAGTTTCTGGAACTGAGAAGGCGTCTGATTGGGCGCGGATGGACCCAGGCAGTAGTGTAGAGGCGCGGTCCGTTCGAGGGAAGATGGGGCTCGCTTCGCAGACGCAGGGCGAGGCGCGTGTGGCGTTGCCGCAGACACGCTTTGAGGAGCTTGGCCTGTCACTTTCTAGATTTCCAGAAGTCCGCGGTTTTGCTTTGTGGTTGGATCAGGACGCTTTACAGACCGGAGAGCTAGGGTTCGATGCGCGGGGCAGTCTGATGCGGGCTCGGTTAGAGAAGATGCTAGAAAACGGCTTTTTGGGGCAGCGCGGTCAGGACGGTTTTCTCAGCGTGACGGTGCACCAAGCGACTGGGGGAATTTCAATCTTCGGCGGTGGTTCGTGCCTTGTGGCGGTGGCGCATCAAACTGAAGGAATGCCGGCGCACTTGCGTGCCTGGTTGTGTGGGTGGGTCTCTCAACCACTGCGGGGCTAGCGCGCAGTGGGCTTCTGCGGACATTTTCGAACGTGCGTTTTGCGCGGTTTTGCCAAATGATTTGAGGCATGTCAGAAAAGGTTTGGCTCATTACCGGTTGTTCCAGTGGCTTTGGTCGGGCTTTGGCCGAGGCTGCTCTTGGGCGCGGCGATAGCGTCGTGTTGACGGCTCGCAATGTGGCGACGTTGGCGGATTTAGCGGCGCGCTGGCCCGCCAATTCGCATCTCGCAACTTTAGATGTCACTGATTTCAAACAGATTCAACAGGTTGTGGATGAAGCGGTCCGTGTGTTCGGGCGGATCGATATTCTAGTCAACAATGCGGGCTATGGTCTTCTGGGTTCGCTTGAAGAATGTTCGCCTGCTCAGATTCGTCGCAATTTTGAGGTCAATTTCTTTGGCCCTCTCGAACTGATCCGCTGCGCTCTTCCTCATTTCCGAGCGGCACGATCGGGGCATGTGCTTAATATCAGTGCAGCCGCAGCGATTGCGAATTACGCGGGGTTTGGAATTTACGGCTCGGCGAAGTGTGCGCTGGAAGGAATGAGCGAATCGTTAGCCGCAGAGGGGCGTTCTTTCGGGTTGAAGGTAACTATTGTGCAGCCGGGACCGTTTCGCACGGACTTCATCTCTCGTTCTTTAGATCGGGCACAAGTAGCTTTGCCTGAATATGAAGCGAGCGTGGGAAAATTCGCGAAGTTCATTGATGGCATTGATGGAAAACAGCCAGGCGATCCTGATTTAGCGGCGCATGTGATCTTGCAGGCGGTGGATGCCGAACGGCCACCGCTACTGCTGGTGATTGGAAAGTACGCGCTCGACAAAGCGCGCCGGACAATCGCTGGGCGCGATGCAGAGCTTAAGACGTGGGAGGCCGCGAGCGTTGCCGCCGATGGTCCCGCAAGTTAACGGTCGTCGCTCTTTTTGGAAAACGAGTAGAACGAGGAAGACGGCAGACGTCTTCTCCGGTTGAACGGAGATAGCCGTCGCGCTGGGACACCTTCTAATCTGGAAGGGGTCGGCCTTTGGTTTCCGGGGCGATGAAGGCCAGTGCGATGCCCAGCACGTAAACTAAAGTGACCACGGCGCCCATCTGGGCGTAACCGCCTAGTTGCGCGACAAGTTGCCCGCTACCGAGTGCCCCAAACGCGGCGATAATGCGGCCGAAATTGTAACAGATACCTTGTCCCGTCGCTCGGACGCTTGTGGGGAAAAGCTCTGGAAAATAGAGCGGGAAAAAACCGTAGAACGAGGCCGTCGTGACCGCGATGAGGCCGGTTTTCACCAAAAACAGAGTGCCCCATTCCGCTGGAAACCGAAATAGCCACACGCTAAAAGTGAGAGCCAGAGCGCTCAAAATTCCGTAGGCGAGTCGGCGTGAAAGACGTGCGAGAAACACGGGGCCAAGTATTGCGCCAAGAGCGGCTCCGAGAGAGGAGACGATTTGCACCGTGGCTTTGGCGTCAGGTCGTGTACCACCGGTGAGTTGATCGGCCCACGCGGGGATCCATTGGACGCTACCCCAAGACCCGATGAGTGCGACTGCGGAGAGGAAAATGCCTATCAGCGTTACTGTTAGCAAAGGAGGGCGCAGCACGGTGGCGACCTTTGATTCGCTCGATTCGTCCTTCGTCGAGGCTTTCCATTTTTCGGATTCAGGCACCCAAATTCGAATGATCAGGGTCAAAACAGCCGGCGCGGCACCGACTAAAAACAGCCAGCGCCAAGAATCCGAGGTGACGACAAAGATGCGCGCCACAACGCCCACAAGAGCCATGCCGAGGTTGGCTGCTGCGCCGATTGCCGCTGCGAGCCAGGGGCGGTGTTTATCCGGCCACGTTTCCATGACAAGCGCCACGCCCAGCGCCCATTCTCCGCCCATGCCGAGCGCTGCGATGAAGCGGAACAGAGCGAGGTGCCACGGCGCTTCTGCGAAATAGCCCGCGCCACTGAAAATAGAGTAGCATAGAATGCTCCACGCCATTGCTTTAACTCGCCCAATTTTGTCGCCAAGCCAACCAAAGACGATGCCGCCCAGCGCGGCACCCAGTAGAAAGGCCGCTGTGATGCGCCCCATCCAAAGTCCAACGCCGCCTTCCAGTCCAGGTCCCAAGAGGCTTTGCAGGGCGGGCCGCGCGACTACAGGGAAGAGGCCTAATTCGAAACCATCCAGCAGCCAGCCAAGAAATGCGGCCATCAAGGTCAGCCACGCGGCCTTTGAAAGCGTCGTTTGGGTCGTGGGAGGAGGAGCGGGCGTTTGGGTTACAGATTCTGGGGAGGACATAAGCTTGGGAGGGAGAGGAAGAAGCCTGAAATACAGGCTCGGCAGGGGAAAATCAGGGAAAAGTAAAGCGGAGTCTGACGCATGGTTACCTCGACCCGAACGACGAGTTCGGTGAGCACGACAAATGTTTGTCTCACACTCCTTGGGAAATGCCAACTCTCAGCGGGTTGGACCGTGTCTTTTGACGCAGAAGCAGTAGATGAATGTGTGTCAGGGTCTGGTTGACTCACTTTTGAGCGGCTTTTTAATAAATGAAGTAGTTGTACGTGGTGGGGTTCGCATTTCTGAGGCATCTCGACAAGGGTGCGGGCGAGGTTTTGTGCCTATAGGCAAAGGCGAAACTTACGTTTACTCAGTGAGTTCATCTTTTATTAGAATTTTTTTGAGGATAACTCACCTTGGCTTGGCTGATGCTAGATGAGTGACTTGCTGATTGCGTTATATCTCATCAGAACCCCCAGAAAATGAAACACCACGAACATCATGTGAGTTGGAAGATAACGGCAGTTGCTTGTGCAACCGTTGTTTTAGTCGGCAGCGCGGGTTACCTCGCGTTGCAGGGCGGAGGAGCGGGTGTGCCCGCGCCAAAAGTCGAGGCGTCAACGGCGGTAACGTTGGATGGGACGCCTTCTTTAGGTAATTTTGGCGCGCAGTCAGGAGGCGTTGGGAAGCCTCAGGCCGCGAGTAGCCCTGCAAATGTGGACCCACTGGACTCACTTCCTCGGCTTTTATCAGTGCAGGCAGCGCCAATTGGTGCGCCGTTGCGAGCCAAGACTGGATTGAATTCCGACTCAGATAAGGGTCGCATAGTCAAACTGGAGGCCGCTGCTGCCCGCCAATGGTCCGCCGTGAAGACTGGGGACAGGATTGTTTTGCCCACAGCTTCGGGAGACTTGGTGGAAGGCTTTGTGAACCTTGTGATGCCAGATAACGGTTGGGTGCGAATCGCGGGTGAGCTCACGGATCTGACTGGAACTTTCCAGTTAGCCTCCAGCATAGACGAAGTTGCCGGAGTGATTTTGCGTCCAACTTTGCGCGTGGCTTATCGAATTGTGCAGGACCATGACGAACTCTTACTGGTGGAGCGACGCTTAGACTCAGTGGTCTGCTCGGGGAAAGAGTTTGCGGCGGCTCCCGAGTCTGGAATTGCTGCAATTGATTCCGGCTCTTTGACCACTGGAACTGTCACGACAGTCGCGCCAGTGGTGCGCACGGACGTTCCTTTGCTCAATACCCGGCCCGGATCCAAGGGGGTCATTTTTGTGGATTTTGCGGGCGCAAGCATCACGGATCCTAGCTGGAATGGGGGTAAGACGATTGTGGCAGCACCCTCCAAGGAAACAGCGGCCTCCATCACTTCCATTGTGAAAGCCGTTGCGGAAGACTATGCCCCATTTGATATTACCATCACCACGGATCGCGATTTGTACGCAGCCACTCCTGTCGGTTTGCGCATGCGCGCGGTGGTGACGCCGACCAACACCGCTATGCCAGGGAGCGGTGGGGTGGCCTTCATCGGGGCTTGGGCTTCCGCTGGAAAAGGTTACAAGTCGGACACTGTTTGCTGGGTGTTTAATGGAGGGACGAAAGTTTGCGCGGAAACGATCTCCCATGAAATAGGTCATACTTTAGGACTGGGCCATGACGGTTTGGCCGCGACAAAAGATGCGGCCGGAGCGACTGTGGCTGGGCAAACGTATTTTTATGGTCACGGCGGCGGGATGAATGTCCCCACGAGTTGGGGGCCGATCATGGGCGCACCTTTTAGCGTCAGCGTCTCGCAGTGGAGCAAAGGTGAGTACGCGAGGGCAAATAACACTCAGGACGATGTGGCAGTTATTGCGTCCGATACAAACGGATTTGGTTACGTTAGCAATGGTTCACCAAACGCCATTTTGCCGGCCTCCACTACGTCTGGGAGTTTCATGGTCAATGGTCTGTTGCAGCGTGCAACGGTGCCTGACACGTTCACTTTTCAGACGAAGGGCGGCACATTCACCGCATCCGCGCGCCCAGCTAATGTGAGCTCGAATGTGGATATTCAGCTCACCTTGACCGACGGCAGCGGGGCGACGGTAGCCGCTTCCAGTCTGCCCGATGCCTTGAGTGCCGCGGTGAATGTGACTCTGACCGAAGGAACCTATGTGCTCGCGGTACGATCGGCCGGAACTGGGCCCAAACCTGCAGCCGGATATTCCACCGGTTACTCTGAATACGGTTCTCTGGGTGGCTATGTGCTTTCGGGGAGCGCGAGCGGCATTACTAATGAGCCCATGTTTGGCTCAACGCGCGATTTTGCGGGAGTGATGGGCAAGAGGTTAAATTTCCCAATCGGCGTGACGGCTTCAAGCACTCTGAGTCTCAAGGATGGGAGCCTGCCAGAAGGGCTGACGCTTGACTTGGCCAAAAAGGTGATCACCGGCACGCCTACAGACGATACCGACGGCCCCGTCAGTTTCGTTCTTAATGCTGCCAATGAATTTGGTTCCGTCGATGCAACCTTCAATGTGACGGTTTCCGATGTGTCGGCACCTGTTGTCAATGCGCTTGGAGGAAACGGCCGGGTTTATAACGTCAGCAACAGCACCACCTCTCCTTGGACTGGGGAGATGAGAATCGGAGCCGACGGCGTGGTGCGCGCAGTGGCCGAGAGCGGCGCTATTGTGAACGGGGGCTCCTCCGCCTTACGGTTCACTTCGTTCTATAACGGCGATCCCAAGCGAGCCTCTGCGTATTACTTGTTTTCCTTCTGGTGGAAGGCGTCCACGGAGGCCGATCAAGACACCGTGAAATTACGAGTAGGCGGTGCTCTGGTGAACGATTTTGTGACGGGCCGTCCCGTGCAACTGAGTGGCGCGACTGATTGGGTGAAGCAGACGGTGCGTGTGGCAACCGGGACGTTCCCTGCGTTTGAATTCACGTATTCTAAAGATGGAAGTCTGAGCGCCGGCCGCGATCGTGTGTGGATGTACGTGGACTCTTTTGGGTTGCCACCGGTGATCGTGAACCAGCCTCCAGCAGTGGTGGTGAGCAATACCTTGACACATTCCACGACTGCGTCGGCCTTTGTGTTGCAAGCGAAGGTGGATGGTGCGGATTCTGTGGCTTGGTTCAAGGACGGCGTCACCCTTAAAGATGGAACATCGTCCTCTGGGAGTCAGATTTCCGGAGCGAACACCGGCGTTCTCACGGTGTTGAGAGCGTCCGGCGCTGACACGGGTTCTTATTGGATGGAGGCCACGAACAGCTACGGAACAGTCTCCTGTAGCCGTTCAAAGGTGATTATCGGTTCGGTTCCAGTCATCACCCAGCAACCTGTGGCACCCGATGGTTTGAAAGTTGGCGACACGCTCGTACTCACTGTGGCCGCTGGGGGAACTGATCCGTTGACGTATCAATGGGCCAAGGATGGGGTGGTACAATCCTCGTCTTCCTCGCCTACATTCCAGAAAGATAAGATTACAACTACTTCGGCAGGATCGTATTCCGTGACCGTCTACAACGGGTTCGGATCGAAAAAATCCAATGCAGTGAAAGTGAATGTCACTGCCCCTCCGGTGATCACTGTGCCAGTAGTGAAGACGGGGACGGTGATTACGACTGGGACGTTGACGACCACTGGGACGTTGAAGACGGGGACGGTGATTGCGACTGGGACGTTGACCAACACCGGAACGCTAACGACGACCGGTACGTTGAAGACGGGGACGGTGATTACGACTGGGACGTTGACGAACACTGGAACGTTAACGACGACTGGTACGTTGAAGACAGGGACGTTGACGACGACTGGGACGTTGACCAACACCGGAACGCTAACGACGACCGGCACGTTGAAGACAGGCACGGTGACGACGACCACTAAATAAATATCCTGATTTAGTCAGAATATTCGCAGTCGCCCGGGGACGCTCCGTCGTTTCCGGGCGTTTTGCTGTGTACGGCTGCCGATTTTTCATTATCCCAAACATTTAGAATTGGTGGGGGCCGATTTTAAGAGTGTGGGGATTGGCACAATCAACGGGGCGGGGGGCGGGGAGGCGCAACCAGGGGAAAAGCTGTTCGCGAACGGCCACGGGGCTTTGAGCGATAGCGAATTGCTCTCCATTTTATTGCGTTCGGGGGTGCTGGGAGCCAACGCGTTGGAGCTGGGTCAACAATTGCTGAAACGCTACGGCTCGCTTGGTGGTTTGAGTCGCTGTTCTGCCGATGAGCTTTCTAAAATCAAGGGCGTCGGCCAGACTCGCGCCCTGCAACTTATCGCTGCTTTCGGGCTCGCCGCCCGCTTGAGTGTGGAGAGTGTCCGCAGAGAACGCATCGATTCCCCAGAGCGAGTCTTTCAACTTCTGGGCTTGGAAATGCGCGCCCTTACCAAGGAATCCCTACGGGTCGTGCTTCTCGATACGCGGTACCAACTGATGCGTGTGGAGGAAATCTCCAAGGGAACTGTGAATGAAAGTATTGCTCATCCGCGCGACATCTTTTCCCCCGTCTTCACTGCGGCCGCCTACGCGTTTATCTTGGTGCACAACCATCCGTCGGGCGATCCTGCTCCCAGCGAGGCGGACCGTCGCCTGACCACGCGCCTCTCGGAGGCTGCTCGCCTCCTACAAGTGCAACTCCTTGATCACGTCATCCTAGGCACCGCCGACAACGGGCGCGCTCCTTGGTTCTCCTTCAAACAAACCGGTTTGATTTGAAGGCTCTGCGGCGTGGGCGAAACTGGAACGCCCCAGCGCTCAGCGAGACGGTTGAACTGCGGGCCCACATTGCGCCCATGGATTCCGCCCTGATTATTTGGGAGCCAATTCCGCCGCCACTTTCTGAAACTCCCCACGGATTTCCGAGTCATCGCCATTCGGCAACCCTGCCCGCTGAATAAGCAGCACGTAGGCGAGTCCTTTTTGCGGATCGCCCCAGCTCTGGGTGGCAAACGCACCCCCGTGGCCGAATGTTCCCTTGGACAGCGCCGCAGTGACGCCTTGTGGCTCGCGAACCACCTGAAAGCCGAGTCCCCAACTCATCCCATCTACGAAGCCCGTCTTGATGTCGCCGCTCTGTGTGGTCGTCATCAGGGTGACCGTCTCGGGCTTGAGCAGGCGTTTTCCCTCCAGCGCCCCGCCGTTGAGCATCATCTGGTAAACACGCGCAACGTCCTTCGCGCTAGAGTACAGGCCGCCAGCTGGGAAAGGAGTTCTACGGCGATCCGTAAGCGGCCCCTCGGTAAAGTACACGACAGTTTCATCGAGTTTGCCGTTTTCTTTGTTGAGCTTATAACTTTTTGCGATCCGCTTGCTCTGTTCCTCAGTCGGCCAGAACGTCGTGTCCCGCATCTGCAATGGGTCGAATATTCGCTCTTGAATGAAAGACGCAAAGTCCTTCCCGCTCACTACTTCAACGATCCGTCCCAGCGTGTTGATGCCGGCATTGGAATAGCGCCACTGCGAGCCGGGCTCAAACTGGAGCGCTTCTCTGGCGTAGCCCATGGCGAGCTCTGCGAGCGTGGAGGTGACCCTGGGGGATTTCACATCGCCCAACCCGCCGGTGTGCATCAGAAGATCTCGCACTGTGACAGGCCGTTTGGGGCGGATAAGCGTGAGTTTATTGGCCTCCTTTTGCTCGATCATCCATTGGTTTTTGAATTCTGGTAAATGCTTCTCCACGGGGTCATCGATGGCGAGTTTTCCTTCCTCTTGAAGCATGAGCACGCAGATGGCCGTCATGGGCTTGGTCATGGAGGCGATCCAAAATAGATCGTCCTTTTTCATGGAGCGCCCCGAGGCGAGGTCGCTTTTGCCCACCGCCTCCCAATGGACAATGCCCGATTTTGAAGCCACAAGAGTTACGGCGCCGGAAACCACACCCTTCTCGACAAACTGCTCCATCTGTCGCGAAACAGCATCCGCCCACGCTGGAGCGGGGTAGGTTGAAAGCGCTGCGAAGGATAGGATTAGACAAATGCGGGGGAGGTTCATGGGGGGCGCGGGGGAAGTGGTGGCGTGGCGGAGGAAGGGAGGTGTTTAAGGCGCGTGGAGTGCTTCGGCGGCCGCTGTCACACTCGCCATGTCAGTGACCGAGAGGCAAGGGGTGCCTTTGCGGGTGCGTTGGAGGAGGCCGGCAAGAATTCCGCCGGGGCCCAGTTCCAAAAAGAGGTCGCAATGCTCCTGATCGAGCAAAGTTTCGAGCGTCTGGGTCCAGCGGACCGAGCCCGTGACTTGTTCTTCGAGCGTGCGGCGAATGTCGGCGGGTTCGGAAACCGAAGCGGCGTTGATGTTGGCGAACACGAGGCAATGAGGCTTCTGGAATTGCGCGGCGGCTAGCACCGAGCCAAGGCGCGCGGCGGCGGGTCGCATGAGACGTGAATGGTACGCGCCGGCGACGTTCAGTGGCTTGGCGGCGCGTATGCCGTGTTCTTTGGCGCGGCTGACGGCTTCGTTAATGCGGCTGATTTCGCCGGAGAGCACCAACTGACCGGGGCAGTTGAAGTTGGCGACATCCACGTGCGTTTCTTGGGCGAGCTGTATCACCGACGCCTCCTCGCCGCCGATCATGGCCGCCATGCCACCTAACGTATCCTCGCAGGCTTCCTGCATAAACGCGCCGCGTTGGGCCACCAGCCGCAAACCCGTTTCAAAGTCCATCGAGCCAGCCGCAGTGTGCGCCGTAAATTCACCAAGAGACAGCCCTGCAACCGCGTGCACGGGAAACTCTCCAGCCACCAGTTTGAGCGCCTTCAAACATGCCATCCCGTGGACAAACAGCGCGGGCTGACAATGGCGCGTCTGGGTGAGTTCCGTGTCAGGGCCCTCCCACATGATCTGGCTCAACTTGTAGCCTAAAATGGAATCCGCTTGCGCGAAAAGTTCTGCGACTTCTGGGAAATGTCCGGCAAGCTCTTTCCCCATGCCGACGCTTTGGGCGCCCTGCCCGGAAAACAATAGTGCGATACGTTTTTGACTCATAAAGGAAATGGAAAGCGTAAAAGGCGGGCCGTGCGGGCGGCCGCTCTCTGTAAAAAAGGCGCTGCGTCGCGCATTGCGTCTTCCAGCGAAACGGGGTGGTCGATGATCGGCACGGCGGCGTCGAAACGGGCCAGCACTTCAGGATGTTCGTCGATGGAACCGGCAAAAGCCAGCACCGGTTTTCCGGCGGCACGCGCCATGGCGGCCACGCCAGCGGGGCCTTTGCCTTCCAAGGTCTGGCGGTCGAGGCGCCCCTCTCCGGTGATGACAATGTCCGCCGCGTGAATGCGTTGCTCCAGTCCCACGGCCTCCGCGACCAAATCAAAACCCGGCTCCATCGTCGCCTTAGCAAACGACAAAAGCCCGTAGCCAATCCCACCTGCGGCACCGGCTCCAGGCGTCTCGCGAAAGTCGCATCCCAACTCGCGTTGGACCACTTGGGCGAGGTGCGCGAGGCCCGCTTCCAAGAATGCTATGGTTGCGTCATCGGCTCCCTTTTGCGGTCCGTAAACCGTCGCAGTTCCGCGAGGTCCGAGTAACGGATTTTGTACGTCACAGGCGGCAATTATTTTTGGCAGACCCATCGCTTGGGAGGTGTCGATGCAACCGATTTCGCCCAAATGCAAAGGGAGCGCCTCCAGTTCCAGATTCGTTCGGTCGCTCAAAAAACGGTAGCCGAGGGCCGCCGCCATTCCGATACCTCCATCGGTGGTGGCGCTCCCGCCCAGTCCGAGCAGAATGCGCTTCGCTCCACGCTGGACGGCGTTCCGAATGAGCAAGCCGGTGCCGAACGTGTTCGCGCGTTTGGGATCGCGTTCGTGAGGTTGCAAACGCCACAAGCCGGACGCCTCGCTCATTTCGATGACGGCCGTTTCGGTCGCCTCCAGCCAGACGTAGCGGCTTTCGATGGGGCGCCCGAGCGCGTCGACAGAGGGCAGCGCGATCCAGTCTCCTCCCAACGCCTGTGTCAGTGCCGCACAAAACCCCTCGCCACCGTCGGCGATCGGCGCAAACGTAAACTGCGTTTCAGGCAGCACGCTCCGCCAGCCCTCACATAATGCCTGCGCCACAGCGGTCGCCCCCAGCGAGCCCTTGAACTTGTCGGGGGCAAGAAGGACTTTCATAAGCGCAAGGAATTTGGAGGCTAAGGAGCAAAGACAGGGCTGAGCCTGTGTCCGGCTATTTCAACGTTCGCTTGGCCGCTTACACCAGATCGCGCGTGGCCAGATCCAGATCCGCCTCCGCCATGACTTTGACCAAATCGCTAAACAGCGTCTTCGGCTTCCATCCCAATTTCGCCTCTGCCTTCGCAGGATTGCCCACAAGCAACTCCACTTCTGTGGGGCGATAGTACTTGGGATCCACCGAAACAACCACGCGTCCGGAAGAGTCGATCCCCACTTCCTTCTCGCCCTCGCCCTCAAAGCGTAAAGGCATTCCAATGTGCTCGAAGGCGTACTGCACAAACTCTCGGACCGTACGGGTTTCGCCGGTCGCCAGTACGTAATCTTCGGGGACATCCTGCTGGAGGATGCGCCACATTCCCTCGGTGTATTCAGGAGCGAATCCCCAGTCTCGTTTCGCATTTAAGTTGCCCAAGAGCAGTCGATCCTGCTTGCCCAACTTGATGCGCGCCGCCGCTATGGTGATTTTGCGTGTCACAAATGTCGGCCCGCGCCGTGGCGATTCGTGGTTGAAGAGAATCCCGTTGGAAGCGTGGATTCCGTAGGCCTCCCGGTAATTGACGACCATCCAGTAGCCGTAAATTTTTGCCACGCCGTAGGGCGAGCGCGGATAAAACGGGGTGTTTTCGTCCTGCGGAATCGCCTGTACTTTGCCGTACAATTCACTGGTGGACGCTTGGTAAAAACGCGTCGTATCCCGCAGCCCGACCTCCTTGATCGCGTCTAGAAAGCGCAGCGTTCCTAGAGCGTCGACCTCCGACGTATATTCCGGCACGTCGAAGGACACTTTAACGTGGCTCTGTGCGGCGAGATTGTAGATTTCTTGAGGCGCAGTGCGTTCCAGAATCCGGTTGAGATTGCTGGAATCAGTGAGGTCGCCGTAGTGGAGGAAAAGGCGCTGCCCGTGGATGGCCGGATCATTGTAAAGATGATCAATGCGGCCGGTGTTGAACGAGGAACTGCGCCGAATCATTCCGTGGACGATGTAACCCTTTTCCAAGAGTTGTTCTGCAAGGTACGAGCCGTCCTGCCCGGTGATGCCAGTGATAAGCGCTACTTTCATAAATATTTTAGGATGAGAAATTAAGCCTTTGAAAAAGAAGGGCGGCTTCGGGAGAAAAATAAAGGGAAGGGATGCTAAACGGAGCGCAGATTGTGCGAGGCGTTGGCTTCCAAGTAATCAGCGTACGCGAGATGCAGGCCTTGTTCCAAGTCGATCGTAGGGGCCCAACCGGTGGAACGGAGCATTGCGCTGTCCATTAACTTGCGCGGTGTGCCGTCGGGCTTGCTCGGATCCGTCGCGATGCGGCCGGCGTAACCAACGGTGCGTGCCACGGCCTGCGCCAGTTCTAGGACGGTGACGTCGCTGCCAAAACCTACGTTAATCCAATCTGGCGGATTATCCAGTCCCAACAGGTGGAAGCAGGCGGAAGCCAGGTCGTCGACGTACAGAAACTCACGCATCGGAGTGCCTGAGCCCCAGATGACGACTTCCGGCAGCGACTCTTGTTTTGCGCAGTGGAAGCGGTGGATCAAGCCCGGGATGACGTGGGAGTTTTCCGGATGATAATTGTCGCCGCTGCCGTACAAGTTGGTGGGCATTGCGGAATGGTAAAGTACGCCGTGTTGTTTGCGGTAGGCGGCGCAGAGCTTGAGTCCGGCGATTTTGGCGATGGCGTAGGCCTCGTTGGTGGGCTCGAGTGGGCCGGTGAGCAGCGCACTTTCGGGGATGGGCTGCGGGGCGTGTTTGGGGTAAATACAGGAGCTGCCAAGGTAAAGAAGTCGCTTCACGCCGCTTAGGAAGCTGCCATGGACGAGGCTCGCGGTCATGGCGAGGTTGTCGTATAAAAAGTCGGCGGGATACGTGGAGTTGGAGAGGATGCCCCCGACTTTCGCGGCCGCGACGAGGACGCAATCGGGACGGTTTTCCTTAAAAAAGTGCAGCGTGGCGGCTGCGTCACAAAGGTCGAGCTGGGAGCGCGTGGCTGTGATGACCTCGAAGTCGTGATTTTGGAGGGCGGTGCGCAGAAGCGCTTTGCCCACCATGCCCGTGTGCCCAGCGATATAAAGGCGGCGTTTGTTCATTAAAAAGAAAGTTCATTAAGAGGAATATCTTGCTCCTAGTCATGGCTTTTTTATCACGTTGAAAAAGGACTTTGCTTTATCGCTTTGCATGTCATCCGTCGCACCAAACCTTGTTTCACACGCAAAGCATTTCCCCATCTTGTGGTTGGATCTGTTAGGCTAGCTCTCTTCAGGAGAAAACATGACATTTAGCGAACTCGGAATCACCCAACCGCTCGTAGCGGCACTCGCCACGCAGAACATCAGCGAGCCGACCTCGATTCAGCGTCTCGCAATCCCAGCGATCGCTGAGGGTAAAGACGTTTATATTCATTCCGAAACCGGTTCGGGAAAAACACTTGCCTATCTGCTACCGCTTTTCGCCCGATTGGAGCTCAAACAGGACATCACGCAGGTGGTCATTGTCGCCCCAACCCACGAACTGGCCATCCAGATTCAGCGGCAGGCTTGCGATCTCGCGCAAAACTCGGGAATGCCCGTGCGCACCCTTCTGCTCATCGGCGGCACTTCGCTGGAGCGGCAGGTGGAAAAGCTCAAGAAAAAGCCGCACGTTGCCGTCGGCTCACCCGGCCGGATTCGCGAGCTCATCGAGATGGGCAAACTCAAGGCGCACACCTTCAAAGTCGTCGTCCTGGATGAAGCCGACGTGCTTCTTGATCGGGAAAGTCTGGAAGCAACTCGCAAAATCGTGCTGGCTGCGCCTCGGGACAGGCAGTTGCTCTTTGCCTCCGCCACTGAAGGGCAACTCAGTTCTGAGGAAGTCAGCCTGCTCGCTCCGAACCACGTCGTGCTCCAGACTGAGCCCGCCCCGCTCAATCCCAACATCGAGCATCTCTTCATCGTTTGCGAAGAACGCGACAAACCCGATGTGCTGCGCCGGATGCTTCATGCGATGGGGCCGGAACGTGCGCTGGTGTTTGTGCATCGCAACGTTACGGCGGAGACTGTCGCGTCGAAACTTGCGCATCACAAAATTCTTGCGACGGACCTTCACGGGGCTTTTGAAAAAGCTGACCGCAAAAAAGCGATGGACGACTTTCGCAGCGGCCGTGCTCAGGTCATGATCGCCTCCGACGTCGCGGCCCGGGGCTTGGACATTCCCAGTGTGACGCATATTTTCAATTTGGATGCGCCTTCACAAAGCAAGGCGTACATCCATCGCGTTGGCCGGACGGCCCGGGCGGGAGCCAGCGGCATTGCGGTGTCGCTTTTCACGGAGCCTGAAACGCGCTTGGTGCGCCGTTACCAGGAGGAACTGGGCATTGCGCTCACGGAAGTCCGTTTACGCGACGGGCGGGTCACTGCGGTGGGCGAGTATTTTGCGTCCCCGCGCCGGTGAGCAGGCCTCTTTTGCCGCGTTCAAGTGCACTCAGTGTGCGCGTTGGAACAGTTTGTTGACGTTGGTCACGGTTCCTTCTGCGAGAATTAAGTTGGGGCCACCACCGTGATAAGAGCCGCGTTCAATAAACCAGGGATGTTCGGGCCATAGCCGAGGGTTATCTTTCGCACTGAAGGCCGTCGGGACGTAGTCCAGTCGCTTGTACTTTTTTGCCTCAGGATTGCTGCCCATCGCAATTTGGCGGGTGACACTCGGGCACTGCCAATTCTTTTCTGAGACGCCGTATCCACTCAAGGCGGCGATCCATTTTCCTGCAGAAGAATTTTCTTGGGCTAGTTTGGTGGTGCCCTCCGCCTCTCCGTGCGCTCCTGGCTGGTCAGGGGGAATCTGCGGCCAGGCGGTGTGGTCGGTGAGGTAGGCATTCATGCCTGCGCCCAAGCCTTTGAGATTTGCCTCGCACTGCTTGCTCTCCACCATCCCTCGAATGCTCGAATACATAGGGACGGAGAGCGTGGCCAGAATCCCGATCACGACCATGACCGTGGCGATTTCCAGCAAAGTGAACCCCTCCGGCCCGTGATTGCGTCGCATGATTGAGCGTTGCCGCCTACGGGAGTGCTACTGACCGGTGGCGGCTCCGGCGGGCCCTTCGACTTGGAAGGAGGTTGCCACAGTCGGAGCGACAAACGCGCCGATAGTCGTTACCGTCGCGCTTTGCCGGACTCCGCTGGCGGTCATTACCAAATCCAGCTTATGATCAACCGGTGTATCAATCTGTCGCTTTGTGTCATAAGTATTTTTAACCGTTGACCCTGTTTCGGTGTTTGTTTGTGAAGTGGTAGCTGCGATCGCCGACCCGCCATTTATTACCGTAGTCGCGCCTGTAGTGGTCCCGTTAGTAGCGTTTGTAGTTGTGCCTGTCGTAGTGCCGTTAGTAGAATTCGTAGTCGTGCCTGCAGTGGTGCCGTTAGTGGCTCTTGTAGTTGTTGTGTTAGTAGCGCTAGTTGCTGTTGATGGAGATGCTGCCGTAGAAGTAGCCGTTGTTAAACCATCAGAGGAAGCGGTCGTTATTGCTGTTGTTGAGCCATCGGAGGAAGCGGCCGTTGAACCGTTGGAAGAAGCGATCGTTGTGGCGGTTGTCAAACCAGTGGAAGCAGCGGTTGTCGCATCTGTCAGGGTGGAATTTTTCGAAGCGTTTGTGGCGCTTGTTGCTGTTGGAGTGGTTGACACTGTCTGCTGAGTGGTCGTTCCAATCATAGGATTGTACTCGAGGTAAACGGCAGACCCCTCTGCTTTAATGAGTCCGGTCAAGTAATCTACAGATAGCTCTAGATTAATTTGGCCACTGTAAATGGAGTCCACTATCACCGAGCTAATTTGAGTCGTGACATCGGTTGCTGTTCTCACGAAGTAATGCGATAGCTGGGAAAGAAGCCCCAACTTTCCTGTGCGGGGATCCAACAACCCTTGGGCGGTTCCGATATACATCCTTCCTTCATTGAACAGCAGTGCGCGCCCTGTTGCGATTCCAACCGCTGGGAGTGTTAGTGCTAACACGCCTGTGGCACTAGTCGCGTTTGGACCTGTACCGGCTAAGGACACTCCGTAAGTGCCGGCAAGTGCGGATAGGCTCCTGCTCAACATATCATCGAAAGGCCCTCCTCGAGCCCACGCCGGAGCCACAGTGAGTACCTGTGTGATTAGAAAAGGAACGAGGAGCAGGAGGGAGAGTACTCGGTTCATAACATAGATAATCGCATTGTGCCCTAAAGACGTCAATTAAGAACTGGACTCGCGGAGTAACGAAACGGAGGGCGTGGCTTGATTGAATCCATGGCAGCTTCGGCGGGCGCACAAACGGCAGGTTTGTCGTTTGTTGTGTCGAAAGGTGATCCGTCTTTTGGCTTGGTGTTTTTTGAAAGGGAAGGCGATGGGTAACCCAGACTTCCGATTTTTATAAATTGCGTCTTTCTCTCTTTATTATCGCGGTGCATTCGGCTCATATGGAGGCATGTCGCCCCCGAGAAATCTGAGTTTATCGAAGAAAGTCCACGAAACTTACGATGGGTGCGCTGTTGTTTCCAAAGTGCATGTGAGCGCTTACTTATGGAGTGTACTTGGCTCGATCTTTCTAGCAAGCGGCACCGTTCTCGCTACTCTACCTCCTCCGCCCGCACTGCCTGACCCACCCGCATTGCCGCTTCCGCCCGGACTGCCTGATCCGCCTGCGTTGCCGCTTCCGCCGGGGCTGCCCGATCCCCCGGCATTACCCCTTCCGCCCGGACTGCCTGATCCACCCGCATTGCCGCTTGCGCCCGGACTGCCTGATCCGCCTGCATTGCCGCTTCCGCCCGGACTGCCCGATCCCCCGGCATTACCCCTTCCGCC
>CAIXGS010000039.1 GCA_903919125.1 uncultured Spartobacteria bacterium | reverse complement strand
TGACGAAAAGCCGGTTTCAAAGCGCCCCTTGCTGCCGAAGTTGATCAAAATCAGAAGGCTAAGATGTGGGTATATGAAGCGAGTAAAACCCAATCCCATCGAGTCTGCTGCGGCAGTCACCCCAAAAACCTCTGGTTCGTCAGAACCCTCCGCGCTCAAGCCTGAGTGGCTCAGAATCCCTGACGCCACTCACGTCTCAGGACTTTCCAAGTCTTCATTATACGTGCTTATCGGCGCCGGCAAGATCAAAAGTTTTTCCAACCGAGCGCGAGGCAGCCAGCGCGGCATTCGCCTGATTTCCTACGACAGCCTGATCGATTATCTCGAACGCGCCTATCTGGCGTCCGTAACGCAACTCGCAGACGCAGCCCTCTAATCCCCGGTTTGTTAGCGCCCAAGACGGCTGAGTGGCGGCTTTCGGTTCAAGATCATAGGGCGCAATCACTGGGCGAACTTCAGAACGCGGCCTACACTGTTGCAGAGTTGCCAATTGGCAACTTTTTGGTCCGCTCCTTGAAGGATAGGAATTCGCTTTTCACCGCCCGGCACGATTTCTTCAGCCTGGACGCGGGAGCGTTAATAACCCAAAGGCGAGATCGGCTTTATACGATTTTGACAGTGTTTGATTCTCGCGGTTAAAAGTGCCGCTACTCAAGTTAAGATTTGGGCCATTACTTCATAAATTAGTGCAACTTTCTTGAAATCCCGGTGACGGGCTTGCACGCACCAAAGTGCGACCTAACCCCGTTGGCCCTTACCACCTTTCAGCGATACCTAGGAACAAACCTCCCTGAAGAAGTAACCAAGAACGACGAACCCTGAACATGCGCCCCACCCTCCCCCTCCTCGCCGTCCTGCTGCTCGCGCCGTTGTTCGCGCTCCAAGCGGTCGAGCCGATCACGAACTCCGTCGGCATAAAGCTTGTGCGCATCGAGGCGGGAAGCTTCACGATGGGCCAGGACGGGCCGCCGATGGAAGATTACCTACGCACTAAGCGTTTTGGAGAAATCTGGAAAGCCAACGATCGAATAGACTTCGACGAGAAGCCAGCGCACGCCGTCACGATCACGCAGCCCTTCTTCATGGGAGTCACGGAAATCACGATAGGCCAGTTCCGTGAATTCGATGCAGACTTCAAGAAACTCAGCGGTAAATCCAGGCTGAACGACGACGACGCAGCCAGGGGGGTGACCTGGGATAAGGCGGTGGCGTTCTGCGAGTGGCTCTCGAAGAAGGAAGGCAAGACCTACCGACTGCCGACCGAAGCGGAGTGGGAGTACGCCTGCCGTGCCGGCACGAAGACCCTCTTCAATACGGGCGACACCCTGCCGGTCGGTCACCAGAAATGGTTCGGCGAGGAAAACTATCGCGGCGTTTATTTCCCGCCGGGACCGATGCCGCGCGAGTATGATTGGCGGAGCGTAGGAAAACCCACCGAAGGACTTAAACAAGGTCAGGTCATCGGACTAACCCACCCCATCGAGGAGCTCCGCTCGGGAGGTGGAGGCGCCCTACGCGTCGCACAGAAGACGCCGAATGCCTGGGGACTGCACGACATGCACGGCAACGTGGCTGAATGGTGTAGGGACTGGCATGGGCCTTATGAGCGCGGTGCGCAGACTAATCCGCTCGGGCCAGTGCGGATGTTCCCACATTACGTATTCGTCAAAATATGCAGAATCTCTCGCTAGAATTTCTCTTCACGGAGGCGCGCCGAGCGGCATGAGGCGTAAGAAGTGGCTCCGGTAAGTCAACAGGATGGTTTCAAGGCAGAAATCCAAATTCGCCAATTGCGCCCTCCGCAGTGGGCCTTATCCCTGGTTCAGGGCTTGCGCCTGTTCATCTGCAATGCGGATGAGCGCGCCTAGGCCGTCCATTGTGCAATAATTCGAGAGCGAATGTTTGCCAGTGCGTAGCTGGATGAGTTCGGCGTGGCCGCCAGCCACAAGCCGTTCGGCAATGTTCCGGTTTGCTGGATGTTTACTGACCCAGTCATTCGGCGTGGAGTACAAACGCAACTTAACCGGCCAATGTTTGGGACGCACGAAACTCAGGGGAATCTGGTCTCCGCCAAAAGTTCCGCCGCCGAAGCAGCGTGTTTCCTTTTCAAGCCCGTTAAAGGCCAGTGCAGCCCCGCCCGAAAAACCGCTGATGAACATCGGTAGCGAATTCCAAGATTCGAGCAACTCGGTGGTGATATGCTTGTTCCATGCTGCAAGCGCTTCGGGCTCGGACACAAAACGGTTGTAGGGGACGTCGTAGGGTGAGGTCACGTAAACCATCACAAACTCCATCGAGCGCCGGTCAAACTCTTGCAGCAACGGCTCAAAGATGGGAACTATCGACCGACTTCGGGCTTCATAGCCCTCCTTGCCAATTCCAGATCCGCCGAAGAGAACAAAGAGAAACTTTTGCATCGCCCCGAGCTCGAAAACATCTGCATGAGCCATTCGGTTTAAAACCTCACTGTGGATCACTCGCTTGTAAGAATTCATTTTGGCAAGTATAGCATTTTGGTTAGCTCTAATAAAGTCGTGGCACGTACCGGGCCCCGGTCGAGACAAGGTCGGATAATGTGGCTCAATTTAGCTGCTTCAATCTGAGGATGTTTTGGGGTTCAAGAACCTAATTTCATCGCGCCGTCTGCTTTAAATGTGTTCGCTGCACTAATCCATTTCGATTAAGTATGAAAATCACCATCACGGATTCCGCCGAACACGCGCAGACGGCGCAGGCGAGCTTGGATATTTCTCGGAAGCGGGCGAAGGAACTGGGCCGTATTGCGTTAGGTTGGATTCGGAGAAAGGCTTATGTGGGGCCAAGTGGTGAGTGGATAAACATATCCGCCGCTCTGGATGCTGCCGTTGCGGCCAAGGTCAGCATTCCACCGGGTGCGGGTCTTCCCAGCCCGCCTGAGCGTGCTTCCCTCGTAATGGAAGTGGAGTTCGCAAACATCTCCACACTGATTGCTGCCAAGCGCTTGGTTGCCGAGGGCGAACGCCCTTTGGTTTTGAACTTTGCCAACGGCGTTTGTCCTGGCGGTGGATTTTTGAGCGGTTCACGGGCGCAGGAGGAAGTGTTGTGCCGATCCAGCGGGCTTTATCTGACGCTGGAAGGTGATCCGATGTATGCGGCCCATGCGCTTCGCCCTTTGCCGGACTCTACGGAGTGGTCGATCTTGTCCCCGGCCGTACCGGTGTTTCGGCGCGATCACGGGCCAACGGAGACCAAACCTTGGGTGATGGATGTTCTCACCTGTGCGGCGCCGGTGGCAACGCGCATGGATGCAACGGAAGCAGCAGAAATGCTGGGGTGCCGCATCAGCCGGGTGCTGGCGATTGCAGATGCGTACGGATACACCAGCCTGATCCTTGGCGCTTGGGGGTGCGGCGCCTTCGGGAACAATACCGAGTTGTGCGCAAGGGATTTTCACCGCGAACTGACTGGCCCCTTCGCGGGTCGCTTTGGGCGAGTGGTTTTTGCCATCACCGACTGGTCGGAACCCCGAGAAAAACTCGCCATCTTCGCCCGGGCTTTTGGCGGGGAGTGTTGACAACTCGATGGCCTTTCAATTTTCCGAGGACGTCGTTTTCTATCGCGATCCCCCGCCTGAGACGCTGCCCGCCCCAGGGCCAAAAATGTGAAAAATGTTTTTTAGAACTGTTTCGATAAAAACGAGATTGACGGATTTGAAATATTTAAATTTAAATCACTTGTAAGTTTTTTATAGTGACTCGCCTGAGAAGCTTGCCACAGAGACAAAAACCACAGGATTCTTCCCGCCCCGTACACTTCCGCTATGAATGTTACGCGCAACCTCAAAGCTCATACAATTCTTGCCGATCTTAGCGACAGATTTCATGACGAATTTGGCATGTGGCTGGCGTGGGGTGCGATGGTAGAACCATGGATAGATTTTAAAATATGGCTAAATTGGGTAACACCTGTTTCTGAAACTGTGTCCCAGTTGGTGGAGGATAATCACAGTCATTTGTCATGGAATGATCGCGGCTACATCGATTGCAATTTCATGTTATGTGAATCCATACAACCAGACATGTTACTGGTTCTGCCCAAAAATCATCCTTTGGTAGACGTATCCTATATTCCGAAAATCGCGAAAAAGAGCAAACGGTTTACGGAGTTGGGAACTTTTGTGTGGCTCTATGAGACAGACCTTACTGAGGAGGAAAATGAAATGCTTAAAGCGCCAATTCCGATTGCTGTGTCGCAGTATTATCTCGAAACACAGGCAGCACTGATGACCAGATCTTCGGTTGCCAGCCTAAACGAGGGAAAATAGGTCGGAAAAGCCGAGACACTCGGCACCCTTCAAGCGCCTGCTGTCGCCCCCGATTCTACAACTGCTTTAGGAGCTCAAGCATCCAATCCAACAAAGTGTCACGGTATTCGGGAATGTGGGCGGGCATCGTCATGCGTGCCTTTAGAAACCGTCCTCGCCACGCGGTCACCGCCAGATAGGATCGGAGGCAATTCCCCTCGGAATCCGTGACTGCACAAGCCATTTGGCAAATGGCTCCTGCGTGCACGTCATCTTTGTTTGTCGCCAACTGCTTCTCCTCCAGAAGCACAAAAGATCGGGCGGCGGCGTACCTTTCACTGATCTCCTCCTTGGCTTTGGTAAACTCGGCCTCGATAGAATTCGACTGCATTTCCTTGTCGGGGACTCCGTAAACATAAAAGGTCACCACGCTTCCCTCGGCCTCGTCTCTGTAGCATGCGCTAAACCCCAGCTCTGGGTCCCCGTAGAAAGTATAACCGTTGTTCTCAAAGCTTTTGACGTGGGGCGGAAAACAAAGCCCGTCGATCTTGCTAGGATCGGGTTTCCGCCAGTAGCGCGTCGCGTCGCTGTTACATTCCAGCAGGCCTAGCTGGGTCATGGCCTTGCGCGCGTCCACGTTCTGAACTTCACACGGCCTCATATACGCCCGCTCCCGGTCAATGATTTGGTCGATATCCGAGGCGCTGTAAATAACGCCATCCGAAAACGCCTGGCCCACACAGTAAAAAAAACGGAGCTTTCCCTTTTTGTATCGATTGGCCCCTTTTGCCATGAATTCCGCAGGTGGGGTCAACCGCCGTAATTGCTGCCTCTTGTGCTCCTGTGCCCGCCGAACATTCAGGATTAGGTCAAGGGTCTGGAACAACTCCCACCGACTCAGAAAGACCCTGCAGTCCAAGGAGCCTTCCTGTATGCCCCATTCCAACAATTCCGAGGTAGCCCCATCGTTGTTGGCGATCTCCCAGAGGATACACCGGATGAGGTCAGCAGTCGGATTTCCATGAGCATCAAAGAAAGCGAGGAGATCCATCCGGGGCAGGCAGCTCGCGGGGACGTAATGAAAAAGCCGGTTGCTGAATGGATCGTACACACTGAAAGGAAGGTCCTGCGGGTTCTCGGCTTCACAGTCGGCGCACTTCACGTTTGATGGGCCCTTTTCCCAGAGCTCCCACAATGCACCAAGGTCTTCCTCTTCAAGCAATTCGAAAAGAAGGATGCGCTCCGTTTCGTAAGGTGCCCCGCAGTTGTGACACATGTCGAGGTGGATGGTTTTGTTCATTGTCGTTTGGCAGGTTGGGGGATTTGGTTGGATCTTGCCGAAAGCCTACCGGCGTGCTTCGGACACTGCGGTGGCCTTGCAGTGTAGAAAGCGCGATTTCTTTGGATGCGGAAACCAAGCGCTTTCACCGCAACAGGGTTCACTGTTCCGCCCATGTTTGAAGACGCTCTTTTCCGTACCGCTCCCTTCAAGGACGGTCTCCGTCTTTCGCCCAACGGCTTCGTTTGCTCGATGAACCAACTCCCAAGCATCGGTTGCTGCGAACTTTTGCCGGGCGATCTCCACGCTTTCCCCCGAATGGTTGCGGTCTCTCATGCTCGTCAAGAATGGCGGTTGGGCTAAACGGACAAGTCTTGGAATCCGGCTTCCGCAGGCTCCGTGGCTGGGTTTTCCTCCTCCTGGACAGTTTCGGCCGTCGGCCCATCCTCCGGAATCTCCTCGCTGTAACACAGCGCTCCGTAACTGCAGTCCACGAGCCCACTTGATTCCGACACCGTGGCGAAGTTCAAGGCTAGGAACACTGTAAAAATCGTGGTCTTCATGGTTTTGGGGTGAGGTTGAGGTTCAAAGGTGTCCGGCGCTAACGTCTTAAAAGTCCAGAGAGCAAATTCACTCGGCTGAGCATGAATTCTCTGCGGAAAATACGTCTGCGCCTCCATTGCACACAATGTCGTGAATCGCCCACAGACAGCAGGAAAACAGATCAATCGTGTAGGCCTCCGGCGTAACTTCACTCAAATCCTCCGGAGCCATCTCCCCGCTACAAAGCTCTTCAAACAAATGCCAGTCAGTCAGTTCGTTGGAGCGTTCATAGGTATGAAAAATTAACGCGGCAAATGCCCAAGCCAACCGAGGAACAGCCAATGCTTTATCCTCATCAGGCGTGACGGTGAAGCTGTAAAGCTGGGTCGAGCAGTACGCTGAGTATGCCTGCTTCCATTCGTCACAATATCCCCGCGTCTCAACTTCTAGGTCGATCAGTTCGGCGAGGTAGCAGGCTGATAGGGTGACAGCCTCCCGCAGATCTCTTGCGTTTGTGATGCTATTGCGGACTTCATCAATCCAATCGTCTCCAAAGGCCTCGGTCTTCGAGTCTCCCTTCAGAGCGTCTTTGCGATATTCCCCGCGATCCTCGACACACGCACTTGACTCGTCCGCTGCTGATTTAACACCAGATGGTGCCCTCCGCTTTCTGCGCTTCTTTTGGGGAGTCGTGGTGACGGCCACCGCAAACTCGAACTCAATCTGCTCGGCAAAGGGAACTTGCTTCTTTTCCCGGCTGAGCTCGTCATGTCGGCTCGCTGGAGCGCTTGAATCTGTTGCGTTCATTGTGGGTGGGCAGTCTGGTGCTCTCGACTAATTATTGCACACTTACAGGAAGGCTTATGCTTGGGATCAAGTTTTAGGGGATTGTGAGTGCCCTAACTCTTGTTCGAGAGATCGCTCTAAATCTCTCGCAAAACTTTTCGACACCGACGGTTCCGTCAGTGCAGGTTAAGCATCCATCGGGTACGAGGGCGGAAAATTTACGGGCGAGTTTGCAACTCTAAAACATTCGAGAGAACTCCAGACTACCCTGTCACCGAACACTTGAAACGCACCACCAATGCTCAAAATTGGTGCACCACTTTATCAGACTATCCTGCATCAGCGCCAACGCCACCCTTGAATGTGACTGCGAGCCCATTTCCAAAGGAGTCAACCAATGCCCTGCATCGTGACTTCAATTGCAATCCAGCGGTGCTCCTCAAGGGGTTCAAGCTTTAGAGAAGGTCTCCGAGCCCTTCCATGATTCTCTTGAAGCCCTTGCTTCGCCTTGGGGGGTGGCGCAGGGGACAGGCACTCGTTGCGCACTCGGCCTCGGCACTGTGACGTTGAGTAAAATTACCTTTTGCCCGATTCCTGAAGTGGAGCCAGTAACAACGCTGCTTTTCGCTTCATCTCCGATGACGCGGCCGAGACGAATTCGTTCCTCGCCACACAGCAGGCTGGAGAAAGACAGCAAAACACCTCTTCGTACTATGCCCTGAAGTCTATCCAAATATCGATCTCATAAGGCTTTGAAGAAAACCGACAGCAAAGCCTGCAACAAATTCCAAAACACTTTTAATTAGAGATTCGACCCAATTCCAGTCATTAGTCTCGACGGCTTTGCCTAAGTCCTGTGCAAAATCCTCGTCTTCCTCGAGTCTCGCTTCGATTTGACTTAATATTTCAGCTTTGCTTGGCATATTAATTTTTCTTTTTAACTCTTATTTTAACCCCGCTAACATCGAACAAAATATCAGTGCTGCTCTTGTCTATTATTATTAGATTTGAGAAAGACTTAACCCGATCCACAGAGACCAAATTCATGTTTGCCTTTGAAACGAAATGCTTGAAACGGGCACTGGCAGGACCCTCGATTCGATCGGCAATCATTGTCATTACCTTGGGAAGATTGAATCGAATCCGTGAGGAGCAGTAGGCCACGCCGGAGTTTTTCAAGAGACGAGCGAGAATGCCCGACAGATTTGGATAACGCTCCTTAAGAGTGTCATGGTCTTGCCTTGTGAGTCGCCCCTTGTAACTTACGCTCCGCCGTCCAAGCCGTAGATTCCCAATTTCCGGTTCGATCCCATCCGTCTCAGCGGGATCCTTGATGAAAGTCCTTAAAATTAGGTATTCATTGAAGGGGGACATTAGTTTTTCAGCGAAATAATCCGCTTTGGATTCGAGTAATTCTTGAGTCTTTGCGGAGGGCGCGAAAATTGCATTTTTACCATCAACTTGAGCAATCCAGGGATCTAGCACGACTGTGTCAGCCTTAGTTAAAATAAAAGCTGTTTTGCTAATAAAATTTCCACGTTCATCTTCCGGCATTGATCTCACAAGCCTCCAAAGGGAATCAACTTCGAAAGTGACAGATCGGCTGTCAGAGTGGACTGCCCAAATAAGCACATCTGAATCCCGGATTTTCGCCTTATACATTTCGATGTATTCTGAATCGGCTTCGGAGGACTCGCCTATTCCAGGCATATCCCAAAACCACAACTCGAACCCATCGTCGGTCCTTAAAATATGTTTTTCAGGCTCTTTCGTGCAAGGTTTGAAATCATGCGTTTCAAATGAAACATTGAACAGTGAATTTATCAAAGAAGACTTGCCTACGCCGGTCTGGCCCATTATCGAAACGACTAACGGCTTATTCTCTTCTATCCTATATTGATCTTGAATAGCCTTCTTCTTTTCAGGCGTAAGGAGTGAAAGTATTTTATCTAACATAAAATATTAATTTCTAGAGTAGAGATAAGTCAGACGCCGTGCGAAATTAGGTGTGAACTTCGAGTTGGTTGGGTGTAAAAGTGATGTCAGATGCAGGCCAAAACGGTTGCCCACTGAGGTCGGTAAGCGTCCTGCTGGTGAGAGCCAGTTTGACGACCAAGTGCTACGGGAAATGAGGGGTCTCATGGGCTGGAGATGTCGCGCGCCCGGTGACTAAAGACAGAATTTGCATTTTGCCCCTTAGCACGCATTCCTCGACCCGAAAGCGTGGGCGCTAATGGTTATTTACTAGATGCCAAAAGTCGCCGGGTGTGTCCAGCTAAATCCAGCCATTATGCGCCGGGCTCTACATTGGTTTTGGCCGGTCACCAGAGTTCTGCTTCAGGTTCAAGCACATTCTCCTCCGGTCACTGCCAGTCTCGAAAGAGCCAGACACTTGGACGCGGACTTGTTGACACTGACCTAATGCTCTTTTCGACCTCTCCTTTGGAAAAGAGCGTATCTCAACCTTCTCGTATATTCCTTCAGGCTGTATGTCTCGGCGATGGATGCTGGCAGGTCATTCATTTTTGTGCTACCGCACGCCGGACACGATGTGCCCGTCGAATTAAGTACAGCCTTCAAAATCGTGTTCACTCCGACGACGTCTCCAAACCCACCACGATTGACAACAACGTACCAACCGCAACAATCGCAGGTCCACCGCACGTGATTACCTCGGTTATAAATTGTCATTTTCGCCCTCTCAAAACTTTGTGAATTCGCAATCCTTCCCTTGGTCGGCCTTTTCAGGGCCGAAAGACGGGCGGTAAGTATTAGTCAAGACCTAATTCTTTCCGTGCTTCGGGCGTCAATTTGTCGCCAAACTTTTTTATGAACTCTTCGAAGGCGGCATGATGCCTGTAAGAGAGGTCTTTGAGCAACATCTGAGCAAGCGATAGATCATGTTCAGCTATAGCATGTTCCAGCTGCTTGGCCAAAAGGGCCACTACAGATCCTTTTCCGTTGAAGATTGAGGTGGCAAGTGCCACGGTAAGTGCTCGACCGATAGACGCATACGCAGCAGGTCCCATCAGGCGGTCCTCGATCGGCACACACGCTCTAGTTCAGAAACAAGATCAGCGGAGCCCTTTAGGATTTTACCAACTGTGAGCAAGATTCTCTGGTAGGCAGCATCGGGGATTTCCCCAGTCGCATGAGCCAAAGCGAGCCGCTCCAAAAACGCTATCCGTTCTTCATCGGTTTGGAGCGCCACAAGTAGTGAAGTCTGAGCATGATTGAAATGGAGTGATGTAATCCTCGAACGACCGCAGGCCGCTACCACCTCTCGCACCGCTTCTAACGCAGCGCCAACGCTCGCTAAATTTGCGCTCATCGCAAAGCCAAGGTACAGATCGTGTCTACGAGACGTAGCTTGGCTTCGTCGTTTATTTCTGCTCCGGTTAGCAGGGATGAGAGAGTTGTCATTAACTTCTCTCGTCCGGAATTGGTTTCACGCATCAAACTAATATCGTTGACGAAATCAGCATGCTTCAGTTTGAGAGTCGCTTTTGTTCTAATGATATCACCAACAATTTCAAAAACTTTCATAATAGCCTCAGGAGGAAGGCTATTGACGGCATCCGTTACGACGGAGAACTTCCCAGATAAGCTTTCGGAAGGAATTATTTTCATGTACCCACCATTTTTCTATAGAGCCAGCGAACTCCCAAATAACTCCCGACTCCGATTCCAACTACTACTCCAATACCGCTGGCCATTCCCAGTCCCAATCCAAGAGCAGCAAGCCCAGACGTGATGCCGGCGGCGCTGAGGCCAAATACTGAGCCAGACACCGCAATTGCTGCCAGTGGTACGCCTGCAGACGCCAAGCTTGCGGCGAGCTCACCCCCGAGCTTCTTCAAGTCCTCATGGTCAACGCTCGGGGACTTCTGAGCCTGCCTAACTGCTTCAACGTACTTTATCATCGCAGCAAGCTGTCCCGCGTTCACGTCAAGAGAATCCGCGATCGCGTGAATCTCTTGCTTCTCGGCAACTGTTAATTCGTCGTCCGCGTAAGCTAAAAAAACCAAGTCCGTGAGGAGAGTAAATCGGAGTTCACTGGACCTTAGCTGCGCGATGACTTCACCGATGCAAGTCACATCAGGATGACTGGCTGCGGCCATAACTCTTCCAAATCCATCACGATCCAGCTTAAGGTCCTCGCAGAAGACTTGAAGCTTCCCAAATTTTGCCCCTGTGACCTTGCCATCGGCAGCAGCAATCGCTGCAACAACCGTCAAGTAGTTGACGCGCTCTCCCAAAGGGAGTTTAGCCGCTGGGTGACTTGTTTTTTCCATTAGGGACGGGTGACGGTTGTGTCTTTTAGTGTGGCTCGGTCAATTCGCTGGAGGCATCTTTGGCAATGAGGGGTATCTGCGGGGGGCTCAGCACAAGGCGCGTTACCAGTTTTAGGGCTTGAGCTAATTCCAATTCGGCATTGATGATCCGTGATAACTTCCTATTCCTTAAGAACAATCCATTTCTTCCTCTGGCAACTTGGGCAGGGGTATTTCTTCCCGACCCACTCTGCAATTTCATCGGAAAAAGCCGCTATCGCGACACCTCCTGTTACGATAGCTATGCAAATTGGTAAAGCTAAGCCTGTCCCCGCAAATAAAAAAGCTACCCACGCCCAAAAACCACCCGCTGTCATTACACCCCCAAGTACTTTCACGAAGAAACGCTTATTCAAAGTCTCTCTATGAGAGCAGCTTTTGCATTTTAAGTACATTTTAACCTTTTAATGGTTGGTGTTAGTAATCAGATATTACCCAGCTGAAGCTTTAGTCAAGGGCGGGTGAAAATTGCGACCAATGGTGCTACACGACTCGTCTAATGAATTATGTCTGATTGATCCAGTCTGTTGCGTCAAGTGAAATTAATTCACTATGCACAGGCATTTACGTTTCGCATCCGACGGTGGTCGCAACTTTCCTGGCGTTTGGCAGGTTCTCCTAGAGTCAGGAGGCGAGCCTGTGTTTTGTCGCCGATTGTGTATCAAATTATTCTCACTGAGTAGTGGAAGAAAGTGTCTGTCCCCTCGCCCCTCCACAAGGCGGAGTATTCGGTATTCAAGGCGTCCGCAGGAGAGCTGATCTACGAGCGGTTCCAGCTTCGCCTGCGCCACGACATCAAGACCGACACGGGAACCTCGACCCATGGCTGGAAGCACGTTGCGCTTTTGCCTGAACACATGGAGGCATCTGGAAAAGCCGTTGAGACAACTTAGTCCCGGAGCCGGGGATCAAAATGGTCCGGTTGGGCCGTAGGGGCGTGTTAAAAACAAGTTCGGCCCGAGATGCCAGATGGAAGCTAATCGCGAACTCCTTCGACCTTGGGAAATGCACCGCCTAATTTCGCGTGATGCTCCACGGCTTCACTTTCAGTGTACCAGCGGATAGCGCCATGAGGCCCGGTAAAAACCACTCCAGGCTCTATTCCGGCATGGGCCGCCTCGCTGATACGGGCTTCAGTGAGTTCAGCCAGTTCGAGCCATTGGGTCTTCAATTCAGTGGCAGCCACCGACACACCCATTTCCTTGAGTACAGGAGCATCAATCCGGGCATTGCGTCGCATCCATTCCAGCAAACTCAGGGGCGTGAAGCCTGCGTCTTTCGCGCAAGCAGCCCAAACAACGGTGTGCAGAGGAACGGTCGATGAGGCGTGGTTTACCAAGTCGACCAAATCACGCGTCTCCGCTCTTGCTGCCATCGCCAGCGCCTTGTTTGTCAGAGCGTCAAAAGGATGCAGTTTCCAATGAAGAACTGGATCCTTTTGAATCGGGAAAAATCGCCATGCCGAGTCTTGTGCCCATTCGACTTTGACCGATTCTCCCCGTTTGGATGCCGTTATTCGGCGAAACAACGGGCTCCATATCTGTCGTCCTACAGTAAAGCCGGCTTTTTCGAGACACATCACGTCTAGGTCACTCGCCTTTATTACTGCTTCCTCGACGTCGTGAAAAATATCGATGTCCTCACTGAACCGCGGAGAACTTGGAGTGTAATTGAGCGCTATGCCGCCGGCGATGTGACTCTCAGGGGATCGGTTCGCGGAAATGGCGTCTAAAACCTCAGACTGGATGGTGGTTAAAGGCATGACTCAATCTCCCTAGCCGTATTCCAAGCCTTGAGATCACCATGCTGGCGAAGACGCTGAATCACGAGCAGGACATCCCCCACAGTTTCAACATTCGCGTCATGAGAGCGAAACCAAAAGCATTGGGCGTGATACCGGTGGACGGCCGCTGACGCCATTTGAATGGCTCGGGAAGAGGCCACCTCGTCGCTAGTTTCCAAACTTTGCGTCATAGAAAATGTTGTTGTCGAAGCAGCGTACGGCGGAGAAGGGGCTAAAAACATAGAAGGAGCAGTCAGCTGCTGGAGGCAAAGTCGAAACTCGCGCCGCCGCTATGCTGATCTCCGAGTACGGACACGTTACAACACGGGCAGCGATTCTGCAGCCTTTTTCAAGGCGTCCTGCCCTACGTGTGTGTAATGGGCACTCATTTGCTCGCTGTCGTGGCCAACTAGTTCCATGACAGCCGCCTCAGGGATACCCGCGTCCTTCATCATGCTAACAGCGGTGTGGCGCAGACAATGAAAGCTAAGGCCCCCAGTGCTACTGCCGACGCCCCGTCCGGGAGCATGGGCCAACTTTTGATGCGACTTTTTTTCTCGAAGCCCCGCTTTTGCCAGTAGATCGATGAACTGGTTGGAGAGCGTTGATGTCTTTCCTGAGCGCTTCCAAACCTCGTACGCTGATGGGTGGACGTGGCCCGCAAGCGCATTTTCTCCCACCTGCATCTTGAGACGATTCAACAGATGTGCGGGCAGCGGAAGAATCAGTGATTTCCCGGTCTTTTGCGTGGTCAGCCGCAGCTCAGCGCGCTGTAAATCCACATTTTGCCAAGTGAGGGCAACCAAATCTCCGAGCCTCTGTCCCGTATACAATCCAAGTCGAATAAGACTTTTCCATTCGTCGTCGGCCACCGCGAGTACCCTCTGGAGCTCCTCTGTTGTGAAAGGGCGTCTCGCCCCGGACTTGGCTTTCTTTGTTGCATTCACAAACTCTGAGGGGTCCTCACTAATGACGCGGTCGCGCCTAGCTGCCTTAAAAAGCATTCTGAGACACTTCATTTCTTGATTAACAGTCTTCGGGGCAAGAGTTTTTGCCTCCTGATTCCGAAACTGCGTAACGACGCCAGGCGTAATCGACGTCATGTCTTCATCAGCCTTCGCGCCAAGAAATACGGTGAATTTGGCCACCGCATTTCGGTAGGCGACCTGAGTGGACTTGGAAACTTCCGGCTCCTTCGTAGTTAGCCATGTTTGCGAATAGATTCGGAATGACTGGGCTGGAATGTCCTCACCGGTGATCTCTTTGTGCAGTGCAGAAATTACGTCGCGGACCTGCTTGGCCGTGCGCACTTTGTTTGCGGCTTCCTCGTAGGAATCAGCAATTTTCTGTGCATCTTTACGGCCGGTAACCCGGGTGCTGGCATTACGCCGTTTTCCGTTCTTGTCTATGAATCCCGCGTGCCAGTAGGGGGAACGAGGACGCTTAAATAGAAAGGCCATGGAGTGGTACTTCTAGTAGTACAATCCGAGGTTGTCCAGCAAGATTCATATTTTCACAAGTGCCACAAAATCAGACACCGCTAGACATATCTGGACACCGAATATCGAACCGCGGGTTCGATTCCCGCACCCGGCTCCAAACTGATTTGTAGTCACTTACATTTCAGAACAAGTCCAACGCGTTCGCCAGAAACGGACCTATCACGGAGAGGAAGTCGCAACGACGCTCTCCGTGTATCCAGGTGCAGCACTGAACTGTGCCACCTGTTTGCCGTCCTCCATATTCCACACCGTGATTTTACCGTCGTACCCGCCAACCGCCAACCGATGCGTGGGGGCGTGAATGGCCAGCGCATAGACCCAGTCCCCCACCGCACTCAAAACACGGCCCGCCTTTAAGTCTACAATCGACGCCTGACTGATCTTCTTCCCGCTCCCACCGAAGTAGATTTGGTCCCCAAGCACCTGCATTCGTAATACATTTCCCTCCAAAACGAGGTCGCGCTGTTTTTTGGCATCCGCAATACTCCATTGATGCAGGCTTTTGTCGTATCCCGCGGTCATGACCTGCTTTCCGTCGGGGGTGAACGCTATTCCGTAAAGGGGGCTTTGGTGATCACGGTAAATGGAAACAAGTTTACCGCTCTTTATGTCGAAAACCTTGGCGGCGCGATCGAGTGCAACGGAGGCGACTTGAGTGCTGTCCGGACTGATGGCCACAGCCGTGACAGCATCAGAGTGGACGCAAAGGCGGTGCCGGCGCTCGCCCGTTGCAAAGTCGAAAATGGAAAGGCAGTGATCGGCCCCGCCGGTGACGAGCCAGCGCCCATCAGCGCTGATTTTTACATCGAGAACAGCATCTGCTGCGCTGATAATCTGCCTGAGCATGGCACCAGTCTTGGGCTCGTAAAGGCGCACTTCACCGAATTCCCCCGGTGAACCACTGGCAACCGCGAGGGCGCCTCCATCAGGGGTGTAAGCGATTTCAAAGGTGCGAGGCGCCACATTGGCGATGCGACGCAGCAGTTTGCCCTCATCGGGTTTCCAAACGGTGAGTTCACGGAAACCGCTGGCAACCAATTCTGAACCATCAGGGCTAAAGGCAAGTGCCGTCACAGGCAGTGGCAGAGAATACACTTCCGGCGCCTTGTCATGCACCCGGGGAGGAATAATCTCCACAAGGGCTGCCGTTTTATCGCCTCCATCAAACTGCGCCCCTTCGGCGATCCAACGTCGCACAAGGTCAATCGTTTCCTTGGGGAGCGGTGCCGCTTTTTTGGGCATTCTTTCATCGGCTTCGGCGGTGACGAGTAAGCTGTAAATGTCGCTCTTTTCTGGTTGGCCCGGAACGAGGGGAGGATCGCCCGTGTCGTCTTTGCGTGAAAGAAAGTCGAAGGTATCCAGCCGATAACCGCCCTTCTGTTCCGTAGGACCATGACAGCTCTGGCATTGCTGAAGCAGGATTGGGGCGATTTGCTCCCGAAAACTCACCGGCGCCCCGACCGCGTGTGCGGCATGACAGGCAAAGACGCCCAATCCGATTCTGGCCAAAATAACGGATTTCTTGAGTGTGTAGTGCTTCGACATGGCAGCTAGTGACGAAAGACGAACTCACGAAAATTGAGCACCGACCAGGCAATGTCCTCTAGCGAGGTGTTTCGGTCATTGCGGGCTGCGATGAATTCCTTCGCCCGCTGGAGTTCGATTTCCCTAGGCCGCCTACACAGGGCTGCGAGATAAAGTTTCTCGATGATTTCGTCGTCGTTTTTGGTCTGTTCCACCAAGCTTCGCACGAACTTTCCGCCCCCGTTTTTGAGGCGGGTTTCCACCGTCTGGCTATTAGAGAGTTGGAGGGCTTGAGTCAGACTGGGCTGATTTTGGCGCTCGCACGCGCAGGAACTCTGCCGGGTTGGCTGCCCAAACGCTACGAGGAACGGGTTGTTCGGCTGGGGCGCGGGCAGTTGTGTGGCAGGGGTGCCAGTCGGCAGATTGCCAAACTTTTCCGGTTGCCCCGTCACCTGGCAGACGGCGTCGAGGAGCTGTTCTGCCGAAAGCATCTGCTGCCTCGCATGGGAAAAGTTTTTCTCGTCGTCCTTGTTGAATGAATTCGGCCGCGAACTAGCCTGATACGTGCGGCTGTTGAGAATGGTGCGCAGAACGTGTTTGCGATCAAATTTGTGCGCCACAAAATCGCGTGCCAAAGCATCCAGAAGCTCCGGATTAGAAGGAGGGTTGGATTCGCGGAAATCGTCGATCGGCTCCACGATCCCCCGCCCCATCAGCTGCCACCAGAGACGGTTGACTTCGACCCTCGCAAAATAAGGATTCTCCGGCCCCGTCAGCCATTTGGCAAACGCCTCCAGTCGGTCTGCGTCTGGAGACAGTTGGATTTCGCCCGTGCCAGGCGCCCAAGGCGACATCTTTTTTCCCGTACGCGGCTGGGTGATTTCCCCGTGCCGCGCCGAATAAATCACCGCTTCATCGGGACGTGGCCCTTTTTTTCTCTGCACCCGTTCAAAGAAGGCGCCGAGCCCGTAGTAATTGTCCTGAGTCCATCGCTCAAAGGGATGGTTGTGACACTTCGCGCATTGCACGCGTGAGCCGAGAAAGATTTGTGCGGCCATTTCGGTCGCCTCCGCCGTGTTTGTGGTCGTGCGGAAAAAGTTTGCGGCCGGATATTCGAGCGTACTGCCCTGAGTCGTAAGGAGGCTGCGAGCAAAGGCATCGTAGGGAAGATTCTCCTCCCAAGCTTTGACGATCCAAGCGTTGTACTTGTGGGTGCCAGCTTCCTTGACCGTCGTGGGGCTGATGCGGAGCAGGTCTCCCCATTTGAAGGCCCAGAAACGCGCGAAGGCCGGACGCGCAAGCAAGTCATCGATTAGTGTGGCCCGTTTGTTGGGGGAGGAATCGTCCAGAAAAGCGACGGTTTCCTCCACTTTGGGCAGCAACCCTGTGACATCCACAAACACCCGCCTTAAAAACTCCTCGTCAGAACAGGTGGCTGATGGCTGGTATTGGAGCAGTTTTAGCTTCGCAAAAACGGTCTCGTCCACGTAGTTCGCCGGTTTTGGAGCCTCCCATTGGAAGCCCTCCATTTTGCGCACAAACGTAAAATAACAGGTTTCAACGTTATCAAGAAACCGCACCGATATCCCCACCTGCCCTCGGCCACTTGCCACGACCAACCCGCTTTCATTCACTGTGGCGAGTGCCTCCTCGGAGCTCGAATACATCGCAAGGCGTGTGATGTCGCGTTCGGTGCCGTCGCTAAATCGGGCCGTCACGCGGAGCTGTTGCGTGTGTGCGGGCCACTCATACGTCCGCTTGAGCGTGGGGTCGACGCGAATGCCCACCAGACGCGGCGCCTTCTCGCTATCAAAAACGCAGCCCTGCGCAATCCAGTCCACAAGCAGCCTGTACGCCTCGTCCTCCTTCCGCAACTTGAGTCCCCCTCTGTGTGCGACCTGCATGAGCGGTTTGCGCAGGAGAAGGCTCGATTCCGGCTCGGGCGTGTTGATGCGCCGATTGAAGAAATCCCGGGTCAGCGTGATCTTGTCTGCCTCGGGATCGAAGGCGACCATGGAAATTGCAAAGCCCCCCTTGCCACTCGGCGCCCCATGGCAACCGCCAGAGTTGCACCCGTTTTTAGAGAGCGCCGCAAGCGTTCCGTACAAGAACGACACCTTCTCGGGCGCCTCCTGGCCGGTGACCGTGACCGGCAGATGATGCGAACGCCCGCCCACCTCCACGCGCATTTCGGTGACGCCGTTTGCAAGCGGCGTGACGAGTGCGTTTTTCACCTCAACCACCCCGGGGGCAACCGCGCTGAAGCTCGCAATCCGGGTAAGATCCTGCACCCTTCCGTTGGCATAAAAACCGGACACAACCACCTGGACCTTTTGCAGCGGCGATCCAATTTGAATGTGAGTCGGAGAAACCTCGATCCGCTCGGGGCTCCCTGCCTCAACCGCTTCCATTTTAGGCTGGGGCTTCCCCGTCTCTCCCTGTTCAGCGAAACTAACGGCGGCACCGAGCCAAACGGCGAAAAGCGAAAGTAGCGTCGTCTTCATTTTTTAACCTCCAGTCGAACAGGCAGGCTTTGCACCGCGACATCCACTCCGTTCACGCGAGTCGTCGCATCGAGGCGCAACGTTTCGTACTGCCCCTCGATCGCGGCCTCGCACGCTTCCAATTCCAACACAACCTCGGTTTGTGCAGGTTGAAGCGTCATCTTCTCTGAACCCGTAATTCCGTCGGGCAAATTTTTGAGCGTCACTTCCACGAGCTGCGGATCCGTCTTATCAAAGCGGTTGAGCACAATTTTCAACGCCTGCTTCTTTCCCGGGGCGATGGGCGCTTCCACTGTGCCAGTGATTTCCAGAGGAGGGACTATTTTCAGGGCCACTTTCTTCAACCGGACCTCCTTCTGCACTCCCTTGTGCTCGGCCGTTGCAATGATTTCGAACGTGTGCGAGGACACCGCAAGATCCGGCGAGCCGCTCACCTCGCAGATGAAGTCCACCTGCCCCGTGATGCGTCCCCCACGCGCCGGACCGCTCTCAACGGTGACCCCAGGGGGAAGCCCTTCGAATTTAAACTGCGCATTCCCTTCGAACTTTGGGTCTATCGATCTCTGGCGCACGATAAAGGATCCCTTGCCGATGACGTTGGGCAGACGCACGTCGTTTTCCGTTAGCTCGATGGAAAAGAAATCCGGCGCCTCCGGCCCGACACAGAGGGGGAAGGTTTCCAAAAGCAGACGCGGCGGTTGGGGCATCGCCTGCAGTGATGCGGAAAAAGCGTCGGCGGCCGGCTTGTTCACATCGGCCTTGGGCGGGGTGACTGCCACCCGCATCCGGTTCCCCCCTTCCTCCACGAAGCCGGCCATTTTAATGTGATACAGCGTTCCCACGGGAACATCCTTCGGGACAAAAACCTTGAGCTGCGTGTCGTTTTTCCCCTTCTCGATCACGTTCTGTTCCCAACGAAAGCCCTCGGGCAGAGCCGTGCCATCGCTGCTGAGCGGCTCAATGGAAATGGGCCCGTTGAATCCCTTACGCTGGGCCGTGACCTTCGTGCTAAACGCTCCGCCCCGAGGCGCAACAAAGCGCTCCGAGGATGCAGCGAGTTCCAACTCAAGTGCAGTGCGCTCCAAAAGCACGCCATAGATGAACCCGACGCCCCCCCTTCTCGCGACATCCTCGACTAGCACCCGATAAACCCCGTCCTTTGGCGCCCGAAATTTCAGGGGAACCTCATTAGACGTCCCATTTCCCGCGATATCGTTCCCAGCGATAAACGCTCCCTTTTCGTCAAGCACAACCACATACAAAATGGCAGGCGAACCGATCCCTCGTAGAATAGGGGTGAGCGTTATTTTATCGTCCTTCTTTGCGCATAGGAGGAACGTATTGCTCTGTGCGGGCGCGGTCAGACGACCGAAAACGGCAAGCCCTCCCTCGCCTGGGAGCGTTTTAGGCGCAGTGTCCTCCGGTTCCCTCTGCACATGAACCGACGCGGCCTCCACGCGCAGTTGCGCGAAGGCTGCCGGTTTGTCCGGACTAAAGCGCACGGACACAGGAATGTCGCCACTTGCCGAGGCCGGAACGACCAACTTCAGAGGTGCCACCCCTTCTACTGCTTCGCCCACGGCCTGCACCTCCACGGTTGTCCCAGGTGAAGCCGCCGGAGGAAAAAGGTTCGCGACAAGTGGAAAATCACCGGCCCGCAGATGATAAAAGAAATCGTCCCCTCCAGAAAAAGCGGCATCCCTGATTTCAACGTAAAGAGGGCCGTCCCCCGCTGCTCGAAAACGAAGGCGGCAATCCCCGGCCAGTCCCGGAGTGTCGTCCGCGGCGTGGATTTCATTTCCCTCGCCATCAACGACCCGCAGGACCGGATCCATCTTAGAACCGATCCGGTTCGCAAATACCTCTAGAGAAATGCTTTCCCCTGCCTTGAGCGTTACCTTGTAAGAGTCGGACCGACCGGCCTCGGCACTCCCCTCGACAGCCATGGGGAGCGTTAATTCCTGCGCCTCTTTTCTCGAACTGCTTTGCGCCTTCTTAACCGCTACGGGCAGGTCATCGACGAGAAAAAAGAGCGGCCCGGACATTCCTGTGCGCGTGGGGAGGCGCAAGAACCCAAGCCCTAACGGGGCATCGGACGGGAGCATTAACTTTCCGAGCAGCTTCTTGGGATCGACTTTCTGGGGAGCGCCGCCTTTGGGAGAAATCGCCTCCATCCACTGGTTATCGCCCCCGAAACTGGTCCAGAGTTTCCCGGGATCCACGAGGTTTGTCCCGCTAAGGGTGATGTCCACCGAGCCTCCCGGGCGGGCAGAACGGGGCACGATCCTCGCGAGCTCGGGCGCCTGCGCGTGCAGGAGTGGCGCGATGCAAAAGAAGACGAATCCAAGCGTTCTTCGATGTCCAACCATGGATGGGCGTTCCTGACTAAGGGGATGGGAAGCCGGAGCCTAGATGAGGCCCTTGATGACCTCGCCCTTTTTGGCCAAAAAGATGGGCCTGCCATCGGGCGTGAACAGAGGTTTTTCGCGGTCAATCCCTAGGAATTCGTAAACGGTAGCTGCGTAATCCTCCGGTGTGTACGGTTTTTCCGTCACGTAGCCCCCCTCGCTATCGGTTTCCCCGATGATCTGCCCCCCGGGAATCCCAGCACCCGCGAAAACGATCGAGTAAGCGTTTGGCCAGTGGTCGCGACCCTTTGTTTTGTTGAGCCTTGGAGTACGGCCAAATTCGGTGACAAAACACACGAGGGTCTCTTTCAACAAACCGCGCTGGTCCATATCCTCGATGAGCGCGCTAAAAGCCTGGTCGGTGGAACCCATCATCCACCAAGTGCCGATCCCATAGCGGCCCACTCCACCCTGTGCTCCGGCAAGGTTACAGGTGCCGTTGGCGTAGATATAATCATGGTGGTCCCAGTTGAGATTGCCTCCTCCGGGGGTCTTGTCATTCTGAGGTTCGCGGACATCGACCGTCACGAAGCGCACGCCGGACTCCACCAACTTGCGTCCCGCTAGGTAACACTGTCCCCGATGCCCCCTGCCGTAACGCTCGCGTAGCGCGTCCGATTCGCTGGAGAGATCGGAGGCGCCCATCGTGTTAGGGTTGGTAAGCAGGTTTTCGGCTTGGTCGTAAAATGTCTTCATCGCCTCCGCATCCGGCGTCCTGTCGGTGGCCAGCCCAATGTCTAGGTGACTCAAAAGATCCCGACGGTCCCTGAACCGGCGCTCATCAATGCCGGTGATGAAGCTAAGATTTGGGACTTTCCAATTAGGATCAGAAAGATCCTTGCCCGAGGTTTTGAAGACCGAATAGCTCGGAGGAAGATAACCTGAGCGGGTCATCGCCGCCTGCTCATGGTTGCCCGGAACCATGATGTAGGGAGGCAGATATTTACATTGGCTCCCAGAGCGAAAGGCCACCACGCTGCCAATATCGGGCATCTCCACGGGCCCGCCCGGGATCTCGCCCGAGAGGATGTATTGCGTCCCTCGGGGATGGTCGTCCACCTTAATTTTGTGGTACATGGAGCGCACCACCGCGAGTTTGTCCGCCACCTTGGCTGTTTTGGCCAAGAGTTCTGTGAACTGCATTCCCGGCACGTTGGTGGAGATGGGCTTGAAAATACTCCGGTGTTCGGAGGGGGCGTCCGGTTTGGGATCCCACGTATCCATGTGTGAGAGCCCCCCTTGCTCAAGGATCACGAGAACGTTCTTTGCCCGCCCAAAGTGTTTGCCCTGCTGCGCCGATCCCGCCCCCGCAAAGGCAGATTTCCCTCCCAGTGCCGACAGCATTCCACCCAAACCGATCCCCACGAAATTACGCGCACTACGCTGAAGCAAACAACGGCGAGTAATTCCTTCTCTGAGGGAATCCGAAAACGAAGAGATGGCCATGAAAGAACCACCCCGCTCGGGCGCGTTCATTAGCGAGTAACTCGACAAAAAAACTAGGGTTCAGTGTTCATTTTCTTTCATTTTCTCTGACACAAACAGCCTCAAATTCCATGAAACCTTCTCCCAAACCTGCGATAAATCCAGGCGGTGGATGGCTCTCCTTGCTCTCCCCGAATCAGCCGCGAGCACTAGACGGCACTTGTGGTATGGCTGTCAGGATTAATGGAAACACTCAGGGAACATTATGGCTCCACACTGGAACCATGCGCGTGCGGGTTTAAGAGAACGAAAAGTGTCTGTCCCCTGCGGCCCCTCTTGCAGAAGCGTTGCTGGATTTGGGCGATGAAGGTGGGGGGAGCATGACGGCTAAATGAGTGTGATGCGGTGCTGAGTAAGGAAATCGTCGCCATCGGACGAATCAGGGAGATCACCAAAAGCGGTTTCGCTCAGCTTGGCGGCGATTCCCGTGCGCTCAAAAAGCGCTATACACGGCTTCCTGTCGAAGCG
>CAIXGS010000038.1 GCA_903919125.1 uncultured Spartobacteria bacterium | reverse complement strand
TCTGGATGATTCAAGAGACCTCAGCACCTGGGAGCGCGGAGCCCCAGCTCCGCAATGCCTGTCCGAGCTTTTGGGGCGTCAAAGCGGAGCTAGGGCTCCGCGTTCCCGGGAGAGAAGAACCAGTTTTCTTCAAGATTTGGTATCATTCGCTTTACGGGCTTTACGTTGAAGCCTACGGCGCTGTGTACTGAAAGGTTTCCTGAGGGTACACAAGTGTAGCGTGGTCTTTAGTGCTTTTCGGTGATTGGCACTGAGAGAGAGTTGGAAAGCTGCTGCTTGATCGGTTCTGTGAAGTGTATAAAGAAAATGGGAATGAAAGTTTCCCCCCGGTTCTACTTCGCGCTCGGTCTGTTTTTGGTGCAACTTCCCTCGACGGGCTTTGGCGCAGACTGGCCGCAGTGGAGGGGGCCGAATCGAGCAGGTTCTGTGGTGGATGCGGGCATCGTGCTGCAAAATTTACCCAAGGAACCTAAAGTGCTGTGGGAGTTGGCGGCGGGCCCAGGACAGTCCTCGCCGGTGATTGCCCAGAATCGTTTGGTTTTCATGGACGGCGTCGACACTCAGGAAACCGCGCATTGTGTGGAGGCCACGAGCGGCAAGGAGCTTTGGCGAACGAAGGTGGGGCCGATGGTGGAGTTTCAAAATGCTTACGGCGAGGGACCTCGCTGCACGCCGATCATCGATGAGGACAGAGTTTATGTGCAGTCCTGTGGCGGAGAATTCCGGTGCCTTTCGCTTAAGGACGGTAGCGAAATTTGGGCGGTGAGTTTCGGCGAACAATACGGAGCCACTTGGCTTGGGAACAAGAGCAACAACCCGGACGCCAAAGAAACCGCGTCCCGGCGTCATGGGAACAATGGGTCGGCAGCTGTGGATGGGGATCGTATTTTCGTGCCCGTGGGTTCTACGACAAAAGGCACCTTGATTGCGTTCGACAAAAAAACAGGACGCGAACTTTGGGCGGTTGGTACCGATAACACGGCTTACTCGAGCGTCATGGTTGGGACCCTTGCCGGAGTGCGCCAAGTGGTTCACTTCACGGCGGACGCGCTCATGGGAGTGGAGGCGGCCACGGGAAAATTACTGTGGCGCGAGCCTCTCAAAACGGGCGCAAAACGTCATGCTGCCACGCCTGTACTGGATGGGGATACGGTCACGGTCACGTCCACGAACATTGGATTGATCCGGTTTAAAATCACGGCGGAAGGCGGCAATTTCAAAGCCGAGCGGCTGTGGGAAAATACACGCATGAAGGTCGTCATTTCCAGCCCGATTCAGGTGGCGGGGAACCTTTATTCTCCGGGGCCGGGCAACCGCTGCGAGTTGGTGTGTGTGGATGCCGCGACTGGGGAAGAGCGCTGGAAGGAAGCGGGGCTAGGGGACTACGCCAGCATTTCAGCGGTGAACGATGGGCTGTTGGTTCTGGATTCGACGGGCGAGTTGCGTTTGGTGCGCGCGACGCCAACGGGCTATGAAGAACGCGGACGGGCTCAATTCGTGGGCAAGACCTGGGCCTCACCTGCGTATTCCAACGGCGTTCTCTTCGCTAAGGATGCGACCAAGCTTATTGCGGTAAAGCTGACGGAATAAGCGCCTCCATAGGCGTCACCCGGCGGCAGTTTGACGGCTGTTAACGCCTTGCCAACGTGTCGGCTGCAAGTCGCACGGCTGCTTTCTCTTCATCGCTCCAATCGTGGGCCTGCGCCTTGGCGATCCCCAGCACGCCGAAGAGGTGGCCGTGTGCATCCAAAGCCGGCACCGCTAAAGAGCCCTCCATGCCGGTGGCCTTGGCTTGTGGGCGGGCCTGACCGGATTCGTCGGTCTGGAGATTGCACAATGAAATGGGTTCAAGCCGTTCTGCTGCAAGGCCAGCAATTCCTTTTCCAAAAGGAACTTCTTGGATAAATGCGAGTACGTTTGGAGGGATGTGACACGAGGCATTCAAGTGGAGTAAACCTTCGTTTGCAGTGTGCCACGTTCCCGCTTGGCAACCGAATTGCGTCAGAATTGCTTGGAGCGCCTCGGATAAAGAGGCGGTTTGCAGGGAGTGAAGGAGAGATTCGGGAAGTGAGGCGGTATTCATTGGGAATGTGGGCGCTGGAATGGGCGGTGAACAGAGTGGGCGTATGGCTCGGGGCGTGTGGATGTCAGGCCAGGGGAATGGGGGCGACTGGAGGAAGAACGATGTGCGGAAGTCCCTTTTGATAAGCCTCCGCTAAAACGACGTAGCGCTCAGCCCAGGAAGCCAGTCCGGCTTGCTCTTCAATGGACAAAGTTCGCACGACTTTACCGGGAGAACCCAAAAATAGGGAGCCTTCTGGAATGCGCGTACCGGAGGTCACCAGCGCGTTGGCGCCGATGATCGAGCGGGCGCCGACTTCCGCGCCGTCCAAAACCACAGCGTTCATGCCCACGAGAACCTCATCGCCGATGGTGCAGGCATGAAGCACGGCGCAATGACCCACTGTGACCCGCTCGCCTACGCGGGTGCCATAGGCGTCCGCAACGTGAATCACCGCTCCGTCCTGAATATTGGAACGAGCACCGATGGTGATGGAATGAAGATCGGCACGAAGCACGGCTTGGAACCACACGCTTGAGTACTCTCCCAGAGTGACATCGCCTACGAGAACTGACCCCGGCGCGACATAGGTGTCGCGAGCGAGCGTCGGCGTTTTCATGGAGAAGGTGCGGATGCGTTGGTCGAGGTGCATGCGGTGGCAGGTGCCAGTTGGCCGTGGTTTGAGGGTGGCGACAATCGGAAAGTGCAGGAATGAAGGCTTGTCTAAGATTCTAGGTTGACGCGAAGGGCGCAATGTGGCAATTCCATCATCGTCCGATGGTTCTTCTCGGATTGATACCGAGAGTGTTGCGTCGGACACAACCTGTACCATCCCCTCCATGAATAAAGCAGAATTAGTGCATGCAGTGCAAAAGTCCCTCGGTCATGATTCAACGAAAGCTCAAGCAGAACGAGCCGTAATCGCCGTCATTGACGGTATAAAGTTAGGATTGAAGAAAGATCATGCAGTCCAACTCGTCGGCTTTGGATCCTTTAAGGTCTCCACCCGCAAGGCGAGAGTTGGAGTCAATCCGAATACCCGTCAGAAGATGAAGATCAAGGCGAGCAAGGTAGTGAGATTTTCAGCCGGAAAAGATTTGAAGGCGAAAGTAAAGTAACTCTCCTTTCAGTAATTTCTAAACCCCTGTCGCCGCTATGCGGGACAGGGGTTTTGTATTTCAGGAGAGCGTTGCATTTTATGGGTATTCATTAAGTGTTGGGGGAAAGTGGTTTGTGGGAATGATGCATTTTTTAAAGCTCTCAGGGCGATTCAGCCATAGTCCCGAACGTAGGCGTTCCGCATCTCCCTATGAGCCCATCGAAACACACTCAATTTCTAGGGACGGCCTTGGTTCTCTCAAGTTTGGGCGGCGCGTTGTGGACTTGGAGTGTTCCTGGGCATCGATGGGTGGATTTGGATCGTGTGGGGCAACAATGGGCCGAGCAGCAAATTGCGGATTGGAGCAGCCAGCTTAGCCTACTTGTAAGCGGAGAGAACCAGCGGCGGGACGAGCGCTTGTTATGGGCGGATGTTCTCGCACGGCATTTAGAGATGCAGGCGTTGCTCGTTAAATTGGAGACTATGGTCCAACTGGGGCCGGTCGTGGCGGATTCGCCAACCCTGGAGCTCATTAATAGTGCGCAAGATCTGGAACCAGACTGGCAGGAGGATTTCGAGAGCCTTAAAGGGGCGTTGCAAGCTGAGCGGAAGACTTCGTCTTTGCGTCCGTTGGCAGAGGACGTGGAGCGGGTGTCGTTGGCAGGCAAACAGAGGGTTCAGGCGCAGAATCAAAAGCAGGCTCAGCAGAAAACGATATTGGGAAAACTGCAGGCTCGGTTGCGCGACGACCTTGAGGCGAGGCATGGGGAATTAAAAGTTCTGCGGAATCAGGGAGGTGGGCCGACGGGATTGGAGTTTGAAATAGCTGAGATTCAGGATGGAGATAAGCGTGGAAGTATCTCTCTACGCGTAATTTCCTTACTTGAAGGCGTCTCTGCGCTCGCACTTATGGGACTGCTTCTGCGCGCAACAGCACGCTCGATGCGTGCGGAGTCCGGGTTGGAATGTGCAGATCGTATCCAGGCTAGGATATTGGAACACAGCGCAGAATGTGCCGTCTTGTTAGATGAAACTGGGCGGGTGGTTTTTATCAGTAAACGTGGGCTGGCCGCTTTAGGCGGGGGCGTTGTAAGGCGCTGGTCAGGGGAGCTTTGGCAGCAGTGGTGGTTGCCGGAGTGGCAGGCCCGTGTGGTAACAGGCTTGGAGCGTGCCGCCGCGGGGGAGGTGGTGACGCTAGATTTGGCCATGGAGACTGAGCAGGGGGGTGTGCAGTGGTGGGAGGTGGTTCTTGCGGCGCTCCCCCAGGAGGCGGGTGAGCTTCGGTGGGAGGGGCGCTTGCTTGCGGTGATGCACAACACCTCACAGCGTCGTCGTGCGCAACAGGAGCTCAAGGAGAGCGAGGAGCGATTTTCCGCATTTGTAGAAAACGCTCCGGCAATGGTTTACATAAAGGACGAGCAAGGGCGTTACGTCTTAGTAAACCGGATTTATGAGGAGTTGCGAAACGACCCGATCCCTGGGCTGCTTGGGCGAAGGGATCAGGAGCTTGTGAGCCAGTCTAAAGCGCTCGAAGTGGAGGGACTGGAAGTAGACGTGCTTCACAAGGGAATTGCCCGCCGAGTGGTGGAGGAGTTTCAGTTGAGCTCCGGAGAGAGTGTCTATTGGAGGGTCCTGCGTTTTCCTCTGCAGTTGTCTTCTGGAAAGGTACTTGTGGGTGCAATCGGCGTAGATGTGACGCGCACCGTGACCGCCGAGGCCCAACTTCAGGAAGCGCGGGACAGTGCGATTCAATCAGCTAGGCTCAAAAGCGAGTTTCTCGCCAATATGAGCCACGAGATTCGTACGCCCATGAATGGGATCATTGGGATGGCGGGGCTCCTTTTGGGGACGGAGCTTTCAGTCCGTCAAAGAGATTTTGCACAAACCATTGCCACAAGTGCTGATGCATTGCTCACCATTCTAAACGATGTACTGGATTTTTCAAAAATAGAGGCGGGGATGCTTACTTTTGAAGAGATCGCTTTCGATCTGGAGTCTGTGTTTGGTGGCGTGCTCGGCTTGTTTGCGGAACGCGCGGCGCACAAGGGACTGGAACTGGCTTTGGTAGTGGAACAAAACGTGCCCCAGACGATTGTGGGTGATCCAGGGCGGTTGCGTCAGATTTTGATGAATCTATTGGGAAACGCCCTGAAATTTACTAACAAAGGCGAGGTTGTGCTGGAATGCTATCTCGAGAAGGCGCCGCCATTAAAGTCTGACGGAGTTTTTCTAAGTTTTCACATCAGGGACACGGGGATTGGCATTTCGACGGACGCTCAGAAGCGGCTTTTTAAGGCGTTCACGCAGGCGGACGGCTCCACGACGCGGCGCTACGGGGGAACTGGGCTGGGACTTGCCATTAGCCAGCAGTTGGCGCAGCGCATGGGCGGAGAAATGGGAGTCAAAAGCACACCCGGCCAGGGTTCCACGTTTTGGTTTACTGCGCAGTTTGGCCAAGTCTCGGTTGAAATACAGCCAACTGCGCAACCGGTGCTTGTGGGGTGTTCAGTGATGTTGGCGCTTCCTTACGCCGCCACCATGCGCGGCGCATCGGTTGCGCTGAAGGCGGCAGGAGCGCGTGTGGATGAGGTGGCGGATATTGGGGAACTTTTGGAGGCGTGCAGGCTATGGGAAAACATGGGTAGCAGCAGTTTGTATGTGTTGATGGACGAAAAGTGGTGTGCGGATGCGGTGGGAATTGCGGCGCTGGTTACTCTGATTGGGTTGGGGGCGCAGGTCGGGGTGCTGGCACCTTTCAACCGGGAGGCACTTTTGGATTCCGAGCTGCGTTGCGGTTGTACGCGTCTTTTCACAATGCCGGTACGTACCGATGCGCTGGTGGCTTGGGTAGCGGGCAAACCGGCTGCGAGTGTAACGCAGGAAGCCTGTTCTGCATTGGGTCAGCGGGCGCGGGTTCAAACTGGGCTCCGTTTGCTAGTCGCGGAGGACAATTGTGTGAATCAATCTGTGATACGGCATCAGCTTGCGAACGCGGGGCACACCATTTCATTCCTCGCTAAAAACGGGAGCCAAGTGCTAGCGGCCTTGGAGCAGGTGGAGGTCGACGCCGTCCTGATGGATTGTCAAATGCCGGAACTAGATGGGTACGAGACTACTCGGGAGATTCGGCGAAGGGAAGGCGAGAGGTCGCGGCTGTGGATTGTGGCGATGACTGCGAACACGATGGAAGGGGATCGCGAAAAGTGTTTGTCGGCCGGGATGGACGATTACGTTAGTAAGCCTTTGAACGAAAAGGAATTGATTGATGTATTGGCTCGCGTGCCCGCAAACCCTCGCAAGGCTTTTGTAGGTGCTGATGCGGTAGATCCAGTGGCGCTTGCGAGGTTGCGAGAACTGGGTGGTGAGGAGGGTGAAGCACTGCTTGTTATTTTGGTGGAGCAGTTTATCCAATCTGGAAAAGAGCTGACCTTCGCTCTAGGTGAGGCTCTTGCCGCTGTCGATTTCATTGCTGCGGCGCGGGCGGTTCATACGCTCGGGGGGTGCGCTGCGAATTTCGGGGCTAAATTTCTCGTAAGTGCGTGTGCGCGTGCCGAGCAGGCAGCAAATACTCAGAACCTCGCCTCTGTCCAGGACTGCGCTGAGGCTATTTTCCGAGAATACGACTTGGTCTGCATCGCTTTGTTGGAGGCGTCTTTACGCAGGAAAATCATTAAAGATGAAAATACTAATTGCTGAGGATGACTTTGTGTCGGTTAAGGTGCTGCAACTGAGCCTAGAGCATGAAGGGCACACCGTGCTCGTCGCTGGTAACGGTGAGGAAGCCTGGCAACTTTATGATGCAGATCCGGTGCGCGTCATTATTAGCGACTGGATGATGCCGGGAATGGATGGCCTCGGTCTTTGTCGCCGCGTGCGGACCCGAGCAAAGACCGACTACACTTATTTCATCCTTCTCACTGCAATCAATACGGGGCGTGAGAACCTTCGCAAGGCGATGGATTCCGGGGTCGATGATTTTCTTTCCAAACCGCTGGATCGGGAAGTGATTTCGATGCGCTTGCGTGTAGCAGAACGAATTTTAGATTATGCACGGCAGATTCGTATATTGAAGGAACTTTTACCTATCTGCATGTACTGTAAACGGATCCGGGATGACGACGATTACTGGCAGCAGGTTGAAAACTACTTGCACACCCATACCGGAAGTAATTTCAGCCACGGGATCTGTCCGGCTTGCTTGGAGCGCGAATTTGGCGCGTCACAGCATTCTCGAACAAAGCTGCACGTGGGGTGTTTGGCTGAGGATTTTATTGCAACGCAATCTGAGGGTTGATTGGCGGGATGAATCGAACTAAGTGAGAGGATGATACATCCGACCGCTATCGTTGCGCCTAACGCCCAGATTGGGGCGGACGTGCGCATTGGACCGTATGCAATTGTGGAAGAAGGTGCAGTGCTAGGAGAGGGTTGCGTCGTGGAGGCTCACGCTGTCGTGGGGCGCCATGTGCGTATGGGGGCGCGGAATTTTGTCGGTGCCGGTGCTGTTTTAGGGGCCGAACCGCAGGATTTACGGTTTGATCCAACGGTGGAAAGCTTTGTGCATATTGGAAATGGCAACCGCTTTCGAGAGCACACCACCATTCACCGGGCTACGCAACCAGGTGGAGCGACGGTGGTTGGGAATGACAATTTCTTAATGGTCGGGGTGCACTTGGGGCATGATGTCCGGTTGGGAGACCATACGGTTCTTGCCAATGGGACGATGCTGGGTGGCCATGCTGTGGTCGGGGATGGCGCGTTTTTGGGCGGTGGCACTTTGGTGCATCAGTTCATCAGGGTAGGGCGGCTCTCGATTACGCAAGGCAACACGAGTTTGAGCAAAAACCTGCCGCCGTTTATGATGGCCTCGGGTCTTAATGCCGTGGTGGGACTGAACGTAGTGGGCCTCAAGCGGTCTGGACTATCCGGTGAACAACGTTCTGAAATAAAGGAGGCCTTCAGTTGGGTCTATCGCCGTGGTTACAACCTCGCCCAAGCGCTGGACCTCGCGAGAGCTAGAAAATGGGGCGTGGAAGCGTCTGATTTTTGGCAGTTTATCGAGTCTGCGGGCAAGCGCGGGATTTGTGGCTGGCGCGGTCGTAAGACGAGTCAGGTAGATCACAGCGAGCGCTCAGCCGATTAGGGCCTCAAGACCACCGACTCGTACCTGAATCCGGTCTTCCAGCTTTCACACGCCTTGCGCTAGTGTGACTCGATGCCAAAGTCCAAAACCACCCCGGCGCCCGCCGGTTTAAGCCTTCTTGGAAAGTCCGGCGCGGATTTTCCGGCCGTCGTCTCACCGGGAATTCTCGAGACTTTTGAAAATCGCTATCCTCAACGCGACTATGTGATTCGGTTTGAATCCGACGATTTCACCTCGTTATGTCCCGTGACGGGTCAGCCTGATTTCGCCGCTCTTTATATTGAGTACGTGGCGGACAAGCGCTGCATCGAGACCAAGTCGTTGAAGTTTTATTTGTCCAGTTATCGCAACTGCGCGGCGTTCAACGAAGAAGTGGCGAACCGTATTTTGGAAGATCTGGTGCAAGCTTGCAAACCTCGGCGCATGAAGGTTCTTGGTGAATTCGCGGCGCGCGGCGGCATCAGTGTCAGCGTGGAAGCCGAGCATCGCTCAGCCAAGGGTACCAAGCGAAAATGAGGGAACGTCGGCGGGTCGTGGTGCTGCTTAGCGGCGGCATGGATTCAGTGACGGCGCTGTATGAAGCGGCTGCCGAGTCGGAAGTTGTCGCGGCTCTCTCGTTTGAGTATGGAGCGCGCCATCATGGGCGGGAGTTGCCGTGCGCGGCTTGGCATGCGAAGCAACTGGGGGTGAGGCATGAGGTGCTGCCGTTGGGCTTTGTGGCCCGGCATTTCACCTCCGCTTTGTTGGAGGGCGGTGCGCCCATTCCTTTGGGCCATTACGAGGAGGAGTCTATGCGCCAGACTGTCGTTCCTTTCCGTAATGGCATCATGTTGGCAGTGGCGGCGGGCTTTGCGGAAAGCGTGGACGCAGGGGGACTGGTGATAGCGGCGCACGCAGGAGATCACGCCATTTATCCAGATTGTAGAGAAGAATTTATGGCTTCGATGGAGGCGGCGATTCGATCTGGAACCTACGCGCAAATTGATCTACTGCGCCCCTTTATTCACATGGATAAAACGGCGATTCTTTCCAGAGGCGTCGCGCTAGGCGTGGATTACGCGCGCACGTGGTCGTGTTACGTCGGTGGGGAGTTGCACTGCGGAGAATGCGGTACTTGTGTGGAGCGCCGTGAGGCGTTTGTACTGGCTGGGGTCGCGGATCCCACTGTTTACGCGAGCTTGAAGCCGCTGCCCGCGAAGCCAACGGTGTAAATTCTGATGCGTATTTCTGAAATTTTTTACTCCATCCAAGGTGAAGGAGAGCTTACGGGGGTGCCGTCGGTTTTCGTGCGAACTTCCGGGTGCAACTTGCGCTGCGTGTGGTGCGATACGCCTTACGCGTCTTGGTCTCCAGAGGGACGTAATTGGGAGGTGGACGAAGTCCTCGAGCGCGTGCTTTCCTTTTCCCCAGCGCGGCACGCGGTTCTCACAGGTGGTGAGCCACTTCTAGCGCAGGATCTTCCTGAACTTTCGCGACGTCTACGCGATTTGGGCTGGCACGTAACCATCGAGACTGCGGGAACGATTGCTCCGGGAGTTCTGGAGTACGATCTGGCGTCAGTCAGTCCCAAGCTCTCTGGGTCGAATCCCACTCCAGAGCGCGCCGGTCAAGGTTGGAGCACTCGCCATGCAGAGATGCGTTTGCAGCCCGAGGTGCTGCGGCAGTGGTTGCGTGCGGGCCGGTATCAATTGAAGTTTGTGGTGGGGAGCAGGGGCGAGTTTGGTGAAGTAGAGGCGCTTCTAGCGGAGTTGGCCGTCGACGTGCCGCGTCACAAAGTGTTGCTCATGCCCGAGGGCGTGGAATCCGCAGGGGTGCGTGCTAGCAGTTTGGAGTTGGCCGAGTGGTGCAAACAAAGCGGCTACCGTTTTTGTGACCGATTGCACGTGCACCTTTATGGGCATACTCGGGGCACGTAATGGCGCAGTTGCATCTGTCGCCAACCTCCTTACGCTTCGCAAATCGTAGCTTTTTTGAGCTGCTTCCTGAAAAGTGGCGTCCTTTCTAGCGGGACACGGCGCTTTTTAAGCCCAAAGGTTTTTAGGGTAATGTCCCTCATCCGTGAGCTTGGCGAGGCTAGCTTGCACAATCGGTTTGTCTTCGCGGTACGTCACTCCAAACCAGGTTGAGTCCGTGGGAAGCACCTTGCAGGTCGCCAGTTTGCGCCTAATGAGCTGGCCAACGGAAAGAGGGATGTAGCATTCACTCTTGAGCTCCTTGCCGTGCTCTACCAAAAACTCCTCAAAAAGAATATCAAGTTGGTGGAAAAGGTAGGGTGAAAAGCCCCACATATTCATCGATACGGGCTCTTCGCCACTCAGCGCGTGGGCGATGCCTGCTTCGTCGGTGTGGCGGGCGCCGTCGGGAGTGCGCTCGATGCGCATCAATTCGTAGATCTCTGTGAGAAAACCCTCAGGGTCGGTTTTGCAAACTCCTCGCGCAACCGAGCCGAAGTCCGAGAGGGTGTTTTTGAGTGTAAATCCAACCATCGAATACGCGTGGGAATTCAGAGGTAGGGTTTGAAGGTGCTGCGCCAGCACTGCAAACGAAGTCTTTCCGTAGAAATCATCGGCGTTGATCACCGCGAAAGGCTCGTGGACCACCTCCCGGGCGCATAGGATCGCGTGAGTAGTTCCCCACGGTTTATCCCGTCCTTCTGGTACAAAGAAACCTAGGGGCAAGCGGTTCAGCGTTTGAAAGGCATACTCTACTGGGATGCGATCTTGGAATTTCCTCGCTACTCCGTCGCGGAATGCGGCTTCAAAATCAGGGCGAATAATGAACACCACTTTTCCAAAGCCGGCGCGCACGGCGTCGAATACAGAGTAGTCGAGGATGGTTTCTCCGCCGGGCCCCATGGGGTCGATTTGTTTGAGGCCGCCGTAACGACTGCCCATTCCGGCAGCCATGACCAAAAGAGTCGGTTTTGTCATAAAGTTTTGGGAAATTGGTAGAATGAAAAGAAGTGGGGAAGCGTCAGCGCACCTGCGCGAAACTGGGGTACAGCCCCGATGCTCAGACCTGTCGTTTGACCTCAACGGGCCTATCGGGAAGTAGCGCACACGCTCCTTTACACCCAAAAGCGCGACTGATGAACTGCCGGTTCCGGCTAATGAACGCGTAAATGCGTTCCGCAATGAAAATGATCCCCGGAAACCACAGCACCAAGCCAAGGGGAATGAGCACAGGCAAACGCATCGCAATGAATCGAATGGCCCTTGCACCTCGGTGGATTTGATTCTCAGCGCTCACGCAATGAATGGCCTCATTCAGCTCGTGGGCAGTCAGTTGCGGCGCAAGGCTCGAGACGCGGCTGTCCGCGGCTGGAACTAGTTCGAAAAGGTTCTTCCAATCCAACCACCGCAACACCTTCATCTGAAAAGTGCAAAACGAGCACTCGCTATCGTAGAGCACAAAATGGGACGCCATGCCTCTAGTGTAGTGCATCACCGCGTAGCTTTCCAGCACCGCTATACGCAAAAAAAGGTGCGCCCAACTCCCACCTTAAGCGCTCTATGCTTCTCTCCGTCTTGACTCTCCGCCCCAGCGTGAGGAAGTTCGTATGCTATGTCTGATGCGCCCGTCTCCGCTCCCAAGGATTTTATCCGCGAAATGATCGCCGCCGATGTTGCTGCCGAGCGTAGCGGCGGCTGGGTCATCACGCGTTTTCCCCCCGAGCCCAATGGCTACTTGCATCTGGGGCACGCCAAGAGCATTTGCCTGAACTTCGGCCTCGCTTTGGAAAATGCTCCCCACGCCCGCTGTCATTTGCGCTTCGATGACACGAATCCCACCAAGGAAGAAACCGAGTACGTGGAAAGCATCAAGGAGGATGTGCAGTGGTTGGGCTTTTCTTGGGGGGATCATCTCCATTTTGCGAGCGACTATTTTGAAAAGCTTTATCACTTTGCGATTCAGCTGATTGAAAAGGGTCTAGCCTACGTTGACGATCAAACCCTCGAGGAAGTTCGCGCCAATCGAGGAACCCTCACCGCCCCCGGCGTCTGCAGCCCTTTTCGCGACCGTTCGCCCGCTGAAAACCTAGAGCTCTTCGCCAGAATGCGCGCCGGAGACTTCCCTGAAGGCGCCAAAATCCTGCGCGCAAAAATTGATATGGCCTCGCCCAACATGAATTTGCGCGACCCAGTCATTTACCGGATTTTGAAGGCGCACCACCATCGCACTGCAGACGCGTGGTGTATTTATCCGATGTACGATTATGCGCACCCGCTGAGCGATGCGCTGGAAGAGATTACGCATAGTTTGTGCACGTTGGAGTTTGAGCATCACCGCCCGCTTTATGAATGGCTCGTCGACCATGTCGAGGGGTTGCCCGCGAAGCCTTATCAACGGGAGTTTGCCCGACTTAATTTGACCTACACGGTTTTGAGCAAGCGTAAGCTGCTTGCGCTTGTTAAAGAGGGCTTTGTATCCGGTTGGGACGATCCCCGTATGCCCACCATCAGTGGGATTCGCAGGCGCGGCTATACTCCCGCTGCGGTGCGTGCCTTTTGTGAGACGGTCGGGTTAACGAAGTTCCCTTCGGTCAGTGAGCTTGCTTTGTTGGAACATTGTGTGCGCGAGGATTTAAACAAAAATGCGCTGCGTGTGTACGGGGTACTCCGGCCGTTGAAGGTCGTGTTGACCAATTATCCGGAAAACCAAGTGGAGGAGGTGGAGCTTGTGAATAACCCGGAGGATCCTTCAGCGGGGACGCGTAAGGTTCCCTTGAGCCGAGAATTATACATCGATGCAGAGGATTTTATGGAGAATCCCGTGGCTGACTTTTTTAGACTCGTCCCCGGCGGCGAGGTGCGCCTGAAGTACGCTTTTTGCATCACTTGCGAAGAGGTGATCCGAGACGCCTCCGGTGGGATCGTCGAATTACGATGCACGTACGACGATGCTACGCGGCGCGGCGCAAAGCCTGTGGGGCGCCCGAAAGTGAAAGGAACCATCCATTGGGTCAGTGCGGCTCACGCGTTGGATGTTGAGGTACGTTTGTATGACAAGCTATTCACCGTGGCACAGCCCGAGGAAGCAGCGGGGGAGAACGGCAACTTCACGGACTACCTCAATCCCCAAGCCCTAGAGGTCGTTACAGCCAAACTGGAGCCCTCGGTTGCCGCCGCTGCGCCAGGGGTTCATTATCAGTTTGAGCGGGTTGGCTACTTCTTTACGGATCCCAAAGAGAGCCAGCCTGGAAAGCCAATCTTCAATCGCACGGTGCCGTTAAAGGACAGTTTCCCCAAGGCAAAGTAATCGGCAAACGTGGGGAAGTCTGTGAAGAATGAGGTGTTAAATCAAATGAGCGAATTGTCGGAATATCCTGTTCTACTTTATTACAAATACGTTCCCATCGCGCTTCCGGAACGCTTTGCTGCGGAGCAACGTGGTTTGTGCGGAACGCTGGAATTAAAGGGGCGCATTTTGATCGCGGAGGAGGGGATTAACGGGACGGTCGTTGGAAAACGGGACTCGATAGTGCGTTACATGGAAGTGATGCAGGAAGATCCGCGCTTCGCTGACATGGAATTTAAGATCAGTGAGGGGGCCTTGGACACCTTCCCCAAGTTGTCGATAAAGGTGCGTCCTGAGATTGTAACTCTGGGCGCGGACATTCCGTTGAAAGCTGACTTGGACAATCATTTGAGTCCGGCAGAGTGGAAGGCAAAGATAGAAGGCGATCCAGATATCGTTCTTGTGGATGTGCGCAATCGTTATGAGTCGCAGGCCGGAATGTTTGAAGGGGCGTTGCCTTGTGAAATCGAAAACTTTCGGGAATTGCCTGAGTACCTTCCTCAATTGGAAGCTTTGAAGGATAAGACGGTATTAATGTATTGCACTGGGGGGATTCGTTGCGAAAAGGCCTCCGCTTTATTCCGCAGCCAAGGTTTTGAGAAAGTCTTTCAATTGCACGGTGGTATTGTGAATTATCACAAACACTTCGGGAACGAACATTGGCTGGGTGAATGTTTTGTATTCGACAAAAGGATGACGGTTCGGGTGGATCACGCATTAAACCCAATTGGTAAGTGCGCCCACTCAGGACGCACCACAAGCCGTTTTGTGAACTGCTTACACGACCTTTGTCATCGGTTATTTCTTTTGGCTCCTGAAACCCAGCAGGAAGACCCAGAAACGATTCTATGTCCTGAATGTCGACAGGCAGGAATCACCTCAGCGACAGCGGATTATAAAGGAAGTCCGGCGCGTTCTTTAAGGGGTTAGTGGGTTAGTGGGTTAGTGGGTAGGGATGCAGGGGGGGGATTTTGATTGGCTAAAGACTTATGTAATCATAGTCTAATTACACTCCCCTCCATTTCATGCCTCCCAAAATACCGAAAGAGACAAAAAGATCCAACCCTCAGGTCATGCGAAATCAAGGCGAGCATCCCTCGCTCATTTTGGGATCTAAAGAAAACGGCGCCGTTTTGAAGGCACGTTCTAGAACTCGACTTGTTGGAGACTCAAAAGGTAGCAAGCCTAAGCCCGAGGTGACTAAAGTCGTTCGAAGGGCGGAAGTAGATTTTCGACGCATATTTAGTGCCACGTCAGCTGCGGTCGCTATTGTTTTGCCCGACGGACGTTTCCTTGATGCGAATGCGGCTTATCTGAATCTCATCGGGTACTCTCGTGAGGAGCTTCTGGGGATGGAGTATACCGATTTAATAGAGTCTGGTAATCAGCAGGAAACAGAAGAGTGCTTCTCAAAGTGCATGAAATCAGAGGAAAGTGATTCTCTTCGTAGCGAGAAGCCGTATGTGCGTAAAACTGGTGAGGTGGCCTGGTGTGAAAGCAGTGCGTCTGCAATCCGAGATGATCTTGGTAATGTGATGTACGTTATAAATCACCTGCATGACGTCACTTTCAGGAACCGCGCTGTCTTGGAGGCAGCGGAAGCGAGGGAGCGCAAAAACGAGTTTTTGGCCATGCTGGGTCATGAGCTTCGCAACCCTCTGAATGCGATCCGCCACGCGTTGCAAGTCTCCATGGAGTCCCATGATGACCCTTACATGATGGATTGGACTTGCGGCGTGCTGAACCGCCAGTGCTTACAGCTTACCCGAATGGTGGACGATTTACTCGATGTCGCGCGGGTGAACATGCGAGACTCCGACCTCTCGCTAGACAGATTGGACCTGCGCTTGGTCCTAGCCCGTGCGCAGACGGCGGTGCGGCACCTCTTAAACGAAAGAGGTCTGAATTTTATTTCGAATGATCTTCCCGCCTTGATTGTGTACGGCGACGAGGTTCGTTTGGAACAGGTGTTTGTAAATCTGCTGCATAACGCCATTAAATTTACTCCCGAAGGAGGTTTTATTCGCCTCACGGGTGCCCGAGAGGGGACGGAGATTGCGGTATCTATCGCGGATTCGGGCATAGGAATTGCCCCAGAAATGGTAGAGCAGATTTTTGAGTTGTTCCGTCAAGTGAGCGTCCCTTTAGCTCGATCCCAAGGGGGGCTGGGAATTGGGCTCACGGTGGTCAAGTCGCTGGTGGAAATGCACGGTGGAAGCGTTGCGGCCTCAAGTCTTGGATTCATGAAAGGCGCCAAGATAACGGTGCGGTTGCCTGAACTAAATTCAACACAGAAGGCGGGCAACAAGCGGAAGGGGCCGCCTTCAGTTTTGCGCCGCGGTTTGCTGCGCACGGTGCGCGTGCTGGTGGTGGAGGACAATGCCGATACGGCGGAGGGTTTGCGCCGGTTGTTAGTCGGCCGCAACTGCGAGGTTCGGGTGGCTAAGGACGGGCTTTCTGGAATGCGAATCGCCCGTAAATTTCTTCCAGAGGTTTTATTGCTGGATCTTGGTTTGCCGGGGCTAGACGGCTATCAAATGGTGAAGCAACTGCGGGCTGATCCCAAGTTTATCGATTCGCTTTTTATTGCAGTGTCCGGGTATGCGCAGGAGGCGGACCGCACGCGCGCTTTGGAGGCAGGCTTCGAGTACCATTGCGCCAAGCCGTTGGATTTTCAGTATTTAATCTCCGTTATCCGTGCCAAGTGCGTGGGGACTTAAGTAGGTTTTTTAATGTCTTGCGGCACACTTCTTCGTTTACCGGTTTGGGCGCCAAATCAAGGTGTGGCTGCGTAATTCCTGTTCCGTCCAGTGTAGTTTGTATTCAAGAACCGAGCCCATGTCGTAGCGCGCGATGCCCTCCTCACAAAGCCACTGGATTTGCGCCCATTGCAACAGGTTGCCCACCGAATGTGCAGCCCAGTCCAAGACGTAACTAAACTGCTGACCGCGGTAGTGGACGCCGTCGATCCCTCCCATGACGAACCCGATATCGCGTCCGTCCTGCTGGGCAAACATAGCGCGCGCGGCTCCGCTGCGGCACATACGCCTGTAAACCAAGCCGTAGAACGTGCTGTAAGGCTCCTCCCCAATTCCACAATTTTCCTGCCCTTTCCAACTTTGCGCCTCGATCGCAAGCATCCGGTTGTAAGCCTGTTGCGCTTCTTCATCCGAACGGGGAAGGCAACGCTCAAAGGTGATTCCCAGCGCCCTGCCTCGCTGATCGGCTTGTCGCAGGTTTTTGCGAAACTTCCCCGAGCGTCGAGAGAGAAAGCCATCGGGCCCGCCCTCGAGCGATGCGGAGCGAAAGATGATGGGCTCCAGACTGCCCACTTCATGTTCAGGTCCAATGCGGCGCAGCAGGTTTTTTAAAAGCGCCCCATCCACTTGCAGACCGCTAATGGCAAGGAAAGGCTTTTGAGCGCGTTGTTGAGGCTCCTGAAGCAAGGCTTCGAGCAAGTCGACGCAATCTGGGCCCATGAGAGGCGCAGAGAAAAACCAGTGCGCCTCTAACGGTTCGAGCAGCGCTCCGACCACTGGGTGTTCCCAGCTTGAAAAGGCGAGCACGCTGGTGTCATTACTGCGAAGTAATAGCTGTTTTTGCGGCGTAAACGCCTCGTGGAAAGAGAAAAGCCACTCCGATCGGCTACAAAGTGGGTCAGCTGGGGCATTGTGGGCCGCTAACCGGTTTAAAAGAGAATTAGGTTGCTCGAAGACGGCAGTCCTAGCGTGCAGGGGGAGGTCGGTATGCGGTTTCCCAGTCACAGATGATGCGCAGTGGTGAACAGGGAGAGCGGCGCCCGCCTAGTGCGCTTCGCCCTCCGTGAATGCCCTGGTTTCGAATCGCGTAAATTCTTTGCGGAAAGTAAGATGAACGTCTCCAACAGGCCCGTTACGTTGCTTGGCAATGATCAGCGTCGCCTTGCCTTCGGCGTCCTTTTTGTCGTCTCCCTCGGCGTAATACTCTTCGCGCACGAGCAGTCCGACCAAGTCCGCATCCTGCTCGATGCTGCCGGATTCGCGCAAGTCGCTCAAACGAGGACGTCCCTTGCTCTCTCCGGTGCGACTTTCCGGGTTACGGTTCAACTGGGCGAGAACGACGACAGGGATATTCAGTTCTTTCGCTAAGGCTTTCAGCCCGTTAGAGATTTCAGCAATTTCCAACTGCCTATTGTCCTGCGCGCGCCGGCTTGTGGAGCGCAACAACTGAAGGTAATCGATGAAGATTACTGCAATATCGTGCTGGCTCTTCATTCGCCGCGCCTTCGCTCGTAATTCTAAAATGCTGATCCCCGGCGTGTCATCGATGAAGATCTTGGATTGAGTCACCAAGGAGCCCGCGCTCGTCAGGGAGTTGAAGTCGCGGTCGTTCATGAACCCGTTGCGCAAGCGCGCCATATCAATGCGCGCTACGGAGCACAAAAGACGCTGCACGAGCTGCTGCGAACTCATTTCCAGTGAAAACACGGCCACCGCCTTGTTCTCGTGAAGCGCGATGTGTTCGGCAACGTTCATCGCAAACGCCGTCTTTCCCATGGAGGGACGCGCGGCGATGACGATCATTTCCGAGCCGTGCAACCCGTCGGTCATCTGGTCAAACTGCGTAAATCCTGTGGGGAGCCCGGAGATAGCGCCCTGGCGATCATGGAGCGTTTGTACGGCGGTAATCGCTTCCATGACAACGCTTTTTAAGTCAAAGCCCTTGTCTTGAAACTGTCCGTTGGCAATGTCGTACACCTTCGCCTCCACCTCATCCAGGAGAGTCTGCACAGAACCCTGTTCCTCATAACTCCGTGAGGCGTATTCTGTACATACTCGGATAATGCGGCGCAGCGTGTGTTTCTCGATGACGGTATCGAGGTAGTAGGAGATGTTCGCCGCTGTGGGCAGGTAGGTGAAAAGGTGGGTAATAAAGGGCGGGCCACCAATTTGATCCAGACACTGTTTGTCTCGGAGCAACTGGGTCAAGGTGATGAAATCCACCGGCTGGTTGGCTGTCCACATTCCTTCCAGTACTTCAAAAAGCACGGCGTGCGCTGGGAGATGAAAGTGGTCGGGGGTGACCTTTTTTTCGGCGCAAATTCCACCTACTTCTCTGGGAGCGAGCAGGTAACTGGAAAGGACCCCGAGCTCCGCTTCCGGGGATTGCGGGAGCATCCGGTGCGCGTCGGGTTGGTGCAATCCCTTGGAAAAAAGGTCTGCTTTGGATTCTGAGCGATCGCCTTTTCGGCGGCTTGGAGCTTCGACGGCCATGATGCAAAGGGGGTAATCAGGGCAAAAAGAAGGAGGCGGTATGAGCCGCCTCCTTCAGTGAGAACTTCTTCTTCAAGTGTTTGTTGACGCTGTAGGCTTCCCTAGGCAGCTGCCCGTGCAAATTCCACGAATTCGTTCTCCAGTACCTTTCGGTTCGGGAAAACTCTTCCGCTATTGTTGGTGCCGCGCCTTGGACTTCGCCTTGAACCCGCCGGCTGGCTTTTCTTCTTCTGCCTGCTCGGAATCTGCCTGAACTTCGTGCTCGGCAGCGCCCTTCGCCTTCACGGTGATGTGCAAGGTCGTGGAGACGTTGTGGTGCAACTTGATGGAAATTTCGTGTGAACCGCTTTCTTTCAACGGACGCTCCAAATGAATCTTGTGCCGGTCGATCTCCCCCTTGGCGCCGAGTTCCGCCTTGAGACGGTCTGCGATGTCTGCCGCTGTGATGGAGCCGAACGCCTTGCCGGTTTCTCCTGTTTCGAGTTCAAAATTAAGCTTCAGCTTGTTGATACGGCGGGAAAGTTCTTCGGCCTCGTTCAGCTCAGCGGCTTCACGTTCTGCGCGTTTGACTTTGAGCTGGTTGAGCTTACGCAGCGCCACGGGTGTCACTTCAAGCGCTTTGCCGCGCGGGATAAGGAAGTTGCGGGCAAAGCCTGCCCGTACTTTGACAACATCCGCCTCGAAACCGAGGGATTCAATTTTTTCAGTGAGAATAACTTCCGTGGTGGCCATAATCTTCGAGGTAAAAATAAGCTAGAAACTGAGGTGAAAAGTAATTGGGGTAAAACGACGATTCGTTTGATAACAGCCGAGTTTTGTTTGTATAGCTCGGCGGCAAGATACGAATGAGGGTCGGGTAGCAAACGTCAGATTACGAGGGTTGTCAAGTGTGTTTGGCGTGAAAAACAGCTTCGCTTATTGCGACGTTTATAGTTTCGTTTTTTGGTGGGCTTTGAGGTTGAACGGATCCGTTGAACTCGGATCCTGATATTCCAGAACCAGACGACGAGGACGTTTCCAGTGCATACGCTGGTGGGTTGGACTTTGAGCTGCAACGTTTCAGCGTGTTGAAAGCGGCTCGGGAGCGGGGGCTCGTGCTCTGTGCCGCGGGAATCGCGCACTCGATAGGTCGCGATGGAAGGGAATGGGTGTTACGGGCCGCAGCTTTGGACGCGCCTAGGGCCCTCGTAGAACTGGCTGCTTACGAATTGGAGTTGGGCCAATTGGAGGCGGTTGAAGTTGCGTCGGCGGGCGGGCTTGAGCAGGGAGTGGATGTGGTTGAGGTGCTACGGGGCTTTTTAGTAGTGACATTTTTTCTCCTTGGGGGAGCCGTTTTGCAGGCGCAATCGGGGGATGAATGGCGGGAAGCGGGCCTGCTTTCTTCCCAACGGCTGTTCGCCCAAGGAGAGTGGTGGCGCGCGGTGACTGCGCTGACTTTACACGCTGATGTGCCTCACGTGGTGGCGAATTTAGCGGCTGGGCTGTTATTCGGGGGCTTGCTGACGACCTCTTTCGGGGCCGGGTTTGCGTGGTTGCTCATTCTGTTGTCTGGGGCGCTGGGCAATCTGCTTACCGCGTGGGTTTATTTTCCTCTAGACCATCGGAGCCTTGGGGCGTCGACGGCGGTTTTTGGAGCGCTGGGTCTCCTTGTCGGAGACGCTTTAGGGCAACTGTGCCGACGTCGGCACGGGCGTTCTTGGTGGCGCTGGATTCTGCCGCTGGGAGCGGGAGTCAGTCTGCTCGCGTACTTGGGGGCAGGTGAGGGCAAAGCATCAGTGGACGTTCTGGCGCATTTGTCAGGGTTTTTCGCAGGTCTACCTTTGGGGGCAGCCGTGGCGCTCTTGGAACTGCGGAGGCGTATTTCCTCCACGGCGCAGGTAGTGTGCGGGGTACTGGCTGGAGGTGGCCTTGTCGCGGCTTGGGAAGTGGCAGTGCGGCACAGCTTCTGAAGTGATTCTACGAAAGATCGCCGCTTCAGAAAGTTGCGCACATTTGCGATGTCAGCTCTTCCCGCGCGCAGGCGGTTAAGGTACCCACTTTCCGCTGAAAACCGTTTCTCCGAGTTCCGTCTAAATCAGTCGAATTGGCGTGAAAGTTCGTTTTTCCGACACTGAACGAATGTTTCGCGATTGACGCAAAGGGGCTGATGAGGTGAAAGTCTGCGCAGAGCAATTGGTGAGGTGGCTGAGTGGTCGAAAGCAGCGCTTTGCTAAAGCGCCGTACTCCAAAAGGGTACCGAGGGTTCAAATCCCTCCCTCACCGCTCTACTTAACCCTCTGTAAATCAATGCCGCAGCGCGGCTTTATGATTTGGGGCAAGCGAGTCTCTGACTTTCTATCGACGCGCTGCTTTTTGCACCTCGTACGAGTTCTGCATGACTTCCAGGATCCGATTGATGTTCAAGATCTGGTCGGTCTGATAGTCCAAATTCCCGTCTTGGCTAATGAGCGCGATGGCGAACTTTCCCTTCAATCCGTAAGCTTCACACACACGCGCTCCATCCGGCAGCAACGTCACTGGGATGTTGGAGCGAACTTCTCCGCCCCCTGCCTGCTTGAAGGCGGCGATGATCAACGTTTTGCGGATTGAAAGACGGTCAAAAGCCTTCTCCAACTCACGCAGTTGCGAACGGAAGGCGCTGCGCGCAGGCGAGTCTGCCAGAAGCAGTAGCACAGGCTGTCCCTTAATGTCCTTAAGCGACTTGCTTTCGCCCGCCGCCGTGGAGAAGGCGAACTGCGGGGCGGGCCTCACCACTTCAGCGCAGGCTGTTACGGAAAGAGCGGCGCTTAAAATTAGCGCTGAAACTGGGGCGGATATTTTCATCGGCGCTCCTCAGACCTTCATGATGTCCGCTTCCTTGGTGAAGATCGCGTCATCGATCTTTTTCACGAAAGTGTCAGTCATCTTTTGCACTTCCTTTTCGTAACCCTCGGCAGCGTCTTCGGCGATTCCGCCATCCTTGCTTGCCTTTTTGATGGCGTCCATGGCGTCGCGGCGAGCGCTGCGGATTCGGATTCGAGCCTCCTCGGCCATTTGCTTAATCCCCTTAACCAAGTCGCGGCGACGCTCTTCGGTGAGAGGGGGAATCGGCAGACGGATCAACTTTCCATCGCTAATGGGATTGATGCCAAGTTTGGATTCTTTGAGAGCCTTTTCAATGTCCTTGGTGGTGCCTGAATCGAAGGGCTGGATGACCACCATCCGCGGTTCGGGTGTGGTGATCATCGCTAACTGCTTCAGTTTCATCGGGGTGCCATAGGCTTCTACGTCGATGTTTTCCACCAGCGCGGGAGAGGCTTTGCCCGTGCGTACGGCGGCGAATTCGTGGGTGACGTAGTCGAAGCCTTTTTCCATGGCTGACTCTGTTTCGAGGAGGATTTCGTCTGGGTCCATAAGTTGAAAAATAAGAAGGGGAATGAGTTGCCAGCTGGTAGAGACAAGGCTTGGCGCTATTCGGCGGTCACCAATGTACCGACGGGTAGTCCCAAAACGGCGTTGCGTATATTGTTGGGCGTCATTAAGTCGAACACCAGAATGGGCACGCGATTATCCATGCAAAGTGTAAAAGCCGTAGAATCCATGACCTGGAGCCGCTTCGAAAGTGCCTCTGAATAAGTGATCCTGTCGTACTTGGTGGCAGTGGGATCTTTTTTGGGATCTGCCGTGTAGATCCCGTCGACCTTGGTGGCTTTTAAAATCGCTTCTGCGCCGATTTCGCTGGCACGCAATGCGGCAGCCGTGTCGGTGGAAAAGAAAGGGTTACCAGTGCCCGCGACAAATATTACCACGCGCCCCAAGTCCATGTGGCGCATCGCTCTGCGGCGAATGAATGGTTCCGCGACGCTTTGAATGGGGATGGCCGTTTGCACGCGCGTGGCGATGCCGATTGCCTCCATCGCGGACTGAAGCGCCATGCCGTTAATCACCGTGGCCAGCATGCCCATGTAGTCTGCCGTGGTGCGTTCCATGCCTCGATGGCTCGCAGTAAGGCCCCGCCAAATATTGCCACCGCCAATCACGATGGCTACCTCGACACCCAGCGAGTGCACGTCCTTAATCTGTTGGGCCACTTGCGCTACGATCTGCGGGGAGATCGATTCCATACTCCCTGGCTCTTTGAGTGCCTCTCCGCTAATTTTTAAAACGATGCGTCGGTATTGGGGCGCAGGCTTGGCAGCAATGGAATCAGACATGGTCTAGAGTTTGCACAGGGGAGGGTTGTCCTTGCCAAGGGCAAAGATGCGCCTGTCTTGCATACAACGCGGAAAAATGGGCAAACTTCACTTCTTATGGCCTCCAATCGTCTCCAGCAGATCCTCGATATTAAAGCGAGGGAAGTCGCCTGCCTGCTTCCAAAGGCTTCGCTTTTGCGTGCCGCTGCGTTGGAACGTAACGATTTCCGTCCATTCGTGCTGGCGCTCGACCAAGGTCCCGAAGCGTTGGGACTCATTGCCGAGGTGAAAAAGGCCAGTCCATCAGTCGGAGTTATCGCGGCGAATTTTAATCCTCTCGAAATCGCGAAATCTTACGAAGCCGGTGGCGCCCACGCCTTGTCCGTCCTTACGGATAAAGAGTTTTTCCAAGGCGACCTCTCCTACCTCACTCAGATTCGTAAAGTGGTGGAGCTACCCATTCTGCGCAAAGATTTTATCATTCACGAAGTTCAGATTGCGGAGGCGTCCGTGGCCGGGGCTGATGCTATTTTATTGATCGTGGCGGCCCTTGAGCAAGAACGTCTGGAAGCGCTTTACGCCGAAGCCTTGGCACTGCAGTTGGATGTGTTGGTGGAGGTGCACAACATGGAGGAGTTGGAGCGCGCGCTGGATTTGGGCGCGAATTGCATAGGAATCAACAACCGTAACCTCGTCACTTTCGAAGTCGATTTGGCCACCACCGAAAATCTCAGTGAAGAAGTGCCCGAAAGCGTTCTACTCGTCTGCGAGAGCGGTTTGAAAACCCAAGCCGACACGCAGCGCGCTCTAGACGCAGGTTGCAACGCCATTCTCGTGGGGGAAACCCTCATGCGCGCAAGCGACGTTGCCGCCCAAATCCACGCGCTGCTGGACGTCCACTAAGTCCGCAAACTCTTTGCTCAACTCCACTTCTGGAGCAATGTCGGCAGCTCTGAAAGACGGTTGATAAACGCGTCCGCGCCCAATTTCACTTTCTCCCGCACGGCGTACCCGCCAAAGCCCACCACAAAGTCCACGTCCCCTTGGACTTCCAGATCGCTCGCGCCGTCACCCACCATCACCGTCTTGTGCGGGCTGAACTCCTGCTTGAGTCGCTGCGCCACTTCGTTTTTACCCCGTGAGCGCGCCGTGGGACTGTCCGCGGCAAACCCAGTGAAAAGCCCGCGCGCGTCAAATTCCAGTGTCACAGCCTCGACTCGAGCAATTTCCAGATGCGTCGCCAGCGGGCGGATCGCCTGCGTGAAACCGCCGCTGACAATGATCGGCGTCCAACCCGCCTTGCGAATCTCGTGGAGCGCGGAAAGCGCCGTGGGTTCGATCTGGGCGATGTAAAGGGCGCCGACGGCCTCTACTTCGTCTAAACGCGGCTGAATTAATTCCAGGCGCCGGGCGAAAATTTCCTCCATCGCCAAACCACCTTCCATGGCGGCGCGCGTCATGCTTTCCACTGCCGCAAAGGTGGCCGCCCCACGCAACCGGGCGAGTTCGTCAATGCCTTCGATTGCGCTGAGCGTCGAATCGCAGTCCAGCAGGAGCAGTTTGTTTTGAATCACGGCGCAATTCTCCCCAGCTAAACGTAGGGGTCAAGAAAAGGGCGGAGGGCGGAAGTGAAAGCGCCTCAGGCAGTCTCCGTGCCCGTTGGGAGGAAATCCAATGGGACGGAGACGCTGGAGGTCGAGTTGTAATTAACCGAAGATCTGCGCGTTGAAAATATTCTCAAGCAGCTCTTGCCGACCGCTTTCAAGTGTCGGCGCTGGAATCTCTTGCGCGTAATGATCCAACTCGTCTAGGGAGGTAGTGCGTGTGGCGATCTTGGCTCCGATTCCAGAGTCGAAGCTCGCGTAACGATGTGCGACAAACTGGTCGATTTTACCGCTTTGAATGATGCGATGCGCGGCTTTGAGGCCGTAGGCAAAGGCGTCCATTCCGCCGATGTGGGCGTGGAAAAGGTCGGCAGGTTCGTGGGATTCGCGCCGACGCTTCGCGTCAAAGTTGAGGCCGCCTGTGGTGAAGCCACCCATTTTGAGAATGCGCAGCATGATGTTGGTGGTGAGGTATAGGTCGCTCGGAAACTGATCGGTGTCCCAGCCGAGGAGCGTGTCGCCACGATTGGCGTCGACGGAGCCAAGCGCGTTTGCGGCGATGGCGACTTCCATTTCGTGCTCCATGGAGTGGCCGGCCAGCGTGGCGTGGTTGGTCTCGAGGTTGAGCTTGAAGTGGCTGAGCAAATCGTACTCGCGCAAAAAGTTGAGGCAAGCAGCGGAGTCGGAATCGTACTGGTGCGTGGACGGTTCTCTGGGCTTTGGCTCGATGTAAAATTGTCCCGTAAACCCGATCTTCTTGGCATGGTCCACCGCGAGATGAAGCAGCGTAGCGAGGTTATCCAATTCGCGCTTCATGTTGGTGTTGAGGAGCGTGGCGTATCCTTCTCTGCCGCCCCAAAATACATAGCCTTCTCCGCCAAGGCGATGGGTAGCCTCGAGCGCGTGTTTTACTTGGGAGGCGGCATACGCATAGACGTTCGCAGAGGGAGAAGTTCCGGCACCCTGCGCGTAGCGTGGATGAGCAAAGAGACAGGCTGTGCCCCAAAGAAGTTTTTTGCCCGTCTGCTTTTGTTGAGCTTCAAAGGCACTCACCACACGGTCCAAATTCTTGTGCGTCTCGCTCAGAGTCGCTCCTTCAGGCGAGATATCTCTGTCGTGGAAGCAGTAGTAGGGAATGGTGGTTTTTTCCAGAAATTCAAAAAACACCGGAACCCGATTGAGTGCGTTTTGCAGCGACTCGGTGTGGTCGTCCCATGGCATGAGGGCCGTGGGGGCGCCGAAAGGGTCTGAGAGCCCATTACGCATGACATGCCAATACGCGGCGGCGAAACGAAGGTGTTCCGCCATGGTTTTGTTGCCAACTTTTTCATTGGCATTGTAGTGCCTGAACGCAAATGGATTGTCGCTCGACGCGCCTTCAAATTGAACAACGGGAATCTCTGGGAAATAACTCATAGGGGAATTGTGATGTTGAGGACTTGAACCACAGCCACTTTTGATGAAGCCCAAGAGCGGTTGCACCTTTTCCTTTTGTTTGACAGTAATACTGTCATGCAACGTCCTTCCATGGCCCGAGTCGCCACCCTTGCCGGCGTCTCGAAAAATACGGTGAGCCTCGCCTTGCGGGGCAGCACTCGAATTGCCGCTGCCACGCGCGAGAAAGTCGAGGCGGCAGCTGCCTCGCTCGGCTACCAACGCAATCCCGCGGTGGGATGTCTCATGGCCGAATTGCGCCGCAGCGGTTCAGCCCGGTTTGAAGCGACGCTTGCGCTGCTCAACGCCAACGGCGATGCCACGGCCCTTCGCACGCATCCCACTGTGCCCGTTTATGTAGAGGGGGCTCGGCGGCGCGCGGCGGAGTTGGGTTACGGGATGGATGAGTTTTGGCTTCATGATCCAGCGATGGGCGGAGCTCGGCTGGCAGGCATTTTGCGGGCGAGGGGAATCCGCGGAGCGGTGGTGGTGGGGCTTTTACGCTCGAATGAATTGCCGGAGCAAATGCGTGTTTTGTGGGACGAGTTCCCAGCGGTTGTCACTGGGGTGCGGGTACGCTCTCCGGAACTTTCCTTTGCGGGTTCTGACCAATACAGCTTGGCGTTGAAGGCGTATGAGCACGCGTGGGACTTGGGTTATCGGCGCCCCGCTTTGGTGCTCGACCCTGAGATTGACGCGCTTATTGACGGCCGTTTTACCGCCGGTTACCTCATGGGCCAAAAGCGTTTCCGAGCTGGGGAGATGCCTCTCGAGCCGTTTGTGCAGCTGGTTGAAGCGCGGAAAGATGTGCGTCGGTTTAAGGAGTGGTTTGATGCGTGCAAGCCGGATGTCCTTTTTGTGCTTTACCACGAGGTGGAGCGCTGGCTCGCTGCGTGCGGTTTGCGTGTGCCTGAGGATGTGGGCCTTATCCAATACGAGTGGCGCAAACAACGCTCGCACTGGGCGGGAATGGATCAGCGAAACGATCTGGTGGGCGAGGCGGCCGTGGATCTTCTGGTATCCATGATTCACAACGGTCAGCAGGGTGTGCCGGAGCGTTCCATCGCCACACAGGTCACCAGCAAGTGGGTGCCGGGGAGCACTGTGCGAAGGCTGCCCGTTCCGTTTGAACGTTAATCCCGAACCTAAATGGCTGCTCGGCGTACGCCAAAAAAGGTGGCCTAGTTTTTGCCGGAGATGCCGCCCGCTTTCGCTGTTTTTAGAGCCAGATCCTCGAGGATGTTGAGCGCTTCTTTTTTTGCAGGGTCAAAGCTCACTGGCGGGCTCTTGAACTGGGGCTTTTCCCCTTCCTTCGCAGGCTCCGCTGGCGGTTCTTCTTCCGCTTCGCCTTCCTTCACGGGCTTTGGTTTCACGAACACCACAGCCGACAACTCCTTCGACGCTACGTTGTCCAACGTAAACCGGTAAGCGGTCATCTCCTCATTTTTGGAACGCTCGACGCGCTCCGAATCACGTTTCTTTTTACGCGCTTTATCCTCTTCCACCTCGGATTGACGCTTAGATTCGTTTATCGAAATCTTATTTTCTTCCAAAGACTTACGGATCCGCTCGAGATCTTCCTGAATGTTCGCAAACTCGGGATCCTGCTGGATGCGGCTCTCGGATCGCTTCCGCAACTCCTCGATGTAAAGTGGCTTTGCCCACTTCTCAAAAGGCTGCGGCTCAATGGTGTCGTACGGCAGGGGATCCTTTCTCGCGTCCTCACCAAATTGCGGCTGATCTGAAAGCGAGGGCAGGCGGATGTCTCCCTCCACTCCATGAAGCTGGGTGGAACCACCGGCCACGCGGTAGAACTTTTGAATCGTCAATTTCACCGATCCTGCAGCCTCCTCTTTTGCGAGAATCGGTATGACGCGGTTTAATTCGATGAGCTGCTGGACGGTGCCTTTTCCGAAAGTTTTGCTGTCGCCGACCACAATGGCGCGTCCGTAGTCCTGCATTGCTGCCGCGAAAATTTCGCTCGCCGAGGCGCTATTGCGGTTCACCAGTACGACTAAAGGGCCGTCGTAGGAAATGCTTGGGTCGTTGTCGCGGTTCACCCCGACCTCGCCGTTCCAGTTACGAATCTGGACTACCGGGCCTTCTTTAATAAAGAGCCCAGTGAGGCTAACGGCTTCCTCCAGCGAACCGCCGCCGTCGTTGCGAAGGTCCATGATCAACCCTTCGATGCCCTCGGACTTGAGTCTGTTCAGGAGGAGGAGAACGTCCTTCGTCGTGCTCTTGGCGTTCGGGTTCCCGTTCTGGGTCATGTCCCGGTAAAAAGAGGGGAGCTCGATGCGCCCAAGCTTCATGGTATGTCCGTCGGGCGTCGGCCACTCGAAGAGTTCGGCGTTTGCCTCGCCCTCCTTAATTTTGATCTCGTCGCGCTTGATCAGAACCTCCGTTCGCTCCGAAGCGAGGGCGGCTCCCGCAGGGATGATCTGCAAGCGCACCATCGTGTCCTTGTCCCCTCGAATCATGGTAATGACCTTGTCTAGACGCAGATCCACGCAGTCCACAAAGTCTCCGTCGCCCTGTGCCACGCCGACAATCCGGTCGCCCGCCTTCATCTTGCCGGTTTTGCTCGCGGGACCTCCTGCAATCAGTTCGTCCACTTTGGTGTAGCCATCTTCGGAGCGCAGCCTCGCGCCTATGCCGAATAGCGAGAGGCGCATGGTGATGTTAAACTGCTCTTGGTCCGTCTTACTCATGTACTCCGAGTGCGGGTCGTAAGTCATGGTTAGGTTGAGCAGGAACATTTTAACGACGTCGTCGGCAGTCTGCTCATGCACGCTACGAAGGAATTGGTCGTAGCGCTTTTTGACGATGGCTGCGGGTTCTTTTTCCTTCTTGTTCAAGCGTTCCTGAATCATTTCGGAGACAATGCGGTCCCGCCAAATCTGATTCATGGCCTCGCCCGCAGCCGGCCACGAAGCCTTTTGCCGATTGGCGTCAATGAAACGATCGCTGGAATAATCGAGCTCCCCAGCCAACGTCTCCTTCGCGAACGCCACGCGCTCCTCAACGCGGGTTACGAAAATCGCATGGATCTGCTGGGCGGCTTGTGTGCGCCCGAAGACAATTTCCGAGTCGAGGTTTTCGCTCCATGCTTTGTTAAACCCGTCGACGTCTTCTTTTGTAAAAAGAATGTGATTGTAATCGAGATACTCTAAAAAGTTGCGCAAAAGCCGCTTCGAGATGTCCTTACTGAGGCGCTGCTTGGAGTAGTGAACCTGTTCCAGCAGACTTGCCACGCCGATTGTCACCTGGACAGGATCCGGATCCTTGGCGGGAAGCCTTGCGGGGGCGAGAAAGCAGAGAGCCAGGACAGCGCGATGGGCGAGGGAGGAAAACTTCATCGTATAGGATTTTATGAAGGCAGGAGGTGACTTTTTTTGCACTTTTTCAAGCCTTTCCCGCTCAAAATTTGGCTCCGGGCGCTTGAAGCTTCGAAAATCTGTATGAACGGATATGTAACCGCAAACCGTGAAAGGCTTTTGAGGTTCTTAGTTCTGGGTTGTTGGTTGTTGGTTGTTGGTTGTTGGTGGGGGTTTTTGAGGTTAAAGAAGAATAATACAGGTTTTCTTAACGAGTGGCTTTCTTGACGATTGCTGACGGCGCGATTAACTTCACCGCGATGTCACGTTTCTCCCTACAGTCTGCCGCCTTGCCTGCCGCGCTGCTTTGCGTTTCGGTCTTCACCCTTCCGGTAGTGTCTTACGCGGATCTTGTTTACCGGCCCAATGAGGGATGGGTAAGGGAAGGCGTTAGTATCTTGGGCACTTCAACTCCGGTGGCGAAGACGGCGGATCTGCAGCTAAAGTATGCGCAAGACATGGAGGCCAAGGGGGATTTTGATAAGGCAAGTGATGCTTATAAGCGGCTTGTTAAAGTATTTCCCCTTTCTCAACAGGCCTCCGAGGCTCGCTATAAGTTGGGCGAAACTTTGGAGAAAAAGGGCCGGTTTGAAGATGCTTTCGAGGCCTATGACGAACTGGTTGTAAAGCATCCCGAGAGCAAGGAATTTAGCCGCGCCTTAGATGCGATGTTTGGTATCGCCAAACGTTACATGGGAGGGGAACGTCGCCGCTTGTTTGGGGTCAAGATGTTCGCTTCAAACCAGCGCGCAGAGGAAATGTTTGATACCATTTTAAAACGCGCTCCGTACTCGCGTAGTGCTGCGCAAGTGATGTTGTTCCGGGGATTGATGATGGAGCGGCAAGGCAAAGATGCTGAAGCGCTTGCTGCGTACCAGCAGATCATTGAGAGGTTTCCCTCGGATTCCATTGCTGACGAGGCCCAGTACCAGATGGGCTACATCCGATTGCGAAGTGTGAAGAAAGGGTCTTACGACAATACAGACCGTGCTCGCGCTCAGGAATCATTCGAGGACTTTTTAAACCGCGCTCCTCAAAATGGGCGTACCACGCAAGCCAGGGAGAATTTACAGTTGTTGGAAGCCGGAAACCGGAAAGCCGCTCTGGATGTAGCGAAGTTTTACGAGAAGACCGGCAAGAACAAAGCTGCTGCGGTGTATTATCGTGATGTCATTAGCAAATACGCTGGATCGCAGGAGGCGAGATACTCTCAGGAGCGGCTTGAGGCTTTAAAGGCGGCCCTAGGAGAGGAAGCTCTGCGTGTGGAAAATGGTGCGCCAGACTCACCCGCTAATGCGGAGAGCCGCAAGAAGATGCAGGCTTCAGTGAGTACCTCCTCGCGTCCTGATTATGTGGGGCCGAAGTTGAAGAGTTCCTCCGGAAAAACGGCGGGCGGAGGCGGGCCTGAGGTTTTGGTGCCCTCCGCCGCAAGCTTCCGGCTTCAGGAAGCGGATACGGCGCCGCTACCCGTGGATGCGGTCAAAGGCGGTGCAGGTGCGCCAGAGGGTCCTTCGCTGATTTCTCCTCGTCTCACGCCGCCCGCGCCTCGTAATCCCTAGTTGAAAATCGGTTCGCTTTGCTTTTTTGCCCAGCTATGGCACCTCCTCGCGTAACTGAGCCCGCACTTCTTTTTGTGCGGCGCATTTTTTCACTTGCCTCGCTCGTTTTACTGTCGGCAGGCACTTCCGGATGTGCCGGCTACCATCTGGGACCGGTGAAACCTGCTGCTATGGCGCAGGTACGAACGCTCGCGGTGCCTGCGTTTAAAAACAACACGCTGGAACCTCGTTTGGAGGTGCTGTTTGCAAATGTCCTCATCAAACAGCTCCAGCAGGACGGCACGTATCACGTAGTTTCGGAAAAAGACGCAGACGCTGTGGTGCTGTGTACTGTGGATAAGCTGGATCGGCAACCGGCCCGGAGTGTCCGCAACAATGCGAGCAAAGGAATTTTAGCTGATTTTTATCAGACCAGTGAGTTTACTCTGGATCTTGTGCTCAAGGTAGATGTGCAAGAAAAGAGCACTGGTAAAAGTGTGTTTAAACGTGAAGTACGTGGCACATCCAGCTTCTTTGTGAGCAGCTCAAATCCGTTAACTGCGGATGTGAACCGAGACGAGCGCCAAGCTATTTCGCAAGCGGCTGAGGATGCCTCTGTGCGTTTGACGAGTTATTTGAGCGAAGGTTGGTAGACGAACTGCCCTGTGCTCTACCTCGTTGCGACACCAATTGGCAATCTGGGGGATATTTCTGCCCGCGCTCTGGAAGTTTTGCGTTCTGTCGACCTTGTGGCCGCGGAGGATACTCGACATTCGGGCCATCTCTTGCGCCACTTTGAGATCAAAGCGCGAATGGTTTCGTACCACGCACACAACGAGGCTCGGCGCACCGCGGAGCTTTTGGTGGATCTTCAAGCTGGACGTTCCGTTGCGGTGATTACGGACGCAGGATTGCCGGCTATTTCCGACCCAGGCCACCGCTTGTTGCGGGCGTGTATTGCACAACAGCTTCCCTACACGGTGATTCCAGGAGCGAGCGCCGTGCTGACTGCTTTGGTGGGCTCGGGCTTTTCCACGGAACGGTTTTTGTTTGGAGGCTTCTTGCCAGTTAAAAGCGGCGGACGTGAGCGAGAGATTACGGCAGCGGGCGCGCGCGCGGAGACGACGATCTTTTTTGAATCGCCGCATCGTATTCTTAAAACATTAGAGGCCTGTAATCGGCTGATTCCCGAGAGAATGCTATGCGTCGCGCGTGAGCTCACCAAGCAGTTTGAAGAGTACCGCCGCGGCCTTGCTGGCGAGTTGCTTGCTCATTACACGGCACACCCTGCGAAGGGAGAAATTGCGCTTGTAATTGCAGGAGAATAAAGCGTTTAGCGCCTTACGGCATCGCGCTGAGCTGTTTAATCCGAGTTTCCAGCGCGCTCCATCTTGCGTAAGCATTGTGATACGCTGCTTGGAGCGTTTCAAAAGAGCTGCCGTAAGCGGCTTGAGCCTCGCGGATTCGCTCTAGCAACAGCTTGCCGTAGGTGATGAGTTCGGCGGCTTCCCTTTGGGCCGCAGCCGTAAAGGAAGGATCGTTTTGAACGGACGTGGGTGGACGGTAGGACCGGTGGAAGTTTTGTTCATGGAGCCTGCGCCATTGCAGGATTTTGCGGGTGAGTGTCATGCCGAATCCAGGAAGCGCCATGAGCGTGGACTCCGTGACGTCCCACGCAGTAATGACGTGATAGGATTGCAGGGTGGCCAAGCGACTCTGCCCCAAACCAGCGACTTGCGCACGGTAGAGCAGTTGCCTTTCTAAGTGACGCTGTAACGCTTGTTCTCGATGGTCGGACAGTACTTGAGCGATGGCCTTGGAGTTCGGGGAACCGATATTCTTAATTTTGGCGGCGGTCTCGTGCGCGCTTTTGAGAAAGGGTTGTGCGTGGGCAAAGTTCTGTAAATAAAGAGCGGAGGCTTGATTGGAAAAGTGGCCCAGAGTCTGGCTGGCTTGGGATAAGCGGGTCTTTAGTTCGACTAAATGGCTCGCATTAAGGTTTCTTTGGACAAATGGAATTTGCCGCAGAAACCCCGGCATCCATGATTTTAATTCAAGCTCAAGTGCGTTTACTGCCGCAGTTTGCAGTGTGGCGGATGGCAGGCCAAATTGAAGAGGCTCGAAGCTTACGGCCAGAAGACGAGGCGCCCAGTCGTTAAGCAATCCGAGGGAGTCCTCACGTTTCGGAAGGGCGCCTGGTGGTGCAGGAAATAATTCCACACGTGCAGTTTGTAAAATATTACACCAAGGACATCCCTCGCTTCCCTTCCAGTGTAAATGAGCAGATGAGGCCGCACATTGCCGTAAGCTTCCAGCCAAGGCAGTTAGCTCCGTGACCCACTCACTAGGTGAGGGGCGGGCTCCATGGAGCTGTGAACCTCGGCGGAATGCGCGCAAAAAAAGATTTCGGAGTGCCGGGGGTAGCGATTTGAAGGGCGGAGCCGTCGGAGGAGGCTCCAACAGGCGCTCTTGCGGAGTGGGGTCGAAGGCGAAGGCGAACTTCGCTATCGCGGCTTCCGGCGGTAGCGGTTCGGAGGTGAGAGGCTTCCCAGCGAAGGGATAGCGGCCTGCAAACAGCAGCAGGAAAATGAGTTGTGCCAGCCCAAAAGCATCATGGTTAGCAGTTCGCTCGAGTTCGGCGAGTGAAACGCCCTGCAATTCGGGCGGCGTCCATAGGGGCGTCCCGACGTTGCAGTGGTAACGCTGGCCGTAACGGTCGATTTGAAAACTGTCACAGTCGATCAGACTGAGCGTCCCATCAGGTCGAACCTTGATGTTTTGCTCGTTCACGTCGCCCATCACTATTCCGTTTTCATGGAGGACTTTGAACGCTATGGAGAGGTTGCGTGCCGTTTCTACGAGAAAAGCGAAATCAGCTTTTTGAAAGTGCTCTCTGCGACTTTGAGGATTGTAGAGCTCGAAAATATCGTGCCCTTTTACGAAGGGCAAAATCACTCCAATAGCTTGTTCCCTAGATTTTTGCGAAAATATAAGACTCAGCGGGAGAGCGAGCGTTTCCCTGAGCTCTTTCGGTAAACCGCACAACGTCCTGAGTTTCGCTTGCTTGAAGGCAGAGAGCGGTGCGGCGTGGTAGACTTTTGCGCAATACTCCGGCGAGTGTACCAGTTGATGCACAACGCCTTCACCACCGGCGGCTATTTTTGGGCCAAGATCCCATGCCCGCCCAGTTTCATCGAAAACGGGCATAGCTCAGGGACATTTGAAGCTGAACAGTTTCTACCATCAATTTATTACACTTCGATAGAAGCCCATCCGCTGGTGGGCGGCAATTTAATGGCACTTCCCGGCGCACTCGCGGAGGCAGATTTTAGTGAGGCGGTTAGCCAGCTGAATAATTCCCCAAAATGTAGACCTTTCAGTTTGAGCGACGGGCGCTTAGGCGGGCATAGCGCGTTGAGCACGGCTTGATCTGCGTCGTTCACCGCTACCCCGAAAAAAAGCAGGCGTTTATTGGCCTCCCCCTCGTGAACCAGGCGAATGGCATCTTTCCAGTGTTTGGAATGAGTGTCGGTTGGCTCTCCGTCGGTGAGCAAGAACATCCAGGGCCGGAAGTAGGATACTCCGGCGCGGCGATATTCCTCCTTGCGCGATTCGAGCACGGAGTAGGCGCGCACGACGGCCTCGCCCATGGGGGTGGCGCCGTCGGCTGTGAAGTGCGGCGCGATGAGGCTGCGCGGGGAGGTGAAGTCGGCCGCCAATTGGACGGAGCTCCCAAAGGTGACAATGGCGACTTCCACGCGTCGGTTCGCAAGGCTGTCCGCTGAAAGCTCCTGAATGAATTGCCCTACGCCTCGGTTGAGTGCCTCAATGGCATCACCGCTCATGGAACTCGAGACGTCGAGCACCACCACGCAGGGGCAGCGCGGTTCGGGATTGTCGGCGAGTTGTACGTTATGAAAGAAGGGAATTTGCTCGTCCATGAGTAGTTTGATAGTGAGAGCTCCTCGGCTTTCGCTAGCAAGTGTAAGTATTACACAACTCAACAGGTTTTAACATCTGCCCTTGCTGCGCCACGCTTTACAAGTACAACGGCAGCATCTTTCGCCAGGCCGAGCCCCGATGGGCACGCCCGTCCCACACGTGTAACGAATGAGAAACGCGCTTCGCATCCAACAAGCGGCTTAAATGACGATTGTTACCCAAAAAGGGATCTTCCGCGCCGATGGTCAGCACGATGTCCATGCGGCGCAGATGCTCTAATAGGAGCTCGCTGTTTAGTTGCCCGAGAAAATGGGTGGGCGTGTTAAAATAAATGTCCTCGTCGTAGTACCCATCGAAGAGGTTGCGGAAGTGTTCGACGGCGAGAGTGAGATCGTAACGCCCTGAGAATGCGCAAAGTTTTTGAAACAAATAGGGATGGCGCAGGGCGATGTTCACGGCGTGAAAGGCTCCCAGACTGCAACCATGAGCGATCGTGCAGGGGTGCTTGTTTTTCTGGTTCATGAACGGCAGGACTTCCTGAAGAACGTACTTTTCAAACTCTATGTGGCGTCTGATACGTCCCGAAGGATGGTTCCAATAACAGTAGAAACTTTCGTGGTCGATGGAATCCAGGCAGAAGAGTTGCAGAAGCCCAGCGTGGATCTTTGGCGCAATGGAATCCACCAGACGCAGCGCTTCGTGTTCCCAAAAACGGCCGTCGCGCGTCGGGAAGACGAGCACTCTGGCGCCGGCATGACCAAACACCAAAAGCTCCATTTGGCGGTTCAATCTCGGGCTGTGCCAACGGTGGTATTCGCGGTTCATAGCGACGAAAAAAATTCTTTGAGCTGCTGTTCTAAAATTTTCTCTTGCTTGGGTTTGTCCGCGTATTCGAAGTGGCCTGCTGCAAGCACAAGGAGCTGCTTTTTTCCCGGTAACGCGTTGTAGATGGCGAATTGTCCGGGAGGCGGAACCATGGGGTCGAACGCTGCGGCTGCCATGTGAATAGGCTGCCTGAGAAACGAGGCGGCGACGGCTGCGTCAAAATAAAGTAACGTTTCCACAACCTCAGGGTGTTGTTTGTAAAAGCTGCGAATCGCCGAGAGGCTGCCGTTTGATTCAAAGCTCAACCGCAGTTCCTGATGCCCAAAGGTCGGGATACAGAAGTGGCCGCGCGCAATACGCGTTTCCCAAGGCAAAGCCAGCGCACCGATCCCGCCGCCCAAACTCGTGCCCATGTAGCCGATGCGTCCTTTTATCCAGGGATAAAGCGTGAGTAGCGCGGACACACCCAGCCAGAGATCCTCTGCGCAGCCTCGCATGATATAACGGTCACGCTGGTGCAAGTCGTGAAGAACATGCCATTGCGGGTTGGTGGAGATGGGGGCGCGGGCGCTTCGTGACAGGCCGCGAAAGCAGGGGAAAAGAACCGCTGCGTCGCGAATTGGGAGCGCGAAATCAGGGCCGGTGCGTCCGCCGTATCCGTGGCCCACAATCAGCGCGCGCTTCACTATTCCATTGCGTGGCAACAGCAACCAGCCCCCGATGGTGAAAACGCCTGTGGAGCGGTACTCGATGTCGTAGACGAGGTATTCCTCGTTTTGAAGAGCGGAGCGCCGCAAGGTCGGGCGCGGATCCACTGCCAAGGCGGTCTGATAACTAAGCTGCCAGAATGACTCAAAATCAGCCGGCGCCTTTGGAGGCTCAATTTTAAGAAGTTCGGCCAGTTCGTACCCGTAAGTCGGATCGAAGGAAAATGAATGAGGAAAGGCCGACATAGATAAAACAAGTGGCAGACCGCGTCATTCGTCCGTCCTCGCCGCCGATTTTTCAAGCAATGTTGTTCAAGACAACGCATCGCAATGGCTAGATGGCTTTGTTTTTTGAGATTCCATGTCTACGCCCGTGGGCTAGATTACTCCGCAGCATGGATACTTTGCTCAAGGTCGCAGTGGTTGGCGCAAGTGGCTACTCAGGGGAGGAGTTGGTGCGGATATTAGTGGGCCATCCCCATACGCAGTTGGTCGCCCTTACTTCTCGGCAGTTGGTGGGAGAGCGTATGGGAAATGTTTTCCCGCGTTTCGAGGGGTTGCGCTACTCGGACCTGGTGTTCATCAACTCGGAGGTCGACGCGATTGTTGCAGCGGGCACAGAAGTCGCCTTCTTAGCATTGCCGCACGGGCTGGCTCATGAGTTCGCTGGCCCGCTGCTTCGCGCGGGATTGCGCGTGATTGATATGAGCGCGGATTTTAGGATCAAGGATGTGGCGGTGTATGAGGATTTTTACGGCGCGCCCTTGCAGGAGCCGGCGCTCGCGCAAACCAGCGTTTACGGCTTGGTCGAAGTTTACCGCGAGGCGCTCAAGGAAGCGAAGCTGGTGGCCTGTGCAGGATGTTATCCCACGAGTATCTTGTTGCCGTTAATTCCTTTACTGAAGCAGAATCTACTCGAGCCTGACAGCATTCACGTCAGTAGTATGAGCGGGGTAAGCGGGGCGGGACGTACGGCGAAGGTGGATTATTTGTACGCGGAGTGTAACGAAAATATTCGCGCTTACGGGGTGCCGAAGCATCGGCACTTGGCGGAAATCGAACAGGAGCTTTCCTTGGCCGCCGGAGAGTCGGTGTGCATTAGCTTTACGCCTCACTTGGCTCCAGTAACACGCGGCATCCATTCGACGATCTACGCCAAACCGCGCGCGGGTGTGGCTCCGGAGCGCATCGGAGCGGTCCTGCACGAGGCGTACGCGCGCGGCGGATTCGTGCGGTTGTTGGAGGGAAACGCCTTACCTGAAACGCGTCATGTCACGAATACCAACTTCATCGATATTGCGTGGCGTCATGATCCGAGGACGGGACGTGTCCTTTTGCTGAGTGTGGAAGACAACCTTGTAAAGGGCGCGGCTGGGCAAGCTGTGCAATGTCTGAATGTGATGTGTGGTTGGGCTGAATCTAGCGGGTTGATGTAAACTTTTGGTTCCTTCTCCACTAACAAACATTTCATCTGGAAAATTCGCTTTCAGAAAAGCCTAATTTATCTGTTAATCAGGTTTCCCGTTCTCCCCATGTCCTCTGTCTTTTCTGAAATTCCCGGCGGCCTCAATGCACCAGCTGGGTTCTTAACTGGTAGCATTTATTGCGGCATCAAAGCGTCCAATCCTGATCGTCCTGATTTGGCGATGATTGTGTCAGAGTTCCCGGCGGTTGCCGCAGGCACCTTCACTACCAACCGCGTCAAGGCGGCGCCGGTACGAGTCTCAAAGGTGCATCTACGCTCAGCAGAAGTCGTTGCCATTGTGGCGAACGCTGGCAACGCGAATGCATGCACTGGGGTGCCGGGTATTGAAGGCGCCAAGCGCATGACCCAGGCGGCCGCAAAGGCTTTGGGAGTGAAGGGGCGGCAGATTCTAGTGTGCTCCACGGGACGAATCGGGGTGCAGTTACCGATAGAAAAACTGGAGCACTCCATTCAGGAGTTGAGCTCAAAAGTAATTTCAACCGGTTCCCACGCAGTCGCCGAGGCGATCATGACTAGCGACACTGTCAAAAAGGAGATCGCGGTGGAAGTTCAGCTTTCTTCCGGAAGCATTCGCATCGGCGCAGTGGCCAAAGGGGCGGGGATGATAGATCCCAACATGGCGACCATGCTTTGCTTCATCACCACTGACGCGTGCATTGAAAAGGCGGAACTCCAACAGGCGCTTGCGGTTTCAGTGGAACATTCGTTTAATCGCATTACCGTCGACGGCGATATGAGCACCAACGATACCGTGCTGATGCTTGCTAATGCGCAGGCGAAGAACGCTCCTCTTCGTTTGGGAACAGCCGATTTCGAACGCTTTCAGCGCGCGCTGGATCACGTGACGCTTTCGTTAGCCAAGATGATTGTGGAGGACGGCGAGGGCGTGACAAAGTTTGTCGAGGTACATGTCAATGGAGCGACCTCCTTCAGCGATGCGCGCCGGGCCGCCGAGGCGATCGCAAAATCGTGCCTAGTGAAATGCGCGTGGTTTGGGGGCGACCCGAATTGGGGACGGATCATGGATGCGATCGGTTACTCGGGGATAAAGATGAGGGAGGAACTAGTCGACATCTATTACGGTGGGACTTTGGCCGTTAAAGGCGGGGTGGCGAGTTCTACTCCAGTGGAGCAATTACAGCGGGTGGTGGCGCAAGACCGCTTCTGCGTCACCGTGGATCTTCATCTTGGTAAGGCGGAGTATACCGTCTTTACCACGGATTTGAGCACTGATTATGTGACGCTTAATATGGGCGAGTAGAGGGAGAGTGGGGAAAGGGGCTTTAAGAGTTCTTAGTTCTGGGTTCTTTGTTCTTAGTTCAGGGTTCTGGGTTTCAACCCAAAAAAGCACACAAAAAAGGGCCCCAGTAAACCGGGGCCCTTTCTTTAAATGAAGTGTTCTCTATCGAGGAGAACCGAAATGCGCCGCTTACTGAGGCTTTGCGTAGGTGCCGCCTTTGAGCCAGTCACCTGATGGATTGAGGTCGTTGCTGGTCTCAGTCTGCAACTTCATTTCCTTCAAAGTTTCTTTTCCAGCTGCACCACTGATACGCACCACAATAGCGCTTTTACCCTCCCAAACGCCGCCCTTCTCTGTCTTCTTCGCGACGTAAGTTCCATCTTCAGAACCGTCGAAGAGAAGAGGCCACGTATCGGAGCCGTCGCTGTTTAAGCCCGAGATGTAGGCCCAATGATTTTCCTTTTCGCCGAGCTTTGTGGGGTCGCTTTTGGCGTCGGCGGCGGGCGTAGGAGTGTAGGCGGAGCCTTTTACCATGAAGGACTTCTTATCCTTAATATAACCAGAGGATGCCGCGTCGGCAGGCAAAAGCTTTCCGAACGCGTCAGTTGCCGAGGAACCGGTTGGGAAGAGCCCGTCGTGATCGCTGGCGTAAAGCTTGAGCGCCATGGCCACATTTCGGGCGCCATTGAGCGCTTTAGCCTGGTTGGCGTTGGTCAATACGCCGTTGATGGCGGAGGGTGCCAACGTAGCCAAAATTCCGATGATGGTGATAACCACCAGAAGTTCAATGAGTGTAAAGCCGGCGCGTAGAGATGAGTGTCTTTTCATAGAGGGAGTTTTCTAGGGATTGTTTTTATACTAAGAAAATGACGGGGGGTTTGCAAATTCAATCGCATCCCCTCACTGCCGCTCATGTCAGCAATTAGCCGACTCTTTCTAAGCGTGTTACTGAGGGCGCCCCAGCGTTTCTTTACTCGAAATTTCAAGCGTCGGAAGTTCAGAGACCGGGCGACTCCATCGAAACCCAATTACGGCTAGCGGTGGTAATTGTAACAACAGCGAATGCGATTTACCCTGCCAAGGCTGCTCCTGCGCCCAGGCGCCCCCATAATTGCCCTTATTTGAACCACCGTACGTCTCCGCATCGGTGTTCAAAATTTCCTGATAAAAGCCTGGTTCAGAGATGCCTATACGATAATTAGCACGCAAAACAGGAGTCGCATTCACCACAAAGACAAGCACGTCACCCCCAGCGCTCATGCGCTGAAAGGCCAGCACCGACTGATCCGCGTCGTGGAAGTCTATCCAATCGAAGCCTGCGTAGGAGTCGTCTAGTTCGTAAAGGGCCGGTTCGTTCTGGTAGAGCCAATTCAGGTGCTGAACAAGCCGCCGGAGACCGTCGTGCATCGGCGAGCCCAACAAATGCCAGTCCAGACTGCTGTTGTGGTTCCACTCGGACCATTGCCCAAATTCCGACCCCATAAAGAGCAACTTCTTGCCCGGATGCGCGTACATCCACGCGTAAAGCATCCGCAAATTCGCAAACTTCTGCCACGGATCCCCCGGCATTTTGGTGAGCATCGACCCTTTGCCGTGCACCACTTCGTCATGACTGAAAACCAGCATGAAATGTTCGTGGAAGGCGTACAAAAGCGAGAAGGTGATTTCTCCCTGATGATACCGGCGGTGCACAGGCGAGCGACTCATGTACTTCAGGAAGTCATGCATCCATCCCATGTTCCACTTGAACCCAAAGCCTAGCCCGCCGAGATACGACGGCCTCGAGACTCCCGGCCATGCAGTGGATTCTTCGGCAATGGTCATGATACCGGGGAAGCGTTGATAACACACTTCGTTGAAGCGTTTTAAGAAGTAGATCGCCTCCAGATTCTCCCGACCCCCATGGACGTTTGGGACCCACTCGTGCGCCTTTCTTGAATAGTCGAGATACAACATCGAGGCGACCGCATCCACTCGCAGACCGTCGATGTGGTATTCCTCTAACCAAAATAATGCGTTCGAAATTAGGAAGTTCCGCACCTCGTTGCGTCCGTAATTGAAAATGAGCGTTCCCCAATCGCAATGCTCGCCTTGCCGAGGATCTGCGTGCTCGTACAAGCGAGTGCCGTCGAAGGCCGCCAGTCCGTGCATGTCCTTTGGAAAATGGCCGGGTACCCAGTCCAAAATGATCCCGATTCCCTCTTGATGCGCGACATTGACGAAATAACGGAAGTCGTCTGGATTGCCATGTCGGCTCGTCGGCGCAAAGAATCCCGTAACCTGATACCCCCAAGACCCTTCAAACGGGTGCTCTGCGACGGGAAGGAGCTCCAAATGTGTGTACCCCATTTCTTTGACGTAGGGAATCAGTGTGTGCGCCAACTCACGATAGGTGAGGGCCCGCCCGCCTTCCTCGACATTCCGCCGCCAAGAACCTAGGTGCACCTCATAAATAGATACTGGCGCGCGGTGCCATTCCTTTTGACGACGCTCGGCCATCCATAATTCGTCCGACCAACGGAACTGATCCAAACCAAAGACCAGAGAGGCGGTTTGCAAACCGTTCTGAGAGAAAAATGCGAACGGATCGCTTTTTAGAACCACGTGCCCCCACGTATTGAGTAGTTCAAACTTGTAGTGGGCTCCTACGCCAACCTCTGGGATAAATAGTTCCCATACACCACATTCTAAAAGTTTGCGCATGGGATGCGTGCGCCCGTCCCAACCGTTGAAGTCGCCGACAACCGAGATGCGCCGCGCATTGGGCGCCCAAACGCGAAAAACGCATCCACGAACGCCCTCGATAATCTCGCAGTGCGCCCCGAGACGATCGTACAATTTCCAATGCTGACCTTCCGAAAAAAGATGGGCGTCAAACCCACTCAGCAACCGAGGAAAACTGTAAGGATCAGCGGTATGAATTGTACCGCCAGATTTTGGGGTAATTTCCAACGCATAAGAAAAATGTGCGGGAGCGTCCTCCAAGAGCACCTCAAAGATTCCTTCGCGGGTGCAGCTCATAGCGAAGGAGCGCTCGCCCAGATAACCTTCCTGAAGGGATTTTAGCGTTATCTTTATTTCATTCGCGTCTGGCCGAAAAACGCGCACCACCTTGTGTCCATCCCAGGCATGAACGCCTAAAACTGAAAAGGGATCTCCGTGGCGAGCCTGCCACAGTGCGTCAACGGCTTCGTGGCTCAGAGTGGAATGCTCTGGGGCCAAGAATTTTAACTCGGGTTCGTTGCGTGAGCCCGACTCAAGAGGGGGGCAAGGTGATTTTGGTAAATGGATTGCCATCGGTATTCTCTGAGGATTTTTCTTCGTGCGATAATCGTTTGCTGGGCCTTAATTTGGCTTATGAACCAGCGCGACAAGTCTGGAACCGTCATATCCGCAGGGTAGGTGATGGCCCCTGGCAGGCAGCTCAATGGCTGCACGTCAGGACAGAATACGGGTTTTCCAAAAACACCCGCCTCTAAAACCGGCAGCCCGAAGCCTTCCCTAGAACCGGGCAAAAACACCGCATCGGCCACTTTGTAAATATCGCAAAGCTGTTGCGAACCAACCTCCATGGATTCTGAAAGAAAGTGCACCATGTGTTTGACGCCCAAAGTCTCACGCAACTGGTTTAAGTGCTTGATGTAAACTCCCTGCCCACCGTTGTGCATGTCGCTCGCCCCTGTGACGATATATTGCATACGGAACCCCATGGAATCAGCCGCGCGCGCGACCTGAATGCCAATTTCGACGGTTTTGCGAGGCAGCAAACGGGCGGGGTTCATGAGCACCAAGTCTGCGTCCCACCACCCGCGGGATTCCGCTAAGGAGGCTACTTCCGGGCTGAGCTCAAGCGTTCTGGCGGGGTCCACTCCGTTTGGAATCACATCGCAGGCGACATGCAGGAACTCCTCCACCTGCCTCTGGGGGTAAGCGGAGACGGCAACGTACTCCCATCCGGAGCAGGCTTTTTTAAAAAGTTCACCATTTTCTCCTTCCATTGCAGCGGCGTAGTCCGGATTTGTCGCAGCCAAGTCGTGGACCCAACAAATCCAGCGCGTCTCGGGGAGAAGGGTTGGCAACTGCTGTAGCGCCGCTGTGAGCTCAGGGGCGAAGGGCATCGTTCCCACATTGTGCATCAAAACGCAATCCACCCCGCTAAGTGCGCTGCACAAGTAGGTGGTCAGTTCAGTGCGGGAAGCGTTCCGGTCTAAGGGGATATGCGAGTCCGCCTTAGATTCGGTCCCGCCTTCGAAACAAGCGAGCGTGACGTTGTGGCCCGCTGCCCGGAAGGTCCGGATCTGTTCGTCAACAACACGTTCAACCCCGCCATGCACTGGCGGGGCCGTAAAATGGACGAGGGCAATTTTCATTGTGGGGTAGTGTGAAGGAAAGATGGGATGCTCCAGCTAATATTTCTTTCAAAAACGTAGCTTGCACTTTTATTTCTCTGCTTGCAATGGCAACGGCAGACGTTGCACATTCACCCTCCGCGCATTCGCCAGGGTAGCTCAGAGGTAGAGCAGGGGACTCATAAGCCCTTGGTCGGGAGTTCAAGTCTCCCCCTTGGCACTTTCCCGAACTTTCACCGGGGAAAGCGGGTCTACGGGGAGGATCTACTGCGTACGAACTGTACGGAAACAGACCCCGCGAAACTGTGGCGTTGGTACATGCGACTCATACCACCTATTTAAGTTTTCTGGATGATTCAAGAGACCTCAGCACCTGGGAGCGCGGAGCCCCAGCTCCGCAATGCCTGTCCGAACTTTTGGGGCGTCAAAGCGGAGCTAGGGCTCCGCGTTCCCGGGAGAGAAGAACCAGTTTTCTTCAAGATTTGGTATCACCCAGGCGGAGGCCGCCTTCCGGACGGAGAAAAGCGACAGCGGTCTGCGGCTCCTTTATCACCGGAAAACGGAGCGCGTGGAAGCGCACTTACTGGTGTGCTTTTTGAGTCTGGCGCTGTGGCGATCTTTAGAAATTTGGATGCTTGGCAAGGGGCTTGGGAGTAATGCGCGCAAGTTGGTTAACGCCTTCGGAAAGATCAAATCGATGGATGTAGTGGTGCCCGTAAAGCGCGGGGATGTGGAGGTAAAGGTGCGCCTGCGGACGGTCGCGAAACCGGAGGAAGACGTGGCTGTGCTGCTGTCCCACTTGGGGCTTCGTCTGCCAAGCCGCTCAAAAACGGTGCAGAATGTAGTGGAGAAAAACGGCTGATATTTTTCGCAAGTCGTTTGAAATGAGGGAAACGACTTTTTGAACTGGAAAACTCGGGTTAAAGAACTTCAAACCCCAAAATGCTCAGGCATTGATGCGCGAGCCTTCTCAAGCGCTGGCAGTCGCTCTTGGTGTCGCAGTTCGATACCCAAATTATCCGCCACCGTCCCCAGTGCCTGCAAAAGACTCTTTTGACAGAACATGATGCGCTTAGGACGTGCTTTCAAATTAGAAACGACCTGAACCAATAAGCGGCCCGCTATTCTCTCCAACAAATCCGTCCCACTGGTTCCGAGTTCGAGGCCTACAACCATTTGTGTTCTTGAATCTATCGCGATGCCCAATTTCATGAAAAATGGACGGGGGCCTTCTTCAACAGACGCCAGTCCGGCAAAGGCGTCCAGTTCAAGTTGTTCATTCACTTGGGGCAGTTCCCGCAGTCGCGCAGCCGTGACTTCGTCCAACTGAAACTCCTCACAGGCAGGTTCTGGGACGGATTTAAACGGTTTCCATCCTATTTCATCCCACGCCACGGAACTCTCCGCAGTGCGCCCATCAGGCCAGACCGCTATCCCCTCAGGAATTAGATCGGGATCCCCGTTCGCATGCTGGTCCATCGCTTGAACCATCGAGTTGAAGCAAGGTAAGACTTTCAGGATCAGCGCTGCGTCAGTCGCATCCGGCGGGCACGGAACAGAACCTTCCTTCATCACCTCGATGGTTGGCCAACAGGCTCCCTTGGAGCCGTGCTTCGGTTTGTAGGCCAATGCTTTTAACCTCTCCTTGTTCGCGCTGGACAGCTCGCTCTTTCTTACAAATTCAATTTTGAGCGATGAAATCCGATGTGCATTTTCAATGAGCAATTCCTCATCCTCCTCACCAAAAGCCCTCATTAGAGAATATTCCGCCCACTTTCCGTACTGAATCGACACTCCAAAAATCTCACCCATCGATCCCAATATAGAGCCGTAAACCGGCTCATTCGTGACGGGATGCGCGACTTTCAAAAGAATATCCGGAGGGATGCTCTCCCACGGTTCGAGGGCGAACATCGTATCCGCAGCCGCATACAACTGAGCCCAAATTTCTGAGGGCAAGTTTTGGGAAGACATTTTTTTGAGGGCGGGCTTGGACATGGAAGCTGATGCTTTTTGGACGCCGCAGCGGAGCACTGCTACGAGCGTTTGTGCGTGATAATCTGGGATGTTTTGCCGTAATATTCAATCACTGAGGGCAGCCGATTCAGGAAAATTAGTGGGATTCAAACGCTGTAATGATGCGTGCCGGGAGTGTCTTCAACGTGTCCCCCATTCCTTGGTTGTGGGCGGTGATTACCGTGACTAACTCGATCTCCGGTGCCATGTAGACAAATTGTCCGCCGGCTCCGCGCCCTTCGATGCGAAGGGGAGATCTTGGGGGGCAGTGTTCATTTTCTTAGAGACAAACATGATGAGGAGCCAGAAGAGCCGGGGTCACTCGTTGAGTGAGGGAGCATCTGGCGGTGAGAAGTATGAGCCCTGTCATCTATCCTTTTAAGTTTGCGCCCCGTAGTGGATTCTTTCTAGGAGTCATTTCTCTCCCCATGATCCCTCTGATTCGGACGGTCACCAAATCCTCTCTCTTCTGCCTCCTTCCCGCCGCCGCTGGGCTCTCCCTACAGGCGGCCCCTGATCGCGACCTTCCACTGGATTTCGTCCACCAAATCGCCCCTGTCTTAAAGGAACACTGCGGCGGATGCCACATGGGCGACAAAAAGAAGGGGGCTTTTTCCATGAATACCAGTGCCTCCTTTCTGGCGGGGAGCGAAAACGGAAAGGTTCTGGATCCCTCGGCTCCCCATAAAAGCGTTCTCCTCGAAGCCCTTTTTAGTGCCGACCCGGACAAAATGATGCCCCCTCCCGCCAAGGACCGGGCCAGGCCGACGCCCGCTCAATTGGAGCTTCTGCGCCGCTGGGTCTTGGCTGGGACACCTTGGGAGGCGGGATTCGTCTTTCAAAAAGCCACCTACCAGGCCCCGGTTAAGCCGCGACTGCCAGTGCTCCCGCCAGTCAGCCCCGGACTCGAGCATCCCCTCGACCGACTTCTTTCCGCTTATTATACGAAACACGGAGTTCCTCCGCCAAAGCTCGCAGACGACACTAGCTTTGCTCGTAGAATTCATTTGGATCTCCTAGGTGTGCTGCCTTTGCCTCAGGCACTCGACGAGTTCGTAAACGATAAAACTCCGGACAAGCGCACCCGCCTCATCGATGCCTTACTCGAGCGGCGAACCGAGTACGCGGAACATTGGCTTACCTTTTGGAATGATCTACTCCGGAACGATTATGGAGGCACTGGATTTATAACCGGCGGACGGAAACAAATCTCCAATTGGCTGTATCAATCTTTGATCTCCAATCAGCCCTACCATCAAATGGTTCGGGAAATCGTGAATCCCTCTCCTGAGACGGAAGGATTCGCACAAGGGATCACGTGGCGCGGTACCGTTAGCGCCAGTCAGACGCGGGAGGTCCAGTTTTCACAGTCGATCTCGCAATCCTTTTTAGGGATCAACATGAAGTGTGCATCCTGTCACGACAGTTTCGTTGACCATTGGAAGCTCACCGATGCCTACGGGCTTGCGGCGATTTATGCCGAAAACCCTATCGAGATTGCGCGTTGCGAAAAGGCCACAGGAAAGATGGCCATCCCATCTTGGCCATTTCCGGAACTCGGACAAATTGATCCGGAAGCTCCACGTGCCGAACGGCTCAAGCAACTGGCCCATCTCATGACCCACCCTGATAATGGCTGGTTTTCACGCACCATTGTGAACCGATTCTGGGCGGCACTTTTGGGGCGAGGTTTGGTGCATCCCGTAGATGCCATGGGAACCGAACCTTGGAGCGAAGAAGTCCTCGATTATCTGGGATGGGATCTCGCCCATCAGGGGTTCAACCTCAAAAGCACGCTGCGCCTGATTACCACTTCGCTAGCGTACCAAGCTGAAACAGTGTCCCGTGTCAAAGACGACGCAACCGCACCCTTTGTCTTCCGGGGACCGCGAGCCAGACGAATGACGGCGGAGCAGTTTATCGATAACGTGTGGCAAATCACCGGGACTTCTCCGAAAGGCTGGGACGCTCCAGTTCGAAGAGGGGAGCCTCTTTTGGGGCTCTTGGAGTCTAGGGAGTGGAGCGCGCAATGGATTTCTGCGACCGCTCCAACTCCCGAGCCCGGGAGCAAAGAACCCAAGGGGCGGGTGACCGTGCTCAAAAAAGTGGTCTCTTTGCCGACTAAGCCGACACGGGCGGCCGGTATCCTCGCAGGCTCTGGGGACCTACGGCTCTTTATTAATGGTACCGAGGTCAAGGCACCGCATCTTTTGCGTTTTGGAAAGACCAGTGAGGTGAAATTCGACGGGATGTTCGTTGCAGGGGAAAACACGCTGACGGTGGTGGTGCCGACTACTCCAGGAAAACCAGAGGTTCAAATGGCCCTGCTTGCGTTGGATTTGAGACTGAACGGCGATGCAGTGCAGACGATTATTTCAGATGCAACCTGGGAACTGAGCTCTAGTTTTACAGAAGCCATGCTCAAGGAGGGTAAGCTCGCACCGAAGGCTCCTGAGTTCAAAGCCGGCGTCTGGAGTCCTGCTAGTGTTACGGCGGAGCCGGCAATGAGTGGACTCGATACCCGTCAGTTGCGCCGAGAAATGGTATGGGCCAACCAACCCGCGCCTCCCGCCCGTGCTTCTCTTCTCAAGGCAGATCTTCTCATGCGCACCCTCGGGCGTCCCAACCGAGACCAGATTGTGACCAACCGTCCCCAAGATTTGAGCACGCTGGAAGCCCTCGATCTCTCTGCCGGAGCGCGTCTGAACGAGATCTTAAGCGCGGGAGCAAAACAGGTAGCGTCTCAAAAGTTTGCAAGTGCAAGTGAACTCGTGGACTGGCTGTATTTGAGGTCACTTTGCCGCAAGCCATTACCAGAGGAACGTTCCGCCGCCCTCGAGATGCTTGGAGAGAAACCAACTCCCCAGATGCTCGAAGACTTCCTTTGGGCCGTGTTTGTCCTTCCTGAATTTCAACTCGTTCGCTGAGCCAACCGTCACCGCATTCCTTACTCTCCATATGAACCCGCTCTCTCTCGATCCGTCCGACACGCGTCGCGATTTTCTCCAGAAGCTTTCTCTCTCCGCGCTCGCTGCCATGGGAGCCTCCGAGCCCCGGCTTTTTGGATCCTCAGATCCGGTGACTCATCCGCGTCCGACGGCCGACTCCTGCATTCTAATCTGGATGGCGGGAGGAATGGCCGCCCCAGATAACTTCGACCCCAAACGGTATTTGTCTTACGAAAAGGGCCGCCCGATGAAGGATATTTTATCCACGTTCCCCGCCATCGATACGGCGGTAGACCAGATCAAGATTTGTGAAGGGCTGGAAAATATCGGGCAAGTCATGGATCGAGGAACGCTGATTCGTTCGCATATTCAGCCCGACTTGGGGAGCATCCTACATTCTCGGCATCAATACCACTGGCACACCGGTTATGTGCCCCCGCAAACGGTGGCATGTCCGCACCTAGGCGCGTGGATGTCCCGAGTGCTTGGGCCGCGAAACCCAGTGATGCCTGCATTTATCAATGTCGGACAACGCATCGAAGGCATAGGGGAATCTGAGGAGATTAAGGCGTTTACGACGGCTGGTTTCTTTGGAACGGAATATGGCCCGATGAACCTGCCTTATCCGGAGGAAGCCGCCGCCTCGGTGCGTCCGCCCGCCGGAATGGATACCAGTCGGTTCGGAAACCGGTACAAACTCTACCGCAAACTGGTGGACCAAAGTCCAAACCGAGACTTCCTGAGCGACTACCAGCGTGAGTCTATGTTGCGTTCCTACGAAAACGCATACCGGCTCTTGGGGGCTAAAGAACGGGAGGCATTCGATCTTTCTCTTGAACCCAAAGAGAGTTTCGCAAAGTACGACACGGGTCGTTTTGGCCGGGGATGTCTTCTGGCGCGGCGCTTGGTTGAAAGCGGCGCACGGTTTGTCGAGGTGACCACCGAGTACGTTCCTTTCCTTCACTGGGACACGCATGGAAACGGACACGAAACGATGGTGAGGATGCACAAAGAAATCGACCTGCCCGTTGCTACGCTCATTCGCGATTTGGAAGCGCGAGGATTACTCGATCGGACACTGGTAATTGTCGCCAGCGAATTCAGTCGGGATGCGATGGTCGAGGGAACCGTCGGTTCTACAGCCGGCGACCAGGCCGCCCACAAGGGAGACACGATGGAGGACCCTAAACATTACGGATTACACCGGCATTTCACGGGAGGCAGTTCGGTGCTGATGTTCGGAGGAGGCATCAAAAAAGGGTTCCTTTACGGGGCAACGGCCCCGGAACGCCCGTGTTTAGCCGTTGAAAATCCGGTGTCTGTGAGTGATCTCCACGCGACGATCTTCACTGCGATGGGAATCAGTCCGAAAACGATGTTTGAAATAGAAAATCGTCCTTTCTTCGCCACAAACGACGCCAAGGGCGTCTGTGTAAAAGAGTTGTTCGCATGACACCTCGGACTCGTAGCCAGATCGGACCCTTAAACTCGGTCACCGCCGAGCTACAAAACATCTTCGGTCAGATCTCGGGGCACGTTTTCACCTGTAAATATCACGCCTGTGTCCCACCTTGATCACCATAATGACAAGCTGTGTGTCCTGAACCTCGTAGATGATCCGGTAGTTTCCTTGCCGCACCCTGTAGTATTCCTTGCCCGAGAGTTTTACACTCCCGAAAGGGTGAGGATCGTCCCTGAGCGCGTCGATCCTCTCTAGGATACGCTGAACATCTTGCTTGGGGACGTCCTTTAAGTCCTTGGAAACAGATTCCTTAAAGACCAAATTAAATTTGGCCACGGCTTTTCAATTCCTGTAGAAAGTTCTCGTAAGACACAGTCTTCTCCTGCTGCCGCTGTGCCACGTCTGACAAATCAGACAAGTCCTCCGAAAGAGTGATTCTGATGGCGTCGTTTACCAAATGAGAAATGGATTGGGCCGCTTCAACCGACTTCAGTTTGAGAGCATGGTGAAGATCCTCTTCAAGATAGATGGTTACCCTTTTCATAGGTCGAACGCTAGCGTCAAAACGTCAAAACGTCAAAACGTCAAAACGTTTTAGGGGCGATCAACGAACCAGTCTCTCCGGCTCTCGCTCAATTCGTAAAATTCGTACGTTCACCCTCACCGGTGTACAGTCGCCCCGCCTCCAGAATCGCCGCTTAAGCATTCAACAATGAAGAGACATGCGACTTAATGCCACAGATGGGGACGAGATGAGCAACGCCGGATTCAAAGCGCTCGCCCGCGAACTCGCGCAAGCTCGTGTAAAAAAGCCGAGCTTTTTAAGGGCGATAGTTGACCGTAATCGAGCAGTTAGCTCGCAACGGTAACACCGGGAGTTTGGGAATGCGCGTGTTGCGGGAAGTCGAAGGTCAACACGAGCGGTTCAGTTCCCGTGTTTTCGATTTCGACACCGCCTCTGGAAAGCGCTGCCTGGGTGATGAATCCGATCTCGGGATAGATTTCGCCAAGCTTCATGTCCTGATGATATTTCACTTCGAGCTTCCCAACCCGCCCGCGGCCGCCATTCGTGTGGAACAGCGCGGGGCTCTCCGGGCGGAAATTGGTCTTGGCGCCGGGCGCCACGATGAGGCGGAGAATGGAGCACTTCTGGTCGCCAAGGAAATCACCGTAAACCACCCACCGTGCGTCCACTCCGTTGCCGGTGAATTCGTCGGCGGTGATGGCGGGGCGCGAATTCTTCTTCACGAAGTCCGGATCCTGGTTCGCCTTGAAGTCGAACTTCTCAACCAGATATTCCCAGTCTTCGTGCTTGTCCTTCGGATAGTCCTCTTCCCGGCAGGCATAAAAGGCATCGGCTGCCCCGATCCGTCCATCCAGAGTCAGATCTTCGGCAAGGAAATGCTCATCCATCGTCACGTGCAACTCGTGCGTGCAAAGGTTTGTCGGTGAGTGCAGCACGCCATTCGGCATCACAAAGCCGTTGTCGATGTGCATCATCGTGTGCGGCGATAAGTGCCGGACTCCGTTATAATCGCCCTGTCCCCAGCGCTTCATGCAGGCGAGGAACTCGTCCTTCGTCACGAACGGATAGAGGCCCATGGCCGTGGTGTGATAATGCGAAGGACTGACACCGGGATTATCGAAGGAATTGATGTCGTAAACTTCCCACTTCGACCAGTGAAGATGGTGGGGAATGGGGTTCAGGTTGTCGAACTTCTTGGACACGATCGGCCAGGTGGCTTTGCCGAACAAGGCTTTCGAGAATGCCGTGACTTTCTCTCCCATGATCGCTTCCGGATTAGCCTCAATCAAATCCTGAAGTGAGATCACTTGCCCGCTGGGCGTGAGGACGTGTGCTTCCCCTTCACGAAACGGGGCCTTTCCAGTCCGGGTGTCGATGACGCCTGTTACAATCGGCACGGTGCAGCACATCCAAACCTCATCAAGACCAGTCCCATTCATGTAGTCTGGGTAGTACGATTTCGCATCCAGCCGAAGGCGCTTTCCTGGTGTGCAGAATGTCCGTCCAGCATAGCGGTGCAAAAGCTGGAGCACCCCGTCGTTCTGATTGAGGCAGCCATCGAGTATCGAATCCGATCCCCCATCGATCACATCCAGTTGGGGGTATTCGTGCAGTTTATCCGGAAGAATTGAGTTCGAAGCGTCCATGGGGAGAGGATTTTGAAGATTTGGAAAAAGAGAAGCAAGAGTGAATCGCCCCGAGGTAAATCCCCAACGCGTCGGCTGCCAGCAAGGTCGCGTGGCCCATTTTCCGCATCCCGATGGCGCGGCGTTTGCCGTAGAGGAGCGGCACGGCGTCGGGAGTTTCGAGGCGGGTGGAGCCGAGCGGCAGGCCAAGGACGGCGCGGAGTTGCTGCTCGAATTGCGAGGTGGCGCAGGCGTCGAGCGCGTGGTGGCCGGAGTTGTGCGGGCGCGGTGCCATCTCGTTGACGAGCAGGGGGCCATCGATTTTTACGAAAAACTCGAGCCCCATGATGCCGCGATATCCGAGCGCAACGGCGACTTTTTCCGCGATGCGGCGGGCTCCCTCGGCGACGCTTTCTGCGATCCTCGCCGGGACGATCGAGACCTCGATGCTGTGGGATCGGTAGCGGTTCTCGGCGGAATCATAGGACGCGGACTCGCCGTGCTTGCCGCGCACCACCATCACGGAGATTTCCTTTTCGAAAGGCACCCACGCCTCCAGCAAAGCGCGCTGTTTGCCGAACTTTGCCCAGACCTCCATCGGGTTTTCGCCGCCGGTGATCTTGAGCTGGCCTTTGCCGTCGTAGCCGAAATCCGCGGTCTTGAGCACGCCCCGCGCTGCGGAGTTCGGCCATCGCGTTTAAGCACGCCCCGCGACGATACTGCGCGCGGGCTTCGGAATGGGGCGAAAAGCAATTTCTTACAAATAATGCCAATATGGGATTTATTTTGTGAGAAAGAATTTGCAACAGTATACCGTTTCGTGAAGTGTAACGGTATACCGTATGAAACAATCGTCATCTTCCATACCACGCTCGGATCACACTGCTGCTCTTCTTCGGAGTCGCATTATTGACGGAGACTTTGAGCCGGGAGTGTTGCTGGCAGAGTCTGCTGTGGCGCGGGAGATGGGTGTCAGCCGCGTGCCAGTGCGGGAGGCTTTGTTCACTCTTGAGCGCGAGGGGTTGGTGGAGTTCAGTGACACGGGGCGGGCCTATGTCAAAGATCTGACACCGCATGATTTTGAAGAGCTGTATGTGCTTCGACTCGCACTGGAACCCGTGGCGGCGCGATTGGCTGCACCAGTTTTGCGCGAAGACTGCTCGCGTCTGGAAAAAAACATCAAGTCTACCAGCAAGGCCACCACGTTGCTTCAAGTCACGCAATTGGATCTGGATTTCCACGAGATCATTCTGGAGGCATCGGGGAATGCGAGACTGCTCAAACTCTGGCATTCGCTAAGCAGTGAGTTGGAGCTTTGGCTGGGGAGGCTGCATCGCTCGAAGCAACTCCAGACGCGCGGCACGCGTGCAGAAACCGTGAGCAGTCACCAAGGTGTCGTGGAGGCATTTAAAACCAAGTCACCCACCGAGTGTGAGCGCCTCATGGGCCAACACATCCTGAGCTGGCGTGAATGGCTGCCGGTGCTGCCTGAGAAAAAATGATTTTGTGGGCCTCACGAGCTTCCACTCACCGCTCCAATCATGAGTCCGCTGATCCGATTCCTCATCCCCGCTTCAGTCTTGTGTCTCGCGCTAACGGCTGCCGCTGCCGACGGTGCGGCTGACCGGGCGAAGGCGTATGCGGAGCGGATTCATCCGTTGATGGTGAAGACCTGCGGGAAATGCCACGGCAAGGAGCCCAAGGACAATGATCTCGATCTCACGAGTCTTGTCACTGCTGAGGCGCTGCTCGCGCAGCCGAAGGTGCTGGAGGACATTGCCGAGAGGTTGAACGAGGGCGACATGCCGCCGAAGAAGGCTGCGCAGCCAAGCTTGGCCGAGCGAGATCAGTTGTTGGGCTGGATCGGAGCAGCGGTGGATGAGGCGGCAGCGGCGCATGCGGGCGATCCTGGGCCAGTGACGCTGCGCCGGCTGACCAATGCGGAGTATGATCATGCGGTGCGTGATCTCACTAGCGTGGACATGCAGCCGACGCGGGCTGGTGAGTTTGCGCCCGATAGTGTGGGCGGCGAGGGCTTTGCCAATGTCGGGGAGGCAATGCCGATGACGCCCGGGCTGGTCGAGCGCTATCATCAGGCCGCGCGGTATGTCGCGGCGCGGGCGGTGCTGCTGCCCACGGGCTTCCGTTTTTCGACCTCTGCGGACCGTCCTGACTGGACGGCGGAGGCGGAGAAGGCTCTGCGCAGTTTTCACTCGCTCTATGCGGACAACTGGGGAAGGCCGCCGCTCGCTGCGCATCTCGCGGCCACGCTGAAACATCGCGACCGGCTCACTCGCGGCGGTCCTGCAGCCATCAAAGAAGTCGCTGCAGAGGAGAAACTCAACGCGACTTATCTGGCCGCACTCTGGGCTGGACTCAGCGTTCAGCCAACAGCGGTGCCCGATGCGCAATCGAAGCAGTGGGAGGCAAAAGCAGCTCAAGTGGAAGCCGAGAGGAAACAGCGACAATCAGCTCTCGACTCCGCGCGGCAGAAAATCGAGTCACGTTGGACTACATCGAAACTAGTGCTCGTGGCGTCGAAGGTGCCGGAAGCGGGCTCGGTGCCTTTCGACCATGCGGTGTCGGTTCGGCGCGGCGAGTTGCTGCTCCTGACTGTGCTGCCCAACGAAAGCTATGGAGCCGACAGCACTCTCATCGAATGGACCATCCGCGAAACGACAGGTGATCAGCGCACCTGGAGCATCAGCGATGTGATTCCCGATCTTTTGAAGGGGAACCCCAGGCCTGACAAGCACGGGGCCAGTTGGAGCTTCCTTGAGACGACATTCGCCCCGGTGTTCCTCACCGAATCGCGCGACAGCAACGCAGGGCGAACCGAGGTGAAATCTTGGAGCCTCGGCTCCGAGCCCTCGATTTTCGTTAACACCGCCGCCGACCCCTTACAGGTCTGGACGAAGTTGCCTGCACGGTCGGTCTTCGTGCATCCGGGGCCGAAGCGCCCGGTGACTGTCGCCTGGACAAGTCCAATCGATGCCGATGTCGTCGTCTCGGGTCGTGTCGCCGATGCTCATCCTTCCGGGAGCGACGGCGTTTCATTCGAACTCTCGCATCTAGCCGCGCCAGAGCTAGGGCAAGCGCTGGCCGTTGTGGGAGAAAGGCCCGCCATCCTGCCAAGTGAGGGTCTGCCAGAAGACATGCTCGGCTGGGTCCGAGAAAAATGGCGCACGGCCACAACCGATCCGGCACCCATTCTCGCAGCGATCACGGCCATGCAGGACAAGTTGTTCGCGAGTCGCTACCTCAAGTATAAGCACAGTGTCCTAGCGGTGGGCAACGGCTTCCCCGCGTGGGAGGACATGATGCGTGTGGTTGCCACCGAGCGAGTGCAGAGCGCGGCACGCGAGCCGATCTTCCGGCTGGTCGCGCGGCAGGTCGCTCGGGCGGTGCCAGGTACCTTCGTGGTGTGGGACAAGTTGCGCCTGGATGGTGGCGATGCGCCCGCACTGGTTCTGGCCGAACACGCCGAACTGCGCTCAGCTATCGAGGCGGCATCCGGGCTCCGTTTTGGCCAGCATCCGAAAGGTCATCCTGTGCCGCCGACGGCGCTGGTCACGGAGGCCGGCTCCGAGGTGCGCATCGATTTGAAAAAGCTGCCAGAGCCGCTGATGAAGCTGCTCGCCTTGCCACGATTACTCTACGCCGATGTGAGCCTCGATGCCGGCAGCCCGGAGACGGCCACGGTTCAGGCGCTGCTGCTCGCGGAGCCGGACTTCCGGGATGCGAAGGACCCGCAGAAGCTCAATCCTCAGCGGACAAACCCGACTTCGTTTCGCTCGGGCGACCCGCTCGTTGTCGACGAGCCCGAGCTTCGAGTCGCGCAGATCGTGCATCCGCGTGTCGCCGCTGAGCGCGCTCGCCCTGCCGCTGAGTTTCGCGCTCTGTTTCCATCCTCGGTGCTTTTTGAGCCGATCATCCCGCGTGATGCGCAGGGCAGCCTGTTCATGTTCCATCGTGAGGACGAGCCGCTGCGCCGACTCATGCTCAACGACGCGGGCCGCGCGGAACTTGAACGCCTGTGGAGCGAGCTGCATTTCCTGCGCGAGGACGCCCATGCCCACGCCCTGATGTATGCGGAGTTGCTGAAGTTTTACGCCAATCCGAACGGCGCACCGCGCATGGATTTCTTCTTCAATCCGGTCATCGGAGAACGTGTGAAGCGGGAGCAGGCGGCGCTGCTGGCCCAACAAGTCGCCGCCGAACCGAAGCACCTCGATGCGCTGCTCGCTTTCGCTGCACGGGCGTGGCGTCGGCCCCTCAGCGACGATGAACGCGAGACTCTACTCGCCGACTACCGCAGTGATCGTGCCGAGGGCATCAAGCACGATCCGGCCCTCCGCGCCGCTCTGGCCCGCGTGCTTTCATCGCCGTGGTTCCTTTATCGCGTGGAGCAGCCGGCGGCCGGGCCGCGCTGGCAGCCGGTGTCGGGCGACGAATTGGCCACGCGGTTGAGCTTCCTGCTTTGGGACTCGATTCCTGATGACGAACTGCGTGCGGTGGCTCCGCGCCTCCACGAGCCCACCGTGTTGGAGGCGCAGGTGCGCCGGATGATCAAAGACAGGCGGACTCGCGGCATGGCGGAGGAGTTCGGTGCTCGCTGGCTCGGCGTGCGGGACTTCGTCGCCAACCATGGCCGCAGCTTGAAGGATTTTCCTGAGTTCACGCCTGCCGTGCGTGACGCACTGGCCGAGGAACCGGTGCGTTTCGTTGAAGACCTACTCATTAACGACCGCGCGGTGAGCGACGTGATCGCCATCGATGCCGTCATCGTCAACGACGTGCTCGCCAAGCACTACGGCATCCCTGGCGTGACGGGGCCGGAGTGGCGCCGCGTGGAAAAAGTCGCCGCCTACGGTCGCGGCGGTCTGCTGGGACTTGGCGCCGTGCTTGCCAAGCAATCCGCCGCCGCTCGCACCAGCCCCATCAAGCGCGGAGCGTGGCTGGCCCGCGTCCTCGGCGACCGCTTGCCAAAACCCCCTCCCAACGTGCCGCCGTTGCCCGATGCCGTGCCCGCCGGCCTGAGCGTGCGCGAAATTACCGAGCTCCATCGCAAGGACGCCAACTGCGCCGCCTGCCACGTCCGCATTGACCCGTATGGCATGACGTTGGAGCAGTTCGACGCCATCGGCCGTCTGCGCCCCGCCAGCACGATGAAGCCCGGCGAGAGCCGCGCCACATTGGGCGACGGCACCGATGTCAACGACTTCGCCGGCCTGCGAAACTACGTCGCCGGCCCACGACGCGAGGACTTGCTGCACACGCTCGCCCGCAAGCTCACCGGTTACGCCCTGAGCCGCGCCGTGCTGCCCTCCGACCGCGCACTTGTTGATGAAGTGACCAAGACCATGATTGCCGGCGGACACTGGTCAGACGCCCTGCTCGTGATCATCCGCAGCGATCCATTCCGCTGCATCCGGCCCGCAGCCTCTAAACCACTCAGCCAAGAACAAGGAACCAAGAACAAGGAACCAGTAACCAGTAACCAAGAACCAGTAACCACCCATGAACATCCAACGCAACAACTGGCTCATCAGCCGCCGCCATGCGCTTCGCGGAATCGGAGCGACACTCGCCTTGCCTTTGCTCGATTGCATGAAACCGGCCCGGGCTGCCGCCGCGAGCGCCGCAAGTCTGCCGCCGACGCGTACGCTGGTCACCTTCACCGGCATGGGGTTCCACTCGAAGCACTGGTGGGCCAAGGGAGACGGTGCGGCGATGGAACTCGGCCCTTGCCTGAAGCCGCTGGAGTCCTGGAAGGAGCGCATGGTCTTCCTGCGCGGTCTGTGGAACGAGCAGGCGAACAACGGGATCATCCACTGCATGCAGACGGGCAACATGCTCAGCGGCGCGACCATGGCGAAGAACGAGGTCCACACGGGCGTCAGCTTCGACCAGGTGATGGCGCGGCAGATCGGCGACCGCACCCGGCTGCCTTCTCTGGTGCTCGGCTGCGAGGAGGCGGTGCCCGGCCTTCAGGACGGTCATCCGCTGCTCTACGGCTCGCACATTTCTTGGAGTTCGCCCGTGTCGCCCACCTGGACCGAAACGCGGCCCGCGCTCGCCTTTGACCAACTCTTCCGCACCGAGCGCAACCGCGATGACCGCCGCGTCGTCGATTCCGTCCTCGAGGACGCCAAGTCCCTGCAACGGAAACTCTCCAGCGCGGACAGTCAGCGCTTTGAGGAGTATCTCGGCTCCGTCCACGAGATCGAGGGCCGCATCAAGCGGGCCGGCAAGGAACGCGAGGCCGGTGAATGGAAGCCGACCCTCACCAGCCCCGATCGTCCGCGGCCTGCCGACGGCATCCCGGCGGACCTTCCGGAGTATTGGAAGCTCATGAATGACATCCTCATTCTTGCCTTCCGCACGGACTCCACCCGGATCGCGACCATGAAATACTGCAACGACGCCTCCACCATCGTGCACGCGCACCTCGGCATCCGCGATCACCATCATTACATCGCCCACTCGCAGCCGGACGAGTTGATCACGCTCAACCAGTTCTTCATGTCGCAGCTCGCCTACCTCTGCCAACGGATGTCCGAGATCAAGGAAGGCGACAGCACCCTGCTCGACAACACCGCTATCATGCACTGCTCCAGCATGCTGCACGGCAACCATGAGTCCAAGCAGTTGCCAGTGATCTTGCTCGGCGGCGCAGGCGGCAATCTTCACGGTGGTCGCGTGCTCGACTACCTCGACAAACCCAACCGCCGCATGTGCAGCCTCTTCCTCAACCTCATGGACTGGGGTGGTCTGAAGCTCGACCGCTTCAACGACTCGACTGAGCGGCTTGCAGGTGTGTGAAGCATCCCAATCTGTGTAACACCGAATCTGTGGGAGCACCACCACTCACCCAAGACCATCTCCAACCATGAATACCACCACCCACCTTTTTATTGCCCTGCTCGCCTATGCTTTCCCATTTAGCATGCGAAGCTCTGCCGCTGACGCGCCTATTAAACATCGACTGCTCTTCACCGAGTATGGCAAAGGTCCGAACCGCTTCGTTGAACTCGATGCCGATGGGAAGTTGGTCTGGGAGTTCAAGCCACCGAGCACAACGGTCATTTTTCAAGTGTTGCCCAATGGGAACATCCTCTTCGGCTACGGTGGTCAGCCCACGGGTGTTCGCGAGATTACTTCGCGTGGCGAGACGGTGTTCGATTACGTGAGCAAATCGCATCAGGTCTTCGGATGCGAGCGGCTCGCGAATGGCAACACATTAGTCGCAGAGCAGGGCCCGTGTCAGGCTGTGGAAGTGAATGCGAAGGGTGAGATCGTGCATGTCACACCGCTGCAAACAAACATTGAAGGAACTCACCTTCAGGTGCGCAACGTTCACAAGCTGGCGAACGGTAACATCCTCGCCGCGCATGAAGGCGAGGGCGCGGTGCGTGAAGTGGACCCGGACGGCAAGGTGGTGTGGGAATACACCGGCGTAACGAACACCGGCGAAGCTCAGCGGCTTGCCAATGGCAACACGCTCATCTGCTGCGGCACGCAGAAACGTTTGATCGAGGTCACACCTGACAAGCAGATCGTGTGGGAGTTCAGCGACAAGGATGCGCCTGATTTGAACATCACCTGGATCTCCTGCCTTCAGCAGCTCAAGAATGGAAATCTACTCATCGGCAACTTCATACGTGGTAAGGAAGGCCAAGGCGCACACGCTATTGAAGTTACACACGACAAGGAGAAGCGCGTCGTCTGGAAATGGGACGATCACAGCCTCATCAAGTCGCTCACCACCGTCCGTGTCATCGGCGAATAACCTCACACACACGACCATGCCCACAATAGCCATCACCGACTTCACCTTTCCTGATCTCAGCTTGGAGGAAGCTGTGCTTCGTCCCGCAGGGATCGAGGTCGTCTCCTTTAAAGAAAAGCGTTCACCCGCAGAACTTGCTGACCTCGTGAGAGACGCCGATGCCGTGATCGTTCAGTTTGCTCCTGTGAACGCCGAAGTCGTCGCTGCGATGAGCAAAGCAAAGGTCATCGTGCGCTACGGCATCGGCTACGACAATGTGGATCTCGCCACAGCCCGCGAACGCGGCATACCGGTGTGCAACATTCCTGACTACTGCATTGATGAAGTCGCGGATCATACGCTGGCCTTCATTCTCGCCATCACGCGGCAGGTGGTGCCGAACGCGCTCGACATTCGCGCAGGCAAGTGGGGCCTCGCCACACCGTTGACCGCAATGTCATCTCTGAAGCACCTCACGATTGGCATTGTCGGCTTCGGACGTATCGGTCGTGAGGTCGTGCAGCGCCTGCTCGCGTTCAAGGCGCGTGTGCTGGTGTTTGATCCCGTCGTGGCAGCGGATGAGATCGCCAAATCAGGAGCTGTGGCAGCTGCATCGTTCGATGAGTTGCTTGCGCAGAGCGACATCGTCTCGCCGCACTGTCCATCGACACCGAAGACCAAGCAGCTCTTCAACGCCGCTGTGTTCGCAAAAATGAAAGCAGGCTCCATCTTCATCAACGTGGGCCGTGGCGATCTCGCCGACAGTGCTGCCATCACCGACGCCCTGCAATCTGGTCATCTCGCCGGTGCCGCGCTCGATGTCTTCGATCCGGAGCCGATTCCCGCCGATCACCCAATCCGCACGATGCCGAATGTCATCCTCGCCGCGCACATCGCTTCCGCGAGCCCTCCTGCGGTGAAGACGCTGCGAGAAACGGCAGCACGCATCGCACTGATGGCCGTTCGCGGTGAGCCGCTGCCGAACATCGTCAACGGCGTGACCACGGCATGAATACTTTATCTCCAACAATCCAACCATCCACCCAACCATGACCACTCGTCGTTCCTTCCTTGCTTCCATCGGCGCTTTCGCCGCTGCACCACTCCTCGCCCGTGATTTTGGCCCCGGCGCTGCACCCGTGCGTTATCCCGAGCCGGATGTCATCGCGCTCGATAAGGCATTTGAAAAATACAAGATCGGCTCCGCGCCCATCGAGCGCCTACACACCGGCATGTATTGGGCGGAAGGCCCGGCGTGGAGCGGCTGGGGCCAATACCTCGTGTGGAGCGACATCCCGAACAACGTGCAGCATCGCTGGTTGCAAGACGACGGTGAAGTCACGGCGATTCACAAGCCCGCTGGCCACAGCAATGGCAACACTTTTGACCGCGAGGGTCGGCAGATTTCCTTCGAGCACGGCAACCGTCGCGTGGTGCGCTATGAGCCTGACAACACAATCACTGTGCTGGCGGATAAGTTTGACGGCAAGCCCTTCAACGCCCCCAACGATGGCTCGGCGCATCCCGATGGCAGCGTCTGGTTCACCGATCCCGGCTACGGAAGTCTCGGCAACTATGAGGGCAACAAAGGCGATCTCTTGCTCAAAGAAGCGGTCTATCGCATCGATCCGAGCGGCAAGGTGGAAAAGGTCACGGATGAGATCTTCAAGCCCAACGGCCTGTGCTTTTCGCCGGACTACAAGAAGGTCTATGTGGCTGACACTGGTGCCACGCATTACCCCGAGGCGCCGAAGAACATCAAGGTTTGGGACATCGATGGAGCAAAACTGAAGAACGGCCGAGAGTTCGCCTCCATGAAAATGGACCTCAATGGCAAGGAAGTCGCCGGACTCGCGGACGGCATTCGGTGCGACAAAGACGGCAACATATGGGCCGGAGCCGGTTGGGTGGGCGAAGGTTACGACGGTGTGCAGATCTTTTCGTCCGAGGGCAAACGCATCGGCCAGATCGTGCTGCCAGAAGTGTGCAGCAATGTGTGCTTCGGCGGCCCTCGCCGCAATCGCCTGTTCATGACTGCCAGCCGCAGTCTGTATGCCGTGCATGTCGAGGCCATCGGCGCGCATTGGTGCTGAAATCCGCCGCCTGAACTGATGCCAACGCCACCGGACATGGATGCCCGCATCCTCGAAGCCCCCGACATCGTGCTTGTTGGCAGTGGCATCATGTCCGCGACGCTGGCTGTGATGCTCAAGCGGCTCAATCCGCGGCTCCGCATCCAGTTGGTCGAAATCACGAGTGAACTCGCGCAGGAAGCCTCGAATGGCTGGAACAACGCAGGCACGGGTCACGCCGGTATTTGCGAGCTCAGCTACACCCCGGCACGCGATCAAAGCGGTGGCGTGCCCATCACAAGGGCGCTGCATATATTTGAGCAGTTCGAGCACTCGAAGCAGTTCTGGGGCTCAGCGACTGCTGAAGGCATGGTGGGGGCTGCTGCGGATTTTATCCATGCGGTGCCGCATGTCTGCTTCGTGAAAGGGCGGGGAGATGTGGACTTCTTGCGCGCACGGCACACCGCGATGGCGGAGCATCATTTTTTCCGTAGCATGACGTTCACGACCGATTCGTCGATGATCCAGCAGTGGGCTCCGCTGGTGATGGAAGGACGCGATGCTTGTTCAGTCGCGGCCACCTCTGGCGATGGCACCGAGGTGGACTACGGCCTGCTGGCCCGCCGTCTTTGCAGCTGGCTGGTGGAGCAGGAGAATTGTGGCATCGCCGCCGGATGGAAGGTCACAAAGCTCCAGCGCGGGGCAGGGGAGTGGCATCTCGATCTACGATGCATGGCTTCCGGCGAAGAGCGCAAGCAGCGTGCGAAATTCGTCTTCGTTGGCGCGGGCGGTGGCAGCTTGCCTTTGCTGCAATCCACCGGTCTCGCCGAAGTCGCTGGTCTTGGCGGATTTCCCATCGGCGGCCAGTGGCTTGTGTGCGATGAGCCTTCGATCTGCGCACGGCACGAAGCGAAGGTTTATGGTGCCACACCGCCCTCATCGCCCAGCCTCGGTGCGGGACATCTCGATGTGCGGCGACTCAATGGCCAGCGCCAGCTTCTCTTCGGCCCGTTTGCTTCATGGACGACGCGTTTCCTCAAACACGGACACTGGAGCGACCTGCCGCTATCGATTCGCGCGAACAATCTCGGCGCGCTGCTGCAGGCCGGCCTGCGCAACCTCTCACTGGTGAAGTATCTAGTCACCCAAGGTCTGCAAAGCATGGAGAGCCGCATGGAGGCCGTGCGCGAGTATTACCCTAACGCCCGCTCGGAACACTGGAGGCTATAGTGCAAGCAGGAATCCGTGTGCAGGCCATCAAGAAGGCGGACCGTGGCGCGGTGTATTTCGGCACCGAAGTATTTTCCTCCGCAGACCGTTCGATCGCTGCGCTGCTGGGCGCTTCGCCTGGCGCATCGGTCTCGGTGAACATTGCGCTCGAGGTCGTTCAGACTTGCCTGCCGCATCTGCTCACCAGCGCTGAAGGCCAGGAACGCATGAGGCGGATGATCCCCACCTTTGACCAAGCCCTGAAGCAGTCCGGTCATGCTGCCCTGTTCGAGAGAACCAGTCGTGAAGCCACAGAACGGCTGCAACTCAATTCCAAAAACTAACATGCGCTACCTAGGCATCGACATTGGCTCCAGTTTCATCAAAGGTGCTGTCCTTGATGCTGGTGGACTGTGCCTCTCGCACATTGAGCGGATGGACGCGCCGCCGCTCGTGACCGGGCTCAATCCTATGTTTCGTGAGGTCGATTCGGAGGCCATTGCGCAATGCGTGCGCCGGGTGCTGGAACGCCTGCATGATCATGCCCCAGATGCCGCTGGTGTGCTCATGTGCAGCCAGCTTCACGGCATGGTGCTGTGCGATGAAAAGGGCAATGTTCAGTCGCGCTACATCACTTGGCAGGATCAACGAGCACTCATGCCGCTGCCGAGCGCGGACTCTAACAGCTTCGACGTGATCGAAAGCCTCATCAGCCGCGAGGAGCGTCAGCAACTCGGCAACGAACGCGTACCCGGCCTGCCGCTGAACTATGTCTTTTGGTTCGCGCGAAACCGCGCTTTACCGGTCACGCGGGTGATACCCACAGCGCTGCCTTATTTCGTCGCCGCACAGCTCTGTGGCACCACGCCTGTCTCGGACATCACTCATGCTTATGGTCATGGTGCGCTGAACATTCACACACGCGACTGGCATCATGCGGTGATTGAGAAACTGGGTCTCGGTGATGTGCAATGGCCGCGCATTTTGCCGCAGGGCGCGGTCATCGGCGAGTGGTGTCATGCGGGACGTTCTCTACCGGTGTTCGCACCAGTAGGTGACTACCATTGCTCGCAGGTCGGTGCGTTGCTGGAGCCTGGCGAGATGTCCGTGAATATCTCCACCGGCTCCGCCGTGATTCAGATCGCCGAGGGAGCCGAGACTGGCGAGTTCCAGACGCGTCCTTGGTTTGACGGCTGCTATCTCAAAACCATCACTCACATCCCTGCCGGGCGCGCGCTCAATGCCCTCGTGCGTCTGCTTAGTGAACTCAACACGGCGCAGGGCGTGGCATTGCGTGATCCATGGGACTACATCCACGCTCAGGCCGCTCGTGCCGATGGTGGCGGTCTACAAGTCGATCCGGCGTTCTACACGAGCAACATGGGCAATCGTGGTGCCGTGCTAAATCTACGCGAGGAAAACATGACCATCGGCCATCTCTTCCACGCGATGTTCAGCGGCATGGCTGACAACTACGTAAGCTGCGCTGATCGCATCGCTCCCCAGCGCGATTGGAGCAGGCTGGTCTTCTCTGGTGGAGTGGCGTTGAAGAACCAAGTGCTCCGGCAGCTCGTTTGCGAGCGCCTTGGTCAGGATCACCGGCTCGCGCCTTCAGACGAGGACACACTCTTCGGTCTGCTCGTGCTTTCACTCGCTTTCACCGGCCGCACCGCATCGGTGCGCGAGGCCATCACGTTTGTGCGCGACAACCATCCACCCCAAACCTGAAATGGCGCGATTCACCAGACTGGATGTTCTAAACAGGATTCTTGACGAGGCCCTCATGCCGATATTCTCCCATGGTGATGCAGAGACCGTGTGCCGCGTTGCTGATGCCGTCGCTGCCGGTGGAGTGACGGTGTTCGAGTTCACCAATCGTGCAGACCATGCCATCGACGTGTTTAGAGCATTGGCGCAGCACTGCCAACGGGATCTGCCGAATGTTATCCTGGGTGCGGGATCGATCGCGGATGAGGCAACGGCCGCCTTATTCGCGGCATATGGAGCCAATTTTATTGTTGGTCCATCCTTCAACGAGCGCGTGGCGCGGTTCTGCAACCGCCGTAAGGTCGCTTATCTGCCGGGATGTCAAACGGCAACCGAGATTGCCGCCGCTGAGGAAATGGGCGTCGAGATCGTGAAACTCTTCCCTTGCGAGGCAGCGGGTGGCCTGGATTTCGCCAGATCAATCCTCAGACCGTCGCCGTGGACAAGATTATTGCCTACGGGCCTTCCCGATGTGTCGCCGAAAGGTCTTGCCGCATGGTTTGAAGCCGGTGCCTGTGCCATGGGCCTCGGGCGCGAACTGATCCCCAAAAACCACGTCGAGGCGGGCGATTACGCCGCCATTACACGCCGCGTTCTGGATGTCTGTGAATGGGTCAGGGACGCCCGTGCAAAAACTAAGAAGTAGACTGCCCGATGCACTCATTTCCTTCCCCAACCATGATCACCCTCACTGACAAAATCGCCCTCGTCACCGGAGCCGGTTCCGGCATCGGAGCTGCCATCGCGGAATGTTTCGCCGAAGCCGGAGCTCTCGTCTTTGCTTCCGACCGCGACGAAGCCGCCGCACAGCAAATCGCCGCGCGGATCTCCCAGGCGGGCCATCGTGCGGAATCGCTCGTGCTGGATGTCAGTGACGAGTCCTCTTGTCTTGCCGCTGTGCGCACGGTCACGGAGAGAGGCGGACGCTGCGATGTGCTCGTCAACAACGCGGGCATCGGGCATTTTGGCAGCATTTTGACCACTAAGCCTGATGACTTGGAAAGGCTGTGGAAGATCAATGTAGTCGGCATGTATCACCTCTCACGCGCAGTGCTGCCCAGCATGATCGAGCGCGGCATCGGCTCCATCGTTAACATCGCCTCCATCGCCGGACTCATGGGCATGGAAGCGCGCTTTGCCTACACGACCACTAAGCACGCCGTCGTCGGCATGACCCGCGCGATGGCGATGGACCACGGCACCACGGGCGTGCGCATTAATTGCATCTGCCCCGGTCGCGTCCGCACGCCCTTTGTGGATGCCATGCTGCGCCAGTATGAAAACCCCGACGACTATCTCCGCCAGATGGAGTCGCCGCACGCCATGAAACGCATGGCCGCGCCCTCTGAGATCGCCTCTGCCGCGCTCTATCTCGCCAGCGACGCGGCGTCCTTTGTCACCGGCAGCGCCATGACAGTGGATGGCGGCTACACCTCTGGAAAATAGACAACACATCACTCCACTTCTCCATCATTCCAACGCCCTACCTACAACCAACCATGCGCATTATCCGCCACCAAGCCAACAACGGCACCATTCAGCACGCAGCCCTTCAACCCGACGGCACCGCCCGCCGTATCGAGGGCGATCTTTTCGGCGACTTCCGCGTCACTGATGAAATCATCACTCTGGGCAAACTCCTCGCGCCGCTGGCACCCACAGCCATCTTTTGCATCGGCCTGAACTACCGCAAGCACGCGGAGGAGAGCAACGCCGCCATCCCGCAGTATCCGGTGCTCTTCATGAAATCGCCGGGTGCGTTGCAGAATCCCGGCGATGACATTGTCCTGCCACGCCATCTCGCCAGCGATGAAGTGGACTACGAGTGCGAACTCGCCGTCGTCATCGGCAAGGCCTGCAAAAACGTCTCCAAGGCGAACGCGCTTGATTACGTGCTCGGCTACACCTGCGCCAACGATGTGAGCGCCCGCGACTGGCAGATCAAGCGCGGTGGCAGCCAATGGTGCCGTGGTAAGACCTTCGACACCTTTGCGCCGCTTGGCCCCTGTCTGGTGCTCAAGGACGAGATCGCTGACCCAAACACGTTGCGCATCCAGACCATCCTCAATGGCAATACGATGCAGGATTCGAACACGAGCGATATGATCTTCGATGTGCCCACACTCATCGAGTTCCTCAGCGGCAGCACCACGCTGCTGCCTGGCACTGTCATCCTCACCGGCACGCCTCAAGGCGTCGGCGCAGCAATGAAGCCACCTGTCTTCCTCCAGCCCGGCGACACTGTAACCATCGACATTGAGAGGATCGGCGCGCTCACCAATCCCGTCGTGGCCGAACCGAACGCATAGTCCTGAGAGCCATCACGCCAACCTCCCACCACTCAATGACCTCCTCTTCCGCCATCGATCCCGTCGCTCTTCGCCGCAAGGTCGCGTGGCGTGTGCTGCCTTTGGTCATCCTGCTCTACATCATCTCCTACCTCGACCGTGCGAACGTGGCCTTTGCCAAGCTGCGCATGGGCGAGGCGTTGGGCTTTTCGGAAGATGTGTTCGGCTTCGGCATTGGCGTATTCTTCATCGGTTATCTGTTCCTAGAGATTCCCGGTGCATTGCTGGTGGAGCGGTGGAGTGCGCGGAAATGGTTCGCGCGAATTCTCATCACCTGGGGCTTCATCTCGGCGGCGATGGCCTTCGTGCAGACGCCGTCGCAGTTCTACTGGGCGCGGTTTTTCCTCGGTGTGGCGGAGGCTGGATTTTTTCCCGGCATCATCGTGTATTTTACGCACTGGTTTGCGCAGAATGATCGCTCGCGGGCACTGTCGGGCTTGCTCGTGGCCGTGCCCTTCAGTCTTGCGCTCGGTGCGCCGGTGTCGTCGATGCTGCTGGATGTGAAATGGTTCGGACTCGATGGCTGGCAGTGGCTTTTCATCGTGGAGGGATTGCCTGCTGTGGTGATGGGGTTCATGGTTCTCACGTGCCTCACGGATCGACCTCGAAATGCCACATGGCTCACTCAAGCCGAGCGCGATCATCTCGAAGGCGTGCTCGCTGCCGAAGCGGTGGCAAAGGAAGCCACTGGCAAAATTTCCGTCTGGCAGGCGCTGCGATTGCCCGCTGTTTGGCTGCTGGTAGTCGGCGTTCTGGTAGGTAATAGCGGCGGCTACGCGCTTAGCTTTTGGTTGCCGACCACGGTGAAAAATCTCTCCGGCGGCTCTGATCAAATGACGCTGCTCTACAGTGGCCTCTACTACAGTTGCGGTATCCTCAGCGTGCTGATCTCCGGCCAGACCGCAGATAGAACGGGAGATCGAAAATGGCACGCCGCAGGCGGCATGGTTTCCACCGGCATCTTCCTCCTGTGCAGCACGATTCCGGGGCAGGGGTTTGGAACGCAGATGATCTGGCTCTGCCTCACAGCGTTTGGCGCGTTCTTCTGGATTGCACCGTTTTGGACACTGCCCTCGCTCACGCTTACCGCTTCCGCCGCAGCAGTGGCCACCGGTCTGATCAACATGGGTGCGAACCTCGCGGGCTACGCTGGCAACCACGTCACCGGCTGGCTGCGCACACACGGCTATGGCGAAATGCAGTGCCTGCACTTCCTGGCCGCCTGCTTCATCGTCGGCGGTATCATCATCAGCTTTCTACGTCTCAAACCTAAATCAGCATGAGTTCCATCACGAACCAATCATCCATCCTTCAACTCTATCGCACCATGCTGACGATCCGCATGGTGGAAGAACGACTCGCGAAATCGCATCAACGCGGACTCATCCACGGTGCCTGCCACACCTATGTCGGCGAAGAAGCCATCGCCACGGGTGTTTGCGCGCATTTGCATGAAGCCGATGCCGTCTTCAGCACGCATCGCGGTCACGGTCATGCCCTCGCCAAAGGCATGCCGCCTCGCCAACTCATGGCAGAACTCTATGGCCGAGAGACAGGATGCTCGCGGGGTCGCGGGGGCTCCATGCATCTGTTTGCACCGGAGATCGGCATGATGGGCACTAGCGGCATCGTCGGTCCCTGCATCCTGCAAGCAACCGGTGCGGGCTATAGCTCTTTGATTATGAAGACCGGCAATGTCGGGGTCGCCTTCTTCGGCGATGGGGCGGCGAACAACGGCGCGTTTCACGAAGGCCTGAACATGGCGAGCATCTGGAAGCTGCCAGTGTTGTTCGTGTGCGAGAACAACCAGTTCGCGACCGAAGTTCCGTTTTCTAGTGTTGCGGGCAATCCTAGCGTGGCATCTCGCGGCGCGGCGTATGGCATCGCCAGCATTGAAGTGGATGGAAACGATGTGCTCGCTGTAGAAGCCGCTGCCGGTGAGGCCGTGAAGCGCGCGCGCAACGGCGATGGCCCGACTCTCATCGAGTGCAAAACCTACCGCACCCGTGCGCACGCCGAAGGTATGGGCGACTTCACTTACCGCACGCGTGATGAGGTGGAGCAGTGGAAAGCACAATGTCCCATCGCTCGACTGAAGAAGGATCTGCTTGATCAAAAACTCGCAACCGATGCCGAGCTCAGTGCCATCGAACAGGAGATCGCCGCACTTACCGAAACGGCTCATGAGTTTGCCGATAAGAGCGCCTATCCAACTGCCGAGAGCGCCACCACTCACATCTATGCAGCCCCAGGTAGCGGACCTCTACGTGATGTGCCTGCATCAAACGCCAGCACTCGCGAGTTGACCTTCATGAAGGCGACGCTCGAAGCGCTGACCGAGGAGATGGCTCACAATCCGAAGATCTTCGTCATGGGCGAAGGCATTGGTGCGCGCGGCGGCAACTTCGCCACCACGAGCGGCTTGTTTGAAGTGCACGGCCCCGAACGATTGCGTGATACGCCCATTTGCGAGCGCGGCTTTGTAGGGCTTGCAGGAGGCGCTGCCATGACTGGCACTCGCCCGGTGATTGACTTCATGTTCGCCGATTTTTTGCTCGATTCCGTGGGCGAGATCGTCAATCAGATCGCCAAGATGCAATACATGAGCAGCGGGCGACTAAAGATGCCCGTATTGATGCGCGGCTGCATCGGCATCGGTCACGCAGCGGCCACGCATCACAGCGGCAGCTACTACTCGATGTATGCTCACTTCCCAGGTCTGCGTGTCGTGGTGCCTTCGTCACCGCGCGATGCGAAAGGCCTGCTCAAAACCGCGCTTACTTGCGATGACCCCGTGCTCTTCCTCGAACATCGCGAGCTAATGACCGTCAAAGGCCCTGTGCCTGAGGAAGAATACTTCATCGACTTCGGCAAAGCCGCCATCGTGCGCGAAGGTAGCGATGTCACCGTTGTCGCCCTTGCTCTGATGGTTCACAAGACACTCGCCGCCTGTGAGAGCCTCGCGAAGGAGGGCATCTCTGTTGAACTCATCGACCCACGCACAGTCGCGCCACTTGATGTGGAAACCATCATTCAGTCCGTCGCAAAAACTGGCCGACTCATCATCGTGGATGAAGACTTCGCTCATTGCGGCATCGGAGCCGAGATCGCCGCGCAACTCGCCGACCGAGGCTTCGACGAACTCGATGCGCCCATTCGCCGTCTCAATGGCAAACCCTCACCTACGCCCTACAGTCCCACACTTGAGGCAGCGGTAGTGCCGAATGTCGAATCCATCGCCCAAGCCATCCGCGATCTTTGCGCTGAATAGATCTACATCATGCCTAACAACATCACATTACCCCGTCTCGGCTGGTCTATGGAGGAAGGCAAGTTCCTCGCCTGGCTGAAGAAGGATGGCGATTTCATCAAAGAAGGCGATCCGCTCTTCACGCTCGAAAGCGACAAAGCCGCGCAAGAAGTTGAAGCCATCGATAGAGGCCTCTTGCACATCGCACCCAATGGTCCAAAGCCGGGCGACGTTATCAAAGTCGGGCACGTGCTCGGCTACTTGCTCGCAGAAGGTGAGACGATGCCTGTCGCTACTGCGCCAACGGTCCCAACAGCACCACCTCACGTTGAGATCACGATACCGATCAGTGACCCGATTCCGGAGCCAATCGTGAAGCCGATCACGAAGCCGATGCCAGAGCAAACTCCGGCCAGTCCCCGCGCCCGCCGAGCCGCCAAAGAGCATCGCGTTGATCTTGCCACACTCACACCCACCGGCAACGGTGGCCGCATCCGAGAGCGCGATATCCTCGCCGCAGTCACTTCTACCTCGACCTCCGGCATGAAACAGGTGCCGCTCACGCCCATGCGGCGCACCATCGCTGCACGGCTCATGCACAGTCGCCAGACCACCGTGCCCGTCACCATCACTGCTCGCTGCGATGCCACCGCGCTGCTTGCCTTCCGTCAGGAGCTCAAATCCCTTTCTTCATTGCTCCAGCACTCAAGCCCCACCATCAACGACATCCTCGTCAAACTCGCCGCCACCGCCTTGCGCGAGCATCCCATGCTCGCCGCCACTTGGGCAGAAAAGCATCTCCTGCTTCCTGAAAGCATCCACCTTGGTGTCGCTGTGGATACCGAGGCGGGCCTGCTCGTCCCCGTCATCCGTGACGTCGACACGTCCACGCTCACCCAGATCGCCGCCCAAACGCAGAAGCTTATCGCTGCTGCTCGTGCCGGTCAACTCGCTGCCGCAGACATGCAGGGCGCTTGCTTCACGCTCAGCAATCTCGGCAGCCTCGGCGTCGAGGCCTTCACTCCAGTGATTAATCCCCCCGAATCCGCTATCCTCGGCATCGGTGCCATTGTGCGCGAGGCCGTGCCGCTTGATGACGGTTCCTTCACCGCGCGTGATCGGCTCACGCTAAGCCTCACCTTTGACCATCGCGTCAACGACGGTGCCGCCGCCGCGCGCTTTCTACAAACCCTGCGCCACCTCATCGAACATCCGCTTCTCGGCCTCGTTTAAACCTATCCCCATTCATGAAAGTCCAACTCAAAGACCAAGTCGCCCTCGTCACTGGTGCTGCCGGGGCCCTCGGCCAAGCCATCTGTGCCTCACTCGCCGCCAACGGTGCCAAAGTCGTCTATGCCGACATCAACCTCGAAGGTGCTCGTGAGCTCGCTGCTGCCACGCCCGGAGCCATGGCACTCCGCATGGATGTCACCGATGAGAAACAGATCGAGTCCGCCATCAGCGAGATCATCGCAGAGCACGGTCGCCTCGACATCCTTGTTAACAACGCCGGCATCAACACCATGGCCCACCGCGTGAACATCGACTCCTTTCCCGCTGAGGAATGGGACCGCATCCTCCGCGTCGATCTCACCGGCCTGTTCCTCGTCAGCAAGACGGCCTCGCGCCACATGCTCCAGCGAAAGTCAGGCCGCATCATCAACATCTCCTCCGTCATGGGGCTCGTCCCCGCACGCCTCCAGTGTGCCTACACCGCTGCCAAGGCCGGAGTCGTCAACCTGACCCGCACCATGGCCATCGAACTCGGCTCGCAGGGCATCCTCACCAACTGCATCGCCCCCGGCTCCATCCTCAGCGAAGGTACAAAGCAGCTCTTCTACGGTGAGAACGGCCAGTTCAACGACCGCGTTCATGCCATGCTCGCCCACGTCCCTCTCGGCCGCCCCGGCCAGCCCGAGGAAATCGCCCATGCCGTCCTCTTCCTCGCCGCCCCCGAAAGCTCCTACCTCAACGGTGCCGTCATCCCCGTCGATGGCGGCTGGATCGCTGGCTACAGCCGTGATTTTTGAAGTGGCCTCTTCCTCTCCGGCTTAACGTCATAAAAATGATCAAAATACCCAGTGCGCATTTCGCTGGTAGACTTCTTTTGGGTGGTCTCGCCTCGCTTGCAGTACCTCTGCTTGCCGACCATAACTTGGCCTTCGAACAAACCATTCAGCCTGTGCTGAAACAGTATTGCCTCGACTGTCACTCGACGAAAAAGCAGAAGGGGGATCTCGAACTGATAGGAATTTCCTTTTTAGGTACGTATGGAGGGGAAGGCTGCATTGCCGCGGTGCGTTAAGATCCTGCTTCATATCAACTTGTGGAGCGGACTGCCAGCGTTCCTGCCGCCTCGGGGACCGCCCCCTGCCATTCCCAAGCACTGGGAGGCAGACGATCCACAATCCCGGGATCCGTTTCCCGACTACGACAACGTGAGCATTGAAGCCGCTCGGCTCTACAAAACGCTCCAAATGGCGGTAGATACTGATCTTGCTGCACATGGGCTGCCGGTGCTGCGCGGTGTGATTGATCTCATTAGGCCTGGTGGAAAAATCGTGGATTTCAAAACCACGGCCACTACTCCTAATGAGTCTCAGGCGGAGCATCGGAACCAACTCCAACTCACCGCCTACGCCCTTCTTTATCGAGAGGCCACTGGTGAAAACGAAAACGCCCAAGCTCGTAATCACCACGCACGATCCGGTGGATATGAAGCAGGAGGGTAAACTGTTTCGCAGCATCGAGTCGTATGTCGATGGAGTGGAGCGCGAGGACTGGGTAGCGAGTCCCGGCTTGCAATGCGTCGCCTGCGAATTCTTCAACGAATGCAAAGGAGGCGCCTTGTGAGAGCCAATGTACACGCGTTCGACGCTCTGCATCACACGCACTTTTGCAGCAGGTGCGGCGTCTCGATGCAGCGAAGGTTCAGCATGGGAATCCCAGCACCAAGGCTAATGCAGTGCGGCGAGTGCCGAAATAACTGGGCCGAAATGTTGGGTGGTAGAAGCCAAAACGACCATGCCACCCATACTCAGCAAACTTGGTGTGTCTCCCTCGATGCGATTCGTTTGCACGGACTGCGGTCATGTGACCACGGGCTTGCAGGTGACCGAGGGCTAACACATCCACATCGTAACGAAAAATCAGGACTATCCCCTCCGGTCAGTTTGGCGGTGTGAATGCTGCCAAGACGACCTTGAGGATCCAGAATGGGAATAACGCAGAACAACCAACAACCAAAACCTGTGAAAGGGCTGGAGGCAATGTGCTTCCGGCCCTTTTACATTATTGAAACCAAGACAAAATGAACATGATAGAGGAAGGGCCCGTGGTTGCCAAAAAGCCACCCAAAGGAATGCTGCTTCACTGCGGCGCAGAGTTAGTCAATCGGAGTCAAATGTGGAACGTACTCACGCCAAGAAACACCGGCACATGGTACCCCTTCCCACACAGTCGGGTGCTTGGTGAAGTCCACGATCAACTCGACAGCTACGGATTCATCGTCACCGAGGAAGCTCATGCTCTGAGTCATGATGGTCAACGCTACTTCGGTGTGTTAAACATCACGTTGCCAGCACGAGGCATCTGTGAATGGACTTGGGCCGTAGGAATACGGAACAGCCCCGATAGGACGTTCCCAGAGGGGCTTGTGGCAGGGACTAAAATATTCTGCTGTGACAACTTGGCGTTCAGCGGTGAGGTGCAAATCGCACGAAAGCACACCCGCTTTGCTGAACGCGATTTGCGTCACCTTACGGCAAGGGCTGAGGGGCAACTGGGTGGCAGACTCCAAAAGCTGGACGAAGAAATCCTCACTTACAACGAGATGAGGATCGACGACAAGCGTGCGCACGGCATCGTAATAAGAGCACTGGACGCCGGAGCGATCACTACGAAGCAAGTGCCTGAAGTCATGAATGAATGGCGAAGGCCGAGTCACCCTGAGTTCCTGCCACGAACTGCATGGAGTCTGTTCAACGCAGTTACGGAGGTCCACAAGCGAGTAAATCCACACACCGCTTGTCGACGGGGAGAAGCCTTGTACGGCTTATTCGATGCGGATACTCAAACCCACGGGAGGAACTAACATGAGACGCTTAGGAAATCGTACTGAGGTAAAACGCTATCGCCTCGACCGAGCACAAATGCTGCGCCCAGTGTTGGGAATGAGGCGATCGTCGGATGAGACTGTGCAAAACTTCGAGAGCAGGCTGCGCAATCTGGCCGATGACATGATCCGTCGCCATCCGCGAATGGGTAAGACCATCAAACCGTAGATTTGAGTGCTGATGGCTTGATGGAAGAGCTGTTGGACGCGTCCAGATTGCGAGACAGGGAGGCTGCGATGTCCTTTGCGAAAAAGAGGCTTCGGCGCGGGCCTCTTTTTTAGGTGTTAGGCCGATCAACGAGCCCCAAATGAGAAATAACGACTGAGTAATTTTGATGGTCATCAGTCACGTACTTTGGAGCATAGCCATGGCTTCTTGGTGCCATCCGCAAGGCAGACAGATAGGCTTGTTAAATATTTAATATGTGGCTCATGGTCAATGGTTTAACACCAAAATGACATATTAATTCTAACATAATGTACAAATTTTAATTGACCTCGATTTTGGAATCGGGCTAGCTGCACACAACTGATTCTCAGCTTCCGAAATAAGAAAAGTGCGCCGAGTAGAACAGCTTATCTTAACCATCACATCACTATGTCTAATTGCATATATTGCGGCAGTTCATCTAGCCCGGGTAGCCATTGCAGTAACAGCCCAATCAAAACGCATGTGTCGCCTCAGGTTGGGCGGTGCAGTTACTGCGGCAGTTCGTCTAGCGCCGGCAGTCATTGCAGCTACAGCCCAACGAAAACGCATGTCGTGCTTCAGCCAGGAAAGTGCAGTTTCTGTGGTAGCACGTCCAGCCCTGGTAGTCATTGCAGCTATAGCCCAACCAAAATGCACATACACGGGGTCGGCACTGTCTGAGTATACTCTGTCAGAATGAACGTGGGGACGACGGGCAGTCGCGATGAAGTAGGCCAGCGGCTCCCGTAAAGTTTAATAAATTTCAGTTAAAATCAAATTAAAATAATAAACAATTATGGCAATTAATCTAACAAAAGGTGGAAACGCATCCATCGGATCTCTGCAAAAATTTGTCGTCGGAATGGGATGGGACACAAATGAAACTGACTCAGGGCAGGGGTTTGATCTCGACGCATCAGCGTTCATGCTGGGCTCAACCGGAAAGGTTATTTCGGATAAGCATTTTGTATTTTACAATAATCTCATGAGTCCGGAAGGCTGCGTAGAGCATACGGGTGATAACTTAACTGGCGCTGGCGATGGTGATGACGAAAGCATTAAGGTGGATTTGTCGAAATTGCCTGCTGGTTGTGAAAAAATAACGTTAGTCGTTACTATTCACGAAGCTGAGTCGCGGAAGCAGAATTTCGGGCAGGTCAGGAATGCCTTCGTTCGTATTTATGATCCATCAACAAATGAGGAAATCGTAAAGTACGACCTTGGGGAAGATTTCTCGACGGAAACAGCGGTGGAATTCGGCGAACTCTACAGAAAAGACGGCGGATGGAAATTCAAAGCTATTGGTAGTGGTTTCGCTGGTGGGCTCCAAAAATTTGTGGATAAGTATTCTTAGCTTCAACTGAAAACAATCGGCTAACCTCAACCAAGTACTATTATGGCAACAATAAATCTAATCAAGGGCCAAAAAATTAATTTAAAGAAAGAGAATGGCTCTGCCGTGACTAAATTTTGCGCAGGCGCCAACTGGGGGGTCATGCCCAATGGTGATTCTGTCGACTTGGATCTGTATGTAGCGACATTTGATGCGAACAAGAATACCGTTGAAATTATTGGCTGGGGTGAGCTGTGGGAGTCATGTACTGGCGCGATGCAGCATTCTGGTGATGACCGCGTCGGTGATGAAGGAGGAGATGATGGTTTAGATAATGAAATCGTGACGGTTGATTTATCGAAACTGCAAAGCAATGTCGAAAAGATCGCAGTCTTCTTGACGAGTTTTAGAGGTCAAGATTTTGCTGCAATTCCACATGCAGCGGTTCGAATTTACGAAGGAACGAGTGAAAGGGTATCTAACGTCATTGCCAACTACGCAATAGGTAAAGAACCGTCATTTGCAGGTCATGTTGTTATGGTGCTGGGCTTGTTTTATAAGCACAATGGCGAGTGGAAATTTAACGCCGTAGGAACGCCCACTAGGGACCGGACCTATAAGGATGCGATTGCAACCATCAAAGCTAAGTTTCTCTAGGAAAAAACATTTTATGACCCATGTTGAATGGAATCCACGATTGCAGTGACGGATAATTAGCAACATAGGAGTGACCGCAAATTAAGTGTTATGGCCATCAATCTTACAAAAGGACAACGAATTGATCTTAGAAAGGCATCGGGAGCAGCGCTGTCAAGTTTCTGCGTCGGGGTCAATTGGGGAGGTATTGAGTCGCGAGTTGAGTCCAGTGGGTTCCTAGGCTTCGGTAGAAAAATTGAAACGGTGGTGGAGGATGTCGACTTGGACCTCAGCGCCGTTCTTCTCAATCAGCGTGGGGAGCTTTATGACCAAATCTACTCACCTCTCTATAGGGCGGAGCTTTTAGCAAAGTTTGGTTTGCCACCGGGGAAACTTGAGGCTGCAGGGGGCGCTCTGAAGCACTCCGGTGATGACCTTACTGGCGACTCGGGTGGAGATGATGGGTTGGATAATGAAATCATCACCGTTAATCTTTCCGCCGTTCCCCCTGACGTCGCACAAATTTTCTTTTTCCTAAATAACTGCGGCCAGCAGGATTTCTCCCAGATTCCCTACGCGAAGATACGCATGTTCGAAGGCACTCCCACTCATGTTAAGGAGGTCTTTGCTTCTTATAATGTTGCGGCAGAGTCGAGCTATAGGAATCGCCGCGCCCTCATCATGGGCCGCCTTTATCGCAAAGACGGGGAGTGGAAGTTTGCTGCCATTGGCGACGCCACGGAGGATGGTTTCGTGGCGCAGACGGTTTCTCGCATCATCTCTCAATATGCCCATGCTTAGCTTTTGTTAGCCGAGGTCTCGCCTAGTTTGTGTGATTGAATTTGGGTGGAACCTCTCTGGTGGATTATGGGACAGCGGTCTAAGTTCCAACAGCGTTCTGAATTTTTTTGATACCTTAAATTGAAGGGTATCTGGCAGCATACTTATTATATGGCAATCAACCTCACTAAGGGTCAGCGCGTTGATATTGGTATTAGTAAATTCGGTGTCGGTCTGGGCTGGGATCCGAATAGTAAGGCATCAAGTCACGATTACGACCTTGATGCTTCTGCATTTTTAATTGGGTCGGACAATCAAGTCCCCGCCGAAGGTTTCTTCGTGTTTTACGGCAATCAGGAGTCGCCGGATGGAGCTGTGAAGTCCTCTGGAGACGACCGTACTGGAGGGAACTCAGACGGTGATGATGAGACTCTTGAGGTTGATCTTTCTAGGTTGGACCCTCGCGTCGAACAAATCATTTTCACGGTGAGCATCTACGAGGCTGAGGTGCGGAATCAAAATTTTGGGCAGGTGCGCAACTCGTTCATTCGCATATACAACGCGCTAACAGGGGAAGAGTTGTGCAAGTATGAATTGGACGAGGACTTTTCGACAGAGACCGCACTCGAGTTCGGTCGTCTCTACAAGCGCAACGGAGCTTGGAGGTTTGAGGCGCTCGGAGTCTCTTCTGACGGGGGACTCGAGAGCCTTGTAGAGAAATACGCGAGGGCCTACACCGCATGAGTCAGTCATCTTTAATGCTGGTACATTTTTGCGTTGCGTACGTGCGGATTCGGAACTCACAGAGGCGGGCAACAAAACAAGGCTGTCCTAACGACGATTTTTTACGGAGCAAGATCTTGCGAGAGTATCTGACCTTAGTTGCTTGCCCTGCGCCAGGCTCAAACGGGTAGTGGGGAATTGTTCCTGAGAATACCTCTAAAAAACAGACCCGATTTCGATGCCAATTAATCTTACCAAAGGACAAGCCGTTGATTTCTCCAAGGATGCTCATGATCTTGATCAGATCACCATTGGCCTCGGTTGGACGGTGAAAGAAAAAAGGATAGGGGCTGTAGCGACCGTTTCCACTCAGGGCGATGAAGCGGAGTTCGACCTAGATGCCATCGCGTTTCTCCTAGACAAGGATAACAAGGTCAGAAATAGAGGTGACGCCAAACTCGTGGGTGGCGATGTGGTATTTTTTAACAGTCGAGTGCACCCCAGCGGCACCGTGACCCATAGCGGCGACAACCGCACGGGCGGCACAGGCGAGCGGGATGATGAGCAGATCGTGGTGCGATTGAATTCTGTACCCATGGAGTATAATCGCATTCTCTTCCTAGTAAGCATTTATCAGGGGATTAAACATGGACAACATTTCGGCCAAATAGGCTCCGCCTACATTCGTGCCGTCGATGGCCGAGGCCAAGAGATTGTCCGCTATTCGCTCAGCTCAGCGGCAGCTTATGAAGGCCAATGCACCATGTTGTTTGGCGAAGTGTCTCGCCACGGGCAATGTTGGAGATTCCGCGCTATTGGCGATGCTTACCCCTACGACAGCTTTGTTCATCTATTGAAAGAATACCTTCCCAATTGAAACACGCTAATAAACTAATAAACTAATAAACTAATATGCGACGTCTACCCGTTTATCTCCTTGTCGATGTCTCCGGCTCTATGTCGGGCGAACCTATAGAGCAGGTCAAGAATGGTATTCAAATGCTTGTTGCCGCTTTGCGCCAAGACCCTTACGCGCTGGAAACGGCATGGTTAAGCGTCCTCACGTTTGGCAGTTCGGCTGATGTAGTTGTGCCGCTTACCGAACTCACTGCGTTCCAACCACCCAATCTCAGCATCTCAGGTAGCACCAACCTTGGTGATGGGCTCAAGCTGGTAGCTGATCGCGCAGCGAAAGAACTTACTAAGACGACCCCAACGACCAAGGGCGACTGGAAGCCGATGGTGTTCCTACTGACAGATGGCGCGCCGGACGGTGGATGGCAGTCAGGGCTCGCTCGCTTCAAGCAAGAGAAGTGGGGTATTGTGGTTTGTTGCTCGGTTGATGGAGGCGATGAGAACGTGTTGAAGCAGATAAGTGAAATCGTCGTGCATCTCAACACGTCCGACAGCAACTCGATCAAAGCCTTCTTCAAATGGATCAGCTCGTCAGTTAGTCAAAGCAGTAAGTCTGTGGATCAGGGTGGCAAAGAGGTGCAGGGGCTAAGCGAGCTGCCGCCGCCGCCGCCCGAGATCCAAGTCGTGACCTAACCCAATTTTCTCCCGCCGAGACATGCGTCGCCTCCCAGTTTATCTCTTGCTCGATACGTCGGGCTCCATGAAGGGGGAACCGATTGAAGCGGTTAAGGTCGGACTTTCCTCTTTGCTGGCTTCACTGCGAAAAGATCCTTATGCGCTGGAGACGGTGCATATTTGCTTGCTGACTTTTGATCGCGAGGTGAAGGACGTTGTCCCGCTCACTTCACTGGAGGAGTTCGTGATCCCTGAAATCAACACACCGCAGTCTGGTCCCACGATGACGGGCCTCGCTTTAGAGCGGGTCTGCCAACTTGTTGATCGAGACGTGGAGCGTTCGACGCCAGACCATCGCGGAGACTGGCGTCCTTTGCTCTTCGTGATGACCGATGGTGCAGCCTCTGATGTAGCACTTTTCAATAGCATGATACCCGAGGTTCAACGCCGCAGATTTGGTACGATCGTCGGCTGCGCCGCAGGGCCAAAGAGCAAGCCCGATGAGTTACGCAAGCTCTGCCAGCATGTTGTCACGCTTGACACCATGGATGGCCACGCCTTCACCAGCTTCTTCCAATGGGTCTCTACCGCTGTGTCCAACGGCAATCAAAGTGCGGGCCTAGGGGCGCCGCTGGGGCTGCCACCACCACCAACTGACATTAATCTCGTCTTTTAAGAACATAACCCCGTTTGTTTATGCGTGATCACCGAAGTATTTACCAAACTCCCTTTCACCGCTGGGCTGGCGATCATCCGCATCTTTCTTGTGAGCGCCTGTTTGGGATGTTGGCACCTGTGATCCATCACCTCCGTGTGCTCCATGCTGGGGGCTCCGCTCACGGTGGCATCACGCCAGAAAGCTTGTTAGTCAGCCAACAGACGCAGCAGGTTGACCTAACGCACTTTGTAGCCTGTAAATCTGAGCGCCTCGTTCGCGACACTTACTATTCGCCGCCCGAGGCTGACGTGGAGCCGCCTGTCGAGCCAGCGGTGAGTGCGGACATTTACTCGCTGGCAGCCGTACTTTATCATGCCCTCAATGGTCAGCCGCCTGTAGTGTCGGCAGTGCGGTTGAAGCGCGGCGAGCAACTAGGTTTCTCTTCAACAGTTGTGACACAGGCTGAGCAGTCCGCGATTTGTCTGGCGTTGGCGTTGGATGCCACGCAACGCCCTTCCAGCATTGCTGAGCTGGAGACACTCCTTCGTGGCACCTCCGACCAAGCACTACAGAGAGCGCAATCAACGCCGCAGAGCAATCACGCTTCCACACCTCCCAAGCGATTGGCGACTACGGAGCCATCAGTTCCAAAAACGCTGGATCGCTTACCGATAAATCTCACAAAAGGAAAGAGGTGTCAGATACGTGTGAGCAGCCTTTTTCTTGATGGGGGCGCTGACTGGCAGGTGAGTTTTCGTAAGCTCGAAGACCTCGGTTTGTATCTTGACGATACGCAGCAGCACCTAGTTGGAAGCCCGCTGGTGGATGGCGAACACGCGATTCATTTTCAGCTCTTCCGCACGGATGGTCCGCAAGATCGTCCTAGGCTAGAGCGCAGCATCAAAGTCACGATCAATGCGGACCCCGCCTCGATTTGGAAGGACCTCCCCTCCAACCGAGACGACCCCTATTGGAAGGAGGATACCGACAAGTTTGCCCTGCCGACGCCTGCCGCCTTCATCGTGGCTGCCAGCGTGCGCGGGCGCTCGCACGCGCAGGAAGCGCTGTTTCGCGATGATGATTTTCGCATCGGTTATGATGGCGCTACCGGTTGGCATTTGCTCGCTGTGGCCGATGGTGCGGGCTCGGCCAAGCTCTCCCGGCGAGGTTCATTACTGGCTTGTACGAGTGCACTGAAGCACCTCGAAGAGCACTTGAGAGTGGAGCCTGACGAGCCAAGCAAGCCCAACATTGCGAAGCAGGCCGCGAACGACGCGATGACCGAAGAGCAGGCCCGCAGCCTTGCGTATGCTTGGCTCGGCGGTGCAGCCCACTCAGCGCTCAAGGCCATCTTCGATGAAGCCACAGCGCAAGAGCCACCGCGCATGCCAAAGGAATACGCCACCACGCTCCTGCTCAGTGCGGCAAGACAAACGGAGCGAGGCTGGATCGTCCTCAGCTTCGGTATCGGTGATGGTGGGATTGGTCTGCTCAAACGTGATGAAAGTGTGCAAGTGATGAGCACGCCGGATAGCGGCGAGTTCTCCAGTGAGACGATATTCCTCACCTCCAAAAATCTTTGGATGACCGCCGAGGGTATCAGCCAGCGTCTGCATGTGGCTCTGGTGCCAGACTTTCATGCGCTAGTCTTAATGACCGATGGCATCACAGACCCCCTCTTCCCCACGGAAGTCAGTTTGGGAGATATGGATACGTGGCAAACCTTCTGGATTGATATCTCGAACCAAGTAAGGCTCGTTCCTGACAACGAGCAGGCCAGCGATGAACTTCTCCAGTGGTCAGGCTTCTACAGCAAAGGCAACCACGATGACCGCACTATCGCGCTCTTGTTACCTCACGAATCCAAGCCCTCCAAACCATGAGCGGCATAATTAACCTGAAGGCTGCGGACGGCTCACCTGTAGCGTTTGTTGATGGACCACCGATGCAGGGAGGGATGAAGGATGTGTATTTCTCACCCGACCGCTCTTATGTGGTCGCGTTCTACCGCAAGGTGCAGGATGCGAATGCCAAGGATCGGCTTCAAAACATCGTGGGACGTTATCGCGAGAGTATCTTCAACCAGCAAGGCGGCGATTACTGGCAGAACCTTTATTGCTGGCCCACGCATATCGTTGAATATAATGGTTTGCTGGGTATCAAGGCGCCCGTTTATCCGTCGCACTTTTTCTTCAAGTATGGGTCTGCTAATGGCGACATGCTTGGTATTAAGGGCAACGAGAAGGAGGGGAAGTGGTTTTCCACCGGCACTAACCAACAGAAGTATCTTGCCCCCGAGGAGCGCGGCACTTGGATTGACTATTTCAAGGTCTGTCTACGCATCTCACGCGCTGTGCGCCGACTGCATGCCGCTGGGTTGGCGCACTCTGACTTGTCCTACAAGAACGTGCTGATTGATCCACTGTCTGGCAATGCTGCGGTCATCGACATCGATAGCCTTGTTGTTCCCAACAAATACCCTCCCGATGTGGTAGGCACACCCGACTTCATCGCGCCGGAGGTTATCAGCACCATGCACCTAGCCTTGTCCGACAAAGGCCGAGCGCTGCCTCGCATCGAGACGGACCGCCACGCGCTAGCCGTGCTCATTTACATGTATCTGCTTTATCGGCATCCGCTCAAAGGCGGCCTCGTGCATCCCGCCCAGACTGAAGAGGAGCGCATGAACTTGGAAATGGGCAGCAAAGCATTGTTCGTGGAGCACTTTGGAGACTCCCGAAATCGTCCTAACCTAAAGGAGGTGAAGAAGAGTGAGCTTCCTTTCGCAGACGTAACCCGACTGCCCTACAGCATCACTGGTCCACATTTGCAGAAGCTCTTTGACCGCGCCTTTATCGCAGGTTTGCATCGGCCTGACCTGCGGCCTTCCGCTGATGAATGGGAGAACGCACTGATCCGCACCGTGGACCTACTACAACCCTGCACCAACCCCACATGCACTCACAAGTGGTATGTTTTCGCCAATACTGCAAAGCCTATCTGCCCCTTCTGCAATACGGGTTTCAATGGCCAATTGCCTATGCTTGATCTTTACTCAAAGCGCGGCAGCAGCTTCAAGCCTGATGACCACCGGCTCATGGTTTACACGAACCAATACCTTTTTGAGTGGCACACGGATCGACTCGTGGGCAACAACGAAAGACTGACCTTGGAGCAAAAGAAACCAGTCGGCTACTTTACCTTCTTCAAGGGCAAGTGGATGTTCACTAATCAACGTCTTACCAGCATGAAGGACTGCACCAAGCAGCCCGCTGTACACGTCCCCATTAACTCAGCCATCGAACTCACCGATGGCCAGCAGCTGCTGTTCAACGGCACCGACAGCGGACGCCTCGCCCGGGTGCAATTGATCAACGCCTAACTCTTTAACCAGCCAAAGCCATGTCTCGCCGCCTGCCCGTTTATGTGGTGCTCGATTGCTCAGAGTCCATGATTGGTCCCGGTATCGAGGGTGTCCGCCTCTCTGTCGGTGCCATGCTCAAAGAGCTGCGCCGCAATCCGCATGCATTGGAGACTGTATGGTTGAGCTTCATCACCTTTGACAGCGATGCCCGACAGCTTGCGCCTCTAAAACCACTCGATGAAGTACAAACCCCGTCACTGCAAGTTCGCCCAGGTACGGCACTCGGAGCCGCCCTTCGTCTGGCTGCCGAGAGCATACGTACGGAGGTCAAGCGCACCACCAGCACCGAGAAGGGTGACTACCGGCCACTGATTTTCTTGATCACAGACGGGCAAGCGACTGATGAGTGGGAGAGTGCGCTCTCGCTGTTGGATACGCGCTCCCTTACAAGACCAGCGAACCTCTACGCTATCGGTTGTGGAGCTGACGTGGACTTTTTCCAACTCGGCAAGATAACAGACATCGTGCTGCGCATGGACAGCATCAGCACCGATAGTTTCGGGAAACTTTTTATCTGGCTCACCGCCTCCGTTCACAGCGCCAGCACAGGAGTCGGCGACAGCGCGCCGGATGCTTTGCTCGCGAACTTACCAACCGAAGTAAAGAAGGTCGACCTGAGTAAAACGCCAGTGCACGACGGGCGCGCAAGGCAAATCTTTCTGAGGGTCCATTGCCAACACGGACGCGGCACCTATCTAATGCGTTATCTGTTCGACGAACGGAGTGGTTATTACGCAGCCAATGCTGCCCATACGCTAACGGTTGAGTCAATTCCGGCGGGCAGTGGCAAGTCATTTCGCCTTCCCGCTGTCGATAGTAACCTGCTACTCGGCATAGTTCCCTGTCCTTTCTGCGCCAATGACTCCGCAGCAGGCTGTGGAAACTGCGATGCCCTCTTCTGCCTCTCGTCATCAGATCCGCCCAACAAAATCACCTGCCCAGCTTGCAAGAACATAATCTCACGCGGCAACGATCGGACGAGTGGATTCAAAATCGAACAGAGTGCTGGTTAACCAGTATGGGAAACCACGTTCCCAGCCACTTAAGGCCTAATGAATTAATGTGCCTGCGCTCAGGCTTAAGAGACCGCGTCGCGGGGTAAAAAACAGATGCTTATCCTTAATTTAAGATTACTATTCTCAGTATATACTGAAGCGTTTTCTGCTGATTTGCCGAAACTAATTGGCTTAGAGATTTTAATTTTACTCGCCGTCTTAGCGGTTTACTTCGGAATCAACATGAAGTGGCGTCTTTACGACAATCTTCATTTTCTAGGCTATGCTCGAACCCTAGCAGTTCTAATTCCTTCAACTATTCTAGCTGTTCCATTCGGAATGCTTTCAGTATACAAAGGTATTGCAGCAATTGTAGCTTACTTTATATTATTCTGGGTTTTAACAACGGAGGTTGCAGTACGCTGGTCGATTGCCTTAATTACAGCGATTATTACTGGACTTCTGTCTTGGTTTATCTGCATGAAAATCTTCCCTTCCGATGCTTTAGTGACAATTGGAATACCAGGCCTAATCGGTTTTATCTTTTTGACTGCTACACATTCAGGCGTGTCAAAGTCTTCTTGGTTTGGCGAGAGATGCCCACACTGTACAACCAGAGGATCAGTCGATACAAGACAGGTCGGTAAAGGATTTTTAGGCACAACATCGGAGAAAAGCAGTCAGAACGGTGAAGGGAGCATTGTTTATTACAATAAATACCTGATCACTTATCAGAACACGTGCGGATTCTGCGATGAAACATGGACATCCACGAGTGAAACCAGAGAACGATGCTAGATTCTCCGATTTGCACCCGTTTATTAAATCCTGTAACACCATCATTCAATAAACATGGATCCCAGCCTGCGCTCACTTGACACTTCGTTTATCTACGCAGCGATTACGGTCATCATCTTGCTATGGTTCATAGTCATTCTTATCAACGTTTACAACAATTGCAAAGGCATGGAGGTTAAGCTAAGCGAACTTATCACCAATGTCGAGTCCTTAAGAATTAAACTAAATAATGTTTACTCGGAGATTTACAAGCTTCTTGGTAAGTATTCGATTCATGAGAGTGAGATAATGGGGACTGTCGCCAGCGGCCAAACGAATATCCAGATTCTTGCCTCCCGATATCCTCAACTTCGCGCAGATGGTCTTTTCCAAAACGCCAGTAAAAACTTCTCGAATCTTTACGATGAACTTCAGACTGCTGTCTTTGATTATAATTCGATAATAACCAACTACAATACTTACGTCATGAATTTCCCTCGGATAATATTTTGCATGATCTTAAAAAGAAGGTCAAAAAACCACGCTAAAATAAAATAGCTGGATATTTATTTGAGGGTCACGGGCGAATCACCGCAGAAATCATGTATCAAGGACAGCTTGGCGCTTATCGAAAGATTGCCGTTCGCGTGGAAAATCATCTACCACTCACTCGGAAAATGTGTAGCCGTTGATTTTTGAGCAGATAGAATGTTGGAATACACGGGCCATGGTTATTCCCTAGATCCTGACCTCTGCAATCTGTGTTGTCAAAATAAGGACATTCACCCGTTAGCAGATCGGAACGTGCCACTGGCTGGCGAACACTTCTCCCGCTGACTTGAGTTTTAGGCAGAGGGAATGAAGCAAACATTGGAATGTGTGCGCACCCGCGTGCATTGATTTTATACCGTCCGTACCGAGACATAGTTCTGACCCGAAACAGGAGCAGATCATGGGGCTGCTGCGGGAACAGGGAAGCCTGACGCCATCTGGGATTTCAGCTCAGCTCAAAGTCTCAAAACAAGGCGCTTTGATATTCATGCGACCGCTTTTGGGTGCCAGAATGATTGTCAAATCTACTCGAGGTAACACCACAGGGTCAAAGGACACCGTTGCGGATCCGTAAAGCCTGAAAACAAATCCCGTCCTAACCAGCTCGCCCAGTAGTTTATTAGCAGTCCCTTTCAAGGTGAGAAAACGAAAATTCAGGCTCTATGGGACGCGATCATTTACCGCTCCCGACTCAATTCCAAATTCATCGCAACTTTGAAATATTCACACCTGCGGATTTTTTTCGACCATCACTCGGCACTTCCCTGACAAAGGTGCTCAAATGGTTCGGCACTACGACTGGCATTCAAATGAAGTACTGGGCGCGCCATATCGTCAAGATAGGATTCCCTGCTGAAAACCTCTACGTCCCGCCTACACTCCGCCGTTTCCGACAATACTTGCGTCGAAGAAATGGCAGGATGTCATCCTGAAAGTCTGGCACACGGATCCGCGGCTGTATCTTCACGGCCAGCATAAAATGGAGGTAATCGCGGTTATGCATGAGCGGGCGTGATCGGAAAGATTTTACTCCATTTGGGACTCTGGTGCGGTCCTCCGCGCGTGGCACCTCACCGAAAGTCTCCTTTGGAGCGAACAGAAAAACGTGTTTCGCCTTATGACACGGGCGACCCGATGCCGGGCTGCGAAAGCATTTCCACGGACTGAACCAAACACAGGAGCTTTAGTAAGATGGAAAGAACAGATTGTAAAGCTGCGGCCTCGAGCGAGAATTATCAATTGTCAAAATTGGTATGAAACTGAGCTGCTGAGCGTCCTGCCGCGAGAGGAACTATCGAGTGAGCGGGATAACTCGGTTGTCAGCAGAAATCAAAGCGGAACGGCGCGTATAATCACTGATTTTTATGTAGACACCACACATGGGAATTCTGGATCAGCAAAATGCTTATCCCTTTATTTGGGTCAAACGAAGCTTGTCTGGTATTCATTCCGCAGCCACAGTGTTCACGATGACGTTCGTTCCCGATCGCCCTGAGGGAGTTCGGGGTTTCGGCCCGCTACATCACTACGTCGCCCAACCTGCCCACGCTGATAATGTTATGAGTTTCTGGAATAATCTCAAAGAGAAGGCCGCCTCCCTCAACGCCAGCCTGCAAACAAGTATCGCCCAGTTCAAGAACGCCGAATTCGCCAACAGCAGTATGGCTATGTGCGCGTTGATCGCCGCCGCCGATGGCAATATCAGCGGGTCGGAGAAAACCAAAATCGCGACGCTGATCATGAACAACGAGTCGCTCAAAGTGTTTCCAGCCTCGGAGTTGAAGGAGAAGTTCGATTTCTTCTGCAACAAACTCACCGCCGATTTCGATTTCGGCCGGATCGAAGCCATTCAGGCCATCGCCAAACTCAAAAACAAACCCGACCAGGCCCGTGCCGTTGTCCAGATCGGGATCGTTATCGGTGGCTCGGATGGTAATTTTGACGCTGCCGAAAAGGCCGTCGTGAAAGATGCTTGCCGCGCCCTAGGCTTGGCTCCCACAGAGTTCGATTTGTAGGATGTCGCATCCCGCAGATCATCATCCTCCTGCACTGGCCCGGGATTCCTTCAGCCCCCCCACCGCTCTATGTGAGATGCTGGGGGAACCCCAGCCTGCCTCTGATTTAAATCCGCTGTTTGTTTTTTGAGCGACGATTTTGCCCAGCGTAACAGTGCGCTCCACCGTTAAACTACCCCAGCGCTCCTTATGGAAAACACCCAGCGAGCTGCACGCGTGTGGTTTAATAAATGTTTCTCCAGTGTTCACGGGATCTTTCGTCAACTCCGCGACGGCTGGGGACCTTCGTTAACGCTCATTGGAAGCCACACTCAACCCGACTTCGGACCGCTCTCGGAATGCGACCTAGTGGAGGTCGAACCCAGCGGCGTGGGCGAGAAGCAGTACTTGGCCTGGTGCCTTGATTTTTGCACACGTCATAGCGTCGACGTCTTTATTCCGGGCCGGATGCGCGAGGTCATCGCCGAGCACCGCGTCGACTTTGCCGGCAGGGGCACGCAAATCATCGTCGCCGGCACGGGGGTCGTTATGCGTCTGCTCGAAGACAAAGGGCGCTTTCTCGAACAAGTCCCCGCCGGAGTGACCGTCCCTCGCTTCCTGCGGGTGCGCACCTGGGCCCAGTTTGAGGCGGCTCGCGATGCACTTCTGGCGGAGGGACTGCGTGTATGTTTTAAGCCGTCCACTAGTGTGTTCGGGCTCGGTTTCTATGTCCTCGACGACTCCCTGACACCACTGCGCCGCCTCCTCAATAGTGAGGGACACCGCATTTCCTCCGCCGAATTGGGCGGAGTGCTCGAGTCCGCTGGGGAGTTCCCGGAATTGCTGGTCATGGAATATCTGAATGGAGGCGAATACAGCGTGGATGTGCTTGCCCAGCGGGGGCGGGTGCTCGCCCTCGTTTCCCGGCGCAAGCCGTACAATGGCCGGGTTAGCATCGCCGGTACGTCACGCACCGAACGAGTGGAGGAGGGCCAGTCGCAAACCCTCGCGCCCGCACCGAAAGTGGAACAGATGGTTCGCCTTCTCGTGTCTCATTTTGAACTGGATGGCCTGCTCAATGTCCAGTTCCGGTCCCGGGCTATTCAGCCGGAGAGTCCGCAATTACTCGAAATTAACGGCCGTATGTCTGGTGGGCTGCCCTACATCGGCCTCACCGGCCTAAACCTGCCCTCGCTCGCTGTACAATTTGCGCTCCACAAGCCCGGCGAGCCTTTGCCGATGATCCCGGAGCCGGCTCTGCCGATACGGGTCCAAGAACGCTCCGAGGTGTTCGTTATGCCCAGCTACCTGAATCGCTTTACCTCTGCTGTCTGCAAATGACCGAGATCCCTACCGACTGGCAATTCAAAGGTCCATCCGAGTACACCGCCGACCTTCCCGGCGGGCACTTTCGCTTTGCACTCAACCGCGAAGACGTGCCCCTGCGCGACATCTGCGATCTTGCGCTGCGCAACAACGCCCATCGCCGCTTCCTTTTCGTCAGCCGTGTCCTTGGACGCCATTATCCCGCGCGGCCCTCCGATTTGTGTTCGGTCGCCTCCCGACTCGCTCAAAAGCTGCGGGCCCGACTGGCCGATCAACCCACGGTTTTTATCGGTATGGCGGAAACGGCTACAACCCTGGGCCAAGCTGTATTCCGCGAATGGGGCGCGCTCGACGGACGCGGGCTTTATATTGAAAGCACACGGCGCCGTACCGGCAGCAAAGTAGCGTTTGGATTCGCCGAGGCGCACTCCCATGCCACGGCACATGCAGTGCATTTACCTGAAGACATTGACGATCCCGAAGGCTGGCTGTTGTCCGCCTCGCAAATGGTCATTGTTGACGACGAAGCAACGACGGGACGCACTGCGGCGGAACTCGTTCGGGAGTTTCGGGATTGGCGCAAAGCGAGAAGGGGCGATCTTCGGCCCTTTTCCGCCACTCTTGCTGTGTTGTTGAACTGGAATCCCGCCACTTCCGAGGGGCTGGATCCGGCTATCGCGCACATCGAAAGCCTCGTCGAAGGGCGGTTTGAATTTACTCCCATCGGTGACTTTCCGGTTCCGCCACACACCCACACCACTCTGGACACCACGGTGCAATGCCGGCGCGGGGTGCGCCATGGCACTGTGTCGCCGGAGGTACTGCCCGGCCATTGGGCTACGCTGATCCCGCCGGCCCTCGCCCTTGAAAGTGCCCCAAAAGAACTGGGTAAAACCGGGGCTGGGGTCGCCGAGTCCCGAGTCCTAGTCATTGGCAATGGCGAATATGGGTTTCAACCTTTTCTGCTGGCCGAGGCCCTGGAAGCCGCAGGGGCCCAGGCCTGGGTCCAAGCGACGACACGCTCGCCCATTTTGATTGGCGGAGCCATTCAGCACTGTCGCAGCTTTCCGGCACTTTCCGGCGAGCGCTACACCGAGCACCTGTACAACGTTCCCGACGACCATCCTTACGATCGGGTCATCGTTTGTACCGAAGATGCATCGCCTCCCAGTGAACATCCTCTGTGGCATTTGCCACGGGTCGAGATGTGTACTTGGTCGAATACGAGCACGGCTCCCGATCGGCTGGACTGGATTGCAACCGATCTCGACGGGAGCGTTTTTTCGCGCCATTGGGCGAATGGAATTGCCGGACTTGTTCCAAGCGAACGTCATGCGGCGATTCCCGGGACCTGGAGTCAGCGAGAACCCTCAAGCTGGGTGCCCGCCGCCACCCACCGTCTGCTGCTCGCGCTGAGTCGTTCCGCCACCATCGTACCCGTGACCGCCCGAGATGCGGACTCCTTTGAGCGTGTGGACGTTTCTCAACTCCACATGCGCGGTCCGGCCATCCTAGCCAACGGCGCCATCGTGCTCGACTGGAATGGAGAGCCTGATGCCGAATGGCAGGCACGGATACAGGCACTCCTGCAGCCCTGGGAGGCCCGCTTAAAAACGCTCTGTGCAAAACTCATTGAGTGCACAAAAAATGCGGCTCGGCCACGTCTGGTGGACAGTCAACCCGGACTGCCGGCTTATCTGGTCGCCAAGGCTGCGCCCGGTTGGTGGAACGGCCCTGAAGGCGTTGTGCTTCAGGGAGACAAGGAGTTGTGGATGGGGTGCCGGGTGGCTGTGCTCGGTGCTGAGTTGCAGGCGCTTCCAACCGGTCTTGGGAAACGCGAGGCGACGCTGTTTGTGCAGGAGAAATACTTTGCGCACCAGGCTCCGCTGCTCTGTCTGGGGGATATGCCGACCGACCTCGGGTTTATGCGCTTGAGCGGTCTGCTTGCCATCCCCAGCGGTTCGACCCTCGATGGAATCTGGCTCGGGACGGAAAAGTAACGCCAATGAGAACTGTCCATGATGCGAAAAGATCCCGTCCTTTGAAGCCGTTGCACCGAAGCAGGCTAACTCCAGAAAGTCTTCCGTCCTATCCAGCTTCACCCTTCTGATTTATTTATGCCCGCCACCCTCCCTTTCCCTGGCAGCTATGCCAGCACTTCCGAAGTGGGCTTTCTGATGCGGCGGCTGCATCTGGCCCCCACTTCGTTGCCCGAACGGGAACGGCTCATCCAGAGCGGGCAGAGCCATTACAGCGAAATGATCGGCCCGGAGGACGCACCCACCCGCGAACGGTTGCGGCTCTTCCGCGAGTCTCTTCTCGCCAACGGTCAACGCCTGGCGCACGACATCGTAAAGCTCGCCGCCTCGCTGGCCGCCTCTGCCGTCGGGGGCGAGCTCACCATCGTATCCATCGCACGTGCAGGCACCCCGATCGGAGTCCTGCTCTGGCATCGGGTGCGTGAAATTTCACCGTATCTGCGCATTTATCATTATTCAATATCAGTCATCCGGGATCGCGGGGTGGATTACGCCGCGCTGCTCTGGATCATGGCCCGCCACAATCCCGCCAGCTTGCATTTTGTCGATGGCTGGACGGGAAAGGGCACGATTGCCGGCGAATTACAGCGTTCCATCGCTGGGTGGAAAGAAGCGCCGCCCACCCTGAATCCGGGACTTTGGGTGCCATTGGACGTTTGCGGGGCGGCCAGGGTTGCAGCAAGCACTGAGGATTACCTGATTCCATCCACGTTACTCGGCGGCACGATTTCTGGCCTCGTTTCCCGCAGTGTCTTGCCGAGGGGGGAAGAGGCACAGATGCACGGGTGCGTTCCGCTGCCCCATTTGCGGCGTTACGATCTGAGCCGCTGGTTTGTCGGCTATATGCGCGGGCTTCTGGCCGCCGTGCCTCACCACAAAGGAGAATCCGGGGGGATGACTTCGGGGCAACTCACCTCGGAAGAGCGGGCTTCGCGACGTGAGCTCACCCGGGAGTTTCTGGATACCATGCTTGAACGTCACCACATGAAGGACTGGAACCGGATCAAACTCGGGATTGGAGAAACAGTGCGGGTCCTTCTGCGCCGGATGCCTCAGGTGGTCTGGCTCAATTCCACTGCCAACCCGACGGACGCGGCCTTGATTCGCCGACTGGCCGCCCTGCGCAACACACCAGTACAGACGGAGGACGATCTCGCCTTCGACGCCGTGGCGGTTATCGACACCGTTGCTCCCTAGCCGTCACTTTCCCTCTGCAGGACCACGTTCCCGTTTTTCTCATGCTACCACCTCTTCCCGAGCTCACTCTGCTCGCTCCACTGCTGTACGTTCCCGCGGACCGGCCTGAGATTCATCACTTACTCGAAGGCCGCCAGGATCTCGGCGTGTGCAGCATCGCCGTGTGTTTAGAGGATGCCGTACGCCGGGAAAATCGGACGGCTGCTGCGAGTGCACTCGGAGAAGCTCTGGCCCGGATAGAAACCGCTCCGAGAGCCATTTTTGTTCGTCCCGCCAATGTGGATGCCCTGTCGCATTTGCTCGACCACATCCCGCTCGAGCGTATCGCCGGTTTTATCCTACCCAAGGCGACCGCGCAGAGCATCCACGAGTGGATTGAGCGAAGTGGCGGGAATCATCACATCCTGCCGATTCTGGAGAGCCGCGAGTCACTCGACCCTGGTGGCCGCCGGGAGCTGGCTCATGCGTGCGCCGCCCATCGTGGGCTCATCCCATGTGCCCGGATTGGAGTAAACGACTTGTTTGCTTTGTTAGGCGGATTGCGGCGTCCCTCTGGGCGCACGGTTTATCAAACGCCAGTCGGTCGGGTAATCGACGGCTTGCTGGAGGTGTTCAGCTCCTACGGGGTGACGATCTGCGGTCCCGTGTTTGACCGCATGGACGATCTGGCGACTCTGGCCCTTGAGGTGGCCGAAGATGTCGATCGCGGACTGTTTGCGAAAACAGCCATTACCCCCCGACAAGTCCCCGTCATTTGGAACGCATACCGTCCCGCCCCGCAGGACGTCGAAGAAGCCCAGCGAATCCTTGAACCCGAAGCGCCTGCAGTCTTTGGACTTCACGGGAATATGCTCGAACGGGCTTGCCATGCAGAATGGGCGAAGCGGTTGCTTTATCGTGAGGCTGTGCACGCAAATGGCGGGGCGTGCTGATTTAACTGAACCACCGTTGTCTCCTTTTTATCTGATTCGCGTGAGTTGTTTTGTCTAAAGCTTCGGCTAAGACGGAGGTGCGACAAATTTTCTGTAAATTGATTCCCACGGAGCTGCGTAACGGAGGACGAGCAAGAGCGAGTCCGGCTTGCAGCAGATTTCCGAGGGCGCGGCTGGGGTGGATAAGTTCGGTCACAACGGGTTAGGCTTGAAAGTGAAAGCAAGACATCAACCCACACGGGCCCTTGTGAAATTAGCGACTCCCAGAAGAACAGAAAAGTCGACATTAACACGAACCCCGAATCTCAATTCCTAGCCGTCTGACAAACCTGTCTATCCAAGATAAATTTCCAGAAAAAAGTTGCATGACCGCCAATACAGGTGTCATACACCCATGCGCTTTCATAAAAATGACAACTGATTTACCTCTTTCTACTTTTAGTAATATCACCGCCTTGGAGATTTTCGCCTTCCTGATCCCCTTTTTGATCGCGGTTCTTATCGATTTGACTAGTCATAAAAAAGGCTCTGCCATCACCTTTTGGGACGCCGTTATATGGTCCCTTGTTTGGCTCGGGTGTTCGTTGTTATTTGGTGGCTTTGTCTGGTGGGTGCGTGGATCAAATGCCGCGAGCCTCTTCTTCACTGGTTATGTGCTCGAAAAGACACTGGCTGTAGATAATTTAATCGCCTTTTCTCTGATCTTTAAATCCTTCGGACTAACCCTGAAGAAAAACCAGCACTACCAACACCGGATCCTCTATTGGGGAATTCTCGGCGCAATTATTTTCCGAATATTCTTTCTGGGAGCAGGCGCATTGATTGTCAATCTAAGCCCATACGTATTGATTGCCTTTGCGCTGATTGTTTTGTGGACGGTTTGGAAAATGTGGCAGAACAGCGAGGAAGAGGGAGAAGTAGATTACACCAATCATTGGTCGGTGCAAATGGTTGGGAAGTTTTCAAAAACCAACCCATCGCTGACTTCGGGTCGCTTCTTTTCTGATGGAGTAACGCCGCTCTTCCTCTGTCTGGTCTGTATCGAGGTTTGCGATGTAATCTTTGCCTTTGATTCCATGCCCGTTATTGTGGCCGTGGTTCGCGATCCTTATCTCATGATTACGTCTAGCCTATGGGCTGCAGCCGGGTTAAGGAGTCTCTATTTCCTGCTGATTGCAGCTCAAAATGAGTTATGGGCGCTCGAAAAGGCCGTGATGATTTTGCTAATATTTGTGTCCTTCAAGCTGATTGGAAGCGCGTTTCATTATCATCTTCCGAATGTAGTTAGCCTGAGCATTGTGGCACTGTTCTTGGGTGCGGGGATTGCCTATTCGATTGCTGTGGATGATCCGGATAAGGTGAAAAATCCGGATGGTGAATCCGCATCTAACGATTAAATGGCAAACCGCTTATGCGACGGTCTATTCCAAAATACGTTAGAGCTATTTATGATCTCGAACGCTCTCCTTTCCGCCTCACTGTGTGGCCGTGGCTGTCTGGCTGCGGCTCTATTAGGTTCGCTGCTAGCGCTTCCGAGTTGCACCCAAGAACAACAAAACAAATTAAACCGTAATATCCAGAACTGGACAGGTACCGACGGAGTGCTTGAAGTGTATGCTGGCGACAAGCTGGTACGCCGTTTTATCAAAGTAGATAAAGTCAGTACTGCAATGGGTACCGACGACGGGCGGCCCCGCGCCTACCGCTATGGATACGGGGTGTTCGACGAGAACCAGAATTTCACAGCCGATTCCTACGAAAAGAGGGTGTACTTTGAGGTGAGTGATCACTCCAACTACGTTTTCTTCGAAAACCCGCGCTAACCGCGGCAGGCGCCATCGAGAAGCCCAACTTGGGTGCTCTGGGTGTCTGGCCTGTACCAATGGCTGGGATGACAGCTTAGGCCTCTCCGCTGGAGTGTAAGGAATAGTGCGTAAGGCTCAATCCTCATCCCTGAGACGGAGTTGGGTATCGAATTCGCAGGGACGCTCTTAAGGAGTTTCTTTTAGTCTAACGCCGTTTCAGTTCCGCGATGAACCGGACTGGATCCGCCCCCGATGTGGCCTCTGCGGTTGCAGATTCCCCAGCTCTACCTATTTCGGCGGAGGCCTGGTGCCCTCGCTTAATACCTGGTCTCGTGGCCAGGGATTATTTAGATTTTTGTTCATTTGGAAGTCGTCAAATTTCCCTCTTGGAATACGACAGAGCGATCACCGCGGCACCATCGAGACAGACGCCGGACCAGATTCGGGAGGCGCTGTAAGATCACGCCCCGTTCTACATCGCAATCGGCACGGCCGTTACGAATATACAAAGCCACGGCTTCCGGCGGCGGGATGGGTGTGATTGTGACTCCCACAACGATGCCGCCCCCAGTTCGCTTTGGCCCGAACCACCAAGCTCCGGACGACTCGACTGCCTCAACCCTAAGGCGCCAACTCCATGCCTTGGATCCCTTGCAGCTCCGTTGCGGTCCGTGAAGTCTTCGCCATTGAAGCGCGAGAGCTGAAATCCAAATCGTCTGAATCGGAACTGCCGTCCGCATCCCTTGTCATGCAAATTGGCGATGCCGACTTGCGCCTAGGAAGTTTCGAAAGCTTTCCACAGGGCCTGGAATCCGGCATGTTTGAGGTCTCTTGCCATGGGTATTTTAACATCAGGCGAAGCAGCACGCGCTTGGGTGCGCCAATGCGTTCTCGCCCCGAGTTTTCACTTTAGCGTTCGTAGCCTCAATACCGCTCACGCGCTGTGGAAATGGAGAGAAAAGGAAGATCCAGTCATTTCATTGAGGTTTCTGAGCGATATTTAAGATGCACCATATCACCCTATGCAGCCACATCTACGCTTCCGCAATCGTAAGGCTAACCACCATTAACCAAACACTGGCTCAAGGAGATAGTCTAACATTACGTTGAATTATCATTAAGCGGAGGCAAAACCGAAGGCTTGCCAGAAATGTTCAAAGCTCTTCGTTCAGTGAAAAAAAAGCCGGATGTCCCACCCGTATTTGGCTTGTTGTGAGAGTCCCAAGCTTCGAACTATTTTTTGCCCTCAACCCAATTCATACCCCAACCGTACGCTTTGTCCATTTGCGCATGGTCAGGGAAGAAGCGAACGATTTTCTCCACACTGAAGGTTTCGTTGTTGTTATTCTCGAGCATAGCAATTGCACACATCTTGTCCGACGATGAATACTCTTCCATTCGGACAACGATTTCTTGGCTGCCGGGACAATTTATCCGGACGACAGCGTCAGCGTCTTTCCATTTGGCGACGCCCTCGTAGATAAAAGTGTAAACTAGGATCCTCTTTACTTTCGCCACCATGCGTCCGTTTATGCGGAGGTTCTCGCCCCCTTGACTGCTGCCTGTGCGATCGTCGCCATCCAAAGCGATGTAGGGCGGGCCATCGAGCTTGCCGAAAGCATTGCCCAAGGCTTGGACGCAAAATTTCTGGCCGTCCGCCAGCTCATACAGGCACCCCAAATCTAAGTCGATGGATTGAGGAGAGGAAAAGGCCGAAAAAAAGCCCTTTTTGGGCGTTGTTTGGTTCCAATTCAGATTGATTAGGACCTCACCCAATCCGGAGGATGGTCCTTTCTCAAGGTTGATTTTATGGCCTTTGCGTAATTCGATGCTCATATTTTTGATGTTTCTGCGACTATAATGTTTTGGATGTTTCTACATATCACCCTACCGCAATCACTGTCTAGCCGAAATAGAGGCCGGAAGAACTGGCTAGTTGCCCCACACGTTGGACACTGGGAACGGCTCACTTGGGCCCATTTTCCTAGCCCTGCTATGTATTTGATTCAAATGATTTAAGCTTGCCCGTTGACGCAAAAACAGCCAATCGGAATGTCTGTGAGATAAGCCTGCGGTATTCGGAGTCTACGGAATGGCCTACAGGAGGAGATTGCATTATTGATAGTCGGCCAATCACTTAAAAATTTAACGACGCGTGTGTAGGCATCTGTTCAAGAGTGGGACCAATAAGAACGAAAATCCGCTTTTCCCTAAATATATGGTTTCTCCGAAAACACGCTTTCATGGTTGTCGAGGGCCTTTGAGTAATTCTTTTGTATAATTAGTGTCCGATCGAAGTAACGGAGTTGTGTCTTGGCAGCCAGTTGCGACTTACTCTCGAGATAGGTTTTACCATATTCTCGTAGGGTAAAGTTCAGTTTGTCCTTATCCGTCTTTACGAGTTTCGCCTTCGCTGCGACTCGTTTTCGTTTCGCAGTGGCCAAGTCCCGCGTTTGAAGATTGACCCGTGTCTGCTTGCTACCTATTTTCCACTGCGCAATGTATGTTCCGGTTGTCGAATGCCGGTAGATGCACTCAGAGACCGTCCCAAGGGTTTCTGTTTGCTTATACTGTTTTTCCCTGACTTCATTGCGTCAGGTTGCACTTTCGGCGACAATTACATAGTTTCAGCCTTAGTCAAATCAACGGAAAACGTTGGTTTTCAAGGATCAAAGGGGCAGTTAGCTCAGCGGTAGAGCGGCTCGTTTACACCGAGTTGGTCGGGGGTTCGATTCCCTCACTGCCCACCACCTTTATTCGCTTGCAGGTCCAATACCTCGAAGCTTGCTTCGTTCGTCCAAGCGTTCAAATCCGCCAGCATACTTAAATGCCTCGGGGCTTGCCCCGAGGATCTTTACTTGAACACGACCCGCATGACGGAAAGCGCTGCTCCTAAAGAACGGAAGCCTCGCGCGGCGAAGGGATTCAAGAAGGCAGCAAAGTCGGACCCAGGTTTGCCGGAGCCAAGAAACCTAGGTTGGGATGGACTGAGTGAGGATGAACTCAAAGTTCAATCACAGATAACGTTAGGTGAGGAGTCGCTTACCTAGCGGCTTGCGCTGCGGTGATTTTGTAAATGAGCGAAAGTATTGGAAATCCCGGTGCCAATGTGGCACCATTACAAAATGAGCCAAACAACTGTAAGGCAACCTAGGAAGGGGCGAATTGTTCGGGTTTCGGGGAAAACGCCCCACACGGGAGCCGAGGTTGGCGGTCCAAAACGGACCAGAATCACCGCTCGTATCCCGGATGAAATGCGGGGAACACTAGAGCAGGCTGCGGAACTTTTGGGGGCCACGGTGAACCAGTTCGTGGTGCAAACTGCTTATATCGAGGCACAGAAGGTTATTGAAAGAGAGACTATGATTCGTCTTTCCCAGAAAAGTGCCCAACAGGTGCTGGCTCTGATGTCGGCGCCGCCGAGGCCCACTGACTCCCTAAAAGAGGCGGTAAAAGCGTTCAAAAGTTCTGTGCGTGTACAAGCTTGATTCTCTGAGTGCAGACCATGATCGGCAGGGTTTTGATTGCGGAAGTGAACCCTTAAATTCTTACCTCCGGAAAACCGCCCGGCAGCATCAGACGAGAGGAATTTCGACGACTTACGTGTTGGTCGAAGAATCAGCTCCGGTTCCCAAAGCCATTGTTGGTTTTTTCACGGTAAATATCTGCCAAGTGCTGGCGGAGTCCCTTCCGGAACAGGAGGCCAAGAAGCTGCCTCGGAATGTGTCCGCCGTGAAATTAGGGCGTTTGGCAGTGGCCAGCGATTCGCAAAAGAGCGGTGTGGGGAAAATACTGATCGCCGGAGTGATGCAAACGGTTCTGTCGGTTTTTGATAAAGTGGGTGGAATTGGCCTGTTCGTAGATGCCAAGGATGAACGTGCCGCAGATTATTATAAAAAGTTTGGCTTCGTTCCCTTGCCCGAAAGGCCGCTTGAACTTTTTTTGCCGATAAAAACCATTCAGGATTCCTGGAAGTAATGCTGGTCTACAGGCCGGTCTAAAACGTGACGGCCTTGCATGGCTCAAAATGTTCCAGCGAAAACTCAGGACCTTTGGCTTTCATGAATTTGTTTCCTTTCACCCATAGTTGGAATTGGAAGCCTGCTGATTTTCCTCAAGATGACTTATTGGTACCTATCTAGGTGTCATTGACCCACTCCTTTATGCCATCCCTGTTGCGTGACCTCATTGATACCCCGAGTTTGTTTCCAAAGAGGATTTTGTTCTCAAGCTGACCGAGGGCACGGATCACAGTCGGGCTCGCGAGACGCTCAAAAACTACGTGGTCACGCCGGAGCTTGCCGTCTGTTTTTGCGAGGCGCTGAAGACGGTCAAGACGGCGGTGGAATTACGTACCAGCAAGGCGGCGTATCTTGATGGGAGTTTCGGGGCTGGGAAAAGCCATTTCATGGCGGTGTCGCACCTGCTTTTGGCAGGGAACCCCGAGGCCCGTTCGATTCCGGAGCTCGGGCAACCAGGTCAGCGCTCATGCGGCCTGGATGAAAGGGAAGAAGTTCCTAATGGTGCCATTCCACTTTCTGGCGGCCGAAAGTATCGAATCCGCGCTTTTAAAGGGCTACACGGATTTGGTCCTGAAGCAGTTTCCTGACAAACCGTATCCGGCGTTGGTGACGTCCACTGCACTTTTGCAGAACGCGGCCCAGTCCCGTGCGTCGATGGGAGACGCGAAGTTTTTCGAGATCCTGAACTGAGGGGCGGCCGGAGCTGGTGAAAGTGGCGGTTGGGGAGAGCTGGGAAGCGGTTGGAGCGCTGAGATTTTTTAGAGCGCGGGGTGCAGACGGCGCTGACCTCGGAAAGCGTGCCGTCGCAATGGAGCGAACGGGCGCGCGCTGCGATGGAACAGCAGCGGCAGGAATTCAGCTTCCTGAGTCCGGACACGAACACGCTTGTGGTTTCTGCCCAAGACGAGCGGATGAACTGGTACACGTTTGGCGGCTCGATGGTGAACCAGATGCTGTCCCGGCACTTTACGGAGTTCTGTGGCTTGGCGAGTGAAGGGAACGAGTTGTCGATCAGCTTTGATCTGAGGATGGACGCGCACGCGCTTCTCGAGAAGATCGAGGCAGTCGAGGCGGACGACGTGATTGCGCGGATGTCGTTTGATTTAGCAGCGGTGGAGGCGTTGAAATTTCACCAGACTTTGCCGCCAGAGTTACAGCAACGGGTGCTACGAGCGAGGCTAGTAGACCGGGCGGCTCTGAGTCGGGTGATGGAGCTGGGTACTGAGGTGGTTTTTGTGGGGTGAGGAGGGTGGACTTAGGCGCAAAAGTGGTTTGTTGTCCGACAAGAGCCCTCTTATACCAAATCTTGAAGAAAACTGGTCCTTCTCTCCCGGGAACGCGGTGCCCCAGCTCCGCTTAGACGCTCCAAAAGCTCAGACAGGCATTGCGGAGCTGGGGCTCCGCGGTCCCAGGTGCTGAGGTCTTTTGAATTTATCCATAAAACTGAAAGAGCCCTCTTATTTCCCTTTGCCTTCTTTTGCTGCGCATTTGCATAGCCATTCTGGTCCTTTGCACGCGCCGCAGATCGTTGGGTCGTATTGAAGCCGCGCGGTGATCGCCTTGGCTTTTGCGTTCTCCTTGTATTGGAAGATGATCCAATCTCCGGCTTTGACTGCCGGTACGATGAACTTGCCGTCTTTTTTCTCTACCACGAGCTTTTCAGGCTTTGCCCGCTCACCGCTTGTGGCTGTGAGCTCTTGATCTGCAAGTGCAGCCGGCTTCATATCCTTGTCGAGTAAGGCGATATGAAATTGGTTGTCCTTGAAAATGACTTCACCGTGCATGGATTCGTTTTTAGAGAATTCTAGGATTCGACCTCCGTTTGGACCGAGTTCAACATTGCCATGCGCCAAAGCGGAGGCGCTTAGAATTAAACTGCTGAGGTATGTGAGGATGTGTTTTTTCATCTGTAGGTTTATTTTGGTTTTTATTTTTACTGACTAAATGGAGGTGGAAGGGTGCCGCTCAATGGCCTCGTGGGCTGCATTACGGCCAAAGGTGTAAAAAACGGTCGGGGTAACGCCCAAACCAAGAATCGTGGAGGTCACTAGACCGCCGACGATCACCACCGCGACGGGATGCAGGATTTCTTTCCCCGGTTGGTCGCCAGCCAAGACAAGAGGGATGAGCCCGATGCCCGCAGCGAGCGCGGTCATCAGAACCGGGACTAAGCGCTCTTTAGTTCCCCGAATCACCATCGCTTTGGTGAAGGCCTCTCCCTCCGCCTGCATCAGGTGCAGGTAGTGGGAAATTAGCATAATGCTGTTTCGAGCAGCAATGCCCGCGACCGCAATGAAGCCGACGAGTGTCGCAATGCTAATGTTGTTCAGCTTGATGTAGGTGAACACCAACCCGCCAACCATCGCCAGCGGGATGTCGCATAACACCTGAATCGCGAAAAACGCCGTGCCGAAGTACGTGTAGAGCAGGAAGGCGATGATCACCAAGACGACAATGCTCAGGAGAGCGATTCGCCTGGAGGCTTCCGTCTGGGCTCTAAACTCTCCTTCGTAAGAAATGAAGTATCCTTCGGGTAACTTCACCTGTTCTGAAACCCGCCTCTGTAGCTCCTCAACCAGAGTGCCGACGTCGCGAACACTCGGTTTGATCGCGAGCGCAAAGCGGCGTTGTGCGTTCTCTCGAAAGATGACGTTCGGCCCTTTCGCTTCACGCACATTGGCGATTAGGGAAAGCGGTATGCGTTGTACGCCACCTTCATTGCCTCGGACTTCGATGGGGATGTCACCGAGCTTTTCAGGGGACTCACGCCATTCGAGCGGGAGACGCACGGTGAGGTCGATTTCACGAGGCCCATCCCGAAGAGATGCGACTTTTTCACCTCCAAGCAGTGTGGAAAGTGTCGCGTTGAGTCTGCCTGGCGTAATCCCGTAGGCAGCAGCTCGGTCCCGGTCGATCTCGATCCGGAGCTGTGGGATGACGGATTGCTGATCGAGTTTACAGTCCTCAAAGCCGGGGATGCCTTTGGCTACGGCTTGCACTTGAATGCCGATTTGGCGCAAACGATCGAGATCAGTCCCGAACACTTTAATTGCGACCGGTGCCGAGACGCCGCTCAGCATGTGGCCGATACGATCAGCGAGCGGTCCCATCACCACACTGAAGGTGCCGGGGACGCTCTGAACCTTCTTCCGTACGTCGGCCAGAATCTCGTTTCGCTCGCGTTGTGGGCCTTTACTGCCAGCGGTTGGGCGAAAATCGACGTCGAATTCGGCTGTGCTGACAGGCACAACATGGTCACCGCGTTCGGCTCGGCCGAGACGGCGTCCGACTTTGTGGACCTCAGGAATACTAAGGAGCTGTTGCTCGATGACATCTGCGATGTTGTTAGTTTCCTCCAGAGACGTACCCGGAGCAGCGGTCATTGAAACCAGAGCCGTTTCTTCTTTGAACGAAGGCAGGAAGTCTTTCCCCATTTGTGGGTAGAGCAAGAACGCGCCCACGACGCTCATCCCGACTAGCCCAAGGAGTAAGTACGGCTGACTTAGACCAAAACGCAGCAACGTGTGTTCGAGAAGCGCCTTCATCCCGCGAGTCAGGAGGCCGTCTTTGTGTTCGTGGCCGAGCTTGGGCTTGAGAAGGAAAGAACAGAGAACGGGGATCGCGGTCAGTGACACGACAAAGGACGCGATCATCGAGACGATTGTTGCGATGGCGATGGGCGAGAAGAGGCGTCCTTCGACACCAGTCAGGCCAAGGAGTGGCAGGAAAACCAGAATGATCAGGAGCGTGGCATAGAGGATGGAGTTTCGGACTTCTCCCGAGGCTCTCGCGATGACATTGAGCGCTGGGACTGGAGTTGGAAGTGCTGCGTTTTCCCACAAACGGCGAAAAACATTCTCCACATCCACAATAGCGTCATCGACCACCATCCCGATGGAGACGGCAAGGCCCCCGAGGGTCATTGAGTTTACGGAAATACCGAACCACTGGAACGTCAGCATCGTGATAGCAAACGACAGCGGCATCGCCATTAACGTGATAAACGTTGTTCTAAAATTCATCAGGAAGAGGAAAATCACGATAGTCACCATGATCGCTCCGTCGCGGATGGCTTCCTTGAGGTTCCCAATCGCGTGTTCGATAAAGTCCCCTTGGCGAAAAAGCACTATCGCTTCGACGCCTTCTGGAAGCGTTTTTTGTAATTCACCCAGCGCTTTTTCGACTTCTACCGTGAGCGACAATGTATCGAATCCAGGAGCCTTTGTGATGCTCATCACAACGCCACGTTTGCCGTTTACGCTTCCGTCGCCGCGCATGGGTTCCACACCCCATTCGACACGGGCCACGTCTTTGATCGTGATGGGATGATCTCCGACTATTTTAACGACCGTGTTGGCAATGTCTTCAAGATCCACACTCATGCCGAGGTTACGCACCATGATTTCGCGTGGGCCGGTGTTAATGAAGCCACCTGTGGAGTTTGTGGCTGCTTCTTTCGTAGCAGTTTCGAGTTCATCGAAAGTAATCTCATGCGCCGCCATGCGATGCGGCTCGGGCTGAACCTGTATCTGTTTGATACCGCCACCCATGTTGAGAACTTCCGCAATACCAGGGATACTTTGCAGGCGGGGACGGATGGTCCAATCGGCGATAGAACGCACGTCGCGTGGAAGGGTTTTGTCGTCACGACTGCTGACTCCGATGAGCAGGATTTCGCCCATCAACGAGGCCACTGGCGTCAAAAATGGCTCGGCTCCGGCAGGCAACGAACCACGAACACCGGCGAGTCGTTCCTGCACAAGCTGGCGTGCTTTGTAGATGTCTGTGTCCCATGAAAACTCGGCGTAAACAAGGGAGAGCGACACATCAGAATTTGAACGAATGCGTGAGAGTCCAGCGACTCCAAGCAGTGCTCGTTCAATGGGTTGAGTGATATTAATTTCGACCTCTTCAGGAGCGAGTCCCGGCGACTCCGTGAGAATGATCACCGTCGGCTTGGTTAGATCAGGGAGCACTTCAACCGGAAGGCGCAGGGTGGTCTGCACGCCGAGGCCCATGAGGAGCAGCGCCATTGCCAGGACGATTGCCCGGTTATGCAGGGCTAAATGAATGAGCTTATTCAGCATAACCTTAAGTTTTCTGAACGTGATGCTGAGCGGCATTCTTGTTGCGCATCGCCACGATCAGTAACAACAGCAGGAGGCCGTTGGAGATGAGCGAAAAAAGTGTCAACGTCGAAAGGTGGTGAGAGCCTTCGGTGTGCTCGTGTCCTGCACCGTTGGCAATCGCTGTCTTTTTGGCGCCGCTGACTTCACTGCCATCCTCGTTGTGTTCATGGCCGTGGGCCGCATCGAGAGCTTCTTTGAGCGACACGCTGCCTTTTCCTGCAAATGCCAGTGAGTAGGCGCCTGTAGTAACCACCTCATCCCCGACAATCAGCCCACCAAGGACTTCCACAAACTGGTCATTGGTTGAACCAATCTGGATTGGCGATTTTACGAAGGCATGAGGGAGATCGTAATCCTTGACGTAAACAAACCGGTTCAGAGCATCCCCCTGCAACGCAACCTTTGGAATGCTCATCACTTTCTCTCGTTTACTTAGGACAATGGAGAATTCAGCGCGGAGATCTGGGCGTAGCAGCAAATTTGCGTTCGGTAGGGCGAAGATCGCATCAAGGGTACCGCTGGCTTTGTCTGCGGCTGTGCCGAAGCGCAGTAAAGTTCCCTCGAATGTTTCTTCTGGAAGAGCGGTGACATGGATATGTGCGACTGCTCCCACTTTAATCTTTCCAGCCAGATGCTCCGGCAACCGAGCCACAGCGTATACCTCTGAGAGGTCCGTGATTTCCATAAGTGCCTTGTCGGGCTCGACAGGTTCGCCAACTCGCGCATCGCTGGAGGTGACCAGTCCCGTGGCAGGTGCTTTTAGCCAGATAGACGGCGGTGGGTTACCGGGTTGGCGACTCTCCAGACGAGCGACGTCAGCACCGGCCTCAATCATGGTTCCAAGGACGGTCTTAATTTCCATGATACGTCCCGAGATGCGGCTCGCGACTACGGCGCGTTTTTCCGGGATGGATTGGATACGACCGAGTGCGAAGACGGTATGTTCAAAGTCGGCTTCCTCAGCTTCGACGGTTTGTATTTTGAGGTTTTGAACGCCGGTTTCATTTAGAATCACGGTGGATGCAGCCTTTTCTGGCGAGACGGCGGCGGACAGGGACAACGTGAAATTTGCGAGAGCCAGCGCAACAAGTGGCAGCGGAAAAAGGAAGCGTTTCATTACTTGGATGCTGGTTGCTGATTGGTTGCCGAAGCGTGCCGGATACTAGCGAGGTGATAGTCTCGGAGGGCGTCCAGACGCTGGCGTTGCAAATCGAGGCGGCGGGAGCGGGCCCGGAGGACTTCGACGAGAGGAGTTTGGCCTGTTGAGTAACTGGCCCCGAGTTGTTCTTCGAGCTGTGTGGCTTGGGGTAATACTTTGGAATCCAGTTCGCTGAGGATTTTCGAGTACGCATCCATGGCGTCCCTCGCAGCCAACACTTCTGTTCCTGCATTCAAACGAGCGGCTGTCACCTCTTTTTCTGCGCGAGCAGCAGCAGCAGCGGCTTCGTTAATTCGCCCCGAGTTATCGTTCCACAGAGGAAGCGGCAGGCTGAATCGGAGCCCAATAACCTGATCCGTTTGTGCGGGGTTGGGATCGTCAATGGTGCGTTCGTTACGGTAAGAAACACCGGCTCCTACGTCTTCCAGACGGCGTGCCTGTTGTTCGCGAACACTAAGTTTGGCAGCTTCGGAGCGTGATTCGGCGGCTAGGATGTCAGGCCGTTGAGTTGGGGCAGAAGGCTTTCGATTGTTCGAGGGGTGCGTAAGTTTGCCACTGACGGTCGGAGTTTCGTGGGTGGAAGAGCCAAGCAAGATACGGAATTCTCCAAGAAGCCCCAACTCGTCCGCTGTAAGCTGGAGTCTTTCGATCTCGATTTGACGGGACTCGAGTTCGACCTGCCGCGCATCTGTGGCTGAGCCCTCTCCAGTTGCTACCAATTTGCGCAAAAACTCAGAGAGTTCGTGGATGTTTGCCAGCTGAGTGGAGCGGAGAGTGCGTTGTTCATTAAGAGCAATGAGTTTCACCGCGAGTGTGCGGACATCGGCCGAAAGCTTTCGTTCTGCGTCACGGACTTCCGATTCCGCCGCTGAGAGTTGAGCTCGGGAAATCGCTTTTTCGTAACGAAGTCGGCCTGTCACAGGAAAGCGTTGCATCAATACGACACTGGATGAGGATTCGCGGCTCCTCGTGTTTTTGTTAAATTCCAGTTCCACCTCTGGGTTGCTTAAGCGCCCGCTTTGCTGGAGTCGTCCCCGAGCCTCATTAATACTGAGGCGTGCGGCGGCTAGGGAGTGGTTGTGTTGGAGCGCGTAGGCAACGGCTCCATCCATGGTGAGAGGGAGGCCACTCGCGATGGCGGGGATTACAAAGGTAAATAAGGGTAGAAAAAAGAGACGTAAAGACATGGTGAGAGAGAGGCTGAGTGAGTGAGGACACGCGATGATTCGCGTGTGTTTGAGAGCCCAGTGCGCGGCCTTGCGCAGGGCATCAGACGGCGATTGCCGTGGTCACACTAACCTTCAGATTAACAGGACGATGGTTCGTCCAACCACTACGCTGAGTGGTGGAGAAAGTCTGATATCTCTCCACGACGTGGTGAGAACGGTGTCCTCTTTAAGCAAAGTGAGGAAGGGTGACTCGGGTAACACCGCGAGAAGAACCGTCATGAGTTCCGGAGCGGCAACGCTCGAGGACTTGACCAACTGCACGTTTTCACGAACGGGCTCGTGGTTTTCTCTGTCACCATGGCTCTCGTCGTCGTGTGAATGCGTTTTTTGAAGCGCATGATCTCCATCGTCATGGCATCCATCTGAGTGAGGGCCATGGCAATGGTCGACTTGTGTCAAGTTCTGCTGTCCGCCACAACGGCACAGATATCCAGTAATCCCACCAAAAGCCTGAACCATGAGCAGTGTGAACACACACAGCATGGTGAGGAGTCTTGTGATGACGGAGCGACAGGACATCGCTATTCAGACAACACGAGAATGAAGTTCGTTCAAGGTGAAATTCGCGTGAGCGCGGATTGGTTTAATAACGGCTAAGTCTACTCGATCTGTTTCAAGTCATGCACAGTGCGACAAAGGCATGCGGCGCGCACGAAACGTGAGGTATGGCAGTGGTTGTCTCCATGGACATAGTAAAAAAGATATTAGAGCGAACGCTCGGGCCATTAATCTTATGAAAAAGGGGGCTTTTCCACGGCCCTCTTTTGTTTAAGTTTTGGGTTATGAATACCCCCCAATCGAAACTGGTTACACGCACCCAGGGTCCTGCTGATCTCGAGATTAAGGATTCTCAGCTTATTTTTAACCGTGTTTGGAAACAACTCGAGCTAGACTACGGCGTAGAGAACCTGCGTTTTCCCAAAGAGTTGATCTTGCTCGGAGGCGCGCCCGGGTCGGGGAAGGGGACAAATTCCGACTTCATTCGGGAGCTGCGTGATATTACGGCGGAGCCGATTGTGGTCAGTCAGTTGCTCAATACTCCGGAGGCGCTTAAAATTAAGGCGCAAGGCGGGATGGTCGGGGACGCTGATGTGATCAATATCTTGTTCCGGAAACTGCTCGAACCCGAGCAGCAGAACGGTGCGATTCTGGATGGGTTTCCCAGAACTCGGGTGCAAGTGGAGTGTCTTAAAATGCTATTTGACGAGATGTTAGCGTTGCGCCGCCAGTTTTCGCACACGCCAGAAGCGTCGCATTTTAAGCAGCCTATTTTTCACATTATGGTCCTTTTTGTGGATGAGGCTGAGAGTGTCGCTAGGCAGTTAAAGCGCGGGCGGCAGGTCATGGCGCACAACTCCGAAGTGGAACGTTCTGGGGTGGGCGAGATGCTTGAAGAGCGCGCAACGGACTTCAACGAGACGTTGGCACGCAACCGCTATTCTGTGTTCAAGGAGCAGACTTATGATGCGTTGGTGTCGCTGAAGATGATCTTCCATTATCACTTCATCAATGCTCAGGAGCCGCTGGAACGGGTGCGTGAAAACATTGTCCACGAACTCGAGTATCAGAGCTCATTGGAGCTGGATCCTCGCACTTTTGAGTTGATGCGCAAGCTGCCTATCGCTAGCGAAATCGTGCGGCATGCGCGTCAGGATTTGGTGCGACGACTGGATCTTTATGAGGTGGAAAACCCTGGCTTAATGCGACAGGTCATCGAGTTCATCGAGGTGAAGATGATGCCGATTATTTCCCGACATGCCATTTCGGGGATGGCGAACATCAACTCGGAGAGCGTGCTTTTCAACGATCCGAAGGCACTCGCGATTCTTATCGATATTTTTTCCGAGCGTGGATACCACGCGTCGGCGGACATTCGGCATGTGCAAATTCCTGATTCTATTGATCTTCAGACTGGAAAAATCAGTTGTTTCCAGAAGAAGATTTACCGGTTTAACGTCCGGTTTAAGGGCTCCCAGATCCGCCGCGGTTAGGGGCCGGCGCCACTCGTTCTTCTCGAAACGGTTGATGAATTACTCGGATTCCTGTTGATAGTCGCTTTGCTGGATGCGCGTGTTTTACCGAGGCTTATAGAAGCGCTTCGAGTGCTGCTTTCGGGCCGCACAGGCGTACGTGCGTCTTGGCCCGCGTTATGGCAGTGTACAAAAGGTTGTGCGTGAGGAGCGCAGAGTGCGTGTCTGGCGGGAGGAAAATAGTGCAACGCTGGAACTCGCTGCCCTGGCTTTTGTGAATGGTGAAGGCCCATGCCGGTTCGTGAGACGGAAGTTGGGCGAGGGGCAGGGGATCCCGATGCGGAAAAATGACGCGCGCAATGTCGGAAGGATGGTGTTGAACCACGATTCCGAGATCGCCGTTGGCGAGGTCCAGTTGCCGCTCATTGCGAGTCACCATGATCGGGGTGCCGTGGGCAAAAAGCGCGCCTGAGCCGGCGCCTAAACGGTTGATTTCCTGCACGCCTCCCGGCCCTTCGTTTTGTGCGCAAAGTACCTGGAACGCGTTGAGGGCGTTGAACGCCTTCTGTTGGGATTCCGGGTTAGTGAGGTCGATGGCGGCGGTGGCATCTCGCAAAGGACGCCAATCGGCTTGGAGTTGAGCCGTGACATCAGCGGGCAAACCGTGGGCAAAGGGAGGGAGATCTGTGAACGCGAGGCTGGGACGCTGCAATAAGGAGTGCAGTTCTGTCCAAGCGGGGCGTTGGGTTGCGCCAGGTTTGAAGGCGCGGGCCAACTCGAGAATGTCGAGGGACTCGGAGCGGAAACAATGCGTGAGGCGGAAGACTGCCGAGGGGTGGTTTTGAATGAGTTCCGCCAGAGTTCCTCCGATTTCCACGCTCTCGAGTTGGTCTTCGTCGCCAAGAATGACGAGTTGGGCCCCAGCGGGGAGGGCCTCCAAGAGGTGGAGAAACAGAGAAAGGTCTATCATCGAGGCCTCGTCAACGAGGACGATTCGGGTGGAAAGGGGAGCGTTTTTGCCGTGCTTAAAGGGGCCGCCTTGCTCGGGAGTTTTCGGAGTCCAAGCGAGCGTCTTGTGCAACGTTTTCGCGCGCAGTTGCAGTAGGCTTTCACAAGGGAGGCCCGCTTTTCCAAGCCTTCCGTCAGGCTGTGCAGCGTCGTGAATGGCTTGTTCGAGGCGTTTGGCCGCCTTCCCGGTGGGCGCGGCAAGAATGACGTCGCTTGGCGAAAGACTCGCATCCAGAGCGAAGCGCAGGGCGAGGAAGGTGGCGGCTGTGGTTGTTTTTCCCGTACCGGGGCCGCCGGTGAGGATGGCCATATTACTTTTAAGCAGGCCTCTCACGGCGTCGCGCTGCCCGGCATCGCGGCCATCGCTTTTTGGGCCGAATGCATTCTCGATTGCGATCTCTGCCGGTTCGTTAGGGAGCTCTTCCCGCGTGCAAAGCGCCGAGACAGCGTTGCGGATGGACGCTCGCAACGCGTGGGTGCGCGCGAGCATAATCGATTTTCCCTCAACGACCATTAGCGAGGTTGCGCCGCCGATAACGTCATGGGAAAATCGCGCGTGTCCCGAGCTCAGCAACTGTTGGAGCGCACTTTCTTCGAGTTGTATGAAACCCGCGCCTTGGGCTTGCGCCTCCAGCAGGGATGCGAGGATCGCGGTTGGAAGCGTTTCGCCGGAAGCGGATGGGCACAAAGCGGCGCGGGCGAGGCAGAGATAGGCGGCGGAAGCGGTGGGAATGGACATAGGAGTGGCCTAGTGAGTGAGTGGACGCAACTTTACACGGCGATTTTCTGGGGGCCGGTGGTTAACTGTTCAAGATGACCAAGTTGTTCGGGATCCGGCTTGTGCAGCCATAGCCCATGGGTGTCTCCGGGAACGGGATTTGCAGGAAGGGCCCGCAAAAAGAGGTAGACGATGCCGCCGAAGTCGCGTGCGTAATCGTAGGAATCGCCAAGGCTCGCCTGAAGTCGGCGATGCCAGGCAAGCGTATAGAGGTAACTCTGAAGGATGTAATCCTCACGGAGCATGATTCTTTCAAGATCCTGCTGTGTGCCAGCGCCGCAACCACCGTTCGTCTTGTAGTCGAGGACGTACCACTTTCCTTCGTACTGAAAAATAAGATCGATGACGCCCTCCAGAAAGTGAACAGGGAGTTCATTGAGACTGGAGAACCTTTCTGCCCAGAGGTTCCACGGGGTTTCTCGAGCTAGATCCGATCTGGAAAGGGCGAGTTGTAGCTCTTTGCTACGAAGCGCCTCGCGCTCAAAGGGAAGGAGGAATTGGAGCTCCGAGACCTTTTGCGTAAGGTCCATGAGACGGCACGGTGGAGCGTCAGCGGCCAGCGGCATGGGATGATTGAGCACCAAAAGCAGGGCTTGAAGAAGGTCTTGGGCGCACGCGGGAGTCAGGTTGCCTGGAAGACTTTGCAGGAGCGCACCTTCTGGATCGCTAGCCACTTTGGGGTGTGCCAGAGCGTTTTCGAGGACGGAATGGACCAGGACTCCTAGCCCCTTGCCTTTGAGCCGGGGCTCGGCGAGCACGATATTGGAAAACAGGTTGTTCACCGGAAAAAGTTCATCCGGTTTTGTGAGCGGTTCGGGACTGTTCGGTTCGTCAGCACCACCGGAGTTCAAATGAATTCCTTCGCGTTCCACGTCGCCTCCACGCCCTTGTTTATGAAGGAGGGTGAAGCTGAGTTTCAGCAACTTATTTTGCCGGGGTGCCGCAAGGATGGGAAACTCGGTGAGGATGCTGGCTCGTGTGCTTGAGATGTTTCCACTTTGAGCAGCATTTTCAGCGGCTTGGAAAGTGATGGAATCGTTGGAATCCAACGCCGACGCGTTCCAGAGGTGTCGCGGCCAACCCGGATCAGTAAGCTCCGCCAAAAGTCTCTCTTGGGCCGATGCGAGATTCTCGCGGGAACGTTCCTCTTCGCTAAGGATACGTCCCAACAGCAGACGGCTGAGCCAGGAACGGGCTGAAGCGTTGGCGTGTGGCTTTTTTTCGCTGGTGGCAGCAAACCCGAGGTGGAGTTGGTGTTTGGCCCGTGTAACCGCGACGTATAACATGCGAGCCTGTTCTTCCTCGTGCCCCTTCCATTCCGCGTCACGGATGAGAGATTGCTCTGGAGTGCCGACATCGAGGGTTTTGCCATCGAAAAACACCTTGCCGTTATTGAAAGTCTGACGACTTTTAATATCCCACAAAAAGGGACAAAAGACGATTCCGTACTCGAGACCCTTGGCGGAATGAATGGTCACGAGTTGGACTGCATCCTCCTGGGTTTCGAGGCGAACGCATTGTTCTGACTCGGCGTCCTGTTCCTGATCGTCGTCTTCTCCCACGAGCTTTCGCCCAAGCCAGATCGCAAGGGAGTCGGCGTCGCGCAGGTGGCGACCAGCCCAAGTTTGTTGCAGGATTTCGGCTACATGAAGCCAGTTGGTGATTTGACGCTCTCCATTATGGGTTTGAAGAAGGAGTTTGCGGCGGGGCGTTCCCTGAGAAATCGGATGATTGAGAATGCTTTCGAGCAGGCGAATGGGGCCCTTTTGGAGAAGTTGTTGGCTCCAGGTTTGGAAAAGTTGCAAGTAACCAGCCAGCCGGTCGCCGCTATCTTGTGTTTTAAGGGAAAGCAACTCGTCCGAGGTGAGACCGAGAAGGGACGTAGCAAGGGCTCCAAATGCCGTGCTTTGCGATATGTTTTCAGGACTCAAAGCTTGGAGCAGAAGTAATATTTCCTTTGCCTCGTAAGTGGCGAATATCGACTGACCGCTTTTAAACACACTAGGAATGCCCAGTTTGCGAAGTTCCGTCTGAACGGCTTGCAGCTGTTTGCGGTTGTGCGCGAGGACCGCGTAGTCGGCTGCCGCGAGGGGGCGAACACCCGATTTAGTGGGAATGCACAAGCGCTCGTCGGGCTTCAAGGTGAGTTGTTTGGCAATCTTTTGGGCGCAATTAACGGCCAGGCGCCGGGTCACAAGATCTTTGGAAAGGGCCGTTCCAGGGATGACATCCAGCGTGAGGGCGGGCTCGTTGCAGACGCCCATGTTCCGCGGTTGCCGCAGAGCGCGGCTTTGGTGGGCAGCTTTCACCTTGATGTAAGGAATTTTGCGGCCCGGACCTGGGAACAGGTCGTAAACGGAGTCGCCAGAATTATTGCCAGCGCTTGCGTAAAGATCATTCAGTGCGTCAATGAGTGCGCCGTCGGACCGATGGTTGGTGTCCATCGTGTAGATATCAGCCTTGGCGACCAATTCCTGATAGCTTGCGAGATCAGCGCCTCTGAACTGATAAATGCTCTGTTTGGGATCACCAATAAGGAGGAACGGATGGGTCTTGAGCCATTCGGGATCCGCAAAGGCGCACGAAAACACCTCGGATTGGATCGCGTCGGTGTCCTGAAACTCATCAATAAGGACAGCGTCGTAGCGCAGGCGTAACGACGTGAGAAGGGCGGGACCGCGCAGTGGATCCGTCAACGCGTCACGCACGCAATGCATGAGGTCGTCAAAACTGCGCACCCCCAGCTCACGTTTTCGAGCGGCGAGACGTTTCGGGAGCTCACGGGCGACAAGGATTCGTGGGGCATGAACGGCAGCGGCGATTGGGGCGTGTGCAGCGTCCAGTTTTTCCCAAAAGGCGATGTGTTCAGGCGTCAGCGCATCTCTTTGCGGGTCGCTAAGATCGGAAAAAACACAATGAACGCCCTCCTTCATCTGGTTGAGTGTCTTGATGAGTGCATTCCGAGATGCTCCGGCCTTGGCGCGGGCAGCCATTTGCTCGGGTTGGATTTCGGAGGCGAGTTCCAGATAACGTTGCTGCAGGGAAGCGAGTTCCTCAGGAGACGTGAAGGTGGCGGGTTGCAGCGCAAGATCAGGGTGGGCTTTGACCACACGCACCAAGGTCGCTAGGTCCTTACTGTCACGTTCGAGATCGATGAAAAGCTCTGGGTTTTGGACGAAAAGATCGTCGAGAATTTCCTCCAGAAGGTCGTCCGTGTCGGTGACTAGAGCGGTGTCTGGATCCAGTCCAAGGGTTGCCGCATTTTCCGATAAGATGCGCGTGGCCAGGCCGTGAATGGTGTGGATCGGCGCCAAATCGAGGTTGGAAAGCGCCGTTTTTAAGAGGACAAGGTGGTTCGGGCAGTCGTGTAGAAGATCTGCAACGTCGCGCTCTTCCGAGTGAAGCGGGTGGTTGGCCTGGAGTTTTTCCGATAGGCGAACGCTATCCGCAAGACGTTCGCGAAGGCGGTCGCGCAGTTCGGCTGTGGCGGCTGTGGTGAAGGTGGAGACGAGGATTTTCTCGATGGGCACACCCGAGAGGATAAGCCGCAGGTGGAGCAGCGTGATGGACCACGTCTTGCCGGTACCCGCGCTAGCTTCGATGGCGCGCAGGCCGTGCAATGGCAACTGAAAGGGGTTAAAGTGTTGCATTACGAGAGGGCTTTTTTGCTTTTGGAGTCGGGCTTGGAAGGGGTTGGAACGAGGCCAAAGATTAATTTAGCCAAGGTGATGGAGAGCTTTTGAGCAGGATTTTTAGCGACATCTCCAAACGTCAAGCCTTCTAAAAGTTTGTAGTCTTCTGTAAAAGGATCCTCGATTCCGGCAAAAGCGATCTGAACGCTGAGCGCCTCGGCTTCAGGGTCCTTGGCGTTCTCGCTAAAGGAGTCTTTGCTTTTCCACTTTTCAAGCGCGGAGGCAAGGCAACTGGACTCGTTGTCTACATTGGCATCCTTGAGCTTTTCGCTGGCCTCCATAAAGAATGGGAGCGGCACACAGAGCGCCAGTCGGTGAAGCTCTAGGATGCGTTCGAGCGTTTTTTCAGGTTCACCAAGCAAGTGAGTGATGTTTTTGAGAGCGACCGATTTGTCCTCAGATTTCTTTTTTGAAAACTGGATCTGGAACACCTTTACTTCCGGAGCAACGAGCGAAAGAACCAACGCATCTACCAAAGCGCGCAGTTCGTACTTGGGTTTACTTGCACCCGCGGTGTAAAGCGTCGCGACGTTCCCGTTGATTCGCCAGTGAGGATCGATCTGACCGGTTATCTCAACCCCCTCGATTTTTAGTTGGATCGCCGGATGCGGCCGACTTGGTTCCTGAGGCACCACAGGAGCCTTTGCGGCTTCTTTCTCCCATATTTTAAGATCTCGCGGCGCTTGGGGGAGCTTGCCCATCAACCCCAGAAGCTCCCGCGAGGCGTCGCCCTCGCTGGGGCCGCGAGCAGAGTCAGCAGCGGCAAGGCGCTCCTTGAGTATCCAGTCTCGAAGCACCCATTTTTCAAGGCTGGTTAGACCGAGCAATGCCCCGGTTGGAAAGGCGCGCGGTTGGTCAAACCAACCCAGCCCAAGGCGTGCCAGATAAATTTTGTGTGGCTCAACGAGGGTTCGTTTCAGTTCGGTAACGTCCACCACACTTCGTGGTTCGATCGGCAGCGGAGCTCGGTAAAAACGGAGTGCATCGCTTTTTTGAGAGGTTGCTAGGATCCGCGCTTCCTGATGGTGAGCGGGTTGCTGGCCTCGCGCAAAGTGCGGGAGCGAGCTTAAAAATGCTGCCGAACTAAACTGGTGCAGCGGGACGTTCACCTGAATGTCCGTAGCCGTTTTGGGGCCAGCGGTTTTAGCGACGGCTTCTAAAAGGTCAGCGAGCGGGGTAGAGGGTGGCAAAGGTTTGTCGTCGTGCAGGGAGCCGCCCACGTACGTCAGCAGAAGACGCCTTTGCGGACACAGCGCCGCCTGAAGTAAAAAATGACGATCTTCGCCCCGTTTACTCGGAAGTCCGATTCCAGAAGCGTTTTTGAGCGGATGCCAGTCTGCCCGAATATCGGCTCGTGGGAACTGTTCGCCGCCAAGGCCTGCGACGGCGAGGATCTGGGCTGGGAGCGCGGCGTCCTTTCGAAGATCGGAGACGAGCACGCCGCTCATTCTGTCGCCCCTCATGAGTTGTTCACTTAAGGCATCGAGGCGTGCATTAAAGAGCCTTAGAAAAACTTCGGCACTGATCTCGCTTTGAAGGAATGCATTGGAAGTATTCGTTTCGTGCGGTGGTAGGTTGCTCTTGCGCAGCGGGGCGACGACCTTGGAGGTTAAGACGAGGGCTTGGTCTTGGCTGGCTTCGTCAAAAAAGACCTCGCAAAGGGTGATGATTGCATCGCACCAAGCTTCGAGTGTGTGGGTCGTTCCGCGTTTCCAAATGGCTGCGTGCTGATCGAAAAGCTCTAGGAATTCGGCGAGTCGTGCGAGTGTGGCGGTCTGGAGGCCTGCGGCACGAAGGAGTGGAACATGCGGTGTGTTATTGCCCAAGCTGACACAGGTGTTGTTTGCCGAGGCAGGCAGGACAGCCCCCAGAGCCAGACGTTGTAAACCGAAGGCCCACGACCAAGTGTCACCGGACATCGGCTGCTGTTGTGCTTCAATTCGGTGCTCCTGATTGCGGCCCCAACGCACGCCTGCATCGCGAAGCCAGTTGCCCAGTTCCCCGTCGGCCAGAGCGTCCTCGAGTTGGAAACGGCGCGTAATCGGCGGTTGTTGCAGCAGGCGCAAGCCCTCGGCAAGCTCAAAGCGCCCGCGCAAGGCCTCCACGAGCGAGTTAAGAGCGGCGATCACCTCCAAAGATTGTTGCGGAGGAATCTCAGGAAAGTGAATTGGCACGCCGGCCTCTGCAAAAACCGACTTAATGAGCGGCGCGTACTCGCCGGGGTTTACGAGCAAGATCCGGCAGTCTTCGGGTTTCAGCTCAGGGTTCCTGCTAAATTCCCCACGGAATTGGTCTGCTATCAGCTCTAACTCTCTTCTTGGGCTGCGGCACGAGTAGACTACGAGGCTTGCATCCTCTGGTGTGCGGACGAAAAGGTTCTCGCGCAGGTGCAGGCTGCGAGTGTCCTCTTGCAAAGCTGCGAGAAGTGAGTCCGGAGTCTCGCTGTTTTCGGCAGTTGGGTAAAGGAACCCTGTACCCGTCGACTCGAAGTGTTCAATAAGACCGCGATGGAGGTCCTGAGCATTGGCGCCCAACGCGTAAAGAAGGTGTGGTGCCGGAGTTTGAGGAAGGGTGGCAGAGCGCTTTCGGCCGCGGGTCTTGAGGGTGTCGTCCGCCCAAAAGTCATTGACCGGGGCACTGACCACGAGGGCGCCATCGACGATTTGAAGCAATTGTTCCAGTCTTTCGAGCAAAAGCGCAGGGGTGCTTCGGTCCAAAAGAATTGCCAGACGGACGCTTCCGCCTTTGGTCTGTTGACTTTTGAGCCATGAGCGGCAGGCGGCTTCAAAGCTCTCCTTGCTGATGCGACCCAAGTGATCGGTGGCTGCTGCTTTGATGGCTTCTCTTTGCAGTAGGCGCTGGATTTCAGGGCGATCGAGAAAGGATTGGTCGCTATTGGGATGTAACCACGTCGCGTCCATGGCTTCCGCAAGAGACTGGGCGATCGCCAACTCACGTAGCGGACGGGCTTCGTCAGCATCGCCGAGGGCGCTGTAGATCAGGGACTCGGGTTCTTGAGGGGTGTCGCGGATACTCTCAAGAATCAGCAGAGCGAGTGAATCGGTGCTCAGACAACGGCGTGGATCCGTTTTGGCGATGCTTTCAAGCAGTGCGCGTAGGTTACTCGTGGAGATGCCGCTGGCAATGCCCTGCTTCCTCGCGAGGAATTGAAGGATGCGATCTCCCCAATTGTGGGAGGGAGCGACCAGCCAGCACTGGGCGAGGGGATCTTGCTGCATACGACTCATTGCGTCCAGCAGATGGTCGAAGGCGGACTGGGGGGAATCAGAATGAATGAGCGTCATGGGCGGGACTGGATTGGACGGGAAAGGGAGTCTAAAGGAGGAGCGAATAATGCGGCTTAGGGGGAAGGTTGCCAAGGGGCGGCAGTTAATTGCGAGATAGCAATTATATGAAGACAGTGTAGCACACGAGTGGCCGTCTCTTGCTGAAGGGGGACGAGCAATTTAATTCCCTTTGGGAAATTAAACCTTAGCAAGGGCAATTCCCACGACGGGCGGCGTGGTGGAATTGATTCAACCCTTACAGGGTTGCCGCTGTTTTGCTGTGACCCAAGGTAGGCGCTCCTGCGTCGCGCCAACCTTGGGCTGCATCATGGCACACCGTTGGTGTTCCCGACTTGGAGTTTTGGCTGCATTCTCATACCAAATCTTGAAGAAAACTGGTTCTTCTCTCCCGGGAACGCGGAGCCCTAGCTCCGCTTTGACGCCCCAAAAGCTCGGACAGGCATTGCGGAGCTGGGGCTCCGCGCTCCCAGGTGCTGAGGTCTCTTGAATCAT
>CAIXGS010000037.1 GCA_903919125.1 uncultured Spartobacteria bacterium | reverse complement strand
GCTGATCACCGATGCGGTGTTCCAGAAACCGGATCATCCAATCATGGTCGATCTCATCAAAGAAAGCGACGATGTCGGCATCCAGAATCCAGTTCACCTTGCGGTTCTCAATGGCCACGGCCAGCGCATCCAACGCATCGTGCTGACTCCGTCCCGGGCGGAATCCATAGGAAAACCCCATGAAGTCCACTTCGTAGATTTCGTTCAGCACGGTCACTACGGCCTGTTGGACAATTTTGTCTTCGCGTGCCGCGATCCCAAGTGGTCGGAGTTTACCGTCGGCCTTGGGAATATAGACCCGGCGGGAGGGTTGTGCCCGATATCGCCCCGAGTGCACCTCGGCATGAAGTTCGAGCAGCCGACCTGCTTGCGCGAGTGGCTCATAATCTCTCCAGCTGACTCCATCGACACCCGTCGCTGCCTTCCGGCTCAGCCTGTAGTAGCTGTCCTTCAGGAGTTCTGGGGTGACATGGTGAAGGAGAGAAGTGAAGCGGCATTGGCGATCACGCCTTGCGGCCTCACGTACCCCTTGGAGACCCTTCGACGCAGGTTTATCGCGATTCTGCGCTCGCGCTGCGGTGGCCTCCTCGGAGTTCCCACTGACTACCCCCCTTTCCTCCATGCCCTCCGCCGGCTTATCGCCATTGTTCGGGCATTTCTCAGGTCGTATGGGGATATCAGACTTCTCACCGGCGTAGATGGCTGGGTTACGGGGATTGCCCTTTCCAGCCCCGTCCACCCATCCTTGCGGGGTGGACACCGATGAGATCTCACTGCTTTCATTTGAAAAACTTCCCGGCGTGCACAGGGTCTCCGACCGCGTGGGACCAGAGCACGACTTGCGGGTAGCGTCGTGCTCCATATTGCCTTCCGCTTCAGTTAACAACGTCGGCGCCCCAGTGGGTTGATTTCGCGGCTCAATGGCTGGCCTGCCGGTTTCCCCTGTCAACGCTTCGACACGGTCCTCACGGACCGTCCCGCATGACTCGGGGCCAGAGTGATTCGCTATTTCTTCTCTGTACTGAACTTTCATCAGCTATCTTTCAATGACTTATGCAGTCGCACTAACTGTTCACGGCCTTGCTAGCTGAGGCCATGATGGGCATCATCTACATTATGAAAAAGCCTTCATTCAATCCCGCGCTTACCTCTAAGCCTCGTATGCCCAGATCCCTTGGAGAAGCCTCTGAAGCCATCCGCCTTCTGCAGGAAACGATTACCACGTTGACTGAGCAGGCGCGACAGCTAGAGGCCACCCAGAACGCTGGCTCCAATGCGCGAGCACTCAAGAAAATTCGGGGCAAAAAATAATTCCCCCATCCCTAAAAAAAGACTTGACACGATTTTGGGCTCGAAACGCCCATTTTTAGCGTGGGCGACTACTCGCCTCACGTGTCAGGTCGATAGCTCTTGCCGCGCCCTGTCGTCCATGTCCTCGAGGCTCGCGCAGGCGGGCTGCGCCCCAAATCTTTTCGTGCTCTAAATCCTTCTCAGGAGCAAAAAAACGCTTAAAAAAAGAGGGCTTACAATGACGCATGGCCAAAAAACAGCAATTCCTCGAATGTCCTCAGCCCCCTAAAACGCTGAAGGCAGCATTCAAAATCATCAGCAGCCTATGGGCTCTGGTGCAGGAACTCCGCGAAGCTATTGAGCGCCTTCAGGCCAATTCCACCAACTCCTCAATACCACCCAGCCAGGACCGCCTTTCAGGAAAGGCCAAGAAAGAACATCACCGCAAACCCTCAGAAAAGAAACGCGGCGCCCAACCGGGGCATATCCGAAATACGCGAAAGGTCGTCCCTGAATCCGAGGTCGATCAGATTGAGCGTCACTTCCCGGATACCCGTTGTTCCTGTGGCGGTGAGATCGTTATCGATG